>JAJYMB010000054.1 GCA_021787365.1 Actinomycetes bacterium | reverse complement strand
AGCTCCCTTTGCGACCGACGGCGTGAAGTTCCTGGTGGATGAGGCCTTGTCGTCCCGGGTGGCAAGCCTCCTCCGTGAGGCCGGGCATGATGCCGTCCACGTCGGTGACCGAGGGCTCCTCGGCAAGTCGGACGAGGACGTCATGCGGGCTGCCGCTGCCGAGGGTCGCGTGATCTTGTCGGCAGACACGGACTTTGGCGAAATGCTGGCGCTTGGCGCGTACACGGGCCCAAGCGTGATGCTGCTGCGGCGTGCTCCGCACGCGCCGGAGCGGCAAGCGGCTGTCGTGCTAGCCGCGCTACCCGACACCGGGGAAAGCCTGGAGGCGGGAGCCGTGGTGGTCGTGACGCCAGGCCTCGCCCGAGTGCGGGACCTCCCGATCGGTCCCCAACGCGGCTGAGACCCTTTTTGCCGCGCTGGCAGCCCTTGGAGAGCCCCGATTTGCTAACGATTTGCTAACGCACGGCCTCGGACAGGGTGTCATCGGCCGGACTGACGAGGACGGTTGCCACACAAAAGACCTGTTCAACGTATATGCCGACACAGTCCGGCACGGCCCGGAACGGGCCACGCACCATTCAGGTTCCTGTGAGGGCAACCTCGTGGGGGTTCAAGTCCCCCCTCGCCCACGGACGGGCTCTGAGCAGGTCTTTTAGATCGCGGGGCCTGACGGCCGCCGACGCCGAGTTGGGTCCTCAGGTCACTCGGCGGGCGATAGTTGCCGGGACAACTTCTCGGCCACAGCGCGTGCGGCAGCGGGCTCCACGCCGGCCACACCGACCAGCCAGCACGACAGAGGAGCCGCGACCCGCTCGGCGTTGTGCGCCGCCATGCCTGCCAGAGCCAACAGCGCCTCGACCTGCTCGCTTGTCGGCTCTCGGACACCGAGCTCGGCAGCCAGGGCGCGGAGCCACTGCTCAGTTGAAAGCGCCATTGGGGGCGATGCTACAACTCGCCCACCGCTGCCTCGGGCGAAGCAACGGCACGGGCCTGGATGCCGCCGCCGTAACCGGGCGAAGGTCACCTGTTGTGGCACTAGGCGCCCCCCTGTCGCCCCTACTGCGTCTGATAGGCGACCGTGCGGAGATGGCCCCAGAATGCGTCCAGCGCCGGGGAGTGGCTGACCGGGCGGCGCAGCGCCCTGAAGGTCCGCCGCAGGCTCGGACGGCCTGTGTGGACCCTGCACAGCTCGCCCGACTCGAGGAACTCACCGATGGCCGCTAGCGGGAGCACGGCATAGCCGAGGCCAGCGAGCACCGCGGAACGCACCGCGTCGACCTGACCGAGCTCGAGCACTTGGCCGCTGCGGTACGCCGCCCCCAGAAGTTCGGCAGCCAGGGCCTCGGTCCCCGACCCGCGCTCGCGTGCCAGGTACCGGTGGCGTGACAGGTCAGCCACCCTGGCGCGCTCGAGACGCGCCAAGGGGTGGTGGGCCGAGACCACCACGACGAGCTCGTCGTCTTCAACCAACATCTCCTGGAGCCCGGGCGTGGGCTCCGGTGCCTCGACCAGGGCGCAGTCGACCTCCCCGGCGCGTAGGAGACCGATGGCGGCCAGGGTGTTGACGAGCCTGACCCGTATGTTGATCCCCGGGTAGCGCTCCACGTAGCCGGCCAGCCAGTCCGGCATGCGGTAGATGCCGATCGTGTTGCTCGCAGCCACGGAGAGACCTCCGGCGATGAGCCCCCGCCGCGCCGCCGCCACCTCTTCTACCGCGCGCAAGGCTGCCAGGGCGGCCGTTATGACCGGGAGCAGGGCTTTGCCGTCCTCGCTCAGCCGGACGCGCCGGCCGACGCGCTCCAGCAGGCTCAGCCCGAGTGCTTGTTGGAAGGCTTTCAACTGGTGGCTGACCGCGGGCTGGGACAGCCCGAGCTCCATGGCCGCCTCCGTCACGTGCTCGTGGGCAGCCACGGCAGCGAAGGTCTGTAACTGGTCTGAGTTGGGAGAGCCAATCATTCGAAATGTCGATCATATTCATCCAGACGATTCCTTGGACGCGCACTATAGGTCCCTTGTACCATCGGCCTTCCCATGAGCACCCTCGTCGGCGGGCACTCGGACCAGGCGACTGAGCGTTCGGCGCCTCCGCGCTGGGTGAAGGTGCTCGACCAGACCCGCTGCATCGGCTGCCACGCCTGCACCACCGCCTGCAAGTCGGAAAACGACGTGCCGGTCGGGGTGAGCCGCACCTACGTGAAGTCCGTCGAGGTGGGCCGGTTCCCCCAAGCCCGCCGCGTCTTCCAGGTGACCAGGTGCAACCAGTGCGAAGATGCTCCGTGCGTAGCGGCTTGCCCGACGGCTGCGATGCACAAGCGCCCCGACGGGATCGTGGACTTCGACAAGGCGATCTGCATCGGGTGCAAAGCGTGCATCGCGGCGTGCCCCTACGACGCCATCTTCATCAACCCCGAGGACCACTCGGCCGAGAAGTGCAACTTCTGCGCCCACCGGCTCGAGATGGGCCTCGAACCCGCGTGCGTGGTGGTTTGCCCCACTCGAGCCATCCTGGTCGGTGACCTGAACGACCCGTCGTCGCGAGTGGCTCAGGTCGTACAGCGCGAGCCGGTGGCAGTCCGGCGTCCCGAGAAGCACACGCGTCCGGGCGTTTACTACAAAGGGGCCCACCAAGCGATCCTCGACCCACTGGCGGCCGAGCGGCCTTCGGGAGGCATCTTCGCCTGGGCGCAGATGCCCACCGGGCCCGGAGTGGTCAACTCAGGCCACCCGCGTGACCACGGCCGGCCCACTTCGTCTGCCGCCGCCGTCGTCTCCTACGACGTCGCCCACGCCCTCCCGTGGGGGTGGCGGGTGAGCCTGTACACCTGGACCAAGGGGGTGGCCGCCGGCGCCTACCTGGCGCCGGTCCTCCTAGCTGTTTTCGGGTACCTCTCCTGGTCCTCGGTGCTCGTCCGTTACGTGGGCCCGCTCGTTGGCCTGGCCCTCTTGGCCCTGACGGGGCTCCTGCTCGTTTGGGACTTGAAGCACCCCCTGCGCTTCTACCTCATCTTCACCAAGCACCAGTGGCGGAGCTGGCTCGTCCGTGGAGCCGTCGTCTTGAACCTCTACGGGGCGGTGCTCGTGGCAGACCTCGCCATCAGCCTGGCGGGCTCCAGCTCCGCCCACGTCGCCCTGGCCGGCCCCGGCGTACCCGTGGCCGTGATGGCGGCCGTGTACACCGCGTACCTTTTCGCTCAGGCCCGCGGCCGCGACTTGTGGCAGAGCCCGGTCCTCGGACCACACCTCGCCGTCGAGGCGCTCCTCGGCGGGGCGGGTGCTCTCCTCCCGGCGGCTGCCGCCCTCTATCCCTCGGCCCTCCACCCGCTCGAGGTGCTCGTGGCCGGCTCGGCCGCGGTGCACCTGCTGCTCCGAGCGGCCGAGACGACTTCGCTCCACCCGACCGCGCATGCCCGCCTGGCGGCGCGCGAAATGACCCACGGGCGCTACGCCTTGTTCTTTTGGGCCGGCGCGCTCGCCATCGCCGTGGGCGTCCTTGCTCCTTTCGTGGGCTGGTGGGCCGGCGTGGTCGCGCTGGCGGGCCTCTTCCCCCACGAGCACTCTTACGTCCAAGCCGCCCAGGCGGTGCCGCTCGCATGACCAACGCACAAGGCGGTCTCACATGACCCAGACAGACTCTCGCATGACCGACGCGCAAGGTGGTCGGGGACCGGAGGACTCGCCACGGCGACCCCCAGCGCGTCCCGAGGCCGCGGCCCGGCGCACGGAGGCCGCGCCACGGCCCTCCGCGGCACGTCCGGAGGTGGAGGCTCGGGGCGAGACCTTTTACCCGGGTGCCTCGAGGAGCCACCTCTCAGCCTTCCCGCCCAAGGAGCGCTGGGACGACTGGACAGAGCTCGACAGCCGCGCCTGGCCCAAGGCCGTCGAGCGCCGTTGCATGCTGGTCCCCACCACTTGTTTCAACTGCGAGTCCGCCTGCGGGCTGCTCGCCTACGTCGACCGTGAGACCCTCGAGGTCAGGAAGTTCGAGGGCAACCCCGAGCACCCCGGTTCCCGGGGGCGCAACTGCGCCAAGGGCCCGGCCACGCTCAACCAGGTGACCGACCCCGACCGGATCCTCTACCCCCTACGCCGGGCGGGCCGGCGGGGTGAGGGCCGCTGGGAGCAAGTGAGCTGGGACGAGGCCCTCGACGACATCGCCGGGCGGCTGCGCAGCGCGATCACTGAGGGCCGCCAGGACGAGATCATGGTGCACATCGGCCGTCCGGGCGAGGACGGCTTCACCGAGCGGGTGCTCGCCAGCTGGGGTGTGGACGGGCACAATTCGCACACCAACATCTGCTCTTCGGGGGGGCGCGCCGGTTACCAGTTCTGGATGGGCATCGACCGCCCGAGCCCCGACTACGCCAACGCCTCGGTCATCTACCTGATCAGCGCGCACCTGGAGTCGGGCCACTACTTCAACCCCCACGCCCAGCGCATCACCGACGCGAGGGCGCGGGGCGCAAAGGTCATCGTCCTCGACACTCGCCTGTCCAACACGGCCACGCACGCCGACTGGTGGCTCCCCACCTGGCCGGGGTCCGAGGCCGCGGTGAACCTCGCCATCGCCAACCACATCGTCGCGACGAAGCGCTACGACCGAGAGTTCGTGCGACGGTGGTGGAACTGGGAGGAGTACTTGGCCGCCTGCCACCCCGAGCTCGAGGCGAGCTTCGAGGCCTTCGAGGGAGTGCTCGCCTCGATGTGGTCCGCCTACACCTTCGAGTACGCAGCGGCGGAGTCCAAGGTCCCGGCGGGCACGATCGCCGAAGTCGCCGAGGTCGTCGCCTCCGCCGGGCACCGCTTTGCCGCCCACAACTGGCGTTCGGCAGCAGCGGGTAACCTCGGCGGTTGGCAGGTGAGCCGGACCCTGTTCCTCCTCTCCGCGCTGCTGGGTGCGGTCGCCACGGAGGGCGGCACCTTCCCCAACGCCTGGAACAAGTACGTGCCCCGCCCGATCCACTTACCTCCGCACCCCGAGCGCTGGAACGAGCTCTGCTGGCCCGGCGAGTACCCGCTTTCCCAGAACGAGATGTCGTTCCTCCTGCCGCACTTGTTGAAAGAAGGCCGGGGAAGGCTCTCGGTCTATTTCACTCGGTCCTACAACCCTGTGTGGACCAACCCCGACGGCATGAGCTGGGTCGAGGTGCTCACCGACGAGGAAAAGGTCGCCTGTCATGTCGCCCTCACCCCCACGTGGTCGGAAACTGCCTTTTTTGCCGACTACGTCCTCCCGGTGGGCCTCGCCTCCGAGCGCCATGACACCTACTCCTACGAGCAGTACGACGCGCAGTGGATCGGCTTCCGCCAGCCCGTGCTCCGCGCCGCCAGGGAGCGCCTGGGAGAGACCATCTCCGACACGCGCCAGGCGAACCCAGGCGAGGTCTGGGAAGAGAACGAGCTGTGGACCGAGCTGTCTTGGCGCATCGACCCCGATGGCAGCCTCGGCATCCGGCAGTACCACGAGTCCGTGGCCAACCCGGGGAGCAAGCTGAGCGTGGACGAGTACTACGGGTGGATGTTCGAGCGCTCCGTCCCCGGCCTGCCCGAGCGTGCTACCTCCGAGGGCCTCAGCCCTCTGGCCTACATGCGCCGCTACGGCGCCTTCGAAGTCATGCGAGGCGTGGGGCCGCGCCACGAAGAGGAGGTGCCCGGGCAGGAGCTGGACGACGCAGTCGTCGGCCCCTACGGACGCGTGTACGCCCGGGTCGACCGCCCGGCGCCGGCCAACATCGTGCCGACCGGGGCTCCCGACCCCGACGCCGAGGGCCGCCAAGCCGTGGGGGTGCTCGTCGACGGCGTCGTGCGCCGGGGCTTCCCGAGCCCCTCGGGCCGTCTCGAGTTCTGGTCCTCCACCCTGGCTGCCTGGGGCTGGGCCGAGCACGCCCTTCCGGGCTACATAAAAAGCCACGTCCACCCACGCGCCCTTCGAGACGACGAACTGGTGCTCATCTCCACCTTCCGGCTCCCCACTCAGATCCACACCCGTTCGGCCAACGCCAAGTGGCTCGACGAGTTGGCCCACACGAACCCTCTGTGGGTCCACCCGCTTGACGCCGATCGCCTCGGGATAGAAGGGACAGGCGCCCTCGTGCGAGTCGAGACTGAGATCGGCCATTTCGTGCTGAAAGCCTGGGTGACCGAGGGTATCCGCCCTGGGGTGGTCGCCTGCAGCCACCACATGGGGCGCTGGCGGCTAAGAGGCGCCACGGGCCAGAGACAGATGATGGCAACCGTCGACCTCGGCCACGAGGGGAGCCGCTGGTCGCTACGCCGGCTGTCGGGGCTGCGCCCGTTCGCCTCGAGCGACCCCGACACCTCCCGTATCTGGTGGAGCGAGGCGGGTGTCCACCAAAACCTCACCTTCCCCGTGCACCCCGACCCGGTTTCGGGCATGCACTGCTGGCACCAGGCGGTCAGGGTGCGACCAGCCAGGGCCGGCGACGCCGACGGCGACGTTGTAGTGGACACTGCCAAGTCGCATGCTGCCTACCAGAGGTGGCTGGCCATGACCAGGCCAGCCAGGTCGGTCAGCCCCGACGGGACGAGGCGGCCCTACTGGCTCATGCGCCCGCTGCGCCCGTCCCGCGAGGCTTACACCCTGGGAGGCACGGGCCGTTGAGGCCCAGGCGGGACAAGGTCGCCGTGCTCGCCCCCAGCTCGAAATGGAGGGCGACACCCTCGAGATGAGCTGCCGCGTGGCCGAGGGCCCTCGGGGTCGCCGGCCGCCAGCCCGTTGGCGCCGGGTGCATGAGAGCGCTAACATCGACCGCCATGGCTAGGGGGTACGCGATCGGCTTGGACTTCGGGACCGCCTCGGCGCGAGCGCTCCTGCTCGACCTCGCTTCGGGCGAGGAAAAAGCGGTCTCCGAGGTTGCCTACGAGCGGGGTGTGATCGACGAGGCGCTGCCCGGAAGCGGCGAGCGGCTACCGCTCGACTGGGCCTTGCACGACCCGGGCGATTACACGGCCGTCTTGGAGGCCGGTGTGAAGGCGGTGCTCGCTGAGCACCCCGAGGCCGCGGGTGAAGTCGTCGGGATAGGCGTGGACGCGACGTCGTGCACCGTGCTCCCGGCGAGCCCGAACGGCACCCCGCTCTGCCAGCTCGACGTGTGGGCCAAGAGGCCCCACGCGTGGCCCAAGCTCTGGAAGCACCACGCAGCGCAGCCCGTCGCGAACCGGCTCAACGAGGTGGCGGCCGGGCGGGGCGAAAAGTGGCTCTCCCGTTACGGAGGGCGCATCTCTTCGGAGTGGTACTTCCCCAAGTTGATCGAGGTCTGGCTCGAGGACCGAGAGGTCTACGATGCGACCGCCAGCTTCGTCGAGGTGACCGACTGGGTCGTGTGGCAGCTCACGGGGCACGAGCGGCGCTCTGCCTGCCCTGCTGCCTACAAGGCACTTTGGTCCCCAGAGGGGGGGATCCCGAGCCGGGAGTTCTTCGAGGCCGCCTACCCCGGCTTCTCACGGCCGGCCGAGAAGCTGGGCGGGAAGTTTTACCCCCTGGGCACTAGCGCCGGCAGCCTGAGCGCGGAGTGGGCTGATCGGCTCGGCCTGCCGAGAGGCGTGGCCGTGGCGGTGGGCAACGTGGACTCCTTCGTCTCCTTCCCAGGTGCTGGGGCCGAGGACGCCGGCACGTGGGTGATGGTCGTCGGGACATCGATCTGCGACATGGTGGTCCACTCACAACAGGTGCCGCTGGCCGGCATCACGGGGGTAGCCAGGGACGGCATACTTCCCGGGCTTTACGGGTACGAAGCGGGCCAGCCGGCGGTGGGGGACATGCTCGGGTGGTTTGCCGCCACCCTGGGCGCGGGGGGCGGGCCGGCGGGGGCCAGCCTCGCCGAACTCGAACGGGCGGCAGAACCGTTCGCCCCCGGGGCCACGGGCCTCGTGGCGCTGGACTGGTGGAACGGCAACCGGAGCGTCCTCGGGGACGCGGACCTCTCCGGCGTAGTGGCCGGCTTGACGCTGCAGACGAGCGCAGCGGAGGTCTACCGCGCGCTCTTGGAGTCCATCGCCTTCGGCAACCGGGCGGTGCTCGACAATTTCCGCGACAGTGGCTTCGCTTTGGACAAGGTGGTGGCGTGCGGGGGAGTGGCCGAGAAAAGCCCCTTGCTCATGCAGCTTTTTGCCGACACGTCCGGCCTTCCTGTGATGGTGCCGGCGTCGCAACAAGTCCCGGCGCGAGGCTCGGCTATCTTCGGTGCGGTGGCCGCAGGGGCGGGAGCGGGCGGGTTTGGCTCGGTAAAGGAGGCTGCAGCTGCCCTCCAGCCGGGCACGGCGCGCACCTACAGGCCGAACCCCGCAGCCGCACCCACCTATGAAGCCGTGTTCGCAGTGTGGAAGGGCCTTCACGACATGCTCGGGCGGACGGAGAAGGGCTGGCTCCACGAGCTGAAACGACTGAAGCGCCTGCAGGCGCCGGCGCCCACCGACCACTAGAGGGCCCGATAGCTGGGGCCGAACCGCGAAACGACCAAGGAGGCCACGTGCTGACCAACAGACTGCCAAAGATCGGGCTTCTCGGCATCATGCAGGAGCTCTACGACGACATGATCCCCGGGATCACCGAGCACCAAGCCGCGTACGCTCGCGAGCTTGCCGGGCAGCTCTCAACCGCCGCCGAGGTGGTGTTCCTCCGCCCCGCCCGCAACCGCGACGACGTCGAGGCCGTGACCCGCGAGCTCGCGGCGGCAGGGTGCGACGGGATCATGATCGTCATGCTCACTTACGGGCCGGCGATGCGGACGGTCCGGGCCCTGCTCGAGAACCCCTTGCCCGTGCTCCTCGCCAACGTGCAACCCGAAGGGGCGGTGACCGAGCACTGGGACATGGCAGACCTCACCTACAACCAAGGGATCCACGGCGCTCAGGACCAGGGCAACGCCCTCCTCCGCACCGGAGTGCCGTTTTCGGTGATTACCGACGACTGGCGCTCGCCCTCGTTCCTCACCTCCTTCGGCAGCTGGGCGAGGGCGGCGATGACGGTCACGGAGCTGAAGCGGGCCAAGATAGCCCTCTTCGGCTACCCGATGAACGGCATGGGCGACGTGCTCTACGACGCCCCCGCCCTCATGCGCAGGCTCGGCCCGGTGGTGGTGAACGAGAACTTGGGAGACCTCCAAAAGGAGATGGCCGAGGTCCCGGGCTCCGAGGTGAGAGCGCTCGTCGAGGCGCACCACGAGCGTTTCGCGGTCTCCCCCGACCTGCCGAAAGAGAGCCACGAGTACGCGGCGCGCATGGAGATCGCGATCCGGCGGATGCTCGAGGCGGGCGGGTACAGCGCTTTTTCTATGCACTTCGAGCCGGTGGGCAAGGACGGCCGCTTCGAGCAACTGCCCCTCCTCGCCGCCTCGGACCTCATGGCCGACGGCTACGGCTACGGGGCGGAGGGTGACACCAATACGGCCTCGCTCATGTGCGCAGGCCACCTGCTCGTCGGTGACGCCCATTTTTCCGAGATGTACGCGATGGACTTCGGCATGGGTTCGGTGCTCATCAGCCACATGGGCGAGGGCAACTGGAAGGTGGCCCGGAAGGACAGGCCGGTCAAGTTGATCGACCGGCCCCTCGGTATCGGCGGCCTCGGCAACCCTCCGACCGCGGTGTTCTCCGCCGAGCCCGGCCCGGCGACGACGGCGAGCCTCGTCCCCTTGGAGGGCGAGGAGTACCGCCTGATCGTCGGCCAGGGAGAGGTGCTCGACACGCCGGAGCTGCCGCGGGTGGAAATGCCCTATTTCCATTTCCGCCCGGCCGCCGGCCTCCGGCCGTTCATGAACAAGTGGCTGAGAAACGGCGGGACCCACCACTTCTGCACGAACCTCGGCCTTCATGCGGCCCGCTGGCGCTACTTGGCCGAGCTGCTCGAGGTCGACCTCGTCGAGATCTGAGGCCGCCGTGCTCGAAGAACTGAAGGCAGCGGTGCTCGCTGCCAACCTCTCCCTGCCCGAGCACGGCCTCGTGACCCTCACCTGGGGCAACGTGTCGGGCCGCGACCCTTCCTCGGGGGTGGTCGCCATAAAGGCTTCCGGGGTGCCTTATGACTCGATGACGCTGGACGACATCGTGCTCGTTGCCGAGGACGGCTCTGTGGTGGAGGGTTCCCGGCGGCCCTCGACCGACACGCCGACGCACCTTGCCCTCTACCGCGGCATCCCTGGGATCGGCGGGGTGGTCCACACGCACTCGACATGGGCGAGTGCCTGGGCGCAGGCGAGGTTGCCGATACCGCTGCTCGGGACCACCCACGCCGACTTCTGCGCGGGGCCCGTGCCTGTCGCGGCACCACCGTCGCCCGAAGACGTCCGCGCCGGGTACGAAGTGGCGACTGGTGCCGCCGTGCTCAGCGCGTTGGGCGGGCGCGACGCCGCCGAAGTCCCCGCCGTCTTGGTGGGCGGCCACGGGCCGTTTTGTTGGGACAAGAGCGCGGCAGGGGCCGTCGAGGCGGCCGTGACGCTGGAGGCCGTGGCGCAGATGGCCGCGCTGACGGTGGCGCTGGCCCCGGGCGTGGCGCCTCTCGAGGGCCATATTGCCGAGCGCCATTTCTCGCGCAAGCACGGCCCGGGCGCGTACTACGGCCAGGGCTGAACCAAGTTGGTGCCCATCAGGAGCGAGCAGGAGGTGGACGAGTGCTGGCAGCGAGGTTGACAGGCGCCGGGTCGCTCGAGGTGAGCGAGGAGCCGGTCCCGGTCCCCGGGCCGGGCGAGAGCCTGGTGAGGGTCACAGCGGTGGGGTTGTGCGGCAGCGACCTGCACTGGTTCGGCCAGGGCGCGATCGGTGACGCCGTCGTCACCCGGCCCCTCGTCTTGGGCCACGAGATGGGGGGCGTGGTAGTGGGCGGGCCCCTCGACGGCCGGCGCGTGGCCGTCGACCCAGCCGTCCCGGACAACACCTGCCCCCGCTGCAGGGAGGGCAACCACAACCTGTGCCCGGACGTGCGCTTCGCGGGACATGGCACCACCGACGGCGGGTTGCGAGAGTACATGGCCTGGCCGACCGAGCACCTTTACCCCGTGCCCGACCACATGGACGACGCGACTGTGGCGCTCCTCGAGCCGCTCGGGGTGGCCCTGCACGCTTTCGACCTCGGCCACGTGCGCTTCGCGAGCACGGTCGGCGTGGTCGGCTGTGGGCCGATCGGGCTCATGCTCGTGCAGGTGGCGCGCTCCGCCGGCGCCTCGCGGGTGGTCGCCGTCGAGCCCTTGGTGCACCGACGCGAGGAGGCCTCCCGGTCGGGGGCGGACCTGTCGCTCCACCCCGACGAGGTGAGCGGGCACGCGGGCGACCTGGACACCGTGTTCGAGGTAGCCGGCAACGACGACGCCGTCACCGTCGCCATGGGGATGGTGCGCCCCGGCGGGCGGGTGGTGCTGGTCGGCATCCCCGACGACGACACGACCCGCTTCCCCGCGTCGGTGGCGCGGCGCAAGGGGCTCACGATCTTGATGTGCCGCCGCATGAAAGAGGCCTACCCGAGGGCCGTGGACCTCGTGGAGCGCAAGGCCGTCGACCTGGGACCGCTGGTGTCGCACACGTTCCCACTGGCAGAAGCGGCCCGCGCCTTCACCGTGGCAGCGAAGCGAGAAGGGCTGAAGACGGTCGTGGTCCCTACTGCGCCCGCTCGTCTTGCATGAGGCGAGCGTGTGTGTTAGCGTTCTCATCCGGTAACGCTACTGTCCCGAGGGCCGAGGGGCTGGACCTGCGAACTGGAGGCTAGGGGGTATTGCTCTGGGAAGAAAGGGAGCGGTTACGCGTGAAGGGTGCCGGCTCCGAGGTGCTCTAGGGCATCCAAGCCTGACGTCTCGTTAGTTCGTCCATGAGAAGAAAGCAGCAGAGTGGCCCTAAATAAGAAAGGAAAACCTTTGCCATGACATTAAGGACAATGAGAAGGCATCAGGGTTCTCGGCGAGCCTGGTGGAGAGCCAGTGCCGGTACCGTCGCCACTCTTGCGACCGTGGCCACGGCGCTGACCGCGCCGGGGGCTGCCCCGAGTGCGTCGGCAACGCCGAGGGCCACCCTCAGCCTCTCGACGCTCGAGGCCGGGAACGGTGCTTACCCGACCAATACGACCAAGGCCTGCAAGGGCAAGAACCCCGTCCAGCTGGAAGCGTGGATTTGGGTCCCGGGGCTCTACCGCATGGTCGACGTGTTCAACGAGACCCACCCTGGCATCTGCGTGAAGCTCGACGACGTCGGCGCCGGCGACACCGAGTACGTGAAGCTGACCGACGCGATCAAGGC
Source organism: Actinomycetes bacterium (assembly GCA_021787365.1). Lineage (GTDB taxonomy): Bacteria > Actinomycetota > Acidimicrobiia > Acidimicrobiales > Palsa-688 > JAJZYO01. The sequence goes on along the minus strand of JAJYMB010000054.1, from coordinate 62,685 downwards.
CAACTCGGGCGTGCCCGATGTCGCGGAGGTAGAGTTCGACGAGCTGCCGTCCTACGAGATAACCCATTCGGTCGTCAACCTGGCCAAGTACGGGGCCAACAAGTACAAGAAAGACTTCGCGCCTTTCGCCTGGCAGGAGGTTAGCCAGGGCAGTGCCGTGTACGCCATGCCCGGCGACTCGGGCCCGATGGACCTCTTCTGCAACAGCGCCGAGCTCGCCAAGTACCACGTCACCCCGGGTACGACGTGGGCCGCTTTCGCCAAGGCAGCCGCGGCTTTCCACAAGGCCGACCCGAAGGGCTACCTAACGGTCTTCGACCCCGAGGACATGCAGTACCTGGTCAGCTTGATGGGCCAGCTCGGCGCGTTCCCCTTCAAGTGGCACGGGGGATCGAGCGTGACGGTCAACTTCACCGGCGCCAAGCAGATGAAGTTTGCCAACTACTGGCAGGGGCTCATCTCGGCTGGTGGCGTGAAAGCCGCTGCTGACTTCCAGAACGCCTTCTGGTCCAACCTCAACAACGGCACCTACGCCTGCTGGGTCACCTCTGCTTGGGGCCCCTCCTACCTGGCGCCCAACTTGACCAAGGCTTCCCTCGGCAGCTGGCGCACGTACCCGTTGCCCCAGTGGACGGCAGGCGCAAATGTCGCCGCCAACTGGGGAGGTTCCACCTACCCCGTCTTCACGGCCAGCAAGCACCCCGCCCAGGCGGCCGAGTTCTCCGAGTGGATGAACGGGACCATGAAGTCGTGGAAGATCATGTACACCGCGCCGTCGTCGCTGTTCCCGACGTACCTGCCCCTCTTGCATGACAAGACCTTCTTGGCAAGCGGCATCCCGGCTACCGGCAACACACCGCTGTTCGACAAGGCTGCTGCCGCCGCCGAGCATGTGAAGGCCGTGTCGTGGCCGCCGTTCATGACCTACTTCCTCGCCCTTACGACAATGGCCAACGTCTTGAACGGCAAGGGGACGATACCGGCCGACTTCAAGACCCTGCAGTCCACCATGACGACCTACGCGAAGGGCCAGGGCTTCAAGGTCTCGAGCTGAGCGACAAACAGATGGCCAATACAAAGGTCGGGCGGCTGCGGGTCATCGCGGCCGCCGTGGCCTCTTTGTCCTGCTTTGTTTACGCGGTGGGGGCCCCCTTTTCGGGGGCCGCCCAGGCGCAAGCGCCGGCCGATGGCGGCGCACGGGTTGTCCCCGTGCCGAGCTACGTGTATGTCCACGACCCGAGCATGACCAGAGAAGGCAAGACCTGGTACCTGTTTTCGACCGGGGACCCCAACGGGCTCGTCAACCACGGCGACATCCAGATCCGAATGTCGTCCAACCTGCGCTCTTGGCGCTTGGTGGGGACAGTTTTCAAGCAGATCCCCACCTGGATAACCAACCAGTTGGGCGTGCCCATACCCAACCTGTGGGCGCCCGACATCTCCTATTTCGCTGGGCTCTGGCACCTTTACTACGCCGCTTCCACTTTCGGGAGCAACACGTCCATCATCGCCCTCGCCACCAACAAGACCCTCGACCCGAAGAGCCCGCGCTACCACTGGGTGGACGACGGAGAAGTGTTCTCCTCCAACGCAGCCGACGACTACAACGCCATCGACCCTTCGCTCGCGACCGGGCCGGGCGGCAGCAAGTGGCTCGTGTCCGGCTCGTTCTGGAGCGGCATAAAGCTCATGAGGCTGGACGCGGCGACGGGCAAGCCCGCATCGGCGCACCCGAAGCTTTATTCGCTTTCGCAGGCGCCGGCGCCTGACGCCGAAGAGGGTTCGTACCTGGTCGCCCACGGCGGCTATTACTACCTGTTCGTGTCCGCCGGCTTTTGCTGCAAGGGCATCGGCAGCACCTACCACGTGATCGTGGGGAGGTCGCAACAGATAACGGGCCCCTACGTCGACCCCAACGGCACCCTCATGACCGACGGGGGTGGGATGGAACTCCTCGGTAGCAGTGAGGGCATGATCGGCCCAGGGGGGCCGTCGGTGTACACGGGGCCCGGCGGGCCTCTCATCGATTACCACTATTACGACGCCTGGGACCAGGGGGACCCCTGGGTGCAGGTGCGCCGGCTCTACTGGAACTCGAGCGACTGGCCGGTGACGGGCCCGCCCCTCGTGCCCGTGCCGGGTTCACCACTTGCGTCGGGAGCGCCCTAATGTTAGCGTTCTCAACAGGTGTCCGATGAGGCTAGGGGGAACGGGTCTGTGAACGCTGCTGGGCCGGTGAGCGGTGCGGGCGAGGCCCGGGCGCGTGCCCCGCGGGTCGTGGTGGACCCGGGGAGGCCGGTCGCCCGGCTGCCTCGCGAGGTGTTCGGAGGGTTCGTCGAGCACCTCGGGCGCTGCATAAACGGTGGCATCTTCGAGGAGGGCTCACCTCTCTCCGACGAGAGGGGTTTTCGCCGGGACGTGCTCGGGCTCCTCCGGCCCCTCGGCATCCCGGTGCTCCGTTGGCCTGGAGGCAACTTCGCCTCCAACTACCACTGGGCCGACGGGGTCGGGCCACGCAAAGACCGCCCGGCGCGGACCGAGCTGGCCTGGGGGGGAGTGGAGCCCAACCACTTCGGTACCGACGAGTTCCTCGCCTATTGCGCCGAGCTCGGGGCGGCCCCCTATATCTGCCTCAACATGGGCACCGGGACGCTCGAAGAGGCCTTGGCTTGGGTGGAGTACTGCAACTCGGCCGTGAAGAGCTACTGGGCCGACCAGCGGCGCCACAACGGGCACGAGGAGCCCTACGGGGTCGTCTACTGGGGCCTCGGCAACGAGATGTACGGGGAGTGGCAGGTGGGCCAGCTCTCGGCGGCCGAGTACGTCTCGGAAGCCAGGCGCTGGGCCAGGGCCATCCGTCGTCTCGACCCGAGCGTCAAGCTGGTGAGCTGCGGGCTTTCGGGTTGGAGCGACTGGGACCGGGCGGTCGTGGACGGCCTTGCCAGCCTGGTCGACCTCCATTCGCTGCACATATACACCGGTTCCTCGGACTACTGGACCAACGTCCTCACCCCCCACCAGGCCGAGCGTGCGATCAGGTACACCTCCGCCGCCCTGTCGGAGGCCGCGTACAACCAGCGCCTAGCTGCGGCCCCGCGGATCGCCTACGACGAGTGGAACGTCTGGTACCGCACGGCAGACGGGACGCTCGAAGAACGCTACGACTGGAGCGACGCCTTGGCCGTCGCCACCTACCTCAACATCTTTGTCCGCCACAGCGACTGGGTGGCGATGGCCAACCTGGCCCAGCTGGTCAATGCCATCGCGCCCGTGGTGACGAGCCCCGCCACGGCGGCGACCCAACCGATCTACTACCCGTTTCTCTTCCACTCGCGCGCCGCCCTGGAACTGGCGGTCGATGCCTGGGCCGAAGGCCCGCTCGTCGAGGCGCCCGCTGGCGGGGAGGACCGTTGGGGCCACCGCTTGGCCGACCTCGGCCCGTTCTGCGTGCTCGATGCTTCGGCCACCTTTGAACCTGTGTCCGGCCGCATCTCGGTGACCGTCGTCAACCGCGGTGAGCAGGATCTGGCGGGCGTCGAGGTGGTGGTCCGGGACGCAGCTTGGGACGGGCGCCTCACGGCGCATGTGCTGACCGCCGGCCAGCGCCGGACGGGCGAGCTCCAGCTGGACCAGGTCCACGTGGAGGAGGGCTCGGAGGAGGCCAAAGGTGAGGTACTGTCCGTCGCGTTGCCGGCGCGGTCGTTCTGCGTGCTCGAGGCGACCGTCGAGCCCGGGGGCTGAGCCGATGGTGGTACCGAGCTGAGCCGGACTGAGTTGCAGCCGAGGCGATGACCGACATGACCGACGTGGTTGTCCAAAACAGGAACGCCCTCCCGGCCGACCGGCACTCGCTGCTCGTGCGCAAGGGCCACGGGCCCGAAGTCCGGCGCTTCACGCGCACCGAGCGGTGGGGGCTCGTCTTCATCCTGCCTTTTTTCGTGATGTTCCTTTTCTTCTTGGTCATCCCGATCATCTATGCGCTATATGACAGCTTTTTCACGACGCGACTGGTCGGTGGGACTGTTTTCACCGGCCTCTCCAATTACAAGACGGCGCTCGAGAGCGGGGCCTTCTGGCGTGGGATGCTCCGCACAGCGATCTACGCGGCCATCCAGGTGCCGGTGCTCATCATAATTGCGACATTTTTTGCCACCCTGTTCGACCTAGGGGTGGCGAAGTGGGGAGCCGTTTTCAGGACCATTTTCTTCATCCCCTTTGCCGTGCCGACGGTAGTGGCCGGTGTGATGTGGTCGTTCCTCTTCGAGGACCCCTACGGGCCGCTCGACCGCATCCTCCAGGACATCGGCCTCGGGCACTTCAACTTCCTGGGTGCCGGCGCGCCCTTGCTCGGTTCGATCATCGTCATTGCCACCTGGGAGTGGACCGGCTACACAATGGTCATCTTGTTCACGGCGCTCAGGTCGGTGCCCCGCGACGTGGTGGAGTCGGCGGTGATCGACGGGGCGCACCTCGGACGGGTCATTACCAGGGTGAAGCTGCCGATGGTAGCGCCAGCTATAACGCTGGTCGGGATCCTCAACATAATCGGGGCGCTCCAGCTTTTCGTCGAGCCCGAGGTGCTCACGGTCTTCACGACCAACGTGTCGTACAATTACACCCCGACGATATACCTCTACAACCAGGCCTATGCCGCCCAAGAGTACAACCTGGCAGCTGCGATATCGTTTGTCCTTGCCCTCATAATCATAGTCATTTCGGTGGCCTTCGTCATGGTGCGGAGGAGGAAGGGAGGGTGGATATGACGGCCACCACCGCCCCTACGCCGGCGGCGTTGCGCGCGCCTGCTCCCAGGAAGCCCCGTAGGCGCCGCGAGGACCCAAGCGTCGTCCCGCTGCGCCTCTACGGCCTCCGGAGGGGGACTGTGGCCATCGCGACCGCACTGGCTGTGCTCTTCGCGGTGTTCACGCTCATACCGGTCTGGTGGATCCTGGTCAACTCGACCAAGACCGAGCCCAACCTGTTTGCCACCTTCGGCTTTTGGTTTGCCCATCCCTTCAGGTTTTTCCACAACATCCACGCGATATTCACCAACCAGTCTCAGGGGTCGCTCTCGCAGTGGTTCCAGAACACAGTCATATATGCCTTCTGCGGTGGGGCGGGGGCGACCATATTGTCTGCTACGGCCGGTTACGGCTTCGCCAAGTTCCGCTTCCGGGGCAACCACGCCCTTTTCATGATCGTGCTGTCTGCCCTGCTCATCCCCCTGACTGCGGTCGCGATCCCCCTTTACATCCTCTACGCCAAGGTGCACATGGACTCGACGATGGAGGGGATCATCCTCCCCTTTATGGTGAGCCCGGTCGGCGTCTACTTGATGAGGGTGTACATCTCGGCCGCCGTGCCCCAGGAACTGCTCGACGCCGCCCGCGTGGACGGGGCGAGGGAGGCCACGCTTTTTTTACGCATAGCCGTCCCCCTCATGACGCCGGCCCTCATCACCGTCTTCCTCCTCTCCGTCGTGGCGTCGTGGAACAACTACTTCTTGCCCTTCATCGTCAACAACCGGACCAGCCTCGACCCGCTCCCCGTGGGTGTCTACGTGTGGTTCCAGCACTCGGTTTCCGGCGGCGGTTACCAGGACTTCTACCTCTACACCGTGTGCGCCGGCCTGGTCACGATCGTGCCGATCATCGTGTTGTTCCTCGTCCTGCAGCGATGGTGGCGCGGCGGGCTCCTGCTCGGGAGCCTTACCGGGTAGCGGCGCCTAACAAGACGTGCCGGCGGAAGTGCTTTCGGCGCCGCCGCCGGCCACGACCGGCCTGGCCTTCGCCCGTTCCCCCCTCGGAGGCCAGGCCGCCAACCTATAAGGAGGCCACCTCGATCCCCGGTGGCAGGCCCGAAAGGCGCGCTTGGTCGCCCGCGACCTCGACCTTCACCTTGTGACCGGCGACAGACAGGCCATCGACCGAACGCAGGCAGGTTGCGGAAGTGATCGGTGCCAGGCGGACCCGCCGGCGGGGTACGTCGGGTTGGAGCCGGAGGAGCGAGCTGAGCACGGCCACCGAGGCGGCGGCCGTCCACGCCTGGGGGTGGCAGGACGCGGGGTAGGGCACGGGGCCGGCGAAGGCGCACCTGTCGTTGCCGCCGTAGAGCTCGGGCACCCGGTAGCCGAAGCTTTCGGCCGCCGCCAGCAGGCCCTCGACCAAAGAAGCGGCGGCCGCGAGGGCGCTCGGGGTGCCGGTGCGAGCGAGGCCGGCCACCGCTATGGCCGTATCGTGTGCCCACACCGAGCCGCAGTGGTAGCTCACGGGGTTGAAACCTCGTGACGATTTGGCGAGCGTGCGCAGGCCGAAGCCGGAGCCGAGGTCCGGCCCGCCGAGGCGGCGGGCGACCAGCTCTTCCTCCTCTGTGTTGAGGATGCCCGTGCCGAGCAGGTGACCGATGTTGGAGCTGAGCGAGTCGACTGGGACACCCTGGCCGTCGAGTGCCATCGCCGGATAGGCACCGAGAGCGTCGTCCACCCAGAACCTCGCCCGGAACTGCTCCGCCAGGCGCTCGGCGAATGCCCGCCAGCGCTCCGCCCCGGGCCGCCCGAACGCGTCGAGCAGTTCGGCGCCCCCCACCGCCGCCTCGTAGGCGTACCCCTGGACTTCGCACAGGGCCACCGGGGCCTCTGCCAGCCGGCCGTCGCGGTACTGGACCGCGTCGGTGGAATCTTTCCAGCCCTGGTTGGCCAAGCCATGACCCGAGGCATCGACGTAGGAGAGGAAGCCCCGCTCGTCGGAACCTCTCTCCGCCAGCCACTCGAGGCAGCCGACCATGGGGCCGAGCAGGGCCTCCACGCGCTCCTCGTGGGCGCCCCAGCGCCAGGCGTCGTGCAGCAGGCAGACCCAGAGCGGGGTGGCGTCGACCGTGCCGTAGTAGACGGGTGGGAGCGAAAAGTAGTTCCGGTCCCGCTTGCCTTCGTGGCCAGCGTCGTAGGACGTGCTCCGGCGCAGTTCGTGGAGGATCTTGCCGACTTGCTCCGCCGTGCGCGGGTCGTCCGAGCGGCCCTGCCGGCGCGCCAGCGCGCCGAGCGTGCCGAGGGCGAGGTCGGTCCCGAGCGGCAGGAGCAGGCGCGCTGCCCAGAGCGAGTCCCGCCCGAAAAGAGTTAGGTACCAGGGGGCGCCAGCGGCCACGAAGACCTCGCCCGGCTGTCCCGAGGCGGCCATGCGCAGTTGCGCCAGGTCGGCCACCGAGAGCTCGACCCACCTCGCGAGACGGTGGTCGCCGGCGAGCACGGTGGGCGCCGTGAGCTCGGCCAGGCCGGCGGCCGCGGCCTCCACCGGGGCGTCGCCCGCTTCTTCGTCAAACTCGACCGAGAGCGAGACCGTTGTGGCCGCTCCGGGCGAGAGCGCGATGTCCCACGCGAGGAGCCCGTGTGAGGCGTCGACCGAGGCGGGCGTGGGCGAGCCGGTCACCTCAGCCGAGCAGCGGCCTGGTACGTCCCACGACAGCCCCCTGTCAGTACCGCGGGCGGGAAGGGCCAGGGTCGGTAGCCCCTGTTTGACGGCGGCGATGCCGGCGAAATCCGAGAAGAGCAACAGTTCGGCGCGAAACGAGAGCTGTTCGGACGCGTACGAGCGGAAGCTGATGTGCTCTATCATCCCCCGCGGGTGGAGTTGGCGGTGGCGCGTGATGAGGGCCCGGGGGTCGGGCTGGCCCTCCTTCGGCCCGCCGAGCAGCGCCTGGAACTCGTTGACCGCTCCTCCCACCAGGTCGCGGCGGAGGGAGACGGGCTCTTGTCCGCCTACTGACAGCACGAGCGCGGACAGGACTCTGACGTCGTTCACGTAGAGCCCTTGGGCGCCACCGGGCCGGACCTGCCCGTCGGCGCCGGAGAGGGCCATGGCTGGTGCACAGACCGCGGTGACCATGTTGTGCAGGTAGGGCTGGCCCCTGCCCGCAGGTTTGGAGCGGGAGGCCCCCCCGCCTTGTGGAGCCAACTGCACACCCTCCGTGGCCTCCGGCCAGCCGACGGGGGCGACTTGATCGTTCATATTGGCTAGGGTAGTTTCTTTGAACGTTCAACGCAGGTAGCCCGGCGCACGGCCGGCCAGTTGGGAGCAGAGGGGGTGAGGCTATGGCCGCCGCCCAGAGGGGTAGGGCACCGGGCGGGCCCGGGCGGGCCCGGGCGGTGCCGAGGGACAAGAGGCCGACCATCGAGATGGTGGCCAAGCGGGCAGGCGTCTCCCGCCAGACCGTGTCCAATGCGGCAAATGCCCCCCACCGGCTCCGCCCGGAGACCTTGCAGAAAGTCCTAGGCGTGATCGACGAGCTCGGGTACCGCCCGAGCAAGGCGGCGCGCTCGCTGCGGACGCGCTCCACCCAAGTCATAGGGTGCCGGCTCCTCCCTTCCAACGCTGGCGGCACGGGCGGGGTCCTCGACCGGCTGCTGCACGCCCTTTGCGATGCGGCCCGCTCGAAGGGCTACGACGTGCTCACGTTTTCGGTGGCGAGCGACGACGAGGAGATCGAGGTCTGCGACGACCTACTGCGGCGGAGCGCCGTAGACGGGTTCGTGCTCGCCAATACCCACTACGGCGACGTCCGCCCTGAGTGGCTGACCGCCGCCGGCGTCCACTTCGTGGCTTTCGGGCGGCCTTGGGGCGATGCCAACCCAGCCCACTCCTGGGTGGACGTAGACGGTGCGGCAGGCACGTCCGAGGCCGTCCACCACCTGGCTGGGCTCGGGCACTCCCGCATCGGCTGCCTGGCATTGCCCGAGGGCAGTGGGACCGGTGACGACCGGTTCCATGGTTGGCAGCGAGCGACGGCGGCCCTTGGCTTGCCCTGTTCGACGCTCGTCGGGAGGGCCGAGGACGGTATCCACTCCGGCAAGGCCCTCGCCGAAAAGCTTCTCTCCCTGCCCGAGCCGCCGACTGCCCTCGTGTGCGTGAGCGACGCGTTGGCGGTCGGCGCGGTGCGCGCCCTCGAGGACCGGGGGCTCGTGGCGGGTCGTGACGTCTCGGTGGTGGGCTTCGACGACAGCCCTGTCGCGTCGGTGCTCCGGCCGCGCCTTTCGAGCGTCCGCCAGCCCATAGAAGCCGTCGCCCAGAACCTCGTCGAGGTCCTCCTCGCCGAGATCTCGGGGACGCAACGCCGTCCTTCTCGTTGCCTCCTGTCTCCCTGGGTGGTGGCGCGCGAATCGAGCGGCCCAGCACTCGCGGGCGCCACGGGCAGGACGACTCTCGTAACCCTCCCTACCCCTGACAGTTACAGAAAGGAACAAACCAGATGAAGAGAACCAAAGCCATAACGGGCATGGCGGCCACGGCCGTCGTCGTGGCGGCGATGTCGCCGGGCACGGCCATGGCAGCCAGCACCCCGCTCGTGGGCCCGACCCACGGGGTGACCCTCAATTTCATGATCGCCTCTTCGGGCCCGGCCGAGACCAGTGCCGACAAAGCGGCAGCGGCCGCCTGGGGCAAGAAGACCGGCAACAAGGTCAACGTCATCAACTCCTCCAACCTCACCGAACAGCTGACCGAGGCTTTCGCCGGCGGCAGCCCTCCCGACATCTTCTACGGCGAGACGCCGATGTTCGAGAGCATGGTCAAGCAGGGCCAGCTCCTCGAATCAGGCAACCTCGTCTATCCGGCCAAGGATTTCTACCCCTCGCTCGTGCAGGAGTTCAGCTACAACCACCAGTTCTACTGCGTGCCGAAGGACTCCTCGACCCTGGCCATCGAGATAAACGTCGCCGACTGGAAGGCAGCCGGCCTCACCAACGCCAACCTGCCCACCACTTGGGCCAAGCTTGCCTACGACGCCAAGGCCCTCACGAGGAACGGCGTGACGGGCCTAGTCTTATCCAACACCCTGGACCGGCTCGGCGCCTTCTTCAAGGAGGCGGGCGGCAATTACATGAACGCTGCCGGCACGAAGTTTACCTTCGACTCCCCGCAAAATTTGGAGGCGCTCAAGTACATCCAAGGTCTGGCCAAGAAGGGCTACCTCAAGTTTTCGCCCCAGGTCGATGCCGGCTGGGGCGGTGAGGCGTTTGGCACCGGGAAGGCGGCCATGACGGTCGAAGGCAACTGGATCATCGGCGCCATGCAGACCGACTACCCGAAGATCCAGTACGAAGTCGTGCCCATGCCGGTAGGCCCTGGTGGCCACCATGGCACCCTGGTCTTCACCAACTGCTGGGGTATCGCTGCCTCCAGCAAGTACACGGCCGCTTCGGTCAGCTTCGCCAAGTACCTGGCGTCGCCGGCCCAGCAGTTGCGGTTCGCCAACGCCTTCGGCGTGATGCCCTCGCGGCCGGCCGTGGCCAAGCAGTGGGCGGCCGAGCACGTGAAGCAGGTCGTTGCCAGCGGCAACGAGTACCCGAACGTTTCGGCCTTCGTCCAGGGTGACGCCTACGCCATGCCGCAGGTGGCGACCATCGGCTTTGCGACGGTCCAGAGCAACTTCGACAACCAGATCGACGGCCTGGCCAACGGGACTTCCAACCCGGCCCAGATGCTCTCCCAATTGCAGACCTACGCGGAGGCGCTGCTTCACCCGTAGCGACAAGGAGCGTACCCCCCAATTGCCTATCGGCGGTGCCGGGGCCACCGGGCTCTCCTCGGAAGGGCCCGGCACTGCCGCTATAGACCGTAGCCAACCAAGGAGTTCTCCAAGTGGCATCCGTCCCTAGTGACGACCCAGGCGGCGCCCCGCTGGCGGCGGGCCAATATGCAGCGGTTCCTGCCAGCCTCGAGGAGCGTGCCGAGGCCGTTGCGGGGAGAGCTGGCACCCGCCGCTTGGCGCGCCGGAGCCGGGTGCGCCGGCCGAGGGCGACAGGCACCCTGCGCAAGGGCGAGGGCTTTTTCGGCTGGCTGTTCGTCTCGCCGGCGCTGGTCATCCTGGTCCTGTTCGTGGTCCTGCCCATCTTCCTCGCCCTTTACGTCAGCTTCACCAACTGGTCCGGCCTCACGCCCCCCCTTGCGAGCAGTGTCAAACTGGTCGGCCTCACCAACTACAAGACGCTGCTCACCGAGCCTGGGCTCTACCAGGCCAACTTCGCCGAGTCGTTCCGCAACGTCTTTTACTACGTGATCTTCACCGTGCCCTTGCAGACCGCGCTAGCTCTCTCTCTAGCCGTGCTGGTCAACAACAAGTTCTTGAAAGGTCGAGGGTTTTTCCGGAGTGCCTACTACCTGCCGTCGGTCACGAGCTCGATCGCGATCACAGTCATCTTCATCTACCTCTTCCAGGGCGCGGGTGTCGTCAACAGCATTTTCCACTTCTTCGGGTGGCGACAGACACCGGACTGGATCTACGACCAGCGAGGGCTCTTCACCCTCATCCTCTCGGCCTTCGGGGTCAACAGCCCTAGCTGGGGCGGCCATCTCGTGATGGGCCTTTCCGCTTGGCAGTGGCTGGCGGGGCCGTCGCTCGGCATGTGCGTGATGATCGTCATGGTGAGCTGGACCACGGCGGGCACGTTCATGTTGTTTTTCCTCGCGGCCCTACAGCAGATCAGTGAGGACATAGACGAAGCGACCGAGATCGACGGGGCCACTCCCTGGCAGAGGTTCCGCCGCGTGACCGTCCCGCTGCTGCGCCCGACCCTCGTACTGGTGATCACGCTCGGGTTCATCTCGACCTGGCAGGTGTTCGACCAAAGCTTCCTGCTCGGGCCGAGCAACCCGACCGACATAACGCCCGGCTACTTGGCCTACCAGGTCAGCTTCCAAGACAGCGCCTTCGGTATGGGCGCCGCGGTCGCCTTCTTGCTCTTCGCCCTCATAGTGGTGTTGACCCTGCTCCAGCGCAAGTTCGTGAAGGAGGATCTCACCAAATGAGCGCCCGGACCTACAGCCCTCCCTACAAGCGTGCGCTCGGCTACACAGGGCTCATAGTCTTGGCGGTGCTCTTTATATTCCCGTTCGTTTTCTCGGTCGTAAACTCGTTCAAGACCACCGCACAGGCGACCAACGACGCCATCAGCTTGGTCCCGAACCCAGTTTCGCTAGCTGCATGGAAGCAGATCTTCGGCGTAGGCCCGGCGGCGGCTACGACCGACTTCCCGCGCTGGCTTTTCAACAGCGTGTTCGTATCGGTTTTCATAACGGTCGGCAGGATATTCCTCGACAGCCTGGCCGGCTACGCCCTCGCCCGGCTGCGCTTCCCCGGCAGGAAGATGATCTTCGGCTTCATCATTGCCACCTTGGCCGTGCCGAGCGTTGTGCTCCTGATCCCGATCTTCTTGGTGCTGAAGCAGTTCGGTATCTTCAACTCTTACGAAGGGATGATCCTGCCGATGCTGGCCGACGTCACGGGTATTTTCCTGATGCGGCAGTTTTTCCTCCAGGTGCCCGACGCCCTTGAGGAAGCGGGGCGGGTCGACGGCGCCAACATCTGGCAGATCTACTGGAAGCTAGTGTTGCCCGTTGTCCGCCCGGGCCTGATCGCCCTCACGATCCTTTCGTTCCAGGCGTCGTGGAACCAGTTCCAGTTCTTCGAGGTAGCGACGATCTCGCCCAAGTACTTCACGCTGGTGACTGGCCTCGCCAACATAGTGGGCGGTGGGCTGTCGGCGGGCAACCAGTTCCCGCTCAAGCTCGGTGCGTCGGTGCTCACGGTCCTTCCCATGGTGATCTTGTTCGTGGTACTGCAGAAGTACTTCATGAGAGGTGCGACGGCGGGTTCGGTCAAGGGTTAGCCCGAGCTGTTGGTACCTGCCGGCGAGCCAGCTCCTCCACCACGCGCACAACCTGGTTGGAAATGACGGCGTCGACGCCGGCATCGAGCGCCCACGCGATGTCCCGCCGGCTGTCCACGGTCCAGACCGAGACCCCCATCCCGGAGCGGTGCGCCCATTCGACCGAGGCGGGGTCGGCCAAGCGGAAGTAAGGGTTCCACCACTCGGGCTCCACCCTCCTCAGCAGTTGGGGCGAGGGTCGCTCGGGCTTGTCCCAGGTGAGGGCGATGCGCACATCGGGCGACAGCGTGCGCAGGTGCTCGAGGCCGGAGGTGTTGCCGGCGAAAATGCAGCGGTCGGACGCGCCGGCGTCGCGAGCGACCGCCCACGACGGTGCGGCTGCAGCTGGGTCGGGCAGGTCGACCATGACCGGTAGCGGGACGGCTTGGAGCACTTCTGCCAAGCGGGGGACCCGGTAGCCGTCCTGGCGGAACGACTCGAGCTCGTTTGAGGTGAGATCGGAGAGCTGCCTAGGGTCGCCCCAGAGGCGCGCCAGCGTCGCGTCGTGGAGCACCACGACCTCGCCGTCGCGAGTCAGCCGGCAGTCGAGCTCGACCATGTCGGCCCCAAGCGCGCGGGCTGCCTCGAAGGCCTGGACCGTGTTTTCCCGCTGGCTCACCGGGTCCCCCCGGTGCGCGATTGCGAGCGCTCTCGCTTTGGGGCCAGGCTTCTCGGCATAGGGGGTCTTGCTGGCCCGGGGGACCTTGCCGGCGGGCGAGATCAGTGCCACGACCGCCAAAGTACCGAGGGCCGGCACCGGCCGCCAAAGCGGCGGTGCCAAGCGCGAGAGCCGGCCCGCCGGCGCCGGTGGTCGCCTTCACTCGTTGCGCTTCTCGGGCCTTGGCCGCTGCGGGCCGGGCCTGGACCACGAGCATGCCGGCGATGACGAGGCCGCCGCCGGCGAGCGCCGGCCACCCGAGCGCCTCGCCGGCGGCCCAGGCGGTCAAGGCGGCAAAAACCGGCTCGAGTGTCAGCAAGACCGTCACGTGGGTAGCGGAGAGCTGCGCCTGTGCCCAGCTCTGTATTACGAACGCGAGTGCTGTCGCTGCCACGGCGGTGACGAGGATCGCACCCCAGGTGCCGGCGCCGGCGGGGAGGCCGGGGCCGCGTGGCAAGGTGGCGAGCAACGAAAGCACGCCGACGGTGAGCAGCTGGACCGTGGCGAGGCCGTAAGCGTCGTCCGAGGTCGACCAGCGCCCGAGCCCGACGATCTGGAGGGCGAACACGGCGCTCGACGCGAGCGTGAGCAACTCGCCGGAGGTGGTGCCGCCGGTCCCCGCACCTGCAGCACTGGCCAAGCCCCCTAGCGAGATGGCGGCCAAGCCAGCCGTCGCCAGCGCCGTCGCCACCCAGGCCGAGCGCTGCGGGCGTTGGCGCAGGAGCACCCAAGCGATCAGGGGCACGAACACGACTTGCAGGCCGGTCAGGAAGCCCGACACGGCGGCCGAGACGTCGCGGAGCCCGAAGGTCTGCATGGCGTAGCCGGCGGCGAGCGCGAGGCCCAGGGCAGTCCCGCGTGCCCACCCGCTGGCGCTGAGCCTCGCCAAGGCGCGGGGCCGCGCTGCCACCAACAGCCCGCCGGCGATCAGGAACCTCCAGGTGAGGAAGCTCTCGACCCCGACGTGGGCGATCGCGTCTTTCACGACCACGAAGGTCGCGCCCCATGCCACGGTCGCCGCGACCAGGAGGGCGGCCGCCAGGGCCTGCCGGCGCTCGTCGGGTTGTAAGGGCGTGCGCGCGAACCTCGGCGTGTTGTACATCTCGTCTCGTCTTCCAGGTGCTTGATTGGTGCCCGCCGCTGTTGTCCCAGCGGCTGACTGCCGACGAAGTGCATTATATTACACTTTGGGGTCTGGCGTCTTCCGGGTTCGGGCGCTGGCGGGCGTGAGCGGCCCCAACCGGGTGCAGTGGTCACATCTTGGAGCACTAGCCGGCGGTATGGAGACGCCAAGTGCACCGGCTTGGGCGAGGTGCACCGAGAAGGGCACCGCCGGCGCCAACGGGGTGCAGCCGGCGCCGCTGCAGCCCCCGCCGGCGCCAACTGGGTGCAGCCGGCGCCGCTGCAGCCCCCGCCGGCGCCAACGGGGTGCAGCCGGCGCTGCTGCAGCCCCCGCCGGCGGGACGCGCCGGCCCCGCCTCCAGCCACAATGGCTGGGTGGCAGACGCGCCTGCAGGTACCGCGGCATCGGCCTCGGCCGAGCTGTTCCGGTCTGTCGGTTCACGGGTGCGGGCCTTGCGTCAGGAGCGCGGGTTCACCCTGGACGAGCTCTCGGTCCGCTCGGGCGTGAGCCGCCGCACGATCACCCTGCTCGAGGCGGGCCAGGCGAACGCCAGCCTCGCCACCCTCGACAAGCTGGCCCGCTCGCTCGGAACGGGCTTCGGGTCGCTCGTGCTGCCGCGCCCGCCGGCGCCCCTCGTGCCGGTCGTGCCGGCGGAGGTAGCGCCGATATGGGAGGACCAACTAGGGAGCAGCGCCAAGTTGCTCGCTACGTACCCAGGGGCCGGCCAACTCGAAGTGTGGCATTGGGACCTCATGCCGGGCGCCAGTTACCAGGCCGAGGCCGACCCCCCGGGCACAGAGGAGGTGGTGCTCGTGGCGAGGGGCCAGCTGGCGCTGGACGTCGCCGGCGAGCATTTCGCGCTCGCCTCGGGCGCGTACGTCCGCGTGCCGACCGACCGGGGGTACTGCTACTCCAACACGGGACGTTCGCTCACCTCCTTCATCACAGTCGTCCTGCAGCGCTGAGCGCGTCCTCTCGCAGGGCACGACTTGCGGGGGGCCGGCCCGCGGCGACAGCGTTGGCAGCCATGGGCCCCGAGGAGTTCCGGGAGGCGGCGCACCGCCTGGTCGATTGGGTCGCCGACTACCGCGCGAAGGTCGCATCCTTGCCTGTTCGGTCGCGAGTCGAGCCGGGCGAGGTAGCCGGCGCGCTGCCTGGGAGCGCCCCCGAGGCGCCCGAACCCCTCTCGGCGCTGATCGAGGACCTGGACCGCGTGATCGTCCCCGGCCTCACCCATGCCCAGCACCCGCGCAATTTCGCATGGTTCCCCGCCAATGCCGCTCTCGCGTCGGTGCTCGGTGACATCTTGGCGTCAGGGGTCGGGGCGCTCGGTATCAGCTGGCAGTCAGCGCCGGCGCTCACCGAGCTCGAACAGGTGGTCTGTGACTGGGCCCGGCAGCTGTGCGGGCTTTCGGAGGTCTGGCACGGCACGATCTGCGACGGCGCCTCTACGGCGTGCCTGGTTGCGCTGCTCGTGGCCAGGGAACGCGCCGTCGCCGGCACGGCCGGTTCCCAGCGGGAGGCGGGCCTGCAGGCCTGCCCCGCACCGCTCGTGGTCTACACGTCCCCTGAGGCGCACTCCTCGGTGGCCAAGGCGGCGCTCCTCGCCGGGTTCGGGGCCGCCAACCTGCGCTCGGTCCCGATCTTGCGCCCTTCCCGTGCCATGGACCCGGCGGCCCTCGAAAAGATGATGGCCGAAGACACGGCGGCGGGCCGGCGGCCCGCGGCCGTGGTGGCGACGGCAGGCACCACCGCCACGACGGCCTTCGACCCGATCGACACGATTTGTGGGGTGGCCAGCAGCTACGGGGCCTGGGTGCACGTGGACGCGGCCATGGCCGGCTCCGCCATGCTGCTCGAGGAGTGCAGGGCCCTGTTCACGGGCATCGAAGCGGCCGACTCCATTTCCTGGAACCCTCACAAGTGGCTGGGTTCGGTGCTGGAAACGTCCCTCTTCTACGTGAAGGAGCCAGCTGCGCTCGTTTCGGTCATGGCCACGGGCCCGAGCTACCTGCGCTCCTCGCGCGACGGTGCCGTGGTCCAGTACAGGGACTGGGGGCTCCCGCTCGGGCGGCGCTTCCGGGCGCTCCGGTTGTGGGCGTTGTTGCGCTTGGAGGGAGCAGAGGCCATCCGAGCCCGGCTCCGGCGTGACCTGGCCAACGCTGCCCGCTTGGCCGGTCTCGTCGAGCAAGCGCCGGGCTGGCGGCTGGTCGCGCCCGTGCCGCTCCAGACGCTCTGCGTCCTGCACGTTCCCGAAGGTCTGGCCGGCGAGCAACTCGACGAGCACACCCTGGCTTGGTGCGAGGCCGTGAACTCCACCGGGGAGGCCCACCTCACCCCGGCCCACCTCGACGGGCGCTGGATGGTGAGGGTGTCTGTGGGCTCGGAGACGACCGAGTGGGCTGACATCGAGGCCCTCTGGGCCCTTATGCAACGCACGGCGAGGACGGCAGCCGCCCGGCTCTGACCCACAACTCCAGCTGACCGTTGAACCTGAGGGCGTGGGCCATTAGATTCGCCTTGGTCGACGGGAGGTGGTCGCCGTGGGTACCAGCTTGTACTTGGACCTCAACCGGCTCGCCCGTAGGTCGCACTGGGCGCACGGGTTTATGGCTGCTTACGCCGAGAAAGCGGCGTCCCCAGTCGGGGCGGGCCTCCTTGTCCTCGCAGCGCTTCTTCTCGGCGCGTGGCTCGTGGCCCGGCACCGGCCCGAAGGGGTCGCCGGGGCCTTGTGGGGAGGCCTGGGCGCGCTGGTGGCGCTCGGGGCCCAGCAAGCGGTGGCGCCCCTGCTCGACGAGCCGCGTCCCTACCAGGTCTTGCACCATGTCGAGCTGCTCGTGCCTGCCAGCGGCGCTCCTCTGCCCGACGCCCGTACGGCTATGGCGGGCGCGGTGGTGACCGGCCTCTACCTGGCCCGGCGTCATTGGCTGGCCTCCATCGCCCTCGTAGCGGCCTTGCTGCTGGCGTTTGCCAGGGTCTACGTGGGCGCGGACTACCCGGCCGACGTCGCTGCCGGGCTCGGGTTCGGGGCGGCGGTCGAACTGGTGCTTTGGCCACTTTGTGGCTGGCTGCTGGGCCGCCTGGTCGAGGGCCTCGCCGCCGGACCGCTCGGAGTCGTCGTGGCCGCCGGCAATGCCGTGCCAAAGCCGTCGCGACAGCTCCCCGCCCCGAGGCTGGGCCAGGTCGGAGCGCCCAACGCCCGAGTCATTGGCGCGCTCAAGGCGGCGTCGGAGGCAGCCCGCAACGCGAACCCGCAGGCGAACGGCCCTGGAGAAGAGACGGGTGCGCCGGGCTCGACCCTTTCGCGGGCGGGAGAAGGCCTCCCTCCGACGAGCTAGCTCAGGGCGCGCGGAGCCACTGCGCCGTGGCCTCGAGTTGCCCCCGGGACGGTGTCTCAGCCCGCGATGGCGCGCCGCTCGACCTCGTTGAGGCCGCCCCAGATGCCGTGCGGCTCGTGTATCCGCAGGGCATAATTTAGGCACTCCTTGCGCACGGGGCACATGGCGCACACGGCCTTCGCCTGCCGTTCTCGGGCGACACGCGCCTCTTTTCGCTCGAAGTGCGTCGGGGCGAAGAAGATGGCCGCCGAGTGCCCCCGGCAGGCCGCTCTCACCTGCCAGTCCTCCGGTGCATGCAGCGTTACACTCACTCTCAGTACCTCTAGATCGAAGGTACCCCTGCTCAGGCTGGCTGGCAATAGGCAATCTGGCCCGGCGTGCCGACAGCTCGGCTGAGCGCGCAGCAGGAGAGCCGGCGGCGGCTAGCCTGCTTTTTCGCGTGAGGTCTGTGCCGCAGGAGCCCGTTTGGAGCCGCTGAGCTTCTTTTCGCAGGCGCGGGTCTTGATCGTCACCGGCAAGGGCGGGACGGGCAAGACGACCGTGAGCGGTGTGATGGCCAACCTTGCTGCTACTGCGGGGCTCCGAGTGGTCGTCGTGCAGGTCGCGACCGCCAGCGACCGGCTGCAACCCGAGACAGCCAACCTCTCCCGCTTGTTCGGAAGTGACCGGGCTCTCGCCTACGACGAGATGGCCTTGCGGGTGGGGCAGGCCGACGGGGAGGTGCGGGCGAGGGCGCTACGCCCCGACACCGCCCTGGTCGAGTACCTCCACCTTCACGGTCTGCGGCGGATTTCGCGCCGTCTGGTGAACACGGGCGCACTGGACGTAGTGGCCACGGCCGTACCCGGGATGCCCGACATGCTCGTGCTCGGGAAGGTAAAGCAAATGGAAAGAGCGGCCGCCGCGGGGCTGGCGAGGGCGCCAGAGCTGATACTGCTGGACGCGCCCGCCGCGGGCCACGCCGTCCGCTTTCTTCAGAGCCCACACGGCCTGCTCGAAGCGGCTAGCGGCGGGCCTGTGCGTGCCCAGGCCGAAGAGGTGGTGGAGATGCTCTCGGACCCAGCCCGCTGCCAGGTAGTCCTAGTGACGACGCCGGAGGAGACACCGGTTAGCGAAACAGTCGAGACAGCTCAGTTGCTCGAGGACCGCGCCGGCACCAAGCTCTGCGCTGTCGTCGTGAACGGCAGGCTGCCGGTGCTCCCGCTCCCCGGTGGCCTGGGCGTCGACGACCTCCGCCGGCTGGCGGCCGGCGCTGGCGTGACGCTTGGTGCCGGGGACGCCGCCAGCCTGAGCGCGGCGGGGAGGCTGAGGCTCCTACGCCAAGAAGCCCAGGCCGCCCAGGTGGCTCGTCTGGCGGAGGAACTGCCGCTCCCGCAACTCGAACTGCCGTTTTGCTTCAGTGCCGACCTCGGCCCCGAGCAGCTGGAAGCCCTCACCGGCGCGCTCCGGAAAGCGGTCGCCAGCTGGGAACCGGTCGAGCTCCCGTGAACGGTGAAGTCCCTGCGAGCGAGCAGGGTCCCGGCGGGAGCGGGCGGGTGCGGGCGGCCAGGGGCGATCGCACGGCCAGGGGGCAAAAAGGTGCTACGGGCGCGCAGGCCGATGCGACGAGCGAGCTGGCTGGTGCCATGAGCGGGGGGCGGGCGACGCTGCTCGGCCCCGATGTCGTCGTATGTGTCGGCCCGGGGGGTGTAGGCAAGACGACTACGGCGGCTGCTCTTGCACTCCGGGGCGCCAAGGACGGACGGCGTGCATGCGTGGTGACGATCGACCCGGCCCGCCGGCTCGCCGACGCCCTCGGGACCCGCCACGTTGGCAACGAACCGCACCGGGTCGGCCCACCGGCCGGCGCCCGTGGCTGGCCGGGTGAGCTCTGGGCCGTGATGCTGGACGCCCAGAGCACCTTTGACCACCTGGTGGGGCGCTATGCAACGAACGAGGCCCAGGCCGATGCCATCCTGGCCAACCCGGTCTACCGCAACATATCCGCTGCTTTGTCCGGGACCCAAGAGTACATGGCCGTGGAAAAGCTGTACGAACTCCAAGAGAGCGGCCGCTGGGACCTGATCGTGGTGGACACTCCTCCCGCTCGCCACGCGCTCGACTTCATGGAAGCACCGAGGCACCTGATCCGGCTCCTCGACAACCGGGTCTTCCGCCTGCTCATGGCGCCGACGCGAGCCGGCCTCCGCGCCATAGAGTTCGGTACCCATGTGCTGTTGCGGACGGTGGCAAAAGTGGCCGGGGGGCAGGTGGTGGCGGACACGGTGGAGTTTTTCGCCGAGTTCGAAGGCATGGAGGACGGGTTCCGTGCCCGGGCGAAGCGGGCGGACGAACTACTGCACTCCGGGCGGACCGAGTTCGCCCTGGTCTGTTCGCCGCGACGAGACACTGTCGACGAGGCGCTCTTCCTTGCCGGCCAGCTCGCCGGGGAGGGGTTCGAGGTGGACAAGGTCATTGTCAACCGCTGTTACCCCCTCTATCAGCCCGTCAGCCCTGGGGTAGCCGAGGGCCTGGCCGAGAGCCCGCTGGCGCCTTTCGTCGTCAACCTGGAGCAGCTAGCTCTGGTTGCTTCCAAGGAGAAAGAGCAGCTCGACCGGGTAACTGGGGCGCTGCCCAAAGCGAGCGTGTACCGGGTGCCGTTCCTGGCGCGCGAGGTCGCCGACCTGGAGGCCCTGGCCGAAGTGGCCCGCTACCTGGACGAAGGCTAACCGGCCCGTCAGGCCTCTGGCGGCGTGCCCCCGTCCTCGGCGGGCTTTTCGAAGGCTTCCTTGGCCGCGTCGAGGGTTTCGGTCATGGCCACGATCCTGTCGAAGCCGGTCGTCTTGAGCGTCCTCACGAGACCGGGCCGGTTGACGACGACCACGACGTCGCCGCCGAGTTCGCGCGCCCGGCGAATGCCGCCGATCAGCGCTCCAAGGCCGGCAGAGTCCACGAAGGGGACGGCGCTCATGTCGATCACCAGGCGTGGTTGGGAGGCCAGCTCCGCTAGGGCTTGGCGGAACTGGCTGACCGTGAAGGCGTCTAGCTCACCGATCGGGCGACAGATGGTGAAGCCGTCGTCAGTGTGTTCCGTCTCGATCTTGAGCACGCCACCTCCAGTCAAAAGCGGACCGCTCGCGGTGCGCGGCCTTCCCGCCCGGGCGGGCGGATGCATGGCCAAGATGCTACCGAGTTGGCCACCGAGGTAACCTCACATCGTGGCTGACCTGTTGATCGTGACCGACTCGCCCCGCGTGTATGACGAGGTCACGGCTGTCGTCGAGGAGCCAGGGACGAATGTGCGGTGGGTGCGGGCAGGGGCAGCAGCCATCCCCGCCCTGCAGGAGGTGCCCGCCGACCTCGTCGTGAGCGACCTCCAAGTGGGTTCGATGGGCGGTTATGCAGTGGCCATGGACATCGCGTTGGAGGCCGGCGCCGGCCGCCTCGACCCGGTCCCGGTGCTGCTCCTGCTCGACCGGCGGGCCGACGTCTTCCTGGCCCGGCGCGTAGGCGTGGCCGGCTGGCTCATAAAGCCTCTGGACCCCCTCCGCACCAGGGCGGCGGTACAGGCCCTGCTGGCCGGGCAGCGCTACGAGGACGCCACCTTGGCCCCCTCGCCGGTGGGGCTCATGCCGGCGTAGCCGCCGGCGCTCCGCCTAATTGCGGGGCGGGGACAGGGCGTGCGGGCGCGCAACAGCTCAGTCGGCTCCCTTGGCAGGTGCTTTCTCTATCGGGACACCGGGACGGTGTGCTCCCGAAGGAGTACGATGAGGACGGTACGGGAAGTAGCGCAGCTTGGTTAGCGCGCAGCGTTCGGGACGCTGAGGCCGCGGGTTCAAATCCCGCCTTCCCGACAAGGAAAGGGCACGTCAGAGGGGGTTACCGGGTTCTTCGAGGATCGGGAGGGGGTTGGGCGTGCCAGATTCGTGCCATAAGGTCCGGTAAGATATGGCCCGTGCCACAGAGGCGCCGAAACCACTTCGGCAGCGTCCGCAAGTTGCCCTCAGGCCGTTACCAAGCCCGCTACTGGCACGCCGGCGCTGAACACAGCGCGCCCGTGACCTACTTAACCAAGGCCGACGCGCTGGCCTGGCTCGCTAGCGTGGAGACCGACATCCACCGCGGCTCGTGGGTCGACCCCGCCGCCACTCAGATGACCGTCGCCGAGCTGGCCCGACGCTGGCTTGAGCACGACCCTTCGAAGCGGGCCAGCTCAGTGAGCCGCGACGAGGTTGTCCTGCGGCTCCACGTCCTGCCTTCTCTTGGCACTGCACGGATCGGGGAGGTCACACCGCCCGAGGTCCAGAAGCTGGTCAACGGGTGGGCGAAGGCGAAGGCCGCACGAACGGCGCGGCGGCAGTACGACGTCGTCCGAGCGCTCTTCGCCTATGCCGTCGCCTCCGACTGGCTCGTCCGCTCGCCTTGCCGGGGGATCGACCTGCCTCGCGTCGAGCCGTTGCGGCGCCCTGTGCTTACCCCTGATGACGTGGCCTCGATCGCCGGCGCGCTCGACCCGATCTACCGCCCGATGGTCTGGCTGGGGGCTGTCCTGGGCCTGCGCTGGGGGGAGGTCGCCGGCCTCACGGTCGGGTCGTTCGACCTTCTCAGAGGGACGCTGAACGTCAGCTCTCAGCTGGGCCGCGACCGCCAGCTCGGGCCGCCGAAGTCGGCTTCGGGCCGGCGGGTGCTCTCGCTTCCCAAGGCTCTCACCGACATGTTGGCGGCGCACCTGGCGGTAGCAGGCCTGACCGGAGCCGACGCGGGCCGGCTCGTCTTCACGACCGGTACAGGATCGCCGCTTGACTACGCCCACTGGCGGCTCCGGGTCTGGTTGCCGGCTGTAGAGGCGGCGGGGTTCGCCAGCGCCAGCTTCCACGACCTGCGTCGGGCAAACGCAACCGCACTGGTTCACGACGGCGTGGACGTGAAGACCGCGCAGGCCCGTTTGGGCCACAGCGACCCACGGCTGACCCTCGCGGTTTACGCACTGGCGACCACTGAAGCCGACCGAGCTGCGGCCGAGCGCCTCGGGAAGCGCTTTTTCGGCTCCACCTGACAAACGCACGTCGCGGCCGCCGCCGGTTGCTCCGCGCCGTTGTGGTCCCTCGGGCGGCAGTGGGCGTGGCTTCGCCCAAACGAGCATGTAGCCCCAGTAGATCCGGACCCGGAACCGGGCACCGGGAAGGAGTTCTTTAGCGACGTGCCGTGTGGACGCGCAGCTCTCCGGAAACCGTGGCCTGTGAGGGCCTCCCACCTGTCGGGGCCGACGTGGTGCTCCGTAACGGCTGGCTGGCCCCCCTGGTTGTCTCGGTCGTGGCCGTCTTGTGCTGTCGCTCGTAGGCCCCCCTCCGTCGACGCCCGCCCCCTTGCTGGCCTCGGCCGCCGGGCCTAGAATCGGGCCTGGCCCCCGGGGCGATGACCGACCGAAGAGCCGGGGCAAGAGGGTGAGACCCGGCCACGCTGGAAGGCCTTGGTGCCAGAGGTGACGCTCATTGTCACCCCCGGAGGCCGCTCTAAGGGCAGTCGGTCCGCTCACTTGCTGGCCTGTCACCCAGGTTTTGGAGGTGGGGAGTGGGGACGCTGGCGTCCTCGGCTCGCCGCGGTGTCGTTTCAGCGGCTGGGCGCCCTGCGACGAGGAGCTGTGCCCAAGCCCGCAGCTTTGCGAGATCACGGTGGCGGCCGAGGCCCACCATGAGGGCGATAGCCGCCTTCTCTGCTGTTAGGTCGCCGGCGTGGAGCGCGCCAGCTTGGCTTTCCTCGTAGCGCTCGATGTCGCGGCAACGGCTGGCCAAGACGACGGGACGCCACTTGCAACGAGCTCCTCGATGACGCGGTGGTAGCAGCTCGGGACGTGGGCGGCACCGGTCCCCTCCAAGACGAGGCCCGCCAAGTCCCCGGGAATCTCGGGACGCGGTAGCGGGCCGACCTTCAGCAACCTGACGCCTGTCTCGACGACAGGCCCGGGCTCTGGCGGGGAGCCGCCAAGGTGCAACTGGCCCGCGTTTGCGAAGGGGTCGTCGGCCGCTGCGTCGACTTTGCGGACCGAGCGGGCGGGGTGGAGCGTCCCGCGCCATGCAACTTGCACGCCGAGGCCGGCGGTGCCGCTCTGTCGTGCCGAGCGCAGCGAAGAACAGGTTGGAAGCGCCGTCCTTTGCTGGGTGGTCGACGAAGTGCATGGCGCCGGTGAAGAGCACCGCCGCCCTTCGTCGCAGCTCGGCGCCGAGCATGAGCTCTGTCATCCAGGCCGTCTCCTCCATTGTGTCGGTGCCGTGGGTGACAACCACTGCCTCCCCGCCATCCGCTACCTGTCCACGTACACGCGCAGAAATGGCGGCCATGTCGTCCACCGACAGGTCCCAGGAGGGAACGGCCACGAGGTCCACCGCGTCGTCTACTACCTCGCCCGCAAGTTCCAACAGTTCGCCAGCACCGAGCATGCGGCGCTCTTTGCTGTGCCAGGCGATCGTGCTTCCCGTGGCGACCAGCACCGTGCGCACGTCCCCACTGTGCCAGCCTCCCGCTCGCCACCAAGTCAGGTGGTACTCCGTCGAGAGGCTCGCATTTGACGAGGCGGCCAAGCCTGCGGTGTCCAGGCCCGGGCGTCGTGTCCCAGTGCACTTCGGCACCCGTCATCCAGCGCTGCCCAACCTTTTTCCGCGTTCCTGTTCACCCTTCTGGTGGACGTCTGGCACTGGTGCCGGCGCCCCGGCGGAGCCGGGTCGTCGGGAGGCAGTGCGAAAGCAGGGCGGGCCTGGCATAAGGGCGTGACCTGGGCGGACAAGGACATCGCCACCTCCGCCCCCACAGGTGGGAGGCCCGAGAGGCGGGCCGGCAGCGCTTTGGGGTGGAGAGCTTCGGTGCTCACGATGGGGAGGCCGCTGAAGATGGGCGGGAACGCCTGGGCGTGCTGACGCGGCTCGCTACTACGCATCCGAGGGCACCCCACCCGGCCGGTTCCTCGGCCGTGGCCTGGACGGCCTCGGGCCTTCGCAGGGCTCGGTGAAAGAGGGCGACGTGGTCTCGCCAGAGATGTTTCACCGCATGCTCGCCCAGCTCGCCGACCCGGTCACCGGCAAGCCGCTCGGCCGTCTCCCCGCGATCGGCAAGAGGCCCCGGTGGCCGGGTTCGACATGACCTTCAGCCCGCCAAAATCCGTCTCGCTCATGTGGGCGATGGGTGACGAGGCGACCAGGGCCGCCATCGAGGAAGTCCTCGCAAAAGCGGCTTCCGAGGTCGTCTCCTGGGCCGAGGGCCACGTCTTCAGGACCCGCACCGGTGCCCAGGGCGCGCGCCAGGAAGCCGTGAGAGGGATCGTGGGCTCGGCCTGGCTGCACTTCGAGTCAAGGCTGGGGGACCCCCAGCTGCACCATCATGTCGTCGTCCTCAACCGTGCCCAGGCAGCCTCCGACGGGGCCTGGCGGACGCTCGACAGCAAGGCCCTCCACCCCTGGGTGGTGGCGCTCTCCGAACGCCACACCGGCATCGTCGAGGACTTGATGACCGAGCGCTTCGGCGTCGCCTGGAAGGAGACGAGCGCCATCGCCGGCCGGGTGGCCAAGCGGGAAATTGACGGAGTACCACCCGACCTGGTGGCCGAGTTCTCCCGGCGGACCAGGGCCATCGAGGAACTGATCGCCGAGAAGGCCTCCGAGGCCGAAGCCGTTCGCGGGCGCCCGCTCACGAACAACGAGCTCGGCGTCCTCCACCGCGCCGCCTGGCGGGAGACTCGGCCGAAGAAGGCGCACCGCCCGCTGTCGGAGATGACCGCGGACTGGGTGGAGCGGGCCAAGCCCTGGGTCGGGGAAGAGCCCACCTCTTGGGTGGCGAGCCTCGCCGGGCGAAGTGACCTGCCGGCGCTCCGCTCCGACGACCTGACCGACGCCATGCTCAGGGACTTGGCCCGGGCCGCCCTGCTCGCCCGTTCCGAGAGAAGTTCGGTGTTCACCCAGGCCAATATCTACGCGGATGTTGAACGCCAGCTGCACGGGGTGCTCTTCGCCCCAGGGGAGCGGGCCAAGGTCTCCGAGCGTGCCGCCGTCCTCGCCCTTTCCATGGCCGTGAAGCTCTCCCCGCCCGAGCTTTCCCATGTCCCCGAGCGCTTCCGGGCCCCCGACGGCACGAGCCAGTTCGCCCCGGCGACCTCCTGGCAGTACACGACGGCCGAGCTCTTGGAGGCAGAAGCCCGCCTCCTAGACGCCGGCCGGGACACCTCCGGGCCGGGAGTGAGCTACGGGACAGTGGCCCGGGTATGTGACCGCCCGCCGCCGGGCCGGGCTCTCGAGATGGGCCAGGACCAAGCGGTCGCCGTCGAGCAGGTCGCGACCTCGGGACGAGTCTGTGATGTCCTCGTGGGCCCGGCCGGTACGGGCAAGACGGTGGCGCTCTCGGGGCTGCTCGCGGCCTGGGAGGCCGAGCACGGGCTCGGCAGCGTGAGAGGCCTCGCCCCCTCTGCCTCGGCCGCCGCCCACCTCTCCGAGGAGCTCGGCATCCCGACCGAGAACACCGCCAAGTGGCTGAGCGAAGTAGACCGGGAGCCAGAGCGCTTGGCCGAGGCCGCCCGGCTGCGTGCCCTCGCCGCCCAGCTCCCCCCGCCAGCCGCCCGCTCGGTCGAACGGCGTGCCGCAGAGCTCGAGGCCGAGGCCCGGCGTTGGCAGTTCGCCCCTGGTGACCTCTTGCTCGTTGACGAGGCGAGCCTTGCCGGCACCTTCGCCCTCGACCGCCTGGTATCCCAGGCGCGCGATGCCGGGGCCAAGGTCCAGCTCGTCGGTGACCCGGCCCAGCTCGGCGCCGTGGGTGCTGGTGGCGCCTTCGGGATGCTCGTCGGCGACCGGGTGGCCCCGGCCGAGCTCGTCGAGGCTCGCCGGTTCGCCGAGGAGTGGGAACGGGCCGCCAGCGCCCAGCTGCGGGCCGGCTCCCCCCGTGGCGTCTACGCCTACATCGGCTACGGGCGGGTCTCCGCTGGCGACAGGGCGGAGGTGCTCGTTGCTTGCTATGAGGCCTGGAAGGCCGATGTCGAGGCTGGGAAGTCGTCGCTCATGGTTGCCCACGACAACGAGACGGTGAGGGAGCTGAACCGCCTGGCCCGGGCTGACCGGGTGGCTACCGGACAGGTCGCCACCGAAGGGCTTGCTCTCGCTGACTGCTCCGTCGCGGGTACCGGTGATGTGGTGGTAGCGCGTCGCAACGACCGCCACCTCCGCCTCTCAAGCGGTGAGTGGGTGCGGAACCGGGACCGCTTCGTCGTCACGGCCACCCGCGAGGATGGGAGCATGACCGTGCGCGCACTGGACAGGGGTGGCGAGGCCGTATTGCCTGCCGCCTACGTGTCGGAGCACGTCGAGCTCGCCTATGCCACCAGTGTCTGGTCGGCCCAAGGCCGGACCGTGGCCACCGCCCACGCCATCGTCGGGCTCGGCATGACCCGGGAGGCCCTTTACGTGGCAGCCACCAGAGGGAAGGAGTCCAACCGGCCCTACGTAGACGTCGAGCCAGAGCCCGCCAACGCCGACATGGCCGAAGCCCCGGCCGGACGCCTCGCCGCACGCGAGGTGCTCGTCGCCGTCGCCTCCCGCTGGGGTGCTGATGTCTCTGCCCACGAGACGATGGCCTCGGAGTGGGAAAAGGCGGACAGTTTCGAGCAGCTCGTGAAGGAGAACCAGAGCCTCGTCGCCGTGGCCATGGCCGAGCGCTTCGAGGCCATGCTCGGTGAGGCCGGCTTCCCCGACGGGCTCCTCGTCAGCGCTCGCCAATCGCTTGAGTGGGCGGGCCTGCTCGGCGCGCTACGCGACGCGGAGGACAGAGGCCTCGACGCCAAAGCTGCCCTCTTCCAGATCGCAACTTTGCCGATCGGGCCCGACCAGGACCTGGCCGCTGTGCTCCGTGCCCGCCTCCGTCGCTGGGAGCAAGCGACCGGTGGCCGTTGGGAGCCGCGGCAGGACCTCGTTGCCGGCCTGGTCCCCCGCGCTACAGGTATTGACGACGAGGACCTCGCCAAGGCCATCCGCGAGCGTGAGCAGGCCATGGAGAGGCGCGCCCACGACCTCGCCGAGCAAGCAGTGCGGGGCGGTGCGACTTGGGCCAGGCCCTTCGGCCCGCCACCAACCAACCCCACTGTTGCGAACGGTTGGTGGGACGGTCTCGCTGTCGTCGCGGCCTACCGCGACCGGTGGCACATCACCAGCGCCAGCATCCTCGGCGACGATACCAATGTCGGCTCGCTCCGGCAGGCGGCGCACCGCGCCCGGGCACGACGCGCCGGCCAGGAAGCTGCCCGCCTGGCCGGGCTGGTGCCTCAACCGATCGCACCGTTACCAGGTGCCCCGAGCCACGACATCGGACCGGAGGTGGAGCTATGAGCCGAGCCGCTCGACGCTACAAACGATGGGAGCGAGGCATGCGGGCCTGGGCCCAGCAGAGCAGCCGCGAACTCGCCCTCGACCTCTACTACGGCCGGGCGAGGCCGCTCAGCTCGTACGGGACCGGGGTGAGCCTCGGACCGGGCGAGATCCTGTACCGAGAGGTATGGGCGCGTTATTGGGCCCTGGGCCAGCCGACCGAGCTGGTCGACAACCTCGGCCGCACACGTTTCGTCTCGCCGGTTTGGCGGGACTGGGGCTGGTGCCAGACTCTCTTGACCTCCCACCGCCTTGTGACTCGACTGGCGGCTGACGGCGGCCGGCTCATCTCGAACTGGTGGGCCAGCGTCGGTGGCGTACAGTGACACGGGTCGACCTCGCCCGCGACCTCGTCATTTTGGACGACCGCACGAGCAGCTGGCGCGGCGCGTACGGAGGCCCTGCAGTCGCCGTCATCTCGGTTGCGGCTGTCAGCGCGGTACATGGGCTGGGTGCTTTGGTTGACCACCCCGCTTTGGAGTCCTTGCGAGAGAGCCATCTCGACTTCAGTCGCAAACGAGATGACGTTGCCCGAACGCGTTAGCTCACCTACCAGGAAGGAGCGAACAAGGGGCCCCTTCGGGCTCAACCCGTGCCCGCTGAGGACGGCCTCGTTCCCCTGAAGGGTCCGTACGTCGAGGCTCTCGGGCACCCGTTTGCCACGTCTTACACGACGGTCAACCTGGCCGGCAGTCTCAGGGCCTAGAAAGTGTGGGGCTGTAACTCAGTTTGGCCCGCAATTGCGTCGAGGAGCCTGCGGCTCGTGTAGACGCAGTCGACCTGGTGCTGAGCCTGTGGCTCGGGGAGGGGATGGGCGCAAGCGCCCCGCTACCCGCGGCCTCCGCCGGCTTGTCCCGTTCGGTTGCGCTCATAGTGCGTAATCCGGCGGAAAACGGACACGGGTTCCGGGGCAAAGCGGGCAAGATTCCGGCTGAAAGCGGACAGCTTACCTGAGCCTCGGGGGGTTGGCGGGCCTCGGTCCACCAAGCAGGGCACGTGGCCCTCTCGACTAGATAAACGCATGTAATTACAGGCTCTCGACCCGTCTTAGCGAGCACGCCCTACTGACCTGATAATCTGGGTACTCGTTCACTGGTTGCCCCTTTGGGCTAACTGAGCTCTTTGTGATTCCGCCATGTCACACGGCAACGAAGCGGACGACTGTTACTTCAACCGCCTTGCGCGGGAGTCCAGGCTAGAGATACTCGCACGATTGGGTCCCGACTCGACTCTAAGCGCAGCTGTTTGGTCGTACGTTGCATCCATCAGCTTGCCTGGCACTAGATAGCAGCCTTCCCCGCCAAGACGTGTTTGGCTGTCCTGACGTCCAGCACCACAACGGCAGCCAGCCCCCCGTGCAATACGGCCCTGAGGGCTGGGACCTTGTACGCTCCGCCGGCGACGACGATGCGTAGGGGTATCCGACAGATCTGCGCCAGCGTCAGGCCGACGACGCGCCGGTCGATCTCGTGCGCCACGGCCATGCCGTCGGCATCAAAAAAGCGCGCCGCAATGTCTCCTACCGCGCCTACCTCGACTAGCCCCGAGATCTCCTTGGCCGTGAGCTCTCCCTCGTCGACGAGCGTTGTACGGTTGGTAACGCCGCCCACTCCCAGTAGGGCTACATCGGCTTGTGCGGCGCGTGCAAGAGTACGCGCGCTGGCGGGGTCGGACCGGAAGGCCTTTGCGATGGTGGGAGAACCGGCGATCGCGGGAGCCAACAAGTGCTCGACGTTACCGCCGAAAAGTTGTGCGAGGCGCTCGGCCCCCTCGTAGGGGTTGGCTGCCATGGAAACCCGGCGGAGGCCGCCAACGAGCGACACGAACGTCGCGGATACAGGGCGCGCGTCAACCACGAACTGGGGCACGAGGGCAATCGTCCTACTGAGGCCGATGGCCACGGTCATGCCGTTGCGGAGCACGCGTTGGAGGTAGCGGGCTGCCGCCATGGCAAGAGCGGCCCGCTGCTCACGCTCGTCGGCCATCGTCGGCACCACCACAGCTTCGTCGACCTTGAAGTGTTGGACAAGCTCAGTTTCAACGCCTGCGTACGGCGATACATCCGGCAGTACGCGGATCTGAACGAGCCCGAGGTTCCTGGCCTGCTTGAGCAGGCGAGTCACCTTGACCCGAGAAATATGCAGGACCCCCGCGACCTCTTGGTGCGTGAGCCCGTACTCGTAGTGGAGCCGCGCCGCTTTCCCGATAACCTCGAGGTCACGCGAGCCCGGCCCCTCTGCAGTGGACATGGAGCCATTATCCTATTATCCATTATCCGGTAGCCTTTGAGCCGCCTCCGGGCCATCACACCTGTGTGCTCGTTCACAGGAGGCCGGCCCGCTTGGTCGGCTGGCCACGCCGGCGGGTAAGACCCCCCGTTACCGCTGTTGCTGCCAGGGGGCTGTGTCAAGTGCCGTCGGCCCAAGTCGACGGTTGGCGCATCCATGTCCGGTGGGTAGCAGCGCTCGTCAGCTGTGCACGAGCTGTTCCACGGCCCGCTCGGCCAGCATAAGTACCGGCAGGCATGTGTTGGCGCGTGGGATGACCGGCATGATCGAGGCGTCGATGACGGAGAGCCCGTCGATACCGAGGACCCGGCCGCGCCGGTCGACCACAGCGGAGTCGTCGTCCTCGGTGCCCATAGCGCAGGTCCCGACGGGATGGTAGCTCCAGATCGGGCGGTCGCGGACCAGGGCCTGCCTCCAGCGGTCTCGGCTGAGACGGGACTCGCTCACACTGCCCCGGGCGACCCCTATCCGCAGCACGTTGCGGCGCATTGCCGGCGGGCCGTCGAGGAGGCGTGCCAGCACCTCGGAAAGGACCGTGCTCATGGCGCCTGGGCCGTTGAGACGGCGCACCACGCCCGAGTAACCGGAGGTGAACACCTCGTTCCGCACCCGGCGGACCTGCTCGCTCGCCATCATGGAGCAGGCGACGTCTACTCCGGCGCGCAGCCGTTCGGCGTCTAAAGCGGTGGCACGGGTGAGGAAAGTGAGGCGCGGGTTCCTTGAGGGGTCGCCGAGGTCGAGGCGAACCGTGCCCCGAGTCGTCGGTTTCATGAGGCACACGGCCAGTGCGCCGACGTCTGCACCGACGCCGTGCCAGGAGGCCGCGTTGAGCACGAGGATGTTCACGTCGCCGGCGGGCCCGCCATCCGATCGTGAGCTCATGCGAAGGGCGGTGACGAAGGCAGCGCGCAGAGCAGGGGACTGGCGCGCTCGCGCTGGGAGGTGGGCGGCGACATAGACGACCGGGTGGTTCTGCAGGTTCGACCCGACCCCTGGCAGGTGGACTCGTGTCGGCACGCCGGCTTGGAGCAGGTGGTCCTCGGGACCGATGCCGGACCGCATGAGCAGGGTCGGGCTGAACACGGCCCCGGCGCTGAGAACGGTGTGCCGTCCGCGGGCTAGCGACGAACGGCCGTTGGCCACGACGCGTGCGCCGATGCAGCGGTCACCCTCGAACTCAAGGAGCGTCGCGGCGGCTCCGGTCCAGATCCGGAGGTTCGGCCGCCGGCGGACCGCAGAGTCGAGGTAGGCGGAAAAGGCGCCGACACGGTGGGTCTCGGTCTGGCTGAGCGGCAGGGCGCCGTAACCATCGCCCGTCTCGGCGTTGAGGTCGGACAACAATGGCCAGCCGGCCGCCAGCGCAGCATCGCCGACTGCTCGGCAGAAGGGCGGCCAGTCGGGGGGCCGGTGGCGGCGGATCACAACCGGCCCCGAGTCACCGTGGTCCTCGCTGGCGAAGTCCCAGTCGTGCTCGACGCGTTTGAACCGCGGCAGCACGTCGGCCCAGGACCAGCCGCCGACACCCCAGTCGTCGTAATCGCTGGGGTAGCCCCGCAACGCGATCATGCCCATCAACGTGGACCCGCCACCGAGCACGCGCGCTTGGGGGAAAAAAGGTCGTCGGCGTGACCCAGCGCTGGCGCTGTCCGAGCTCAGACCGGGCCACATGTAGGACCGGTTGTAGTACGAGCGTGGGTAAACGTCATCGACGTCCGGCGGGACGCACTCCGCGGGCAGGTCGACCCCCGCCTCGACCAGCAGCACCGATGCACCGCTGGCAGAGAGCCGGTTGGCCAGGACGCACCCCGCCGAGCCGCCGCCGATGATGACGAAGTCGTGCACCTCTGGCCTTGTCATGACGGACGGTCAGGCACCCTCAGCACCCGGGTTGGTGGTCGAGCAGGTGGTACCAGAAGTCGCTGGTCTCGCGGACCTCCCCGTGGTGCCCAGCGTCGGCGTAGAAGTTGGGCCGCGGACCACTTTCGAGGTACCAGGCGAACAGCAGGAACTGTAGGTAGGCGCCCGGCTGCGGACCGGCGCGCCGACGGTGGTAGCGTTCGGGGTCGACATTGCGCGCCTACCGTCCCGGCTGAGCAGTCAGTCACGGGCGACGTAGACAGTCTGGATCTCGCTAAACCCGATCAGCCCCCAACGGCCACCCTCGACGCCGATACCGCTCCACTTGAGCCCTCCGAAGGGCTGCCCGGGCACCTCCGACTGGTGGCTGTTCACCCACACCGTGCCCGCCTCGACCTCCGGCGCCACCGCGGCGGCACGGTCTGGGTCCGATGTCCAGATCGACGCGCCGAGGCCGAAGTGTGTTGCGTTGGCTCGTGCTAGCGCCTCGTCGACATCACGGTACGAGAGAACCGGCAGCGCCGGACCGAACTGCTCTTCGTCGACTATGCGCGTGCCGTCGGAGACGCCTGTGATCACGGTGGGCTCATAGAAGTAGCCCGGGCCGTCGACCGCGGCACCGCCGGTCACGGCTGCGCCACCGCCCGACAGCGCGTCGGCGACGAGCCCGCTGACGCGCTCGAACTGCATGCGGTTGCACAGGGGCCCGATCTCGGTGCCGTCTAGGTGGCCGTCGCCGACCTTGGCGGCGCGGGCTCGCTCGGCGAGGGCTGACACTACCTCGTCGTAGATCCGCTCGGGAGCGTACACGCGCTTGATTGCTACACAAACCTGGCCGCAGTTCGAGAAAGCGTTGGCGAAGATGCCGTCAGCCACGGTCTCGACGTCGGCGTCGTCGAGCACGATGGCTGGGTCGTTGCCACCGAGCTCGAGGGTTAGCCGTTTCAGGTCCGGAGCGGCTGCGGCGGCGATGCGCTTGCCGGTGGCGACCGACCCGGTGAAGCTGACCATGCGGGGCACCGGGTGCTCGACCATCGCCGCTCCAAGCTCGTTGCCGCCGCTTAGCACGTTTACCACGCCCCCCGGCAGCACGTCGCGGGTCAGCTCGCCAAAACGCAGGCAGGTGAGGGGTGTGAACGGGGACGGCTTGAGCACAATCGTGCAGCCGGCGGCAAGGGCCGGGGCGATCTTGGCAACCGCCGTACCGAGCGGGAAGTTCCAAGGCGTTATCGCTGCCACCGGCCCGACAGGGCGGCGCAGCACCTTCACCGTGACGCGTTGATCGTCGCGCAGGAGCTCTTCAGGCAGCTCGAGGGTGGCGAAGTACCGTAGGTTGTTGAGGACTCCGCGAAGCTCGCCGCGAGCTTCGGCGATGGGCTTGCCCTGCTCGCTCGTGATCAGGTCGGCGAGCTCTTCGATGTTCGCCTCGACCACGGCGGCGAGCGACTCTAGGCCGCGCCGACGTTGCCTGGCGTCGTGCGACCAGGAGGTGAAGGCGTCGGCGGCCGTACGCATCGCCTCATCGAGCTGCTCGCGGCTACACTCTGGGGCCTCGGCGAGGACCTCGCCGGTCGCAGGGTCCTCGACGACAAAGCTCGACCGAGCCGTTGCTGCGGACCCCCCGATGGTCATTGTGAAATTTCGCACCATTACCCTCCTTTGTCTATGAAGCACCTTCCCCGCCCCTGGCAGTGGTGTGCCAAGTACATAGGCACTGCCAGCCAGTGGCTGTGCCAGACGGCCCGAAGGCGTCAAAGGACAACATAGCGTTGGGACGGCAACCTCCGCGCCCCCGGCCCAAATGCTGGATAGAGGCTTCGTCGTACCGGTGTATTGGAGCGGCCGGCCACGAAAGGGTCGGAGGGCCGCCCAGTAGAGGCGACCGGTCAGCCACTGCGACGGCCATAGAGCCGTCGGCACACTCGGGGTCTCGAGGCTCAAGGCCTGGCACCGCGGGGGAGCGGCTACTTGACGGCCGCCGGAGGAACATGTAGCATGAACCTATGCTCAGGGGGGTGTACCGTTGTTCATTAAGAGGGGGCCCGACCGCTGGCCGGCGGTGGTGAACCGCCGCGGCTGCGAGCCAGCCATTTTGTTACCTCGGTCAGCGCGCCGCACTAGCCACGGCAGCTGCTCCGGTAGCAGAGGGGAATGGACGAACGAAATAGATGTCGTCTCTTGAACTCCAAGGGGTGTGGAAACTGTTCGGTAAGCACCCCGCTGTGAAGAACGTGCACCTTTCGGTGGCTGATGGGGAGATGGTGGTCCTCGTCGGCCCGTCCGGCTGTGGGAAGACCACCACTCTGCGGATCGTTGCCGGTTTGGAGACGGCCAGCGCTGGCTCGGTGAAAATAGGGGGGCGCGATGTCACCCGTGTGCCCGCGGGGAGGCGAAATATCGGCATGGTCTTCCAAAGCTATGCCTTATACCCTCATATGTCGGTGTACCGCAACCTCACGTTCGGCGCTCAAATCCGTCACGAGCCTAAGCAGGAGTCCCGTGAACGCGCGAGGCAGGTCGCTGAGCTTTTGGGGCTCGACCAGTTGTTGGACCGTCGGCCGGCGCAGCTGTCGGGTGGGCAACGACAACGGGTCGCGCTCGGACGAGTGCTAATGAGGCGGCCCGACCTGTTCCTTTTGGACGAGCCTCTGTCCAATCTGGACGCCGCCTTGCGAGCAGAGGTGCGTGAGGAGCTCATCCGCCTCCATAGGCGGGTTGAGGCGACCATGATGTACGTAACGCACGACCAGGTCGAGGCCATGACCATGGCAGACCGGATCGGTGTCATGTCCGGTGGCGTCCTCATGCAAGTCGGAACCCCGGGGGAGCTCTACGAAGGGCCGCGCAATCTCTTTGTCGCGACTTTCCTCGGGTCGCCGAAGCTCAATACCTTCACCGGGCGTGCCGAGGTGAGGGCCGATAGCCTCCTGTTTCGCATGAATTGTGGCTGGCTACCCCTCCCAGCATCCTGGCGGCGGCTTCTCGAAGGACTGCCCAGCGATCGGCCCCTCACTCTTGGAGTAAGGCCAGAGGACTGGAGGTTGCTCAGCACTTTGGAAAGTGAGGGCGTGGTGGGGGTCGTGGACATCGTCGAGCTCCTAGGGGGCGAAACAATTGTGACCGTGGCCGCCCAAGGGGCATCCCTACGTTGGCGGGTGGGCGGCAAGGGCCCGGTGGGGACAGGGGTGCCAGTACGGTTGACGGCACGCGCCGAGTGCCTGTACCTATTTGACACCCTGTCGGGTGATGCTTTGGCAACGCCTGCCGGGCAGGGGCTCGCACGACCCGTGATGCAGCTTCCTGGGGCCAAGGAGGTGGGGCCGCTCACGGCGAAGGCGCGCTAGCCAGGCCCCCGCCAGCGCATCGGGACCGTTCACGCAGAGGTCCCCCGGGTCCCCGGACCTCTTCTGCGGTGCATCGTCAGCTTAGCCGACCAGCAGACAAGAACATCGGGACCTAACAACCGAACAAATCCAGTAAGGGAGATGCTGAATTATGTTGGCAAAAGCAGTCAGGTGCCTCTTTGCGGGCGCTAGTGCGTCTGTGCTCATGGTGGTGGCGACCCCCGCCGCGAGCAGTGCGAGCTCGTCGAAGGTGGTGGTCACGTTGGCCTATTCCTCGAACTACGTGCTCGACACAACCCCACTGACCACGAAGTACTACAATTCTATAGCCAAGCAGTTCGACGCAAAGTACCCCTCCGCAACCGTGAAGCTCCTGCCAATCCCGGGCTCGTACAATGACATCGTCACCAAGCTGAGCTTGTTGTACAGGAGTCGCAGTACGGCTCCAGACGTCGCGGAGATGCCTACGGAACAGATCGGCCAGTTCGCCTCATCGGGCGACCTGTTGGCCCTGAACAAGTTCTTGCCGAAGTCGTCCTGGTGGCCCACCTTCCCCAAGGTGGTGCAAGAGGAGGGCACCTTCGGTGGCAAGGTGTACGCGGTGAACCAAGGAGAGAACGATGAGTTCGTCTATTACGACAAATCGGTCTTCAAGCAAGCCGGGTTGCCGCCGGCCTGGCGCCCGAAGAACTGGGCAGAGATCCTCAAGGCAGCCGAGCAGATAAAGGCCAAGGTCTCCAGCGTCTACCCGCTGTGGCTTTACGCTAGTAACCTGTCCGGTGCGAGTGGCGTACTCCAAGGCGCTGGGAACCTCCTATATGGTACGCAGACGCCATATATCCAGGCCCCGAAGACGAACAAGTGGGTAATCCAGAGTCCCGGGATCGACGCGGTTATGAAATTTTACCACGAGGTCTACAGCAAGGGGCTGGGGGTCCCACTGAGCGTCTTGCCTGCGAACGGCGGCATCGGCGACCCCACTACCTTGTTCAAGGACGGGAAGCTCGGGATAGCCATAGGCTCGAACTACTACGGAGGAGGATGGACGAAGTTGGTCAGCTCCCCCTACTGGCCAGAGGCGAGCAAAGTGATCGGCGCCACTCCCCTGCCTACAGAGTTCGGGCAGGCCCCGGGGATAGCAACTACCATAGGGGGCTGGGACCTTGCGCTCGGGGCAGCTACTAGAAACGCCCAGTACGCATGGGACCTGCTCAACCTTATGGAGGACGCACAGAACTCCCTGACGGTCGCGAACTACGCAGGATTTGTGCCTCCTTCTACTAAGTTCGGTAAGGACCCTGCGTTCGTAGACTTCGCTGCACCATATAACGCAGTGTCGGTGGAAGTGCTGCCGTATGGGCGGCTCATCCCATCGAGCTCGAACTTCGCGGTCTGGGCGTATGGGTTCGGAGAGGCTACCGGGAACATGGCACTACACCCGAGTACTACCGTTTCGCAGGCGCTGTCCACCTTCCAGGGTTATGTGAAAAACCAGCTCGGGTCGTCGGCTGTGGTGGCCATGAAGTGAAAGCCAGCGGGGGCGAGGGGCGCCGCGGGTCCGGTCGGCTAGGCACGTTGGAGCGGAACTGGGGCGTGAAGAGGCTACTGCCATGACTGCAATACAGGAATGGACAAGTGAAGAGGGTGTGCCGCAGTTGACCCCTGTGTTGGCAGGGGCACGCAGGGCTCCGCGGGCAGTGAGCGACCTGACCGGGCTGCTGCTAACTGCCCCTGCCCTGGTCGCGCTCGCCTGCGTGTTCGTCGCGCCCGTGGCGTATGCGTTTTACCTGGGGTTCACGAACTTGACGCTGACGGGGCCCCAGTCCGTGCACTACAACTTCACCGGCTCCGCGAACCTGGTCGCCATGGCGCATGACGCGCTGTTCTGGCACTCGCTCGCGGTGACTGGGATCTATATCGGGGCCTCGGCGGTGTTCGGTGTCACGGTGGCGGCGATGGTGTTGGCGCTGTGGATGGAGCGGGCGCCGAGGGGTGTGAGCGCCACTGTTGGGGGCGTGGCGATCCTGGCGTGGATCATGCCCGCCGCGAGCGGGGCTTTCTTGTGGTACGGGTTCAGCACACAAGGAGGGACCCTCTCCAGGCTGTTCGGAGGGGCACCGTTGTTCAGTGTTCCTCTCGTCATAGTGTCAGCGGCCAACGTATGGTCGACTTCTGGGTTTGCCATGCTCGTGCTGCGCGGCGGGCTGCGGGCGGTGCCGCCCGAGGTTGTGGAAGCGGCCCGCATGGAGGGAGCTTCGGGGTGGCAGACCTTCTGGAAGGTCACGGTGCCAATCATGCGTTATACGCTGATGACGACGGTCCTTATAGTTGTGCTCTTGAGCCTTGGTAATTTTACGTTGATCTATGTCATGACCCAGGGCGGGCCCGGCAATGCCACCGCCATACTCCCGATCTACTCGTACCTCGAGGCCTTCAGCTTCAACCGGCTTGGCTACGGGGGCCTAATCGGGAACGTTGTCGTTGTGCTGGGGGCTATTGGAGCGTACGGGTACGTACGCGCGGTCAGGAGAAGGGATAGGGACCTCGAGAGTGCTTGAAGTGGGAGTAACGGAGGCCGAGGCGGGCCATGTTGAGCGGGGTCCTGGCGTCGAGGCCCCACCCCCTTCCTTCTTGCGGGAGAAGACTTGGTCCCTGGGTGCGACCGTGGGGTTGCTCGCAATGGGTGCGCTATTCGTTCTGCCCCTTGTCTGGTTGGTGCTGGCAGCCTTCGATGCCCACGCGACGTCCTCGCTCCGCTGGCCGGACTGGAGCATAGCCAACTTCACTGCGGCCGGCTCAAGCGCCAACTTGGAAAGCCTCCTCCGTAGCCTTGAGCTCGGGCTCATCTCGGCGGCTGTCGCGACAGTCCCCGCAGTGCCGGCGGGGTACGCACTGTCGCGCCGTCATATCCCGCTCAAGGACGGCTTGATGGTGGCGGTGCTGTTCTTGACTGCGGTGCCCATCGCCATTGTCGTTATCCCGGTGTACGTGTTCCTGTCCAGCAACGGGCTGTTGAACATGCTGCCTGCAGGGATATTCATAGGCGTGACGAACCTCCCCTTTGCGCTGTGGCTCGTCCGGGCTGCCGTACAGAGCGTACCGGCGGACCTGGAGGAGGCCGCCGTGATGGAACGAGCGCATCTTTGGCAGGTCATCGTGCGGGTGACGGGGCCGCTGGCCGCTCCTGGCATCGCGGCGTCCGCGTTTTTTGCCTTCGCTGCTGGGTGGAGCGCCTTCTTGGTCCCGTTGGTCCTCATAAGTGCGCCCTCGCAGACGCCGGCCGCACTTGCCTTGTTCGGCTTTATCCACTCGGGTAGCTTGGTGCAGTACGGTGATCTGGCGGCGTTCTCATTGATGTACTCGCTCCCCGTCGTGGTGATATACCTGCTCGTCTCGCGTCTGGTGAAAGGCGGGTTCGCGTTCGGGGGCGCGGTACGTGGGTGAGGAGAGCAGGCGGGTGAGAGGTCCCACTGGGTCCAGGTGGCGGGACAGGGGCGACAGGCGGACGGTGCCGGTTGGGCGACCCGGGCGAGCGCACGAGTGATTGGACGTGCGCAGGCGCTCAGGATGCGGAGGCAGGATAGGCATGGTTGGCGGCCGCTATGGACTTGCGGCCCTCATGTGCGTGCGCCGTGCTGTCTACGGGCGCTCCTCGATAGGGGTGCCAGGGTACAGGAGGGATGATGACGGCCAAGTACTTCTATGATGCGGAGCCCTCGTGGCCGGAGCCGGCACGCGCGCCCGACGGTTCCGCGAATGTGCTTATAGTCGTGCTCGATGACGTGGGGTACGCGCAACTCGGGTGTTATGGCTCGGATATCGCGATGCCGAACATTGACCGCTTGGCGGCGGGCGGGCTCCAATACACCAATTTCCATAATACATCGGTGTGTTCCTCGACGCGTGCCAGCCTCCCGACCGGGCGCAACCACCATCGCAACGGCATGGGGCGGGTCATCGAACTCGCAACGGGCTTTGATGGTTACAACTCCAACATCCCTAAGTCGAACGGCTTCCTGAGCGAGGTGCCGAGGGACGCCGGGTACGCCACGATGGCGGTAGGCAAGTGGCACCTCACACCAGAGCACGAGTGCCATGCGGCAGCGAGCAGGGAACGGTGGCCCCTGGGGCGCGGGTTCGAACGTTTCTACGGTTTCATGAGCGGTGAGAACCATCAGTTCGCTC
The DNA here is from genome assembly GCA_021787365.1 of Actinomycetes bacterium. Taxonomy (GTDB): domain Bacteria; phylum Actinomycetota; class Acidimicrobiia; order Acidimicrobiales; family Palsa-688; genus JAJZYO01. Next base: position 22,825 of record JAJYMB010000054.1, on the reverse strand, counting down.
CCACCCTATACTGCGACAACCACGTCTTGCGTCGCGACGACACAGGTCCTGGCAGCAACTACCACCTTACAGAGGACCTCGTGCTCCAAGCCAGGCAGTTCATCTACGACTTGCGCTCGGTCAACCCGGAGAAGCCATTTTTCCTGTATTTCTGCCCCGGAGCATGCCATTCACCGCACCAGGCACCTCGGCAGTACCTCGACGGCTACCGCCAAAGGTTCGACCAGGGTTGGGACGAGTGGCGCCGTGAGGTGTTCGGACGTCAGCGAGCGCTTGGCTTGATCCCGGCTGCCACGGAGCTGTCCCCCCGCCCGCCGTGGGTACCGCCGTGGAGTTCTCTGAGCGGCGGGCAACAAAGGCTTTACGCGCGGTACATGGAAGCCTTCGCTGCCTACTTGACACACACAGACGAGTGCCTTGGCCGGCTGTTCGACGCACTGGAGGCGGTGGGGGTCTGGAAGGACACGCTGGTCCTTTTGATGTCGGACAACGGAGCGAGCTCTGAAGGTGGCCCGTCGGGCTCGGTCAACGACCTTGCCCTGTGGAACCGGATGGCGACGGCCGGGGCCGAGGAGGGTGCCGAGCGCATCGACGACATAGGGGGCCCATACGTCCACAACAACTACCCATGGGGGTGGACGGTGGCGGGGAACACCCCTTTCCGGCGTTGGAAACGAGAGGTCCACGAGGGAGGTGTGGCTGACCCCCTCATCGTGCACTGGCCCGCCCGCATTAGGGTCCCTGGGCTTCGTCAGCAGTACGTGCATGTCATTGACCTAATGCCCTCGGTCCTATCATCGGTCTCGGTCAAAGTGCCCAAGGTAGTTGGTGACGTCGAACAAAGCCCGCTCGACGGCATTGACGTGTCCCGCACGTTCTTAGACCCAGGAGCGCCGAGCCCTCGCCAGTCGCAGTACTACGAGATGTTCGGCTGCCGCGCCATGTACAAGTCAGGCTGGAAGGCGGTCACTTACCATGAGTTCGACAACCCAGAGTTGATGTTCGCAGAGGATGCCTGGGAACTCTACCACGTGGATCTGGACCCCTCGGAATGCCACGACCTGGCGGCGTCAGAGCCGGAGCGCCTCAAGGACATGGTGGAGGACTGGTGGGTTGAGGCCGCCCGTAACAATGTCTTGCCACTCGACAACCGACTTTTCTCAGACTGGGTGCTCAGGCGCCCGACAGGCCTGCCAGCGCGGGGTACCTTCGTCTATTACCCGGGCATCTCGCTCGTGCCAGAAGTGTGTGCCGTGAACGTCCGCCGGCGCTGGCACTTGGTCAGCGCGGAGGTCCAGGTCTCGCCCGACGCCCCCGTGCCGAACGGGACCATCATCTCTCGCGGGTCCGCTCTTGGCGGATGGGCCTTTTACATCGTGGACGGGCGACTCCGTTATGTGCACAACCTGCTTGGCCGGTGCGAGACGCGGGTCGAAACGGGCGTGGTCCTCAACGCCGGCAGGCACAGGGCATGGTTCGAGTTCACGCCTGAGGGCGCCGGAGGGAAAGTGCGCGTGGGCCTGGACGAGGAAGAGCTGGCTAGAGGGGTAGTCCCTGTACATACGCCCGTGCGCTTCTCGCTGACCGGAGCGGGCCTCACTTGCGGGTACAGCAACATGCTCCCTGTTGACCGGGACCTGGTCGGCCCCTTCGAGCTGAACGTCTGCCTGGAGCGTGTCAGCGTCGAGGCAAAAGGCCGGGAGCACCTAGACGCCGAGGGGGAGGCATGGGCAGCGCTTGCTTCACAGTGAACGGCAAGATCGACTTGGCATCACACGACCCGTCTACATATAGAGGTCGGCCCCGTTCACTCGGATCCTTGGTTCGGCTAAGCTCATGTTCGTGAGATGCACAATTGTGCGAGGAGCCCGCGAGCGCGACCGTGCATATGAGGCCTCCGGCGGCCGAGATGTCGGCTGTCCACCCCTTTTGAGGAGGTGCCTGGATGACTCTCGCCCTAGTAAGCGCCCCCTTGACCAAGGTGGCGCTGGATTCCCTAAAAGCTGACTTTGGCTGGGAGGTGCTCGCGTCCCCTGGCCCCAGCCTGCTCGCTAGCGATGGTTTCGACCCCGCCGCGGTGGGGGTATTGTTGGTCGAAGCCGAACGGGTCGACCGTGAGGTACTGGAACGCTTCCAGGCCCTCAGCCTGGTGGGTTGCGTGCGCGGCGAGCCCGCCAACGTAGACCTCGACGAGGCGACACGGCGTGGGGTGGTTGTGGTCAGGTCGCCGGGCCGCAACGCCGAGTCCGTCGCCGACCTTGTGCTTGGCCTCATGCTGAGCGTCGTGCGCCATATAGCGGAGGCCCATCACCTCGTCGTGGCGCGCCAGCTCACCGAAGACCGGGCCGGGCCGCGGCAAACAAGAGATGTCGTATGGCGTCCTTCCGACCCGGCGGCACCTGTGCCCTACAGTGTCTATAAGGGACCCGAGCTCGCTACGCTCGTGCTCGGCCTGCTCGGCTTCGGAGCGATCGGTCGGCGGGTGGCGGTCAAAGCTGTCGCGCTCGGCATGCATGTGCTCTCACATGACCCCTTCGTCGCGGCTGGCGAGATAGAGGCTGCGGGGACCGAAGCGGTAAGCGCCGACGAATTGTTGAAACGCTCCGACATTTTGTCGCTCCACGTGCCTCCCCAGAGGGGTGGGCCTCTTGTGGGCGAGCGAGAGCTGGGCCTCATGAAGCCAGGTTCCTACCTGATAAACACTGCACGGGCGAGCGTTCTCGACTACGACGCCCTCGTACGTGCCCTGCGTGATGGCAAGCTGGCGGGAGCGGGCCTCGACGTCTTCCCGGACGAACCGCTAAGTCCAAGCGACCCGCTCTTGGAGCTCGCGAACGTGACCCTTACGCCCCACATAGGTGGGGCTTCGGTCAATGTAGTGGAGCACCACTCAGAGATCCTCCTAGGGGGCCTGCGGGCGCTTGCTGCAGGCCGTATCGAAGCCGCTAACATTAGGAACCCCGATGCTCTGGCCCACTGGCCGCTGGGCGTCCTGCCAGCTTTCAGCAGGGCACAGCCGCGCGCCGAGGGAGCGGGAATAGGCACTTCCCAGGGGCAGGGCAATTGAAACTGACCGGGCACGCTGGAGGCGCCAAGTTGCTGCTAGCCAAGGCCGCGGGGCCTGGCGACACGCCCAGACGCTGGTCAGTACCGACGCAGCTTATACTGCCATGGCTTTCTGCCGCCGCCTTCCTGCCACCAGGGCCGTTCACTGCCGGCGTTGAAGCGGCAAGGCCTGAAAAAGGGTTCGGACCTTCGAGGGGCGGGCTGACGAGGTGCGGGGCTGAGCTATGAAGGAAAGGACGGGTGAGTGAGCGACGGCAGGGACATGAACGCCGGGACGGGCATGAACGATGGGAGCCCACCTCGCCGAGTAATAGGTGACGACGAGCGCGTGCGTGCTGAGCTCGTCGCCTGTGGCCAAAAACTGTTATCCCGTGGCCTACTCACCCAGACCTCTGGCAACCTGAGCGTGCGGGTAGGCGACAAGGTCTACATCACCCCGTCCTCGCTCGAGTACGACCACATAGGGCCCGGCGACATCGCCGTGCTAAACCTCGACGGTTCGGTCTCCTCCTGTCGCACCGGCGTGTCACCGTCCTCAGAGACACCCTTGCACTGCCTGACCTATGAAGTACGGCCCGATGTCGCGGCCATTGTGCACACGCACTCTGGGTACGCGACCACGCTTGCCGTACTTGGGCTCCCGATCCCAGCGGTGCACTACATGATCGCCGTCCTCGGAGTGACCGAGGTGCCCGTAGCCCCCTACGCTACCTACGGGACTGAACAGCTAGCGCGCAATGTGCGCGACAGCTTCACTGCCCCGGCGAGGGCCGTGTTGCTCGCGAACCACGGCATGGTAGCCGTCGGCCACTCGCTGAAGCACGCTGCCGACGCCGCTGAGTCCCTTGAGCACCTCGCCGGCCTTTACTACCGGGCCTTGCTGGTCGGCAAGCCTAACGTGCTAAGCGACGCCCAGATGGCCGAGGTCATAAACAAGTACCGGGCCAAGGTGCCGGCTGTAGCCACTGCGGCCGCAGCAGCCATGGCACCCATGGCAGCCTCGACGAGCGAAGGCTCGGCTTTTCTGCCCGGGCCTGCCGGGGGAACGACGTGAGCGCGCGCGAGATCGTCGTCACTCTCGACTGTGGAGGAAGCGGTGCCAAAGCGCACGCCTTCGACGCGGCCGGGGGTGGCCACCTCGCTTCGACCGCATCGGCCTACCCGGCGCCCAGCGGGGACCCCGGGCTGTTCGACCCCGAGGAGTGGTGGGCGGCAGCGGCGCTATCGCTACGCTTGCTCGTCGAGGACCTAGGCGAACCAGCAGGCTCGTTCGCGGGGGTCACCGTGAGCGCCGTACGGATCCCCACCGTGCTGCTAGACCGGCAGGGGGAGCCGACCGGGCCGAGCACCTTGAACACCGACCGGCGCGGTGAGCGGGCCCTCGACGAGGTCGTGGCAGCCATCGGTGCGGAGGAGCTCTATACGCTTACCGGGCATTGGCCGGCACCCGAACTCGGGCTGGGCAAGTTGTTGTGGACCCGTTCGCAGTTACCCGAGCTGTGGCGGCGCACGGCGACGGTACTGCAGCTGCACGACTGGTTCGCTTACCGGCTTTGTGGGGTGGTCGCGAGCGAGCCCTCCTCGGCGGCGATGAGCCAGCTGCTGGCTGTGGAGGGTACGAGGTGGGCGGCTGAAGTCCTGGGGGCGGCGAGGGTCAAGGCATCGTTGCTGCCAGAGATCGTCCCCGCCGGGACGCGCCTCGGCGGCCTCGCCGGCGACATAGCCTCCGCCACCGGGCTGCCGGCTGGCCTACCGGTGCACGCCGGTGGGGGGGATACCCATATCTCGGCCCTGAGCGCTGCGGGTGCCTCCCGGTGCCCCGTCGTAGTCGCCGGGACGACAACGCCAGCCCAGGTGGCTGTAGCGGAACTGCCCCCCTCTAGTCAGCGCTTCCCCCTTTTCACCAGTGCGCACGTCCTTGCGGGCCACTACGCGCTTGAGTCCAACGCTGGTGTGACAGCGGGTGTGCTGGCGCGCCTGCAGGGCCTCGACGAGCTCTCTGGCGGGCAACTGGCCAGCGCGCTCGTCGGGCGCGGGTTCGAGCTCAAGCCCGCCCTTGGCCAGCTCGACGTGCTGTCAGGCAACCCATTCTTCTCCCCTGAGCAGTGGTCGGGGTGGCCGCCGCCAACGGTGGTCGGGCTGCGCCCTTCGCACTCAGGGGCCGATGTCCGTCAGGCCGGGCTTCTCGGGGTAGCGTACGCGCTGCGAGGAGTTGTCGAGACCCTCGACCGGTGTTGCGGCACGTCGTCGTTGCCGCTCGTCCTCACCGGCGGCATGAGCACTAACCACGGCTGGGACCAGGTCGTCGCTGAGGTGTGCAGGCGCGAGGTGCTCGTGCGCCCGCTTGAGGCCGTCGCAGGACTGGCGGGTGCGGTGCTCATCTCAGGGCGCGCCCCAGGCGACGTGGCCACGTCAGTACCCGAACGCCGCTTCTTCCCGAGCGGGGCCTCAGACTTCGAAGAGGGGTACCGCACCTACCTCGATCGCTACCGGGCTGCCTCGGCGCGCCAGTTCGCCACCGGCATCAAGGGCGGGCCGGCCACCGGGCCCGGACCGACGCCGAAGGGAGCGACTCCGAGGGAAGCGCGGCCTAGAGGGCCAACGCCTCAGGGCATCGGCCGGGCCGGGGTTCAGCGCCCCGTGTCGGAAGCGGCAGGGGCGAGGAGCGGGAAGTGAACGATGAGCTGGAAGTGACCGAAGGGTGGAGCCCCTTGCCCTCTGCAAAGTCCCCGGCCTCCCCGGGGTCGACGCCCCGCGGCGCTGCCTGCCGTTACCGCAGCGCGGTCCGAGGAGCACGCAGCCAATGGCCCGCGTCGGCCTCCAGCCACTGCACTCGCCGTACCACCTACACCCCGTTGACCGCCGCGGACGACCAGCCCGATGGCGGTCGACCTCGAGGTCTCGCGTACGGGCATGGACGAGTTCGTCCATGCCCCTGGCGCGAGCTGTGCATCCCCAGGTCCCCGCTCAGGCGGTGCGTTGCTCCGTCTTCGCCATACGCGCTGGCGGGCTCGTGGGGAGCCGACTACACCCAACAAGGCTGCGCCTTCGCCAGTGAGTGCCCTTGCTGGCGAAGGCGCCGGCCCGTCAACACGAACCTGAAAGGCTAGTCCACGACAAATGAGCGACCCTGGTAGCGCAGTCCCGCTGGTCATCACGGCTACACCAAACAACAGCTGGCTCCACCCCGACGCCAGCTACCCGCAGACACCCGAGGAGGTAGGGGCGGAGTCGGCGCGTTGTGAGGAGGCAGGGGCCTCGGTGCTCCACCTTCACTCGATGGCGGAGTGGAAGGACCTCGTCGAGGCCGTCCGCTCCTCGACGTCACTGCTCGTTCAGTGCGGGATGTCGAGCTTCGTGATCGGCGAACGCCAGGAGATCTTCGACCTGCGCGCGGACATGATCTCGGTCATTGCCAACCACCATGACGAGGCCTTCCCCCAGGGAGACTGCAACGTGCTGCACCCGAAGGAGGAGCTGCTCGCCTACTGCGAGCAGTGCGTCCGAAGCGGCGTGAGACCGGAGTGGGAGATCTGGCATGCCGGCAGCGTCTGGAACCTCAACTACCTGCGGGAGCACGCAGAGCTGGCCAGGCCCATCGTCTGCACGCTGTTCTTCGGCTGGCCCGGCGGGACCTGGAGCCCGCCCACTGTCGAGGAGTACCTGGCGCGCCGGCGGCTCATGCCCGAGGACTGCGTGGTCACGGTGAGCGTGATGGGGCCCGAGCGCTACGGCCTGCTTGCCGCCGCGATCGCCAACGGCGACCACGTGCGCGTCGGCACAGAGGACTACCCCTTCACCCGCGACGGTACCCCGGCCCAGGCGAGCGAGCTCGTCGCCGAGGCCGCAGCACTGGCTCGGGCGATGGGCCGCGAGGTAGCAACGCCGGGCCAAGCGCGCCAGCTGCTCGGCTTCTCGGCAGCATCGGAGGGCCGGCGATGAGCGGCGCAGGCGGCCCGGGACCTGGCGGCCGTAGCCCCGGCGTCGCAGTCGTCACCGGCGCCGCGCGGGGCATCGGGAGGGCGGTCGCGGACCGCTTTGCCCAGGAGGGTTACGCAGTGCGGGGCCTCGACCTCGAAGCGAGCGAGAGCTCCCCGGTGCTCGAGGCGGGCAAGGTGACGCTCGGCCGTTGCGACGTCAGCGTCGAGGAGGAAGTGGCGGCGGCGATCGGCGCCGTGGAGCACCAGGCTGGCGCCATCGACGTGCTCGTAAACGTAGCAGGGGTCATCGTGGTCGGTCCGGTGGAGGAGCTGAGCTACGCCGACTTCCGTTGCATGGTCGATGTGAACTTAGGTGGCCAGTGGCTCACCGTCAAGCACGCCGTCGGCAAGATGAAGCAGCGCCGACGCGGCGTGGTGGTGAACGTGGCATCGGTGTCGGGCCACGTCGGCCAAGTCGACCACGTGATCTACGGTTCGACCAAGGGGGCAGTGATCGCCTTTACTCGCGCCCTCGCTCTCGAGCTGGCGCCGTTCGGCATCCGCGCCGTCTCGCTCAGCCCTGGCTCGGTCGACACCGAGATGCTGCGCAGCGACGTGCGCTCAGAGGCGGCGCGGCTCGGGCGCAGCTTCGAGGAGCTGCGCGCCGAGCGGGAGGACGAGCAGGCACTGCGGCGCTGGGCCGACCCGTCGGAGATCGCTGGGCTGGCCTTCTTTCTCGCCTCGTCTGAGGCGGGGTTCATCACCGGGGCCGATGTCCTTATCGACGGAGGCTGGACTGCCCGCTAGTCAAAATGGCCCGCACCGGGCCCTGGGACCAGGCCCTGGGACTGGGATCCAATGTCCAATACAGACAAGGAGGATGACCAATGTTCGCCCAGCACGCTGAGCTGCACTCCGCGGGGTTCGACCAGTCTCGAGCCGGCACCCTGCTCGAGAAGGAAGACCTAGCGGCCCTCGTGGTTACTAGCCCGGAGAACGTCTTCTACGCTACGGGTTACCCAACGTTGCCGACGAGCGGCAACCCGATCCTTTACTCATTGCGCAACGTCTTCCCCTACGCCGTCGTGATCGGGCGGGGCGGGGACCGCCACCTCCTCTGTTGGGGTTTCTCGCTCGAGGACGTGAGTGTCGACGCCGAGGAGGTGGTCGCGTTCAACGACCGTGCCGAGGCCATGCGGCTGCTCGGCGAGCGGGTGGCAGCCAGCGCCAGCAACGCCGGTGGCACCTCGGCCCGCGTCGGCATCGAGTCCACCTGTCCCTTTGAGGTCGCCCAGCTGCTCACGTCGCTTGGTCGCGTCGAGCTGGCGAGCGGCGACCCCTTGCTGTACGCGCTTCGCCGGCGCAAATCGGCGCGCGAGGTGGAACTGCTACGGCGCAGCGTCGAAGTCGCCGAGGGTGCGCTCGAGCTGGTGATCGCCTCGCTTCAGGTCGGGGGTTCACGCCTTGACGCCATCCGGCTCGCCAAGAGCTCGGTCCTCGAGCTTGGCGGGGACGGAGTCGGGCACGTCACAATGTCTTTTGGGCGGGCCAACCCCGAGATCGCGATCGACGAGGCGCTGAGGGAGGGCGCCTTGGCGGTGGTCGACGTGGGAGCCAAGTTCGCCGGCTACACTTCCGACTGCCGCCGCTATGCCTACATCGGCGAGAAGGTCCCAGATATCGTGCTCGAGCAGCACGCCGCGATGTGCGCAGTGGTCGACGAGGTGGCCGAGGCGATGCGCCCCGGCGTCAGCTTCGCCCAGCTGACGCGCGTCGGCCGGCAGGGGTTCGCCTCGCGGGGGATCCCTCTGCTCGGCCGCTTCACCCACGTGGGCCATGGCATTGGCCTCGTGACCGAGGAGGAGTGGATCGATGACGACGAGTCGCGCGTGATCGAGGAGGACATGGTCGTGGCGATCGAGCTCTACGCCGTCGCCGGCGAGCACGGCTCAGTCGGCGACGAGGAAACCTACGTCATCCGCCCAGATGGGCCGGAACGCCTCTCCCTGCTCGACCGCTCGGTCCGCACGGTCGTGCCGGCATGAGCCGCGTCGGTACCGGGCTAGGCGACGTAGGCGCAGGGGGACTGCCATGACCGTGGGGATGGGCCTGATCGGGCTGGGCAGTATCTACCGCGCCCATGCAGAGGGTTACCGGCGCCATGCGGCCGCCGAGGTCGTCGCGGTCTGCGATGCCGACGAGGCCCGCTCTTCTGCCGAGGCCAAGGAGTGGGGGGCCAAGGCCTTTTCCGATTACCACCGGCTGCTCGAGGTCTCTGACGTCGACGCCGTCGACATCATGCTGCCGCACAGCTTGCACGAGCCGGTCGCTCTGGCGGCCCTTGAGGCCGGCAAGCACGTCCTGGTCGAGAAACCGATCGCACCCTCACTGGCCGCGGCCGACCGGTTATTTGAAGCAGCAGAGCGCTCAGGCAAAGTGCTGGCGCTAGCCGAGAACACCCGCTTCGTCGCCGCTTACCGGGCGATCGAACCGCTGGTGCGCGGAGGCGAGCTAGGCGACGTCCAGCTCGTGCGGACGATGATCTGCGGCAACGAGACCGAACGCCTGAGCCGCCCCGAGCTGTGGAAGGGGCGGCGTGACGGCACTGTAGGCGGCGCCATCCTCGATGCCGGGGCGCACTCGTTCTACCTCCTGCGCTGGATGTTCGGCGGCTTCGAGCACGTCTCAGGACGCGGAGAGCGCCGTGTCCCGGTAAGCGAGGTGGAGGACTTCGGGGTCGTGACCGGGCGGCTCGTAACTGGTGCCGACTTCCTCACCGAGTTCAGCTTCACGGCCGAGATCCCCTGGAACGAGCGCCTCGAGGTCTACGGGTCGGCAGGGTCGCTGATCGTCGACCAACTGGCCGACCCGGTGGTGAAGCACTTCCGCCATGGCAAGGATTACGAGGGCACGCCGTTGCCGGTGCCGTACGCGCCGAGAACCTGGAAGCAGGAATCGATCGCCGAGGGGGTGGTCGACTTTGTGAGCGCCCTCGAAGAGGAGCGACAACCCCTGGTTGACCTTTTGCAAGTGCGCGACGCCATGCAGGCGTTGGGGCTCGCCTACCGGTCGCTCGAGGAGGGCGGCGCTAGACTTTTCGTCGGCTCCTCACCGGGGTGAGCCGAGGCACCACGACGCCACCAGCCTCGGCCTAGCCGCCCGACCAGAGCGAGAAGCCGCGACAGGACGGGTGACCCTCCCGGCCAGGCGGGAGCGATCGGCCGCCTGGCCAGTTGGGTTATCGGTCGTCAGCAGAGGCCTTTGCCGACCGGCCCAAGCTTGTAGCAGCAGCGCAATGCCCGCTGCTCGTGTACCTCCGCACCCTCGATGGCACCGGTGAGAGCACCAGGCCGACCGCGTGCCAGTATGCGCTTATAGGAGAAGCCGCTCGCGTCGGCTGCCACGGCAAGAGTAGAAGCGATCGACGCCGACCTTGGCGTGTTGGGACCCTCTGCCTCTGCCAGACACCGCTGCGGCTTCAAGGACCAGCCAGGGGTGTGCGCCATCTTCGGCGTCGAGTCAGGGCACCGACCGTCGGGGGTGGTACGTTCAGGCCCACGTAGTGAGAGGGCCCGGTCGCCACCCGGCTCGACGAACCCCTACACGGACTGGACTAGGAAGTAACGAGGCGCTCGACATCGGGCCAGCTTGCGCGCCGCTCAAGCAGTTCGGCCGCGAGCCGCTCGCGCCCGGTCGCTCGTAAACGTGCGACGTAGGGTTGCACCGGGAAGGCGTCCTCGGGCGATTCGTAGACCCGTCGCATGACCGGGTCCCCTGCTGAGCCGAGCCCCGCCGTGACTCCCCACGTCCAACGGAACAGTGTCGCCCGGAGCGACTCGAGCACCCCAGGCGATGCGGAGGCGAACCGATCCACGAGATGGCCACCTGGCGAGCTGAGCTCATAGAGCTGCTCGGGATCTACCCGGTACAGCCCCGGGTCGAACGTTGCGACGTAGAGGTGCTCGCGCGTCCGCACTGCACGCTGAGACGAGTAGGCGCCGTGGCTCAGGACGAGGTAGCCTCGGCCGGCGAAGTCCTCGCCGCGCAGCGCGGAGGCGAATGAGGTGCCAGACCATACCTCCGGCACCGGCAGCCCGAGCAGCTCGCACAGTGTCGGGCCGAGGTCCAAGGTGTACACGAGGCCTTCGACGTGGCGCGCCGAGTGTGACGCCGCCGTCGTCAGGCCCGGCCAGCGGACGATGAGCGGGACGTGGTGAACGGCCTCGTTGGCCAATGGGTGGTCACCGTAGATGCCGTTCTCGCCGAAGCACTCACCGTGGTCTGAAGCGACGATAACAGCGGTGTCCTCAAGGTGGCCGAGCGAAGCGAGCAGGTCGAACAACCGGCCGATCTCGGAGTCGCAGTAGGCGATCCCGCCGTCGTAGCCATTGATGAGCATCTCGAAATCCTGGCGGTTGCGGACCGCAGCAGGCATCGTCTCGGGCGTCGGGGACCCCGGGAGTGGAACCTGCCAGCGACCCCCGTCCTCGTACAAGTCGAAGGCCGAATGCGGCCCGTAGCCGAAGGCATAGTGCTTTGCGATGAGCTCCTCTGACGGCCAGTCCGGAGCGGGACCGGTCGAGGCCGCTTTCTCCGACCAGCTCGGGTCCACCACATACGGGGTGTGGGGGTCCCAAAAGTGGAGGTGGAGAAACCAATTTTCCTCCGCTGCGTGCGCCTCGAGCCAGCTGCTTGCCGCATCGACAACCTCAGAGGCCATCTGGTCGTCGCCGAGTGACAGCGACGGCATGGCCCACTCGCGGAAGTTGCCGACGAACCAGTACGCCTGGTGGCGTTCGGGGAAGCAAGAGAAGGAGGTGGTGCGGATCCCATGCCTATAGAGGTGCCCACCGAGGTAGACCTCCTTTGGCGGGCGGCCGTTCCCTGAGGAGAAGGGCAGCTGGGCCGCGAGGCCGGCGTTTCCGATCGCGCCGGTGGCGGTGCCGAACTGCTGGCTCGTAAAGGCGGCACGCGAGGGCACACACGGGCTGTCGCTCGTGAAACAATTGTCAAACACCATGGCGTCCCGCGCAAGCGCGTCGAGGTTGGGTGTCGTGTTGCGCCGGTAGCCGTACAGGAAAAGGTGGTCGGGTCGCAACGTGTCGATGTCGATAAACAAAATGCGCATGGTGCGGGCCTCTGTCGGTTTCAGGATGGATGGTGGCTCCGCTCGCCCATCTAGGGACTGGGGCCGGCGAGCGGAACCACCACGGATGACTACGGCAAGACCTCTACTTTACTCGCACCAAGCTGCGCTGAGACCGTTGACTTTACGAGGGCCAGCGCGGCGGCCACGGTGGTCCCATTGGGGTCACTCGCCAGTTTGGCGGTTGCCTGTTCGATGCCGTCGACCCAGGCCGCATAGCCGGGTTCATAGCTCGGCAAAGGCTTGGCGGCGCTCAGGTAGCCAGCGATCACGGACTGCAACGGCGCGAGATGGACGAAGGCAGGAGCGTGGGCGAGGCTCGGCTCCGGAGGGACGAAGCCCGCCGTGTTGGCCATGCTGACGATGTTCGCGTTGCTCTGCATGATCTTGACCAGCCCGAGGTCGAGCGCCGTTTGCTTGCTATCCTTGGACACCGCGACCGCCCAAGCCTGGAGCGCCGACGCGCTCCCCGGCGCCTGGCCGGTCCTGGTCGGGATCGGCGCGGCACCCACCACCTTCTTGGCGGCCGGCCACGTCTCGCCCGTGCCCTTGAGCGCAAAGGCACCTGGGTACCAGTTCTCCCCGATAGCAATTGCCAGCTTGCCCTCGGACATGAGGGTGGGGAGCTCACCGATCGCATTGGACTCGAAGAGGTAGGACACCGGCACGCCGAGGCCATCGCCGAACACGCTGCGGTAGAAGGACATCACCTGGGAGAGGCCAGGGCTCGAGACGACCCAGCGGTGCTTCGTGCCGTCATAGATGGTCGGCGTGCTGCTGCCGTAGATGAGGTGGCCGGTCCCCTGGGCGATTCCACCAGCGGCGGTCGCGGTGCCGGCCGCGATCCCGAGCGGGTAGACGCCGGGATCATGTGCCTTCACCGCCTCGGCAGCTGAGATGACTTGTGCCCACGTCGTGGGCTTCCAAGGCAACTTGACGCCTGCCTTTTGCAGCATGCTCTTATTGAATATCAGGGCACCGATGTTCTCCCCCTCGTCGATGCCGAAAACGGTGCCGTTGAAGGTGTCGTCGGCTTTTACATTGGCCGGGTAAGACGCCCAACCCGGGATCTCGCCACGGGCGACGTACCTGTTGAGCGGGAGCAGGTCCCCCGCCGCCGCGAACTCACCAAGGTACTGACTGTTGATCTGTATCACGTCCGGGGCGGACGCCGGAGTCCTGAACTGCAGCGCCAGCTTGGTGGTATAGGCGGCGAGGTTGCCCGAAATGTTGACCAGCTTCAGCGTCGCGTGGGGGTACTTCTTATGGAACTCGCTTGCCACCTTGTTCCACCACGAGACGCCCAGGGCGTTGGAGTCGAAGGTGAGCCCGGCGTCGAACTCGGCAGTGATCGTCCCCGTCAGCGCGGCGGAAGTCGCGTGGGTCTGTGCGCCGGCCACGCGGATGGCGCCTGGGGCAAGCCCAGCAATGCTGACGAGGGCCGAGAACCCTCCGACAGCAAAGCGCCGGCAAAGCCGCGGTGTTACCCTCTGCTTCGCGGCCCTGTCCTGCGAACCGGCGGGCCATGCACACAGCGAAGCGACCTTCATCTTGGACTGTTTCATGAACTCTCCTTTTCATTTATGCTAGTGATACTTGTTTTTCATGAGTTAGCTTTGTAACAGGTAAAAACAGCGCGTCCGTGCCACAAGTCCGGCGGTCCTGCTACCCGGCAAGCGCTCCAGCGGCGGAGAAGCCGGTGCTGAACTGCTTGGAGACCAACGAGTACAGGGCGACGACGGGGATACAGAACAAGACCGAGAAGGCGCCGATCGCACCAAAGGCGAAGCCAGTGTGGTCGCTCATGAAGTTGTAGACAGCGATCGGCGCGGGGGTCTCCGACGGGATGGTGTCAAGGATGAGCGGGATGAGGAAGCCCCCCCATCCCTGGAGGAAGGAAAAGATGAAGGCGAAGCTGACACCGGGGGCGACGACCGGGAGGATGATACGGAGCAGCACCCTCGCGGTCCCCGCGCCATCGATGCCAGCCGCTTCGTCCAGTTCGACGGGGATGCTGTCCATCTGGCTGGTGAGGATCCAGACTGTGAAGGGCAGTGCTGTGACACCGATGACCGCCCCGGTGAAGACGAGCGAATTGAGCAGGCCGAGCTTGGTGTAGAGCTCGTAAATGGGGACAACGAGAGCCGGAAGAGGCAGCGCGCTGAGGAACAGCGCGCCGAGCATGATACCGCGCTTGTGACGCAGGCGGCCCCTCGAAAGAGCATAGGCAGCAGGAAAGCCGATAACGGTACTCAAGATGGCACTGCCCAGCCCGAGGTAGAAGCTGCTGAGGAACGGGTCGAACCCGAAGCCGCTGGATGGAGACAGGACTTTGGAGTAATTGGATCCAGTCCAGGAAGGGACTTGCAGGCCGAAGGAACTGCGGTTGCTAAAGGAGACGAGGACCAACCACAAGAAGGGGAGCAGCATTCCAGCCGCAACGAGCAGTGCAAGGAACGACGCGGCAAGGCGTCGCTGGGGACGCGATAGCCTGAGGACCCGTCTCGACAGCGAAGGGAATCGTCGAGGGTCGTTGCGCCTCATCGGGAGGGCCTTCCTGCGGTCGACACACGTTGGCGCACCATCACCGCGGCCAGTACCACACCGATCAGCAACAACACGATGGCCATCAAGGTCGCATAGCCGAGGTTGTTGTCCTGGAAGCCTTGCTGGTATAGGTAAAGCGGGATCGTCAGAGTCGCGTTCGCTGGGCCGCCCTGGGTCATGACGTAAATAAGCGTAAAGACCGAGAGGCTTTGGAGAACCGATAGCGTCACGTTGACTGCGAGGGTTGCTCGCAGGAGCGGCAACTTTACGTGCCACATGGTGCGGGGGGCGCTCGCACCGTCGACGGCTGCTGCCTCTACCACCTCTGAAGGGATGCCGTACAGCCCAGCGGTGACCATGAGCACCGTGAAAGCGAGGTTGTGCCAGAGGTTGGCGGCTATGACTACCGCCAGGGCATGCTTCAGCAGCAGGTCGGCGCCTCCGGCGCCGCTCATCTGGTCAAGGACGCCACCGGGCTGTGCGAGCGCGTACCAGGCGAGCCCGGCTACGACCTCGGGGATGACCCATGCCACGACGAGCACAGCAGTCGTAAGGTGCCGGATCCAAGTCACGGCGTGAGAGAGGAGGAAAGCGACGGCGGTACCGATGATCGTCTGTAACAATGCGGTACCGACGAAGGCGAACACGAGCGTGATGATGAAGCTGTGGGCGAACAGCGGGTCGCTTATGAGGCTGTGGAGGTTGGTGAGCCCGGTGAAGGAGAAATTAGTTGCGGTGGGGCCGATCAGCTGGATGTTGGTGAACGACAGGTAGAGCGCCATCACGACCGGCGTCGCAAGGAGCAACCCGCACAGCGCTATGAACGGAGTGAGCAGCACGTAGGCACGCAATTGGTAGGGACGGAGCCGACGCGGTGCCTTGCCACCGGCGCCCCATCCGGTGGGCCGCGTCCACCCTGGGATGCTTCTGTCAGTGGTAGTCAACATGGGACCGGTTGATCGCTCCTAAACTCCCCGCTCTTTCAAGAACGCTCTGTTCAGTTGTTGGTCCCCGGCCGCGGCCGCGTAGGCGGCAGGTCCTTTGGGTAGAACGTCCTGTTCGACCACCAGCCAGCCGGTGTAGTTGTGGCGCACCAGCGCTTCCACGAGGTCGCCAGCACCGGCGTCGCCTTCTCCCAGACGGCAGAAGACCCCGTCGCTCCAGATGTCGCTGACCGGCCTGCCTTCCGCGATGATCCTCTGGTACGGTTCGCGGCGGGCGTCCTTTATGTGCACCTGGTAGATGCGCTCCCTCCACCTCTCCAGCGCAGCGAGCGGGTCGCCTCCCCCGGCGAAGAAGTGCCCGGTGTCCAGGCACAACGAAATGTCCGAGATCTCGAGCGCCTGTGCTACGTCGGTGTCACGGGTGATAAGGGTACCGAGCTCGTTGTGGAGGCACGGCTCATAGCGGCGCCGGCGTGCGGCTCCGGTTAACAAAGCGAGCGCTCGCTCCGCGTTGGACCACAGCTTGGCCTCTTGGCCAGCTCTGTCGCCTGGGGCCACCCCTGGGCCTACTAGGGCGATGGTAGGACGGGGACGGAGGTGGTGAGGGACGCCACCAGAGACGGCGTCGAAGCAGTCCATCAGCACTTCGAGGTCAGCCCTACCGCGGTCCACCCCCTCGTCTGAGGTCACGTCGACCTCGAGGTAGCCCCCCGCGAGCTTGAGACCGCGCTGGCCAAGAGCCCGGGCCAGCTCTTCGCCCTTCCCGAAATAGCCGACCGGCCCGAGGTCTACACCCTCATAGCCGGCACCAGCAATGGCGTCGAGGACCCCGTCGGACGACGGGACGTCGGGGTCGATGCCTACAGTCACCTCGAAAGCCCCGTAGCTGACTGGTGCGTTGGCCACGTGGGTTACGTCGTCTCCGGCTGGGCGGTTTTCCTGTTGAATGCTCATTCACGAGCCCCTTTCTCTAGGTCGTGCTCCCATCACCTGTGGGGCGGCCAACCGCCTCCACGGCTGCTCGTTGCACCTGCACCTCTTCGCCGCGCACGGCCGCTTGGCCCAGCGCCTCGCACAAGGCGATGTCGGAGAGCGCCTCGTCGAAGGTTGTCTTCGGCCGCCGCTCCCCGGTGGCAACCGCGTGGAAATCAACTAGCTCCAACCGGAACGGCCCTAGCGGCGCCGGTCCTGTGGTCCGCTGCCAGGTGGCAGCCAGGTCTGGGCCACCGCCTTCGACCGTGAGGAGCCCGGCGCTGGCAGGCAGGTAAGGGGAGTCGAAGCGCACGAGAGCGCTGCCGGCGGCGCCGAGTACTTGGACCTCCTGCACATAGCGCCCCGCCCCTGGGGTAGCCACCCATGACAGCTGCGCTGTTGCCCGCTCGCAGCGTACTTGCGCGCTGGCGCCCGTCTCCGACAGCTCGGCGAAGGCCACGGAACTGGCAGGCCCTGCTAGCGCCTGCACCATGTTGAGCTCGTGGACCAGGCTGTCCAGCACTATGTTCTTGTAGAGGCGCGCCGAAAGGGCCGAGCCGCCCGTCCTTTCTTGCAAGAAGGAATAGTCTTCTCCAGCGGCGCGCGAGGGTTCCTCGTCGGCCTTCAGGTCTTCGTCTATGGGCAAGTCCCTAAGGTAAGCGCTGGCCGCAGTCTCGGCAGTCCGGGCCCGGACCGCCCGGAGCGGCCCGACTTCCACCGTCGCTTGCTCGAGGCCTCTGAAGGCTCCGTCGTGGCGGCGCATGTAGCCGACCATGATGCGCTGCTCGGCTCCGGCGAGCTGGGCCCGAAGCGCCGTACCTGTCGCTACGTCCAGGCACAGTGGCTTTTCCACCAGCACGCCCAGGCCGCGACCGGCGGCATCGGCGACCAGCCTGGCATGGTCGCCCGAGGTCGCGATGACGACGGCGTCGAGCTCGTCGCCGAGCAGATCTGCTGCGTCCCGGTGCGCTCTTCCTGCGCCGAAACGTTCAGCACAACGCTTCGCCCGGGACAGGTCGAGGTCGCACACCGCAGAGAGCTCGAACAGCTCGGGGAGCGCCGCCAGGTTCGGGAGGTGCTGGGTTTGGGCGACCAGCCCGCAACCGATCACACCCACGCGTAGTCGCTCAGGCATAGTGCGCTCCTTTGGGTGGGGCGGTAGTCCCGCGTTCGACCAATGACACCTGGTGGCGTACCACCTTCGGCTCTCCTTTCAAACTGCCGTCGATGCGACCGCACAGCAGCCTGACGGCGTCTTCGGCTAGGGCTGGGACAGGCTGGGCCACGGTGGTGAGCGAGATCCGGGCCAACCCGGCCGTAGGGATGTCGTCGAAGCCCACCACCGAGACGTCCTCCGGCACGGCGAGGCCCTCACGCTCGAGGTGGTCGAGCACTTCCAGCGCCGTCGAGTCGTTCACGCACACGATCCCGGTGATGCGCCGGCGCCGGACGAGCGCTCCTAGGTCATGGGACTTGTTGCCGATGCGGGCCTTGCCGGCCTCGAGGTCACCGGTCAGCACGACTTCGGCTGCCCCGGCTGCCCCGGTGCAGAAACCCTCCAAGCGGGCGCGAGCCGTCACTGGTTCGATCGAAGGGTTGGACAAATAAACCAACCGGCGGTGGCCGAGCATAGCCAAGTGCTCGGTTGCGAGGAGGGTGCCCGCGCTGTCTTCCACGCTCACCAAGTCACACCAGTCCACACCGTCGCAGATGAACACCATCGGGCAACGCATGTCGAGCACCTTTTCAGCGCGGTCACCCGCTCCAGAGGTCGCCATGAGGATGCCGGCGACCCGGTGCTCGAGGAGGCGCTCAATGCCCTCCAGCTCTCTGTCCGGCTCTCCCTCGCTGTTGCAGAGCATCACCCCGTAGCCGCGCCGGCTGGCCGCCCTCTCCAGGGCGACGGCCATCTCGGAGAAGAACTGGTTCCTGAAATCCCCGACGACAACCCCGATAGTCGTAGAGCGCGCCTGTACGAGCTGGCGCGCCAGACCGTTGGGCCGGTACCCAAGGGTGTCGATGGCCTCCTGCACCCGCGTGCGCAGCTCCGGCGCTACCGTCGGTGCCCCTCGGATCACGTTGGAGACGGTGGACTTTGAAACGCCAGCGCGCGCGGCGACGTCGAAGATGGTCGGCGCCTTCTGGGCGTGCGCTCTGTGACGGAGACGAGGTGCGCTCATTGGGCTACCTCAGGGGTTATGAGGACCTTGAGCGAAGACGGGCCAGTCGCTGTTTCGATGGCCTCCTTGGCTGCCGATAAGCCGAACCGGTGCGAGATGAGGTCCGCGAGCCGGAGGCGCTCGGAAGTTCTTTCGAGGAGCCGGAGAGCCCCCGAGTAGTGCTCGGCCCGCTCACCGCCTACGCCGAGCACAGCCACTTCTTTGGTGCAGACGGCGGCGGGGTGGAAGCCGGCAGAACCGCCCAGCTCGACGAAAGCCCCTGCTTCGACAACGATGCCCCCTTGGCGCACCAGGTCCACGGCCTCGCCGATACTGTCCATCTGCCCCGTGCAGTCGACGACGACGTCCGCTCCTCGTCCGGAGGTCGCCTCGTAGACAGCTTCGCGCCGCTCGGCCTGGCTGAGCTTGCTGGCGTCGAGCGTGAGCGAAGCACCAAGGATGTCTTTTGCTGCCTGTAGCCGGGCGGCCGAGATGTCGACGGTCATCAAGGAGCCCACCCCAAGTGCCTGGGCCTTCACGCAGTGGCACATACCGAGCGGGCCGACACCGAGGACGACAACGTTTTCGGCGAACACGTCGCCTCCACGCAGCGCGGCGATACAGCGAGCCGTGTCCAAGCCGTGAGTGACGGCCATTTCCTCGGTGAGGGCGGCCACCTCGGTCGGCAGGCCGCTCGGGACCCTGAAGGCCTTCGTCCCCCGGAGGAGGTACATGTGCTCGGCCCAACCCCCGAAAAGGTGGGGGGGCTGGTCGCAGCTCATGCTGTTGCCGTAGTCTTGGAGAGCTTCACAATAGTAATAGGGGAAAGAACCACGACAGAAGTAGCAGTGCCCGCACGCCACGTCAGGGGCGACTATGACACGGTCCCCAGGAGCGAGCGCCACGCCCTCCGAGTCCCGTTCGAGGCCCTGTCCCTTGGGGTCGTCCACCACGGCCACGATCTCGTGGCCCGGGATGACCGGGTAGGGGATGTCCCGCGCATGCGCCGTACCCGCGTACTGGGAGGTCTCGCCACGGTAGGTATGCTTGTCGGTACCGCATATGCCTACGGCGGCCACCCGTACCACAGTTTCTCCCTGAGCCGTCTGCGGGTAGGGGTAGTCGCGCAGTTCGATGGCCCCAGGGCCTGTCATGACAGCTGCTCGGACCATCTGTCGCGGCATAGGTGTTCCTTTCCGGTACTTGGCCACTTGACCCCGCGGCCGAGAGCAAACCCTCGCGCAGGACTTAGTGACGTAAAAAGCGGTCGTCGCGGAACTTTTGCGGGTAGCTGGCTGGCTGTTTACCAGCCAGCCAGGCGGGGCAGGTGCGGGGATGGCCGAGCCAACGTAAAGATAGTCGGGGTGGGCGGTGCTGCGGGTTTGCTGAAAGGCGCGTCCGCGGGAGTCCCTCCAACTTGCGGCGGACCAAGAGTCGACGGCACTTGCCATGAGACGGCAACCGGTCCCATCGAACACCGTTCAAGCATTTTCAAGCGGCGCACACAGATCTCGAACCAACCTGAAGTTTGATGGCCAGACTATATTTACTTCCCCCTTATTGGATGGCAGTTACCTCATGGAACGCTCCATACGTCATTATACCGTCGGGTCACCGCCTGTCAAGGCCCTCTGGCTAGGTTCGGGCGTGCCAAGCCTCGATCTTTCATGAAGCCACAGGCAAGTCGCCGTGAGGGGCTGGAAACGTGCTTCCAGGCGTCGTTTTAGGTGTCGTCCATGGCAGAGGAGGGGGTTAGCGCCGGAGCGGAACCCCCAGGCCATGACCGTCTACTGGGTGGGCACGGCCGTACCGACCAGCCCGGAGCACATCGGGCGGTCCGAGGCTGCGGCGTGGGTACTGGCCCGCATGGCCAACAAAGCCTTCGACGCTGCCCGCCTCGCGCGGCCGGAGCTGGCAGGCGCTGTGGAGCTCTCTGAACCAGGGCAACGCTCCCACCTGTGGGCGCTCAGGCTCCGGCTCTACAACGGCGCCACGGTCTCAGACTTATCTTAGATCAAAGCCTAGGACCCTTGGCTCTCCCCGGTCTCGTTCGACCAACGGGTACATCACATCGGGTGGTACGCAATGGCGAATAAGCGCTCGCGTTGCACAACACGCTCCTGGGGCCTCTGGACCCACCCGGGCTGCCCGGCGCGGTCACGCCGACCATCTGAAGACGCCGACACCGTCCTCCGAAAGCCTCATACTCACGATCCTCGCAGGCTCGCCTCCCTGCCCGACCGTCGCGTGGCCGACCAAGTCGTCAACGTCCACGCTTTCTGGCAAGACGTCTCCGGTTGAAGCGTGCCCGGACCACAGTAACGGGATCTTCTGCCGTGACAAAGAAGAGCCACGACTTGCCCGACCGCCCAATCCTCCACTGGACCACCTCTCCGTCCTCTGGTGACACAGAGACACTTGGTTGCCCGAAAGCCGCCTCGACCACGTTGCGGACCCAACTTTCGAACCCCCGGTCCCGGGACCGAAGGTAGCCTAGGCCAACGAGCGCCCCCAGAGCCAGCATGCTGCCGTTCCCAACCGTGCGACGGACGGCCACAGCCCCCTCGCCAGGCGCGAGCGCTACGACATCACAGCCTTCCGGGTCAAAGGTCTCGAGCCATCCCTCGACAGGAAGGCTTCCCTCGAGAGGCACGCGCCCTGCGCCAAGCCGCACTTCCAGCCGGCCCAGCGCCCCTACTGGCCTCCTGCCCTGGCTGCGCAGCCCGAACGCCCCAGCCAACCGCCTGTCCTCCGGGTACACGTAGAACGCCCGCTCATCGAAGGCCCCGAGCTCCGTCTCTGTGATGAGGGTGCCTCCTGCCTTGACCCAAGCTTCGACAGCGTTCGATAGGTCTTCTCCGACGACCAACGGCCAGGGCATGACGAGCACCGACAAGCCTTCCAACTGGCTCGGGTGCGCAGAGTCGACCACCCTGTAGGGGACGTGGACCCGTTCAAACACCCTCAACCAGCCCACCGTGCAGCCGCGGGCCTGCTCGGCACCCCTTCCGTTCTCCGCCCAGTCGAGCTGGTAGCCCTCCCGTGCGAATACAACTCCCACCCTCGGGGCCAGCGGACGATAGCCTTCCAGTAGCTCCCCGTGCGCCCTCAACAGGCGACCGGTTGCCGCAGTGCCGGCGAGCCGTTCTGGCGCAGCCCCATCGGAGCCGGCTATCCCGAACCCCGACGACTCCCGGCCAAACACCTCGTCGCGCCAGCACCAAATGATCACCCCTTTCGTCCCCCGCCCGTACGCCGACCACAGCCACCGCTTCTGCTCCGAGCGCTCCACCCGCCTCCAGGCGGCGAAACCCGTGCAAGCGGCGCCTCCCTGGAGCTCGGAGACCCAGGCTGGCTTGGTGCTAACGGCAGACGCGACCGCCTCGATCCTGGTACCCAGTTCGGCCGCGCTCATTTCCTGCCACGCTGGGAAGTGGGAGCTCCCGTAGCCATCGAGCACCGCGGCGAGGTCAGAGTCGCTTCCGCATGAGACGGCCTGCTCGAAGTCGAAACCGCCCGCGTAAACCGACGGCGCTCCGCACTGCGCGAACACCGGGTGCTGTCCGTCGGCAGACTTCAGTTTTTCGGCCCTGAAAGCAGCATGCCTCGCCGCCCGTTCGGTGAGGAAGCGCTCGAACTCCAAGGTATCGGTGTAGGGGACCCCTGGCCGCTTGCCGGGCATGACATCGTCCCACGAGCAGTACCGCCTGTGCCACGCCTCGCTCAGCCCTTTCAGGCTGCCATAACGGCGCGACGAGCGGGCAAGGCGCTCGCAACGATCTCATGGGGCTCCTTTGAACGGCGCTTTCTTCAGCGCCCAGCCCTAGACGAACATGCCGGCGATGTCGAGAGGCTGAAGACAGGGGACACCACGGCCCTGGAGGATCTTTTGGAGGCCTGCACAGGGGCCAAGGTCCGCACGGTCACCGTCCGCCATCTCGTCTGACCTAGATCCGCGAGTTACAAGGCTGTAAGCAATAGCAGCTCTCTGGGGCGTTGTGCTTAACGAAATTCGTGCGACTCAGGAAGCGACAAACTCCGTTTTGGGCGCGTTGGACTGCGGTCGTGAAT
>JAJYMB010000142.1 GCA_021787365.1 Actinomycetes bacterium | reverse complement strand
AGGCTCTTGACGCCCCGCTCAGCCCGCCGCCTCTCGACGACGAACCGGGGCCTGCTACCGGGCTCTCCGGCGTTTACCCGGACGGGACTCTCACCCGCTGGGTTGATCCAGTTTCCAGGACGCACCATGGCCCGCCAGCCTAGGGCGTCCCCAACGGGGTCTTCCGCTTGCCGCGTGGGGACCCCAAACCTTCCCGGAGGCTACCGGGGCCCACTCTGGGAGCCGCCGAGGCCAGGCTTGGGGCCGTCGATTCCCAGGCTGGCGTGCTCGACATCGCCGGCGGCCACCTCGACCAGCCCGTCCTCGGTCGAGAGCACCAGCCGGCCGTCGGCACGGACGTCGAGCGCGGTCCCACGGAGCTCGACGGCTCCCGCCGGCTCCCGGTACCCCCCACTGCGGCCGGCGGCGGCCGGGCCACCGGCAGCCGGGCCGGCGGCGGGTGCGCTCCCACCCTCGCCCTTGCTGACCTCACGCCCGCCGGCGCCGGCGCCCGGCTCGCGGAGCCCAACGGCGATGCGCACCACGACCTCTCGGCCGATGGTGGCGAGCAGCCTCCTGTAACGGTTGGCGACATCCTCCCAGTTGCCGTACAGCCGAGCGAGAGCCGCCAGCGTGGCGCCGAGGAGGGCGTCCCGGTCCACCGGACGCCCGGCGATGGCCTCCAGGGAGGTGGCACCCTCGGGCGCCCAGGTCACGTTGAGGCCAACCCCGACCACGACGGCGTCGCCGTCGTGGTCGCCGTCCTTCGTTGCCCCGCCGGCCGCTGCCGGCGCCTGGACGACCTCGGCCAGCACGCCGGCCACCTTGTGCCCGTCAGGCCCCAAAAGGTCGTTCGGCCACTTGAGCACCAGCCGAACGCCGGCCACCTCCTGAGCAGCCTCAGCCACTGCCAGCGAGACCGCCGCCACTACCAGGTGCCCACGTTCTGGTGCCAGGGCACGTGCCCCGAGCAGCCCCGGCCGGAGCAGGACCGAAAAGAGCAGGGCCGCACCGGCCGGCGCCTCCCAGCGCCGGTCGAAGCGCCCCCGGCCAGCGCTTTGGTAGTCGGCCACGACGACGAGCCCTTGCTCGGCCCCGAGGCGTGCCTCCTCGGCCACCACGGTGTTGGTGGAGGTCGTCTCCGCCAGCCGGGCCACCCGGAACCCGTGGACCATGTCGACTTGCACCCCGCCAGCCTGGCAGACTGCCCCCACATGGAGGTGCCCACGTTCCCGACGCTGCCCTCGAAGGTGCTGATCGCCAACCGGGGCGAGATCGCCGTCCGGGTAGCGAGGGCATGCCGGCACCTCGGCATCGCCTCGGTGGCGGTGTACTCCGAGGCTGACAGGGGCTCCATGCACGTCCGGGCTGCCGACGAGGCCTACCTGGTCGGGCCGGCTCCGGCCGCGGAGAGCTACCTCTCGGTCGAGCGGCTCCTCGAACTGCTCTCGCGTTCGGGGGCTGACGCCGTCCACCCCGGTTACGGCTTCCTCGCCGAAGACGCCCGCTTTGCCCGCGCGGTCATCGCTGCCGGCGCCAAGTGGATCGGCCCGCCCCCCGAAGCGATCGAGGTGATGGGCGACAAGATCAGCAGCCGGGCGGCAGCCCGGCGAGCCGGAGTCGCACCCGTGCCCGGGACCGACAGGCCGCTCAGCAGTGCTGACGAGGTCGTCGCCTTCGGCGAGTTGCACGGCTGGCCCGTCGCCATCAAGGCCGCCTTCGGTGGGGGCGGGAGGGGGATGCGGGTCGTGGCTTCGGCAGACAAGGCGGCCGACGCCCTGGAATCGGCCCAGCGCGAGGCCGAGAAGGCCTTCGGGCGGCCCGAGTGCTACCTGGAGAAGTACCTGCCCTGGCCGCGCCATGTCGAGGTCCAAGTATTCGCAGACACGCACGGCAACGTCGTCCACCTCGGCACGCGTGACTGCTCTGTCCAGCGGCGCTACCAAAAGCTGGTGGAGGAGGCGCCGGCGCCGGGATTACCCCCCGGCGTCGCCGAGGCAATGGGCGAAGCCGCGGTGCACGTGGCCCGGACCTGCGGCTACGTCAATGCCGGCACCATCGAGCTCATCTACCAAGACGGCGAGTTCTACTTCCTCGAGATGAACACCCGCCTCCAGGTGGAGCACCCGGTGACCGAACTCGTAACCGGCCTCGACCTCGTGGCGCTGCAGTTCGCCGTCGCCGCCGGGGAGCCCCTCCCCTTTTCCCAGGACGACGTGTTACTGCGCGGGCACGCCATCGAGGCCCGCGTCAACGCCGAGGACCCCGCCGGCGGCAACTTCATCCCCACTCCGGGCCGCGTCGCCCGGATGCGCCTTCCCGGCGGCCCCTGGGTGCGCGCCGACGCCGGCTACGAAGCGGGCGACACGGTCAGCCAGCACTACGACAACCTCCTGGCCAAGCTCGTCTCGTGGGGGCCGGACCGGGAAAGCGCCCGCCGGCGCCTGCTCTCGGCCCTGCAGGAGACCGAGGTGGAAGGGATCCCGACCACCATACCGGCGCACATGGTGGTGCTCGCCCACCCCGACTTCGTCACGGCCAGCCACTCCACCACCTGGCTGACCGAAAAGGTGGACCTCTCCTCTGTCGACCCTGTCGCTCCTGCCACCACGGACTCCACGTCCACCGACGAGCGCCGCGACCTCGACATCGAGGTCGGCGGGCGCCTCTACCAGGTGAGGGTGTATTTACCGCCGGCCTGGGGCCCGGAGGCTGGCCTCGGGGGTGCCGGCCTCAACGCCTCAGGTACCGAGGGCCACCCGGGGGGCCGAAGCCTCGGAAGCGCCGGCCTCGGAAGCGCCGGGCGAGACGGTGGTGAGGTGACCATCCCCATGCAAGGGACCGTCGTCAAGGTACTGGTCGGCGCCGGCGACCACGTGGACGCGGGCCAGGCCGTATGCGTGCTCGAGGCGATGAAAATGGAGAACTACATCGTCTCCGATGTCGCCGGTACCGTCCTCGAAGTCCGCGTGGAGGCCGGGGCGTCGGTCGGTGCCGGCGACGTCGTCGCCGTGATCGGCTGAGCGCTCAACCGCCGAGCCAACCCGCTCCCTCGCCCGGTGCCGCGCAAAAAACCGAGCGATGTGAAGTCGTTAGCCGCACATCAACGAGTTTTTGGCGCGAATACGCGCAAGTTCCTGACCGATGTGGCCTCCGCCAAAAGACATCGGTCAATTTCTGGCGCGTCGGTCCCGTGCTGCGGGCCTCGCCGCCACAATGGATCCCATGAAAGGCACCAAGCCCAACAAGCTCGCGCTGCTCCTCTTCGCCATCGGGCACATCACGGTCACGGCCCTCACCTGGCGCGACATCAAGCGCCGGCCCACCGAGCAGATCCGTGGTGGCAAGCTGGTCTGGCGAGTCCTGACCGCCCTCAACACGGGCAACTCGGTCGTCTACTGGCTCTTGGGGCGCCGGCGGCCCGCATAAGGGTCACCCCTAACTTCGAGTAGCCCGGCCGCCGGCCGCTTGTAGTATCGCGCCGATGGCTGAGGCTGAGGCCGAGGCAAGAGCTGGCTCGGCTCGCCACCAATGCCCCCCGGACACCGGCCTCGCCGGCGCACTGCCAGTCGGGACGGAAGTTACCACCGTAGCCGCACCCGACGACGTGCCGCCGGCCAAGCCAATCCCGCGAACGGCAAGAGCGTGGCCGCTGCGAGCGCCGGCGATCACTGAATTTAGGTGGCTGCGGGCGCCGGCGGTCACTAGGCACCTGGTCCCGTACGCGAGGCTCGCTCCCCTCGCGTTCCTCATGGTCGCCTTCACGGTGCGCTTTGCCACCGCCTCTGTCGACACCTTGCGCTCCTTCCAGCAAGACGCCTACGACCTGGCTCTCTACGACCAAGGCATCTGGCTATTGAGCAGGTTCCACGCCCCGTTTATGACGGTCATGGGCACGGACATGTTCGCGGCCCACACGGTGTTCATCTTCGTCCTGCTAGTGCCGCTGTACTGGATCTACCCGCACACCGCCGCTTTGCTCGTAGTCCAAGCCATGGCGCTTGCCTCTGGTGCGGTACCCGTTTACCTGCTTGGCCGGCGCCTCTTGTCCAGCCGAACCCTGTCCACTTTGCTCGCCGCCGCCTACCTCCTCAACCCCGCCATCCAGCAGGCCAACCTCGACCAGTTCCATGTCGAGGCATTTGAAGCGCCGATCCTGGCTTTTTGTGTCTATGCGGCAGTCGTATGGCGCCCGCGGCTCCTTTTTGCCATGGTGGCGCTTCTCTTGCTCTGCAAGCAGGACGACGCCCTATTTGCTGTCCCCCTCGGCCTATGGGTCACGTTCCGACGCGACCGCACGGCGGGCCTGGCGATCGTGGGATCGGCCGTCACGGTCGCGTTGATTGAGAACCTGGTCATAATCCCAGTCCTCCTAAACGGTGTGCCGCTGACGTACACGCGATGGTGGCCCTTCGGCTCACTCTCTGCCACCGTGCGTGTCCTCATCCGCAAGCCGGGCGAGTTCTTGGACTTCCTCGTGAGCAGCGGGAGGCCGTTCTACCTTTGGCAAATGGCCTTCGGCACGGGCTTGGCTTTCCTGGCCGCCCCCGGGGTCCTCGCCGTCGCCCTCCCTGAACTTCTTGCAGACGCCTTCTCGTCCAACCCGTACCTACACCAGATCTTCCGCCACTACTCGGTGCCTACGTCCGCCGTGCTCCTTTGCGCCACCGTCGTCGGCATAGCGCGAGCCAGACGCCGTCGCGAGAGGGTCATAGCGACCGTTACCGTGACCCTTTGCGCCCTCTGGGCCTGTGTCCTGTGGGGCGACGCCCCGTTCTCGAACAACCCCTACGTCCCTCCCAACCCGTCGGCCCCCTCTGTGGTCGCGACGGACCACCTATTGTCGAAGCTCCCCCCGCGAGCCGTAGTGTCCGCTGCCCAGAACTTCGTCCCGAACATCGACCACCGCCGGCAGGTCTACCTCTTCCCCACACCGTTCTCCCAGTCTTACTATGGCAACCCCAAGTTCAACGGCACCGAGCTGCCGTTCGCCTCGAAGGTTGAGTACCTCCTGCTCCCCCGGTGCATTTCCTGCGACGGTAACCTCGGAGAGAGTGCCCAGGTGGTCTTCGACCGGATCGCCCCCGAGTTCCGCGTGGTCGGCTCGACCGGTAACGTCGTCCTTTACGAGCGCAAGTACCCTGCGCCCACCGCCGGTAGGAGCCGCTGAGTTCTAGGCCTGCCTAGGTGGCGCGCCTGGGACGCTCGCAGAGGGGGCAATGCTCCCCGACGCCTGATCCGCCGGCTTGCTGGCGGATCTGCGCGGCCAGAGCGCTCAGGCCGTCCTCGGCCAGACGGACATCGAAGCCCGCCTGCTGCAGCTTCAACAAGACCAATTCCCGGATGTCAGCGTCGTCGGCGGCCACCAGCACTGTCCCGACGTCAGGAAATATCGGAAAATTGGGCCGCCGACTTGAGGGGTTCGGCGCCCGCTAGCGCCGGCATGCCACGGTGCCGGCGGGTTACGGTGCCCGCGGGTTACGGTGCCAGAGCTCCCCAGTCGAGGCCGACGTCGAGCGCCGGCGCCGAGTGGGTCAGCGCGCCGACGGCGATGTAATCCACCCCGCACTCGGCCACGGCGCGAGCATTGGCGAGGGTTATGCCCCCCGACGCCTCGACCTGGGCGCCGGCCCGCCGCGCCCGCGCCACCGCCTCTTTCATGTCGGCGAGGGCCATGTTGTCCACCAGGATGAGCTTTGCCCCCGCCGCGAGCGCCGCGTCCAGTTCGAAGAGATCGTCCACCTCGACTTCGACCGGGAGCGGCTCGTACGCCGTCCAGCCGCTGCGCGCCCCCGACAGCGCCGCTTCCACGGCGGCGCCAACGCCCCCGAAGGCGGCGACGTGGTTGTCCTTCACGAGGACGGCGTCGGACAGGCTCATGCGGTGGTTGGAGCCTCCCCCACAGCGCACCGCGTACTTTTCGACCGCCCGGAGGCCCGGGAGGGTCTTCCTCGTGTCCCGCACGACAGCCCCCGTGCCGGCGACCGCCTCCACGAGCGCCGCCGTGGCAGTGGCGACCCCCGAGAGGTGAGTTACGAAGTTGAGCACGGTGCGTTCCGCGCCGAGCAATGTCTCGGCCGGCCCGGCCAGCACGCCGAGTTCTTGGCCGGCTCCCACGCGTGCACCGTCGTCGACGTGAAGCTCCGCCTCGGCCCGACCGGACCCGAGCTTTTCGCTCACTTCGTCGAGCACCAACTGAGCGGCCATCAGGGCTGCCACCGTCCCCGCGGCCCGCGCCACCAGCGAGGCGCGCGCCGGGCGCTCCCCTACCAGTGCCCCGGTCGGGTCGCCGGCGGGCAGGTCCTCGGCTACCGCGCGCCTGACGAGATCACGAAATTCGTCCCAGGGAGGGGAAAAATCGCTCACCGCGCGCCAGCGGCCGCTGGCCTCAGGTCCGCCCGAGGAGCAGGCCCGGCCACGCCGTCCACTTCGTCCGAGAGCGCGTCGGCCACTGGGAGCTCGCCGACGGTGAGGGTGCCGTCGGGCAGCAGTTGGACCACCTGGCGTACGCGCCACCGAGGGTCGCTCGAGGGGAAATCGGCCCGCCGATGGGCTCCGCGCGACTCCTCGCGACGGAGGGCCAGCGTGACGACGCCACGCGCCACCAATGTCATGTTGGCGAGCTCCTGGGGGCCGGGGGAGCCGGCGAGCGGCGCACCCGCGCCGGCCGGGCTGGCTCCGAACGCCCTCCCGCCGAGCAAGCTTGCGAGGTACTCGAGGCCCGCGACGTCCCGCGTGACGCCAGCCCAGTCCTGCATGGCCGAGCGGAGCTGTTCCCGGTGGAGCGCGCCGGGCGTCACAAAGGGCACCCGGCCCAACACCTCCAATTGGGCTGGGTCGGTTGGGGCTGGGGCACGAGGTGGGACAGGTCCCCTGGCCTCCACTACAGCACGGGCCGCCCGCCGGCCGACCACCGCGCCCTCGAGGAGCGAGTTGGAGGCAAGCCGGTTGGCACCATGCAGGCCGTTGCACGCCACCTCGCCCACCGCCATCAGGCCTTCCAGGGTGGTGCGCCCATCGGCATCGGAGAGCACGCCGCCCATCGTGTAATGCGCCGTCGGCGACACAGGGACCAAGTCGCTCGTCGGCTCGATGCCGGCCGCTCGGCACGCTGCTGCGAACGTCGGGAAGTGGCTCTCCAGCAGCAGGGGGTCGAGCACGGTGGCGTCCAAGTAGCAATGGTCGGCACCGAGCTCCGCCATGCGGCGGGCCATCGAAGCGCTCACGACGTCGCGCGGGGCGAGGTCGCCCAGGCCGGGCCCTGTGAGCGGGTGGAGGAGCTCGCCGGCCGCGTCCCGGAGCCGTGCCCCGGCGCCGCGCAGGGCTTCCGACGCGAGGGGCCTCCGTTCCCCACCCAGGGCCATGCCAGTCGGGTGGAACTGCACGAACTCGAGGTCGGCCGCCTGCGCCCCCGCCCGGAGAGCGGCCGCTAAACCGTCACCACTGCACGCCGGCGGGCTCGTGGTACTCGCCCACAGGTGCCCGTAACCTCCAGTCGCCAGGATGACGCTCGCCGCGCTCACTCGGCGGACCGCGCCCGTGGCCCGGTCCCAGACGATGGCGCCCGCGACCCGGCCGCCTTCGGTGGCCAAGTCCAAGAGGAACATGCCCCCGACGACAGGCACCCCGAGGCCCCGGGCTGCCTGCATGAGGGCGCGGGAGATCTCGGCACCGGTCGCGTCCCCCCGGGCGTGGACGACCCGAGCCGCGCTGTGGCCACCTTCACGCGCAGGCGGCCCATCGTCGAAGTGCACGCCGAGACGGGCCAGGACGTTCACGGCGTCCGCCGCCTCCGCCGTCACCTCGGCAGCAACCCGAGCGTCGCCGAGGCCTGCCGACGCCGCCAGCGTGTCGGTGGCGTGGGAAAGCGGGCTGTCGGGCGGCCCGACCACGGCTGCGATGCCGCCTTGGGCGAGCTCGGTGCTCCCGCCGCCGCCCTCCTCCTTGGAAATGACAGCCACCCGCCGCTGGCCCGCAAGGGCGATGGCAGCCGACAGGCCGGCTATGCCCGAACCTATTACGAGGACGTCGAGGACGTCGAGGTCGTCGTGGAACGCCCTCATGTCACTCGCCCCCACCCGGTTGCCCGATGGCCACCATCCGCTCCACGGCGAGCCGCGCCCGGCGGGCAATTTCTTCGTCCACCTCGACCTCGTGGACCCCGTAACGCAGCGAGTCGAGCAGGCGCTTGGGTGTCGTCATTTTCATATAGCGGCACTCCGCTCTGGGCGAGACCGCCTCGAACTTGGCCCGGGGGTTGACGTTTCTCAGTTGGTGGAGTATCCCGGTCTCGGTGGCGACCAGGGCGTGGCCGTCACCTAGTTGAAGGGCGGCTTTTACCATCCCAGAAGTCGAGACGACATGGGCCCGCCCCTCCGGAAGGTCGCCTGTGCCCGAAAGCCACAGGGCAGAAGTCGTACAGCCGCACTCGGGGTGCACGAAGAGCTGCGCGTCGGGGTGCCGAGCCACTTTTTCTTTTAGTTCCGCCGGCGATATGGCTGCATGGACGTGGCACTCGCCCATCCATATGTCCAGGCGCCGGCCCGTCTGGCGAGCGACGTGCTGGCCGAGGAACATATCGGGCAGGAACAGTACGTCCGGCCCCTCGGGCAGCGACTCGACTATCTCCACGGCATTGGAGGAAGTGCAGCAAATGTCCGACTCCGCCTTCACCGCGGCCGAAGTATTGACATATGCCACCACGAGCCCGTCGGGGTGCTCGGCACGCCACTTGCGGACGTCCTCGGCCGTCACGGTGTCGGCCAGCGAGCAGCCCGCCCGCAAGTCGGGCAGGAGCACGGTCCGGTCGGGGGCTAGCAGCTTGGCGGTCTCGGCCATGAAGTGCACGCCACAGAACACGATCACGCTCGCGTCGCTCCGGGCAGCCAAACGGGAAAGGGCGAGCGAGTCCCCGACGTGGTCGGCCACGTCTTGGATCCACGGCAACTGGTAGTTGTGAGCGAGGATCACGGCGTCGCTCTGGCGCGCCAATCGGCGGACCTCGGCGGCCCACTCGTCGAAACTCGCCAACTCCTCAGCCTCGCCATCCTCCGCACTTATACTCTGTGTGAGCATATCCTCCACTATAGCGGAGCGCCGAGCCTTCGGCCACCCGGACCGCCGCGACGAGCTCAAGCGGACGCGTCGGCCTGAGCAGCGGAAGGTCGGCTGTCGAGCTCGCCGGGTCGACTACGGGCCGCCGAGCCGGCGGAGGCCAAGGCCAGGCGCCGGCCGTTCTCTCAGCACCTCCCGCCGGAAGCGGTACAGCTCGGCCGGCCGGCCGCCAGTACGTACGTGGGCCTCCCCGGTGGGCTCGACCAGGTTCGCGGTGGCCACTAGGCGCCGGAAGTTCTGTTTGTGCAGGTGCTGGCCGGCGAACGCCTCGACGACCTGCTGCAGGGTGGAAAGCGTGAACGTCTCGGGCAGCACCTCGAACACCACGGGACGGTAGGCGAGCTTCCCTCGCAAGCGCTCCAGGGCGGCGGCCGCAATGCGGCGGTGGTCGAAAACGAGCGGCACGCCGAGGCCGCCGAGGCCCTCGAGGCCGTCGCCGGCGAGCGCGCCTCCGGTGACGCCGGCGCCCTGCCTCGGGCCGCCCGCCTCACGTTTCCCGCCAGCTGCGGCCTCGGCTACCAGCCCAAGCTCGTAGAGCAGCTCATAGCGGTCGAGGGCCCTGACCGGGTCCCAGCGGGCTTGACCGGTGCCGAAGGTGAGCTCGGCCCGTTCGGTGCGCGTAGGGAGCACGCCGGCAGGCGAAGTCGCCAGCCACCGCTCGAGGGCGGGCACGACCACGTCGTCGATCAGGCGCGGGCGGCCGCCCCTCCAGTCCTCCCAGGGGAATAGGTCGTAGCAGCTCCGCCATTCCGGTTCCCCCGGCCCATGGACGGGCTGGTAGCGGGCCAGGGCCAGGTAAGCGACAGCGAGCGCTCGGCCGTCCGGTGCCCGGTCGCGGTTGCCGAAGGTGTAGAGCTGCTCGAAGTAGCGGACGGGCAGCCCGAGCTCGTTGGCGACGAGCCGGCGCACGCCCTGCTCGAGGGTCCGGTCGAGGGCGTCGTCCAAGTAGCCCGAGGGGAGCGCCGCCGCCCCTCGCCCCTGGCCGGCGATGTGCGCGGGGCTCCGCACTGTGAGGAGCTTGGGCGTCGTCTGGTCGACCGAGATGATGACCGGCACCAGCTCGACGGTGGCGGAGAAGCGTGTGACCGGGCCGGCGGGTCTCCCAGTGCTCCCAGTGCTCCCAGTTCTCCCAGTTGCGGGCACAGCTGATCGTACTCAGGGGGCTCAGGGAGCCCGGACGCCGACACGTAGCGACACATAGCGACACGTAACTGATGAATGTGGTAGGGGAAAGGGCACGTCGGTCAGTTCCGATGCAAAAAACTGCGCCTAGTCCTGATGGATGCGCCCTTCCGGCGACTAGGTCCATCAGTTTTACGACGTCTTGCACCTGGCCTTCCGGCAGCCGAGCCTGGTCGCCGGCGGCCAGCGCCCAGCTGGGCGCGCTCCGGCTGAGCCGAGCCAGCCCCTGTCGCTCGGTGCGTCAGGTGGGCGACGTTGCCCAACTGCGCCGGCCTACGCCGGCACGGCCTCCAGCTCCGCCGGCGCCTCTAGCGGGTGGGGCATGCACAACTGGTCGTACTCGGCGATGACCAGCTGCTCCTTGGGCACCGAGCAGGCGGGGCACTCCGGGTCGCGGTTGAGCCGGAAGGTGCGGAAGCTCCCCTCCAGGGCGTCGTAGGCGAGGAGACGGCCAGCGAGCGGCTCGCCGATGCCGAGGAGCACCTTGATCGCCTCCATGGCCTGCAGCGAGCCGACGATGCCCGGCAGCACCCCGAGCACGCCGGCCTCGGCGCAAGAAGGCGCCAGCTCGGGCGGCGGCGGCTCGGGCACCTGGCAGCGGTAGCACGGCCCCTCGTGGGGCAGGTACACGCTGACCTGGCCCTCGAAGCGGAAGATCGAGCCGTGGACGACAGGGATGTCGAGCTTCAAGGAAGCGTCGTTTACGAGGTAGCGGGTCGGGAAGTTGTCGGTCCCGTCGACCACCAGGTCGTAGCCAGAGAAGATCTCCATGACGTTGTCCGCCCCGAGGCGGGTGTCATAGGTGACCACCCGGACGTCGGGGTTGAGGGCGGTGAGGGCCTTTTTGGCGGAGTCCACCTTGCGCTCGCCGAGGCGGTCTACGTTGTGCAGGATCTGGCGCTGCAGGTTGGAGGCGTCGACCACGTCCATGTCGACCACGCCGAGGGTCCCCACGCCCGCCGCCGCCAGGTAGAGCGCGGCCGGCGAACCGAGGCCCCCTGCCCCGAGCAGGAGGACCTTGGAACGCAACAGCTTCACCTGTCCCTCCACGTCCACCTCGGGCAGGAGCAGGTGCCGCTGGTAGCGGTTGCGCTGCTCGGGAGAGAGCACCGCCGGCATGTCCCAGGGGAGGCCCTCGTCCTTCCAGCGGTTGAACCCGCCGACCATGCTCACGACATCGGTGTAGCCGAGCTGGGCGAGCGTGTCGGCCGCCAGGGCGCTCCTCACCCCGCCGGCGCAATAGACGACGAGAGTCCTGTCCCGGTCCGGGACCCGGCCCCCGACCTGCATCTCGAGGAAGCCCCTAGGGATGTGGACCGCCCCTTTGAGCGCCCCCTGCTCGAACTCGTCGGCCTCTCGGACGTCGAGCGCCACGGCGCCGGGGCGCTTCAGCAACTCGGCCGCCTGAGCCGGCGAGACCTCGACGACCCGGGAACGGGCGGACGACAAAAGATCGCGAAAACTAGCCATGACGATAGAAACCTTACCAGATTGGTCGACATTCCCGGCAGCCGGCCGTTGTGGCACGCGCTCCCCGAAGCGTACGTCCGTGAGGCGGCGGTACGGGCGCTAGCTTTGCCGCGTTGGAGCTCAACGACGTGGTCGCCCGCCGGCGCATGTGCCGCAGCTTCTCGGACCGCCCGCTGCCACTCGGCGCGCTCGACCGGGCGCTCACCCTCGCCACCCGCGCTCCCTCGGCAGGCAACACCCAGGGCTGGGCCTTCGTGGTGCTGGAAGGGCAGGACACGGAGCGGTTCTGGCGGTACGCCGCCGAGGGTTCGTGGCTCGAGAAACCGGACCATCCAGGCCTGTTGCGCGCGCCCGCGGTGGTGTTGCCACTCGCCAGCCGGGCCAGCTACGTCGAGCGCTATTCCGAACCAGACAAGGCGAGCACAGGCCCTGACAGGGTGGGGCAATGGCAGGTGCCCTACTGGCTGGTGGACGCGGCGTTCGCCACCATGCTGTTCCTCCTCGGGCTCGAGCAAGAGGGGCTCGGTGCTTTGTTCTTCGCCCTGCAGCGGCCGGCCGGCCCCTTGCTCCAGGAGCTCGGCGTGCCGGCGGGGTGGGAACCTCTCGGCGCCGTCGCCCTAGGTTGGCCGAGCCCTGACGACAAGCCGTCGAGGTCCGCATCCCGGCCGAGGAAGGGCCTGGCTGAGGTCGTGCACCGCGGGACCTGGCCAGCACGTTGAAAGCGTCGTGGCCCCCCTTGGGGCCGCCAGCCAAGGGTGCCGAGGCCGCCGGGGGCACCGGGGGCGCTGGGCCCGCCGGGGGCACCGGGGCCACTGAGCCCGCCGTGGTGCCCGGGGGCGCTGAGCCCGCCGGGGCCGCTGGGCTCCCCGCGGTCGGCCGCCCCACGCCGGCAGGCGCCGGCGAGCTCGCCCGGACGCGCCGGCTCGCGTATGCCCTCGGCCCACCGGCGCTCGCCCTTGCCTCCTGCCTCTTGTGTTACGCCGCCGGCTGGCGCGGGACCGACTGGGCAGCCCAGATCTACCGGGCCGGGCAGGCCTCCCGCTTCGGCCTCGTCGTGTGGGATCCCGGCTGGTACGGCGGCACCCTCCCCCTCAACTACAGCCTCGTCTTCCCCCTGGCAGCCGACTATCTCGGGCTCTGGCCCGTTGCCGCGCTTTCGGCCGCCGGCTCGGCCGCCTGCTTCGACCGCCTGGTGACGATTGGCTTCGGCCGGCGTCCCGCTGGTTCCTGGTACTTCGCGCTCACCACGCTGATCGAGGTCGCGATCGGCCAGCTCCCCACCCTCGTGGGAGAGGCCCTAGCTCTCGGCAGCGTGCTTGCCCTTTATGGCGCCGGCGGTGCCCACCGGCGCCGCCTGCGCCAGGCGGGTGGCCTGGCTTTGGGCGTGCTGGCCGGCCTCACCAGCCCCGTGGCCGGCTCGTTCCTGGCCTTGGTGCTCGTGGCTCTCGGCCTCGCTGGCGCTGCCCGACGCCCGCTCGCCGGTGCTGCCCGACGCCCGCAGGGCCAAAGTGACGCCAAAGCCCGGCGCCCGCCGGCCGACGGTGCCGCTGCGAAGCGCCGCCCGCTGGCGGAGAGTGCCGCCATGCT
Source organism: Actinomycetes bacterium (assembly GCA_021787365.1). Lineage (GTDB taxonomy): Bacteria > Actinomycetota > Acidimicrobiia > Acidimicrobiales > Palsa-688 > JAJZYO01. The sequence goes on along the minus strand of JAJYMB010000142.1, from coordinate 6,082 downwards.
CGGAGCAGGCACGCTCGCGCTCGCAGCCTCGGCCGTGCTCCCCCTCGCCTTCCCCGGGCCCGGCTACTTCCCCTTCAGCTTTTCAGAGGCGGCCGTGGTGGTGCTGATCGCCGCCGCCTTTGCCGTTGCGCCGGTGGCGAGCGAGGTACGCACGGCGGGAGTCCTCTACGGCGTGGTGACCGTAGTGCTCTTTGCCGTGCACACCCAGATGGGGGACAACGATGCCCGCCTAGCCGCCTACATCGGGGTGCCGCTCGCCCTCTGCTACCTGCCCCGGTGGACCAAGCGAGCCGGTCGCGGGCAGGGCCAGCGCGTGGTGGCCCTGATGCTGGCCGGCGCCACTGCCGTGAGCCTCGTCGTCTGGGACTGGTCGCCGATAGCGGAGGCCTTCGGGGGGGCGACCGACGGCGCATCGAGCGTGGCCTCCTACTACACGCCCCTGGTCCAACGGTTGGACCGCCTGTCCGGGGGCCGCCCGGTCCGCGTGGAGGTCCCGCCACTCGCCCACCACTGGGAGTCCGCCTACCTGGCCGCGCGGTTCCCCCTCGCCCGGGGCTGGGAACGCCAGCTCGACATGGCCTACAACCCGATCTTCTACCGCACCGGGCCTATCCCAGCCGATGCCTATCGTTCGTGGTTGCTCGCCAACGGGGTGTCCTACGTGGCCTTGGCGAGGGCCCCCCTCGACTACGCCTCGAAGGCCGAGGCAGCGCTGCTCGGATCTGGGCGGGTGCCCGGGCTCGAACTCGTTTGGCGGAGCCGGACGTGGGAACTGTGGAAAGTGGTCGGCTCGAGGGGCTTGGCGAGCGGGCCGGCGGAGGTCAGCCTGCTCCGGCCGGACGAGGTGGCGCTCAGTTTCTCCACCGGGGGAACGAGCGTGGTGAAGGTCCGTTGGGCCTCGTTCTGGTCGCTCCCAAGTGCCTCCCGGCACCGCACCTGCCTCCGGCGCGCGCCCGGGGGCTGGACCCAGGTCTACTCCGCCACGCCAGGCACGCTCCGCCTCACCGTCTCCCTCTTCGGGGCGAACCACGGCATTTGCAGAGGTCAGGGCGCCGGCGGGGCCTAGTATCGGTAGTGGAACAATGAGCCATGGCTGACAGGTCCCCGAGGCCACGTGCGCTCGCCGGGGGCGCAGAGCCGGAGCGTGTGACCGTGCCCAGGGGTCTACGCGGGCGCGACAGCCAACAGCCCGAGCCTGAGCGCCAAGTACGCCGCCTCGGGCGCCCCTTCGACCGTAGGACCCCGTTCGTGGCCGGGTTCTCGGCGGCCTTGGGAGTGCTCGTCGCCATCGCCATCGGTCTCGCCGTCTACTCGATCCGCGGCACGCTCGTGCTGGTGTTCGTGTCGCTTTTCATCGCTGTCGGGCTCGACCCGCTCGTGGAATCGCTCCACCGGCGCCGTTTCCGACGTTCTTACGCCGTGATAGCGGTACTGCTCGGCGCGATATGCATCGTGGGTGCCTTCGTGTACTCCGCTATCTCCCCCATAAACGCCGAAGTCAACCAGATAGTAAAAGAAGTCCCGAAGTGGCGCGACGAGCTCTCTTCGGGCAGCGGCACCCTCGGCCACATCGCCAAGTCGCTCCACCTCAACTTGAGCTCCTACCTCCACGGGGCCAACGCCACTTCCCTCGCCAAGTACCTCGCTTCGGGCGCCCTCGGGGCCGGCAAGGAAGTGATCTCGGCAGGCGCCTCGGCCCTCATCGTGATCGTGCTGACCGTGTACTTCCTGGCCGCTCTCCCCTCTATAAAGCGCTTCTTCGTCCAGCTCGTCCCGGCCAGCCGCCGGGAGCGTTTCGGGGGGATCCTCGACCAGGTGCTCGCCGGTGTGGGCGGCTACCTGATAGGCAACCTGTTCACCTCCCTGGTCGCCGGCCTCGGTACCTTCCTTTGGGCAACAGCCTTCGGCATACCCTACGCGGTGCTCCTCGGCCTGTTCGTGGCGCTGTTCGACCTGATCCCCGTGGTGGGCTCGACCATCGCAGGTGTGGTCGTGGCGCTGGTCGCGCTCTCGGTTTCGCTACCGGTCGCCATCTTGACTGTGGCCTTTTACGTGGGCTACCGCTTCTTCGAGGACTACCTTCTCGTCCCGCGCGTAATGCGCCAAGCCGTAAACGTCTCCCCCGTGGTCACGGTGCTCGCCGTCCTTATCGGCGGCGCCATGCTCGGGATAATCGGCGCCCTTGTAGCAATACCCGTGGCGGCGAGCATAAAGCTCGTGCTCGAGCAAAGCGTCTTCCCCCGCCTTGACTCAAACTGAGCTCTGCTCTTAGGTTCGTTGCGTGTCAAAGTGTTCCGAGCCGTGCCGAGTCTCCCCACCCCTACCTCGCCCGTAGGTGCCGGTGGGGTCGTCGGGCCGGGCATGGCCCAGGGCCTGACGGCGCCACGAAGGCGCCGCTGGCTGCACCTGGCCGCCGGTGCCGCCTTGGCCAGTGCCGGCCTCTCGGCCTGCGCCGGAGGCAGCTACAACGCCAATGGCGCCAGCGTGACCACGGTGGCGTCGCCCACCAACGGCACGGTCGACGTCAGCAACGTGAAGGGCTACGGCAAGATCCTCGTCACTTCGCGTGGCTACACCTTGTACATGCTCAGCTCCGACCCGCCCAACTCGAGCACCTGTGTCGGCTCGTGCGCCATCGTCTGGCCACCGCTCGACTCCAGCGGCAAGCTCATTGCGGGCGCGGGTGTCAACCCGAAGTTCCTGTCGAGTTTCCAGCGCTCCGGCGGTGCCCACCAGGTGGCCTATCACGGCCACGCGCTCTACACCTACGAGCGGGACACCGGGCCGGGGATGACCACCGGTGAAGGCGTCGAGACCTACGGGGGGATCTGGTGGGTCGTCTCGCCGGCGGGCCAGCCCGTGAAGAACTGAGGGGCGCCGGGTGCCCAGCGCTGCCGCCCCTGCCGCACCACGCCGCAGCAGGCTGCACTATGTTGGGGCCGGCAGGAACGGCCGGGTAATTTGGGTTCCTTGCGTCTCTAGTGGAGGCAGGTGGCAGCGTGGCAGTTAGCGAAGAGGTAGTGCTCGGCGGTGACCAGGTGGCCCGAACGCTGCCCCCAACAGAAGCCAGCCAAGCCACCGTTGCCAGGAGGCAAGGGCGGGCCGACCACTTCGCCCGGCGGGTCCTCTTCCTGCCCGACCAGGAGGGCGGCGAGGTCTACAACCTCTTCAGCTCCTCCATCCTCCTCTCCGCCACGCGCTGCCTGCTCAGCTACATCGTTTTCCCCATCCTCGCCCCGTGGCTGAGCGAAGTGCCCGTGGTCGGGCCGGCGATCGGGGTCCCTGTCGCCGTGGCCGCGCTCGTGTTCGACGTGCGGGCGGTCAGGAGGTTTTTCATGGCCGACCACCGTTGGCGCTGGGCGGCAGCAGCCCTCTACGCCGTGGTGATCGCCATGGTTACCTACCTGCTGGTGCGTGACATAGTTCACCTGACCTGAGCGACGCCTTCCCCGCCGCGCTCCCGGCGAGCGCGTAGCCGTCCCGGCCCGAGTTCTTCACGAGGTACATCGCCTCGTCCGCGACCTTCAGCGCCTCCCCAGCCGACAAGCCTGACGGGCTGGCGGCAACACGCTCCAGCGGGGCCACCCCGACAGAGACCGTGACGGCACGAGAACTGCGGGCGCCGGGGCCGGCGCCAACGCCAGGAACGGGTGCCGGCGCAGACCCTGCGGGGACCAAACCAGCTGTGCTCACCTCCTTTCGAACGGCAAGGACGAGCTTGCGGGCCACCGCCTCCGCCGCCTTGGTGTCCCCGTCATGCAACACGACAGCGAACTCGTCGCCGCCGAGCCGGGCGATGAGGTCCTGGTCGCGCAGGTGCCGGCGCATGGTCAACGCGACCTCCATAATTAGACGGTCGCCGGCCTGGTGCCCCAGGGTGTCGTTGACCTGCTTGAAGTTGTCGAGGTCCATGACTAGGACCGCCCCTCGCGGCCCCTCGAGCGCACAGGCCCGCACGTGTTGGGCCAGGTTCAACTCGAACCAGCGGCGGTTGGCCACCCCGGTGAGGGGGTCACGGTTGGCCAGGTCGCGTAGGGCCGCCTGCGAACGTTTGTGCCGGGTGATGTCCACCACCGAAACCAGCACGTACTCGGGCTTCCCGTCAGGCCCGCGCACGAGATAGGAGTCGAGCTCGCACCAGCGCAAGCGCCCGCCTGCGCACACGAGGCGCACTTCGGCCCTGGCCGCACCCCGCCCCGAGCGCCCAGGGTGCCCCGGCCCGCGGAGCACCGGGCGGTCGTCGGGGTAGACGAGGGCCGAGAGCCGCCGTCCGGCCAGGGCTCGTTCCGGCTCGCCGAGCAGGGCGCACAAGGCGGCATTGACCGCCTCCAGCCGACCTTCGACGCTCACTTTGGCCGTGGCGAGCGGGGACGCCTCGAACACCGCACGCCAGCGCCCTGCCGCCCTCGCCCGCACCGCTGCAGAAAGGGTGGCCGCCGTGTGGAGCGCTTCGGCCCGCTGGCGGAGCGCCTCGAGGACCGCCGCGGACGCCGCCGCTATGGCGGCTGCCAACCGGAGCAGGCGCTCAGCCACGCCCGACAGGGCGACCAAGGCGAGGCCGGCCAACCAAGCGGCCAAGGGGCGCCCCCGAGTTACACCCATGTAACTACCTATGTAACCGCTTTTCGGCACGCCGCTGGCGCACCTTTAGCAGATTCTTGGTAGCTGGCTTTGGGCGCGGCGCCGCTGCCCCTCGCGACCCGCTCCGACGGCCCCGGCCGGCACCGCCTCAGGCTCAGAGCACGCGGAGGCGGACCGTCGAGGGCATCGAGGCGAGGGAAGCGAGCACCTCGGGTGAGAAGTCGTTCGGCGTGTCCGTGATCACATAGCCGAGGTCCCCGCGAGTGCCGAGGTACTGGCCTTCGATGTTCATGTCGTGCGAGGCGAACAAGCTGTTCAGGGCGGCGAGAACGCCCGGGACGTTCCTGTGCACCACCGTGACGCGGAACTCCCCGGCTCGCGGCGGAAGTGCCAGGTTGGGCAGGTTGACCGACATCGAGGTCGAACCGAGCGAGAGGTAGTCGTGCAACTTCCCGGCTACGAAATTGCCGATGTCCTGCTGCGCCTCCTCGGTGCTGCCGCCTATGTGGGGGGTGAGCACGACGTTGCGCAGGCCTCTCAGTTCCGAGACGAAGGGCTCGCCCTTGCGCTTGGGCTCGCTCGGGAAGACGTCTATCGCCGCGCCAGCTAGGTGCCCGCTTTCAATGTGGGAGCGTAAGGCGGCGTGGTCGACCACAAAACCGCGTGAAAGGTTCAAGAAGATGCTGCCCTTGCGCATGCGGGCGAACTCGTTCTCACCGAACAGGCCCCGGTTGGAAGGCCGGCCGTCCACGTGCAGGGTGACGATGTCGACGAGCTCGAGGAGCTCTTCCATCGACGCGCAACGCTTCGCGTTGCCGAGCGCCAACTTGTCGGCCGTGTCGTAGAAGTAGACCGACATACCGAGCGCTTCGGCCAGCACGGACAGCTGCGAACCGATGTTGCCGTAGCCGACGATGCCCAGCCGGCGGCCCCGCACCTCGTGGCTGCCGGCAGCCGACTTGTCCCAAATCCCCTGGTGCATCTTGGCGGATTTGTCGGTGAGCCCCCGCTGAAGGGCGACGATCTCCGAGATGACCAGCTCGACGACGCTTCGGGTGTTGGAGAAGGGTGCATTGAAGACGGCGACCCCGTGGGTGCTCGCCGCGGCCAGGTCGATCTGGTTGGTGCCGATGCAAAAGGCCCCGATAGCCAAGAGGTGGGGGGCCGAAGCAAGCACCCTCTCCGTCAAGTGGGTGCGGCTCCGTATGCCGACCACGTCCACCTCGCCCAAGCGCGAGACGAGCTCCTCCTCTTCGAGCGCCCGGTCAAGGGACTGGACCTGGTAGCCGGCCTTGGAGAGGAACGCGGTCGCGTCGGGGTGGATGCTTTCGAGCAAAAGGACGCGGGTGTCAGCCGGCGAGAGGCGCTCTCTGGTCATTGGTAGTCAGGGGCGCGGTGCTCTTGCGAGCCCGGTTCCCCATCCCCCTTTCAATCCGTACGTGCGGTTTTCCCGCATACGGCTTACCGACGGTCTTCTTGACATGGTTACGCTGCCTTTGGG
>JAJYMB010000064.1 GCA_021787365.1 Actinomycetes bacterium | reverse complement strand
GCACTGAAGCAAAATAGCTTTCCCATTCCACGCCGCGTGCCGCTCCTCGACGCGTGGATAGACGGTCGCAGGTAGCCCGATAGACTCACGTCGGTCACCGCCCTAGCCTGAGTCTTTCACGCTAGTACAGGGCGCTTGACGGGAACGTTCGCCAAAGCGCCTGTCTTCATAAGTGAATTCCTTGTCCTGCTGCGGCGTATAGAGATGAGGGCTCGGGGGACCCGGGACATTAGTCCCGGTTCAGGCGGCCTCTTTTAGCAACCGTGAGGTTTGTCAAGTCGGTACTTGGCCGCGTTGGTGCGTCGGGCCTGTAAAGGCTCGTTCGACTGGAGGTCCCGCGGTCTTCTCTTGGGGTGGCGGTCCCTGCGGCGCACTCTGATGTACCGCGACTTCGTAGGTCAGGCAACCACGTTCGCGCTCGCGTGGTGGGAGGGGCCCGGCGTCCTGCTAACGGCGAAGTCCCCGATGGGGCTTCATGGTTAGTGCGACGTCGTCCCGGGCCCCTGCCGCCGTGGCCTCGCGGTCGACCGGGGACGGTCTGGTTGTGCGGGGCGGTCTGTCGGTCTTGTATTGGCTGTAGCTGGTCCGGGGCGTCCCGGGCGGCGTGCGCGGGTGGGCGGGGGCGCGATGACCGAGCCCTGCCAGCGAGCAGCGTCGTAGGGGACTTGGCTGCGCATCATGGCGAAGGCGAGGCGGTGCGCCCGCCGGCCGGCGGCCACAGCGGCGACAGCAGGTGTCTTCTTCTCCTCGTCGATCAGCCGGCGGCGGTAGGCGGCGAAGTCGGGGTCGTGACCGGTGAGCCCTTTGCCGAGCTCGATTATTGCCTCGCGCAGGATGACCGAGCCTTCCCGGCTGATGCGCTTGCCTCGCCGGCGCTGGCGGCCGGCCGAGTCGTACTCGGTGGGCACGAGCCCCGAGGCCCGGTAGGCGGCACCAGCGCTCGGGAAGCGCCAGGGGTCGCCGATGCCGGCCCCGTAGGCGGAGGCCCGCACCACCCCGACGCCCGGGAGGCTCGTCAAGATGGCTGCGGGAGTGGAGGGGAGCAGCTCCGCCAGGGCCGCCTCGGCACGTGCCAGCTCGGCCTCCAAGGAGCCGAGCAGAGCCACATCGGCCGAGAGCACGGCGCCGAGCACGGCGCGTTCGGGCCTCGGCAGGCGGAGCGCCTCCTTGGCGGCTTTGACTACCTGGGCGGCCTTGGGGCGGGCGAGGCGCACCCCCCGGTGGGCCACGAAGGCCCGGAGCCGCTCTTCGCCGAGGCGGCAGATGCGGTCGGGGTCGCAGATCTCGGCCAGGATGACCCGCCCTGCTTTGGCGCCCAGGAGGTCCGAGAAGCAGCCGTCCAGGCCGGGGAAGACCAAGTCGAGCTGGGACTGCACTTGGTTGGCGAGCGCCTGGTGGGCGCCCAACTTGCGCCGGCGGTGCACCACCCAGGCGAGCTGGGCGGCCAAGGGCTCGGGCCGGGCCTGGGCGGGACGGCCCCCGCCGCGCACCATGAGCTCGGCCATCGCCCCGAGGTCGCGCTCGTCGGACTTCAAGGTCCGCATGAGCTGCTGGGAACGGGCCTCTTTCACCGCCGCCGGGTTCAACTGGACCACCTCCAAGCCGGCGGCCGCCAGGCGCGCCAACAGCGTGCGGTGGTAGTGGCCGGTGGCCTCCACCCCCACCCGGCAGATCTGCGCCTCCCGGGCGGCCTCGGCGCGGGCGACAGCGACGAGCAGCGAGGACACGCCCGGCTCGGTCAGGGCGAACTCGAACGGCGCTACGACCACCTCCCCGTAGTGGTCCGCGACCAGGGCCATGGCCGACCACTTGCCGATGTCGACGGGCACGACCAGGCAGCGGGCGGGGTCGAGGTCCCTCACCCGGGCCATGAAGCTGGCCTGGAGGGAGCCACCGACGAACCGTCTCACCGCTCGCCCCTCCCGTCCCGGCAGCACACACAGCAGCAGCACCCGCAGAGGACATCGGTGACCTTTTGCGCCAAGCGCTCGGCGGAGGCATGGCTGAGGCCCCAGGCCACGACCACCTGTGCGCCGCCGCGGCGGAGGCGCACGAGCCAAGCCAGGTCGGGCGGGCGGTCCCAAGAGGTGGCCGAGCCCCTGTCCACCTCGACGCTCAGGCCGGCGCCCGTGGGCCGTGCCATCACCGCTCGAGGCCGCCCAGGGAGCACTTCACGGCTCTGGCCCCGGGCCGGGCCACTCGGGGCAGCCATCCGGGCCAGGCCCCTCGAGCTGGCGGCCGGCCTTCCCGCTCTCGCCGTCTAGTTCCAAGCCGACGTGGTACACGGCCATGCCTTCGGAGCGCACCTCGTCCAAGAAGATGAGCATCGCCCTCGCCAGCGCGAACTCGACGTTCGGGCCGGCTGCGGCCTCGACGGAAAGGCGGAACTGCTGGCGCAGCCCGTCTTGGCCGTGGGGGCGGCCGGCAACCCTACATGTCCTCAAAGCGGCCTCCTTCAGTCCGCAATTCCCTCCAACGGCACCTCGTGTGGGCAAAAAGGGCCTCTATGGCGGCGCCTGTGCTCGATTCGGTGCCACGACAGCCATAAAACCGCCGTCAGTCGGGGACTTCGAGGGCGTGGTCGTGTTGGTCGAAAGCCACGAGCCGCCCAATGCGAGAGATACAGCCGCCCAGGTGCTCACGCCGAGGCCGACGGAAAGACCTTCTCCGAAGCCTTGGAGCGCGGCTACGAGCTCCCGGTCCCCCACCGGCCTGGGGCCCGCGGGCCAGAGCACCCCCGCGACCCAGCCGGCACGGCGGCGGTGCTGGCGCCACCAGCCTCGCAGCGTCGTGTGCGCGAACAGCTCGTCGATGCCCCGTGCTACCCGGCGCGTCCCCGCCCCGGCAGCTACTGCCATGAGCGCGGGGCCGGCCACCTCCACCGAGTCCAGCCGGCGCAAGAGGCAGAACGACGGCAGGAGCGCGTCGCTCGACCGGCAGGGCCTGCACCGGCAGCGCTTCACCCAGATCCTGAGCACTATGCCATCACGCACCGAGCGCCAGTAGCCGGACCAGAAGGCCATCGGTCTCCCGCAGGTGCCGCAGGTCGCCCGCGGCACCACCACGTCTTTGCCCGCCGCCGCGTACGCCTCGACCGACAACCCGCAAGGCCATATCATCGCCATGGGCGACAAAGCCCCCCCGGGCCCCTCCCTCGAGCGCGAACTCTTTAGGGGAGGGGCCCCTTGCACGTTCAGGACCGCACAATCATCGCCCCCTCCGCACCCCCTCCGCACCCCGCCTCGACTGGCCGCCCAGGCGACGCGGGCGAGGCCCTGTGTCATGCTAAAAACGAGATCAGCGAGCCGTCTCAGGTTTAGAACGACATCGAACCGGGAGCCCCGCCCGCGACGAACCACAACACCTCCAATAGGGCACCCGTCCGGACGGATCGGGTCCCTATTGAGGGTGTATCAGCTTTAGCGATGAGCCGCTGGCGTCGTTGCCGCCCGCCAGGGGCCACCCGGGCGCGTCGGGCGTGGATTGCATACCGTATGCGTAATCAATCCGTGCCCAACG
>JAJYMB010000083.1 GCA_021787365.1 Actinomycetes bacterium | reverse complement strand
GAAGGGTTAAAAACGGGCGTCAGCGAGGGGGTGGAAGCACTCAGCCACAGGACGTTGAGACCACGATCTTGCCTGCTCCATGAGGCCGAGCCACAACTCGACTATCCCGCCATGCTGGGAGTCCTGGAATCGGCCAGTGGGATGGTGGCCCGAAGCGCTGGGCACTGCCAACAAACGGCCTCAAGCTGTTCCCCTTCTCTCCGTGGATATGTGGTCACGCTAGGTAGCCCACCCTTGACAGCCTCACCAACGGCGCGCGACTGTGCGCGCATGTCCAACGCGGCCCTACCCAGTTCAGTCGAACGACACGCGCTGGCGGACACGTCCTATTCGCGCTGTCCTGTGTGCGGTCAGGACGGGCACCCCACGCGCTTTCGTGTCGTCACGACCAAGCCCTTCGGCCTCGACCGTTGTACGCGCTGCGGCCTAGTCTATGCGGTGCCGCGTCCCAGCCCCGAGGAGTTGGACGCCTTCTATACAGGTGACTACTTCTCCGGTGGTCGGGGCGACCTCGGCTATTACGCGTACGACTGGGCAGATGCCAATGCGGAGCGCATGTGGGGACTGGTGCAACAGTGGGACCCGCGCTTAGGAGTGGTCCCGCACACGCTGCTGGATGTTGGCTGCGCTCATGGCAGCTTCGCGCTCACCGCCCAGCGCGATGGCTGGGCCACCGCGGGGGTGGAACTAGCCGCAGAAGCGCGTGAACGCGCCGCCAAGCGCGGGCTGCGGATGTTCTCGTCCCTAGAAGACGCCCACGGCAGCTACGGGCTCATTACCATGATGCACGTTTTGGAGCACCTAATTGACCCGATGGCTGGTCTGACTGCAGCCCGGCAGCTGATAGATCCAAACGGTCTGTTGCTCATTGAACTCCCGCACTGGGGAAGTCTTGGGCGCCGCGTGCGCGGGTGCCGCTGGTCCCAGCTGAAGCCGCCTGCTCACATCAACTTTTTTGAACGGCGCTCCTTGGACATAGCGTTGCAGTCAGCCGGATGGCTCACTATGCGCTCGGCCACCGTCCATGAGCACTTCATTGATGTAGCGAGCGCCGAATTGCGCCAGCGCCATTTGGGTCGCGGGTTTGCCTACGCCGCTGCGGCTAGCGCCCTTGAACATATGGGCGTAGCTGGCAACCTGCGAGTTGTCGCGTCCCCGCGCTAACCTCCAGCCTTCACAGCCCCGGTACGCGCACGTGCCGACCGCCAGCCGCCCGGAGACCGGAGACCGGCGCTCAGCTGAACTGGCGGAGCCACTGAGCCCGGTCGACGCGCTCCAAGACGGGGTTGGTGCGCCTCACCTCGTCCATCGAGGCCGATGGCTCGGGGGAGTAGTAGTGGCCCGGCCAGACCGTGAGGCCGCCGGGCAAGCTGGCCAAGCGCTGGAGGCTCGTGTACATCTCCTCGGCGTCGGCGCCGGGAAGGTCGGTGCGCCCGCAGCCCTCGAGGAACAACGTGTCCCCCGTGACCAAGTTGTCCCCCACCACTACGCACTGGCTGCCCGGCGTGTGCCCGGGGGTGTGGAGCAGCCGGAGCATCACGGAGCCGACCTGGAGGAGGTCCTCGTCGCTGTGGGCCACCAGGGAGGACACCGGCGCCCCGGTCATCTCGGCCACCCAGGCCACCTCGTCTTTTTGGACATGGACGGGAACGTCAGCCAGTTCCAGGAGCTCGGCCAGGCCTTCGATGCGTTCGCCAAGGATCTCGCCTCCGACGTGGTCGGCGTGGTAGTGCGTCGCGACCACACCGGCAACGCGCAAGTCCTTCGCGCGCGCCCAACCGAGCAACCCGGCCACGTCGTAGGCGGGGTCGACCAAGAGCACCTCGCCCGTGCTCGCGTCACCGACCACGTAGGCCTGGTTGCGCATGGTCGTAGCCAACCCGTCGTCGGTCGCGAAATCGCGTCCCGCCAGGAGCTGGCGGAAGTAGAGCCCCTCTGCCATCCCGGCAATGCTAAGCGCCGGCGACAGCGGGCGGGACAGCAGCAGTGGGCGGGCCGGCGACAGCGGGCGGGACAACAGCCGGACAGCAGCAGTGGGCGGGCCGGCAGCAGTGGTCGGGCGCCGGCGAGCCAGCCGCCCCAGGGCGTGCCCTATGTTGGGGGGCTGTGACCGAACAGCTATGCCTGCTCTCCGTCCACGCACACCCCGACGACGAGTCCTCCAAGGGTGCACCGACCGTCGCCAAGTACCACTCCGAGGGCGTCCGCTGCGTCCTCGTCTGCTGCACCGGCGGGGAGGAGGGCGACATCTTGAACCCGGCCATGGACAGGCCCGACGTGGCGGACAACCTGACCGAGATCCGTGCCCGTGAGCTCGAGCGGGCTTCCCGGGTGATCGGCTACGACGAGGTGGTCATGCTCGGCTACCGGGACTCGGGCATGCCTGGCTCCCCGGCCAACCAGGACCCCGCCAGCTTCGCCAGGGCACCCTTGGAAGAAGTGACCGAACGGCTGGTCGAAGTCATCCGGCGCACAAAGCCCCACGTCATGGTCGTCTACCCGGCCCACCAGTCCACCTACCCCCACCCCGACCACGTGCGCGTGCACGAGGTGGGCCTGGCGGCGTTCCTGGCGGCGGGCGACGCCGAGGTGTTCCCTGCAGCCGGGCCTCCGTGGCGGCCGCTCAAGCTCTATTACACCTTGCGTTCTTCCAAGCGCTGGCTCGCCTGGGCCGAAAAGTTGAAAGAGATCGGCCGCGAGCTGCCATGGGACGACGAGCGCCTCGAGATGATCGCCAAGGCCCCCCATGAGCAGGTGACGACCGAGGTGGAGGTCGGCGCGTGGGCGCACGTGCGCCAGGAGGCGCTGCGGGCCCATGAGACGCAGGTGGACCCGAAGTCGTCGTTTTGGTTCGGTCTGCCCCCCGAGGTGGAAGCCGAGCTGGGCCAGGTGGACGAGTACCACCTCGCATTTGACCGCTGCGGCTCTGCGCTCCCCGAGGACGACCTCTTCGCCGCCATCCGAGAAAAGGCCGCGCTTTGAGCGCAGGCGCCGCCCCGAGCGGCCTGGTCACCCTGGTCGTGGCCAGCACCGAGCGCTCCCCTGGCCGGGGCAGGAAGCCGAGAGGCAAGACGGCGGGGACAGAGGAGCCCGAGGCGACAACCCGGCAGTGGTGCTGCCAGTGGTCCGGCGGCAAGCCGGGGCCGGTAATAACCGGTTGCGAGGGAGAGCCCGACTTGACGCTCACGCTCTCGCCCGAGGACGCCAACCTCGTGCTCTCCGGCGAGCTCGCTCCGAGCGTCGCCTACATGCGGGGGCGCCTGAAGACAGCCGGCGACAACGCGCTCCTTCTCGGCTTGCTCCGTTGGAGCGCCACCGAAGAGTTCCGCCAGGCTCTCGACGCTTGGCGCTCCGCCCCAGTAGCTCCGGCCCAGTAGCTCCGGCCCAGTAGCTCCGGCCCAGTAGCTCCGGCCCAAGTAGCTCCGGCCCGGTACCTAACCTGAGCTGGCTCGGAGCGGCTCGCGCCGAGGACCGCCGGCTTGGCTCTCTCCGGGTTGGGAGAAGAGCTCCTCCAGACCGGTGGCGCCGGCCCTCGCCGGCAGGAAGGCGAGTTTGAACTCCCGTTCGGCAGCCGTTTTCCGCGCCCAGGACAAGAGCCCGAGGTAACCGCACGCGACCAGCGAGACGGCTGCCACCCCCCACCAGGCGGCGGAAAAGCCCGCTACTACCGCGAGCGCGGCCGCGACGACCAGAAACCCGAACAACGCGCCGAGGATGAGGTGCCGGCGGCCGGCGGCCCGCCTGGCCCTGGCGGCGCCCCTGGCCCGCGCCGGCCGTGAGGAACGGCCGAGGCTCCCACCGCTGGCGCGGAGCCCAGCCAACGGCGCCCGCAACCCGCTCACCCGAGTCGGGACAAGAGCGCCACGGTGGGCGCGAGGATTGACAAATAAAGACCAGGGTCGCTGCGGCACCCTCTGGTGCCTACTGAAACCAGCGCCACGGCGCGCGGGTACAACTCGAGACATGGCCCATCTCCCCTTTTGCACGTACAGCTACAGCAAAAGAAAACCGTCTAAACCCAAGCGAAATCATTGGGCCCGACGAAGCGGATGTACGCAAGCTAGCCTGTCCGCGAGGCGGCGTCAAGATGAGCGGCCGAGGCCCCACGAAAGACCCGGACCTCCCGTCCCGAGGGCACCGGCTAACCCCGCAGCACTCCGCAGCTAGCCCCGGCTAGCCCTACTTGTCCTCTCTACAACACGCAGGGTGGTGAACGATAACGCCTACGTCTCGAGCATGACCGTGACCGGCCCCTCGTTGACGAGCGACACTTGCATCATCGCCCCGAAGCGGCCGGTCGCGACTTCGGCGCCCGCCGCCCGGAGCGCCTGCACCACGCGCTCGACCAGCACGCGGGCCTTGTCTGGGGGAGCCGCGCGGACAAAGGACGGGCGCCGGCCCCGGCTCGTGTCCGCGTACAGGGTGAACTGGCTCACGACCAGCACTGCGTAGCCGAGCTCCGAGGCCGAGCGGTTCATGTCGCCGGCGCTGTCGGGGAACACCCGGAGCTGCCAGATCTTGGCCGCCAACCGGTCCGCGGCGGCCTCGGCGTCCTCTGGGCCGACCCCGACCAAGGCGCACAACCCTGGGCCGATCTCGCCGACGACCTCCCCACCGACACTGACGACGGCGTGTGAAACCCGCTGCACCAAGGCACGCATTGGCAGGAGCCTAGGAGAGACCACCTAAACTCCTCGGGCTGTGGCCGTAGTTGAGCAGCACGAGTACACGCCCGCGTCCGCACCGCCGGTTCCCGTCCAGCCAGTCCCGGCACCGCCGCCGGCCAGGCGCAGCCCGATCGTCGTCGAGCTAGCGGTGGTCGCCGTCCTCGGGTGGATCTACGACTGGCTGCAAAACCTCGCCCCCCTGCGCCGCCAGCTGGCCCTCCGGCACGGCCAGGCCATCCTTTCTTTCGAAATGAGCCTCGGCCTGTCTCCCGAAAGGTCGATGGACCACTGGCTGGCCGGCCACCACGTGCTCGCCTACATCTCGTCGGACTTCTACGACAATGCGATCTTCGTAGTCACGTTCTGCTTCGTGGCTTGGACCTGGTGGCGCCGGCCCGACATCTACCGGCCCCTCCGCAACACCCTGGTGCTCGCCAACCTCATCGGCTTCACCGTCTTCTGGGCCTACCCGGTGGCGCCCCCCCGGATGCTCCCCGGGTTCATCGACGTGGTGGAGAAAGTGGGCGGCTTCGGCTCATGGCACAACGAACTGATCAAGCACGCCGACCAGCTTGCCGCCATGCCCTCCATGCACCTGGCGTGGGCCGTGTGGTGCTCGTTTGCAGCCTGGCGCCTGGCCCGCCGAGGCTGGCGACGGGTGCTGGCCGGCACCTTTGCGCTCGCTTACCCGCTGACCACGACGCTCGTCGTCCTGGCCACGGGCAATCACTACCTCCTCGACGTCCTGGCCGGGACGGGCTGCACCGTCCTGTCTGCGCTAGCCGCCGACGCCTGGGCCCGGAACCGTCAGGGGGCCTCGCGCCGGCACAGGTTACGGCACTCGCCGAGCCCGGCCACCCTGGTCACGAGCAAGTCACCGTCTTTCAGGTAGCGCTTGGGCTCGAGGAAGTGCCCCGAGCCGCCCGGGGTGCCGGTGGCGATCACGTCGCCCGGGCGCAGCGTCGTGAACTGGGAAATGTACGAGACCACCTGGGCCACCCCGAACACCAAGTCCGAAGTGTCCCCCTGCTGGACCGTTTTCCCGTTTATCTCGCAAGAAAGCTGCATGCCCGCCTCGTTTACGTCGGGGTCGTCACGGGTGACGAGCCAGGGGCCGAGGGGTGTGGCCTTGTCGAAGGTCTTGCCCTGGAGGAACTGGCTCGTCTTGAACTGCCAGTCACGCATGCTGACGTCGTTTATCACTGCGTAACCGGCGACGGCCTTCATGGCTTCCTCCTCGGCCACGCGGTAGGCGGGCCAGCCGATGACGACGGCCAGTTCGACCTCCCAGTCCACCGCCTCCGAGACCGCCGGCAGCACGATGTCGTCTCGCGCCCCGGCCAGCGCCGAGGTGTACTTGGCGAACAGCGTCGGGAACCGCGGCATTTCGGCCCCCTGCTCCTCGATGTGGGCGCGGTAGTTCTGGCCCACGCAGACGACCTTGCCCGGCCTCGGCACGAGCGGCGCGTAATCGACCTCGGCCAGGCTGTGGCGCGTGCCGGCGGCGGCAGCGGCGATCTGGGGCCAATCGGCCTGCGCCAGCAGCACGCCCACGTCCGCGGCGCTGACCTCGACAGCTTCCCCGTCGGCTTCCTCGATGCGAGCAGCCGTCGTGCTCGTCCCTGTCCTCAAACTGGCCAATTTCACGCCGACCACGCTAATCGTAGGTGGCCTCCACCCACCAACTCCCCTTCTCGCGCACGAGAAGGTAGGCGGCACCGCCCTCCGTGCAGACCTGCAAGCGCGCCCGCCGGCGCCCTCTCCCCGCGTCCCACCAGCGCTCCTCCAGCGGCCAAGGGCCGGCCCAAGCGACGACGGTCGAGGCCGGCGCCTCACCTCCACCCGGTGCCGCCGGCCCGCCGTGCCCCGACGTGGCGGGCCTGAAGGCCACCGACACAGGAGGGGCACTGATGGTGCCGCGCCCGGCCACGCCCACGGGCCGGCCGGCCCGGTCGAGCACCTCGGCGGGGAGGGGGGAGCAGTGCACGGTCGCTGGCGCCAGCCCCGGGAGCCGGCCGGGCCAGGGAGGAGGGCCTTCCCGGCTCCTGGCAGTCGCGCTCTTGCTACCCTGCCGCACGGTGCCTCCTCCCCCGCCCGCCCGGAGCGGCTCTCGGGGCTCGCCCCAGGGGACCAAACGGACCTGTTCTTTGTAGTCACGGCCGCCCTGGAGCACGGCCGAGAAGGCCGCCTCGGGGCCAAGCAGGCCCTGCACTCTGGCCAGTGCCCGGGCGGTGCGGGCGGCCGCGCCGGGGCCCGCGCCCCACAGCCCGAGCTGGCGGCCGGTGTCCGGGCGGACCTCCTCGGGCACCAGGGCCAGCTTGACGACCGGGCCGAAGCGCGCCTGCCCGCCTTGCCCCTCCCTCGGGCCCGGCCCCCCGCCGGCCGTGGCCGGGCCCTGGGCCCAGCCTTCGAGCTGCCAGCGCACACGTTCTCCTATGGCCGCGGCGCTCAGTGCCCCGTCGTGGCGCCAGCTCCGCCGGAAGGTGGCACCCTCGACGGTCTCCACCTCGATGGCCAGGCGCGTGCACACGAGGCCTTCTCCCGCCAGGCGTTGGTGGAGCCGCTCCGCCAGCGCACGGCCGACGAAGACGGCGGCTTGCAGCTGCTCGGCCGGCGGGTCCAGCTCGGAGGCGACCACCCAGTCGGGAGGGGGCACCCGGCCCCGCACCGGCCGTTCCGAGAGGCCGCGCGCCAAGCGGTGGGCGAGCAGGCCCTCGGTGCCGAAGCGGCCGAGCACGCGGGGCGGAGGCAGGGCGGCGAAGTCCCCGAGCGTGCGCAGCCCGAGGCGTTGCAGCAGGTCGACCAGGGCGGCAAAACGGCCGTCCGAGCCGGTGCCGGCCCCCCCGGCGCCGGCCAGCGCGGCCAGCTGGGGCGTGGCCAGCACTTGGAGGGGAAAGGGCGCCAGGAACCCTGCGCTCGCCCCCCTGGGCACCACCACGGGCTCACCCGGGGCAGCCGTCCCGGCCGCCAATTGGGCAGCAAAAAGCCCATCGGCCACACCCACCCGGCAAAAGCCTGCCCACTCCGCACCGGCGCCGTCCCTCGAGGCCGCCTCTTCTACGGCCGCCGCGACCTTGGCCGCGAGCGCCAGGTCCCCCCCGAAGTACCGGGCCGGCCCCCTGGCCCCGAGCGCCAGCCAGCCTGGCTGGAGCACCTCCACCCCCGGGGCGAACTCCTCGACCGCCGCCACGGCCTGCTCCCACCGCCGGGACTCGCCGGCGAGGTCGCGGCTCAGGAGCCCCAACCCCGGACAGCAGCTCTCCGCTTCCCGCCGGCGCATGCCCACCCGCACGTCGGCGGCGCCGGCCGCCGGGGAGACGGCGACCACCCGGTTGGCCTCCACCACGGCGACCAGGGCCGAAGGAGGCCGGCCCACCGACATGACCGGCCAGCCCGGGCACAGGGCGACGAGGGCCCTGGCGCCGTAGCTGGCCATCTTGTCTGCCGTGCCTTCTTGAACTGGCTAGTGAGCCGCGGCCGACCCGAGGCTCACGGGTTCGCCCAGCGAGAGACGCCCTCGCCGCGGCCGGGCCGCGCCGCCCCGGCCGGACACCACCACCTCGAGTTCGCGCCCGGCCAGGTAGCCGAACCCCTCCCCGAGGCCTCGCCAGTTGCCGCCGGCCACTTCCACGCCCAGGTCGGGGCGGGCCGGCCACGCCGGGCAAGCGAGCACCGCCAGTACCGCCCCGTGCTCGCGCGAACGCGCCCCCAGGTTGCGGGCATCGGCCTCCCGGACCGGGCGGGGCGGGTGGACGACCACCACGTCGAAACCTTCCAAGAGGGCTGCGACCACCGACGGCCACTTGGGCCCGGGGGAAGGGACGAGGGCCAGCCGTCCGAGGTCGATGCCAGACTGGGCCGCCGCCACCAGGCCGAGATCCGGCACCCCCACCACGGCGCACCACGAACCGGCGCCGGACGGCCCGCTCAGCAGGGCCAAGGCGAGGGAGGTGGCGCCGGCGCCGGCTCCTATCGAGAGCGTGCTCCCTCGTCTCAGCCCTCCTTCGGGGAAAAGGCTGGCCAAGCCGGCTGCCAGCGGTAGCGGGCGGCGCCCGGGGCCCGGGCCGAGACGGCCCTCCACCTGCGCGAGCGCCTCTCGCCTCATGGGTGCAATATACCGCTCGAGGGAACGCCAGTTCGCTGTGAAAAGGTCACGAGTACCACACGCTTTTGGTAAGTTGCCTACATGACTAGCTCGGCCGCGGACGGTAGGGCAGCCGCCGGCGCCGTTACCGAGCAGCGCAACCCCCGCACGACAGACATCGACGTCGTCCCCACCCTCGAAGTCCTCCGCCTGCTCAACGGCGAAGACGCCCGCGTGCCCACAGCGGTGGAAAAGGTCCTCCCCCAGCTGGCCGAGCTCGTCGATGCGGCGGCCGAGCGCGTACGGAGGGGCGGCCGCCTGCACTACTTCGGGGCCGGGACGTCGGGGCGCATCGCCATGCTGGATGCCGCCGAGCTGCCCCCGACCTTCGGGGTAGGGCCCGGCTTTGCCACCGCCCACCTGGCCGGCGGCGAGGCGGCCACCCGTCTGGCGGTGGAGAACGCCGAGGACGACCTCGGGGCCGGACGGGCCGCCGCCGAGGCCCTCGGCCCCGAAGACGTCGCCCTCGGCATCAGCGCCAGCGGCTCCGCCCCCTACGTCGCCGCCGCCCTCGAGCGCGCCCGCGAGCGGGGGGCGCTAACGGCTCTCGTGAGCTCCAACCCCGGGGCGCCCCTCGGCGGTTCGGTCGACTACCACCTGGCGGTGGACACCGGCCCCGAGGCCTTGACCGGCTCCACCCGCCTGAAGGCGGGGACGGCCGCCAAGCTCGTTCTCAACGGGTTCTCGACCGCGCTCATGGTCCGGCTCGGCCGCTGCTACTCCAACATGATGGTCGATGTCGTGCCCACCAACCAGAAGCTGCGCCGGCGCCTCGTCCGCATCCTCGTCCAAGCCACCGGGGCCGACGAAGAAGCCGCTCGCGAGGCGCTCTCCCGGGCCGGCGACGACGTGAAGGTGGCCTTGGTCTCGATGCTCGGCGCCTCGCCCGCGCCGGCCGCTCGCCGGGCGCTCGAGGAGGCTGGCGGGCAAGTGCGCGCCGCTCTTGCCCGGCTGGCGCCCGCCGGGGCGGAGGGAGCCTCTCCCGCCGGCGCCACCGCCCCCTCCTCCGCCCCCTAGGCCCCGAAGTGGCCCGGGTGCTCGGGGTGGACATAGGGGGGACGGGGAGCCGGGCCCGCCTCTCGGTGGACGGGCGCACCGTGGCCGAAGCCACGGCGTCGAGCGCCAACCCGGCCACCGTGGGGCTTCGCGAGGCCGAACGGGTACTCGACGAGCTGCTCCGCGCCCTGCCGCTCGGTGAAGGCGCCGCCCTCGACGCGGCGTGTGCCGGTGCCGCCGGCGTGGTCGGTGGGTCGCCCGAGGCGGCCAGGCTGTTCGCCGAGCGCTTGGCGCCCTTGGTCGGCTCGGGCCGGGTGGCCGTGGTGCCCGACGTCGTCTTGGTGCTGCCGGCGGCCGGGCTCGAGCGGGGCGTGGCCCTCATATGTGGCACCGGTTCGGCGGCCTTCGCTTGCGACGGGGCCGTTTCCGCCCGGGCCGGTGGATGGGGTTACCTGCTCGGCGACGAGGCGAGCGGGTACTGGCTGGTCCGCCAGGCCCTGCGCAGCCTCCTCGGCCGGGCCGACCGCGCCCAGCCCCTCGGCCCTCTCGGCGCAGCCTTGCTCGAAGCGGCCGGCGCCACCACCGTCGTCGGCTTGCGCCACGAGTTTTACCAGGACCCCTGGCCGGGCCGGTGGGCGGCTCTCGCCCCGGTCGTGCTGTCCTCGGAAGACCCGGCGGCCGGCGCCATCTTGGAGGAAGCCGCCCGTTCGCTCGATGAACTCGTGGGCGCGGCGCTGGAACGGCTCGGCCACCCGGCAGGCCTGCCCGTGGTCCTGGCCGGCGGCCTCACCTCCGATGCCCGCTTTTGTGATGTGGTCACGGGCCACTTGCGCCGTTCCCGCCCCGCCTCGGCGGTCTCGGTGCTCCGCGAGCCTCCCGTCGCCGGCGCCGTCCGCCTGGCCGAGCGGGCCGCCGAAGGGCGGGATTGGCCGCCAGCCTTGTGACCGGCGCCGGCCCCCGCGCCGTACCCGCGCCTGCCCCACCACACTCCCCGGGGCCCTCTGCTCTGGCCCGAGCCACCTCACGCCCGTACTGCCCCCCGGCATCCGAGGGTCCTCTATTTGGGTGCAGGTAAGCTCGTCGCATGAGCGCCGCACCGGACCTTTACGGGCGCGGGCCGTACACGGTGGAGGACCTCGATTTGCTTCCCGAGGAGGGCAAGCGCTTTGAGCTGGTCCACGGATGGTTGATCTCCTTGTCCCCTAGCGTCCGCCACGACGAGTGCGCCCAGGTACTGAGGGAGCTCATCGCCAGGTCGGTCCGCTCCGCTGGCGCTGAGCACCTGGTAGTCCGGGGCCCGTGGGACCTCATGATGCCGGGCCGCAACATTTATGTGCCTGACATTGCCGTATTTAGCCGGGCTGCCTTGGTGGCGGCCTACCAAGAAGACCGCCGCGCCGTCGATGCCGCGGACGTGGCCCTGGTAGTGGAGATCGTCCGTCCAGGGAGCGGGAGCGAAAAGACTGTCCGCCAGGTAAAACGCGTTGACTACGCCACCGCCGGCGTGCCCTCCTACTGGATCGTTGACCTCGAGCCGGAGCCCAGGGTGACACTACTGGAGGCCGTTGGTGGCGGCGGCTACAGCGAGGTGTCCGTGGCCGTGGCCGGGACCACTCTCCACACCGAGCGGCCCGTCCCGATCAGCTTCGACCCAGGAGTGCTCTTGTTGACCTCCGAGTAACGTTCCCCGGCGGCCCAGCCTTCAGCGCCGGCGCCCCCGGTGCCGGTTCCGCACCGCCTCACGGGTACGGGCCAGGGCAGCGACCGTCTCCGCGTACCGGCGCTCAGCCACGGCCGTGAACAGGCAGTCGACCACCACCAGTTCTGCTATCCGGCTCGCCATGGCGCCGGCCCGGAAAGCCGTCTCCGAAACGGTGGTGCGCACCAGCACGTCGGCCACCGTCGAGATGGGCGACTTCGGGAAGTTGGTTATGGCGACAGTGGTGGCCCCGGCGCGCCTCGCCTGGCCCAGGGCCTCGACCGTGTCGACCGTGGTGCCGCCGTGGCTGATGGCGATGGCCACGTCCCCGGGCAAGAGGTTGGCCGCCGACGACAGGGCGAGGTGCAAGTCGCTCCAAGCGAACGCCGCCAGGCCGATCCTGTGCAGCTTCTGTTGGAGGTCGGCGGCGACTATCGCGCTCGCGGCCACCCCGTAAATATCGATGCGGCGGGCCGCTTCCACCGCCTCGACCACCCGCTCGAGGGCCCCGGCGTCGAGGTTGGCGACGGTGCTGGCGACCGCCTGCGCGTCTGCCGCCCCCACCTTGGCCACGACCGTGGCGAGGTCGTCGTCGGGGCTGATGTCCGGTGACATGTAGGCCTCCGGCCGGACAGTGGCCCGGCCCGCCGCTTGGGCGAGCGCAATGCGCAACTCCGGGTAGCTCCCGAGGCCGAGCGACCTGACAAAGCGCACGACGGTGGTCTCGGAGGTCTCGGCCATGCCGGCCAGTTCGGTGATCGTGAGGTGAGCAGCGCTCCCCGGTAGCGAGAGGATCACCCGGCCCACCCGTTGCTCGGAAGGCGCCAGCGAGGGCAGCAGGGACTCCAGGTGGGCGAGCACGCCGTCCAAACGGCTGACGCCGGCGACCGCGGCAAGCGGTAGCGCCGTCCCCCCCGTACCCGCCGGCGCGGCGGCCCCCAGGGCAGCGGGCAAGGCCTCCGCCGGTGATAGCACCCCCCGCCCGCCTACGGGCGCTTCGCCACTTGCCCCGCTCATGGCGCCAGCGCCTGGTGCACGGCTCGGCGGAGCGCCTTGATCGTGCCTCGGCCGCGCCCGAAGTGCACGTCGTTCGTGAGCAGGACGACCCAGCGGCCCGAGGGCGGGTCGAAGGCCAATGACGTCCCGGTGAAGCCGCTGTGCGACACGGCGGTCGCCGGCCAGGCCTCCCCGAGCAGGTCGAAGTCATCACCGCGGGCCACCCACCCGAGCCCCCGGTGGCCGCCGCGGCCCGCCGTCCTGTCCCTTACCGCCTCGTCCCGCCAGCACCGGGGGAGCCACTCCGCGCTCTCCGAAACCCAGGCGCCCAGGTAGGCGGCCAGGTCGCCGGCGGTCGAGAAGAGGCCGGCGTGGCCCACCGGCGCACCGAGGGCGGCGGCGTTCTCGTCGTGGACCACGCCGGCGATGTAACTGCCGTCCTCGCCCATCTCGGTGGCGGCCACGTCATTGGCCGGGCGCGGCCCGAACCCGGTGCTCCCGAGGCCGAGCGGCCGGGCTACCCACTCTGACACCAGGGTGCCGAGGCGCCGGCCCGTGACGGCCTCAGCCAGCCAGCCGAGGAGCATGAAGCCGATGTCGGAATAGACCACCCGTTCACCGGGCACACCTTCGAGCGGCTCCTCCAAGAAGTGCCGTTTGAGCTCGGCCGGCTCCAAGCCGAGGCGCCAGTACTCCCGGTGGGCCGGCAAGCCTGCCGTGTGGGTGAGGAGGTGCTCGACCGTCACTTGGGCCCGTGCTTCGGGCTCGCCCTCAAACCCGGGCAGCAACTCGGCGACCCGGCTGTCCAGCCCGAGGTGCCCGTCGGCCAGCAGGCGGAGCACGACGGGCAGGGTAGCCGTGACCTTGGTGAGCGAGGCCAGGTCGAAAACGGTGCCCGTCTCCATGGGCCGGCCGTGGCCCGAGGGACCGGTCTCGGCCCAGCCGTAAGCCCACAAGAACTCCGTCTCCCGGCGCCAGCCCGCCGCCAGTACACCCCCGGGCGTACTCCCGCTGTCTACCGCCAGGCGCAGCGCGCCAACAGCGGCCGCCGGCCCCGGGGGGAACTCCTGTCCACAGATGTTGCTAGGTTACATCTGCCGCAGGTCGCCAGAAGGTACCCAACATCGTCACGACGAGCTCCCCCACCCCCCGTTGGTGCCGGTACCGGCTGGCGCGCCCACCCCCGCCAGCTCGCCGGCAGGCAGGGCTATGCCGTTGCCGTCGCTGGCGACGCTGACCAGTTCGGGCGCCCACTCGACGGGCTCGGGCAGGCGGACCGAGATCTTCGAGCGGGTCACGTGGGCGTCCACCAGGCGGTCGTGGTAAACGGTGTAAGTCGCCATGAACCCAGGTACGGCATAGACGCGCCCGTCCAGGCCCCGGCCCCGCTTGCCCTCGACGACCGCCTCGACGTCCTCGCCCGAGAGCGTCTTGTGGCTCTCGAGCGCGTGGGCCACGGCAAAGACGTACTGCCTGTTTTGCTCCAGGAGCTCTCGGGTGCGCTCCAAAAGCTCGCTCAGGCGCTCCTCGACCTTCTTGCCCGCGTCGCCTTGCAACAGGTCGGGGCCACCCTGGCCCGGGAACACGCCCTGCTGGCGACGCGCGCCCTGGGAGGCAACCGATTCCCCCATGCCCCAGTAACCCTCCATGAGCCCGGCGATCATGGTCGCCGACTCGAGGTCGCCCGAGACCCCCGACGAGGAGTCCCCGGCAAAAAAGAGCCGCTCTCCGGCGAGAGAGGCAAGCGCCACCATCACGTCGGCCTCGTACTCGCTGCGCCAGCTCGTAAAGCGGTCTTCGGGCTTGATCGACGACACCATCCCTAGGTACGTCTGGCCTTTTTCGATCGTGGCCAAGTCGATCTCCAAGTGCTTGCGGACCCGGTACGCGATGACGGCGTGGCAGGCCTCGTGGACCGCTACGGCGTGGCGCTCCCGCTCGATGTACTCGACGTCCTCGGGCGGCCCGAGATCCTTCAGCCGCTTGGCTTCGAGCACGTCGGACCACGTGATCGCGTCGTGGTGGTGGCGCAGGGAAACGATGAGCGATTCGTTGACCAAGTCCTTGATCGTGGCGCCCGTGGCGTACGGGGTTATGGTGGCGAGCTTTTCCATGTCGTTGTCTGTCAGCTCGTGGTGCACCTTGGCGAAATAGCCCTGGTAAGTGCGGATACGCCCGGCTTTGGACGGGTAGCCGACCCGGTATATGCGGTCTATACGCCCGGGGCGGAGGAGCGCCTGGTCCAAAGAGTTGGGCATGTTGGTCGCCATCATGATCAGGATCCGGAACTTCGGGGGAGGCTTGGGCTTCATGCCGAGGATCTTTCGCACGACTCGGTTCATGAACCCGCGCGGCTTTTGCAACCCCGACATTTCGGCTAGCAGTGCCTCCAGCGTCCCCATGCCCCCGCCACCACCGCCCATGCCGCCGCCTACGAACATCCGGTCGCGCTTGCGACGCCCGTCCCCCGGGCCCTCCACCACGTCCGTGGCCCCGTCCCGCCAAGCAGACAGCACAGCATTGACACCAGGTTCGGAAAGGTAGACGCCCCCATGGCAACCGCCCACGGCCCACGGGCCGGCTTGCTTCATCCCCTGCACGCCGCCGGGGCCGAAAATGCCGCCCCCGGTCGCGATCCCCCGGTTGCCAAGAGAGTCAGCCTCGTCGAAGAACGCGATGACGCCTCCGTAACGCATGGCCAGCTTGCGCAGCTTGCGGAACAGCGACTTTACCTTTAGTGGCCCGATACCTAGGAACATGTTTATGAAGGCAGCGGGCTCTACGAAGACGAAGGGCTTCCCCGTCTCGCCCGCGACCGCCTCCGCCATTAGAGTCTTGCCGGTGCCTGGCGGGCCCCACAGCAATATCCCTCCTGGCACGTAGCCTCCCCGGGACTCGATCGACTCGGGGTCCTCCAAGAAAACGATGCTCTCCTTCACCCTCTCGAGCACGGCGTCCTGCCCCCAGACACCGCTGAAGCGGGTCTTTATGTCATCGGGGAAGTACGTCTCGATGCCGCCTCGCGAAAGGAACCAGAACATCGCGACGAACTGGAGCACCATTATGACGATGAAGAAGAGCCCGTACGCGATGATGCCGAGGGCACCGACGAGCTTGCCGGGGAGCGAGAAAAGGCCCTGAACGGGGCTCGTGTGCTCGGCCGCACCTGCGATGACCGCCACCAAGGCGATCGCGACCAGCCATGCGAGGAGCCTCTTGGCCCTGTACTTGCCCCAGGCGCTGATACCCATGCCGCGACGAGACAGGCCGCCGAAGAAAACGTCTGTCCACAAGTGGTTCCACCAGCCCCAGTGCTCGCTCAACAGGTAGTGCAGCTGGCGGACGAGCTCGATAGCGAAGAGCACTGTCAGCCACCACTTGGAGTTCCACGTCATTACCAGCCCGTCACGGATCGACACGAGCGGGTTTGTGAGGCCGTACCAGAACAGCACGCCCCAGACGCCCGCGACCAAGATGAGCAACCGCACCCGCAACCAAGGCGAGCGTGGCTTGCGCTTCTCCCAGCGCGGCGCCTTCTCGAACACGAGGCCGCCTGGTCCCCCGCCGTCGGCACTCGAGCCGCCCGTGAACGGAGGCGGCGGTGGCTGGCCGATACCTGCGCCGCCGGCTCCACCGCCGCCGGTGCCTACCAGCTGGCTACCCCAGCCGGTCCCCTCACCGCTACCCGTCTCGAGGCCCGCGCTGGCGCCCGGAGCCGGGGCGCCGAGGCCGTCGCCGCCCGCGCTGGGGCCAGGGCCGGCGCCGGGCCACCCGGGGTCGTCCGCCTCGCGCTGGCCTGCGGTTTGGTCAAAGGGCGTGGAGGTCATCGATGTCCCCTATCTGACACGTAGAAGCTGTCTACGACGCTGTTGATTATCGACCCGTTAGCCTGGTAGCAGGCCGGCGAGCAGCCGACCATGAGCGCCCAGACCCGGTTGGTGGCGCTGTTGACCCAGGTTTCCTGCTCGTAGTCGATGGCACCGCCACCCATGCCAGCGCCCACTTCGAAAGCGACCTTGGTGCCCCGCAAGGCACCGTTCACAAGCAGCCGGCCCTGCTGCAACGCCTGGACGCCCACGCCCTGCTGGCTCAGCTGGTCCACCGGGACCAGCACATCTTGAAGGGTGCCCAATGTCAAGCTGTCGCGCTGCGGGCCCGAGAGGTCGGCGACCAAAAGGACCACCCAGGGGTACTTGGACGGGCTGAGGGGCTGTGAGGACTTGGGGTGAGGATCGTCGCTCGCGGCCATGAAGTACCGCGGCCGATTGGACACGAGGCTGGACCACTTGGACGTGTGTAACAACTGCGACTCTTCGTACACCTTCCAACCGGCCGGTACGCGCACGTAGAACTGGTCCGCGTTGCTCGCCACCACCTGGCCTCCCGAGCAGGCGCTGAGCGCGGCCGCCATCACGGCGGCACCGGCCAACGTGGCTGCTCGTCTTTGCAACTGAGGCAACTGGCGCATTGGCTCGGCTACCCTCCGTAGCCTGTGACCGTAAAGGTGCTGATGATGCTGTTTATGAGACGGCGATGCGCCTGGAAGCAAGAGGGCGAGCACCCCGCGACTAGGACCCAGACCTTGTTGGTCGGGCTGTTGACGAGGGCCTCCTGCTCGAAGGCCAGCGAGGAGGCTCCCGCATTGATCTCGTAGGCGACACGGGTGCCCCTGAGCGCCCCCTTCACGACCACCTTGCTCGGAAATAGAGGCCTGACCAGGGCGCCTGCCTGCGAGGCGCCGCTGACGTTGAAGACCTCGTCTTGGAGGCTCGACAACGACAAACCGGCCTGGTCTGTGCTCGCGAGGTTCATGACCAAACCGAACGCCCAGGGGTGCGGCCCCGAGATCCCCTGCTTGCCCAGATGTTTCACCCCGGTGACGAAGTTGGCGTAGACGGGGTAGGAAGCACCCTGCGCTTGCAGCTGAGAGGCCTGGGCCGTCGTGGGCAAGCCCAGGTTGTGCAGAGCGGTCGAACTGAAAGTGTCCCAGTGCTTGGGCACCTTGTAGTAGAAGCCCTGCCCCGCGGTCCCGAGGTAGGTGGCGGAGGGCGAGCACCCCCCGAGCAGGCCCGCCAGCACTGCCAACGAACCCACGAGGCCCGCGCTCCAACCCCAGCTGCCGCTCCCCCCCGGGCGCTCCGGGGGCACTCCCGCGGGCTTGGTCCTCACGAGCCCCTTGCTAATGTCCGACGCCTGGCGTACCTAACATGCTACGGCTGACCCCGGCGCCTTGGGAGGTCCTAACCTGGGGTTTTTTCTAAGTGTTCACTGAGGGGGACGGCGAGCCGTGACAGCTCGCTGGGTACCCGCAGCAGCCTGGGCCTACTTGCTCTTGGCCCGAGGACGTTACTGGCAGCCGCTCACCTCGCTCCCTGCCGGAGCGCCGGCCGCCGAGGCCGGACCGGAGCGCTGGCCCCGGGTAGCGATAGTCGTCCCGGCACGCGATGAAGCCGCGCTCCTCCCCCACACCCTGCCCACCCTCCTGTCCCAGGCTTACCCCGGCCCCGCCCAGGTGGTCCTGGTCGACGACCAGAGCTCGGACGGGACCGCCGAGCTGGCGCGCTCGCTCGCCAGGAAGGGCGGCGGGAGGGGCCTCGGGCTCGCCGTGGTCGAAGGCAAGCCCTGTCCCCCCGGGTGGGCGGGCAAACCCTGGGCCATGGCGCAGGGCTGGGCGCACGCCCTCCAGGCGCCCGAGCCCCCGGAGTGGGCCCTCTTCACCGACGCCGACATCGCCCACCCCCCCGGGTCGCTCCGCCAACTGGTCCTGAGCGCCCTCGGCAGCGGCAAGGCCGCCGTCTCGGTCATGGCCAGGCTCCCCACCGGGACGCGGTGGGAACGTTTGACCCTGCCCGCCTTCGTGTACTTCTTCGCGCAGATTTACCCGTTCAGGTGGGTCAACGACCCCGAGAAGGAGACGGCGGCGGCGGCCGGTGGTTGCCTCTTGGTCGAGGCGGACGCCCTGGCGCAGGCCGGGGGCATCGAGGCCATCGCCGGCGCCACGATCGACGACGTCGCCCTGGCCAAGGCCCTGAAGGCGAGCGGGTACGACATCTGGCTCACCCTCGCCGGCGACGGGAGCCCGGGACAAGCCCCCAACGTGGAGAGCACGCGACGTTACCCGGCGCTCGCCGGCATCTGGGAGATGGTGGCCCGCAACGCTTACACGCAGCTCGGCTACAGCCCCTGGGCGCTGGCTGGCGCCACCGCGGGTCTATCAGCCGTCTACCTCGCCCCGCCCGCCCTCGCCGCGGCCGGCCTCGCGACCCGCAAACGAGCTACGGCCCTGGCGGGCCTGGCCGGGTGGACGGCGATGGCCGCGAGCTACCTGCCTATCGGGAGGTACTACCGGGCCTCCCCCGCTACGGCGCTCGCCCTTCCCTTCACCTGCTCGTTGTACATGGCGATGACCCTCGATTCCGCCCGCCGGCACCGCCAGGGGGCCAGCGCCTGGAAGGGCCGGCCCGCTCCCCGCGCCTAAGCGGGCCCGGCAGCCGGTCACCGACTTCGGCATGCCAGACTGGTCGGGTGCCGATGCGGGAAGACTGCCGCCACTTCCAGAGCCGGACGTACTCCTCGGGCGAGGTGGCGCGCTTCTGCGTGCTCAACCTGGCGCCCGAAGCCCCCTGGCGCTGCCCGGCCAACTGCCCGCGCTACCAGCGGGACATCATCGACGGCAGCTTCGTCGTCGGGACCCTCGCGCGGCCCAAGGTCGAGCAGGAGCCTGAGCTCCCCGACGGCGAGGTGGCGAGCGTCCTCGACGCGGCCGACCTCATAGTCACGGCTGCAGGCCCTGAGATCGTCGCCGAGATCGAGCGCGAACGGGGCACACGGCCGTGGTGGAAGGTCTGGAAGCGTAAGGACACCGGCAAGTTCAACCTGAGCGAGCGCTGAGCCGGCGCCGGCGGGGTCCTGTTCCTCGGAAAGGGCTCTCCGTCTGAGTGCACTAGCCCCCTTGACCTCCCAAGCTTGTTGTAAATGAGTCAAGTTTGAGGAGAAAGGGTCAAGAACGCTGGGTTATTTATGGGTGTGGCTCTCATAGGGGGACTGCACCTCCACTCTTTCGCCCTTGTCAGGTAGCTGATCGCGTCTACTGCTTGAGCTGAGCTCCGTCAGATCCACCACCTTTCGCCTCTCATGCGCGAGAATCTG
>JAJYMB010000049.1 GCA_021787365.1 Actinomycetes bacterium | reverse complement strand
GCGCAGCCCACGCCACGTCGCCCGCGGCAGGAACTGGACACCCGTAGAGCACGACTACGAGAAACTGCGCTCAGGTATGGAGGATCTCTTCGAGCACCTCGGGATCGCGACAGCCGCATAGACAACACCCTGCCTACATCCACAGCCTTTTGTCGTTGGGAGGTCTTTAAGCGCCTAACCACCGTTCCCTTTGAGATGCGACCGTCCGGGTCGACGGTCGCCGACCTGCAGCATGCCCTAGTCGCGCACGAGGTTGTCCTGCTGCTCGAGACCGACGGGGATAGCGGGCTGCCCACCCATGAGGCCCGTGAACGCCTCGCCCGGTTCGGGCCAAACGAGCTCCCGCCCCCTGCTGTGGCCGGGCCGCTCGTCCGCCTTGCTCGCCAGGTGCACCACCCGCTCGTGTACGTGCTGCTGGTCGCCGGTGCCATTACCCTCATCCTCGGGAACGTGGTCGATGCCGGCGTCATCTTCGGTGTGGTCGTGGTGAACGCCGTCGTCGGCTTCATCCAGGAGCCCAAGGCCGAGGTGGCGCTGGACGCCCTCCGCTCGCTGGTCCAGACCGAGGCCCGGGTGCGCCGCGACGGCCACCTGCAGACGATCCCCTCGGCGGAGCTGTCCGCGGGGACGTCGTGCTTGTCGAGGCGGGCGACAAGATCCCTGCCGCCTTCGGCTCGTGGAGGTCGCCGAGCTGCGGGTGGACGAGTCGGCCCTGACCGCGCCGCGAAAGCACGGGGGCCCACAATTGGGCACTGGTACGAAAGGGACCTATTGCCCTAGTTTCGGCCAGAAGTA
This sequence comes from Actinomycetes bacterium, assembly GCA_021787365.1. Lineage (GTDB taxonomy): Bacteria > Actinomycetota > Acidimicrobiia > Acidimicrobiales > Palsa-688 > JAJZYO01. The sequence goes on along the minus strand of JAJYMB010000049.1, from coordinate 2,811 downwards.
CGAGCGTAGGGTGCGGAAATGAGCGGCACGACGTCGGAGCCCCGCCGGCCAGCGCAGCGCTCAGTGCTCCGTGCGGTTGCCCTGCCCTCCGAGCACGGCGGTTGGGGCCTCACGGCCGAACCAGTGCTCCTCGGCCTTCTGGTCAGCCCAAGCCTCTCGGGTGGCCTCTTGGGTGCGGCTGCCGTGACGGCCTTCCTCGCCCGGGCCCCGCTCAAGCTGGCCTTGGTCGACCACTGGCGCCGCCGCCGGCTGCCTCGCACGGTCGTTGCCGAACGTGTCGCCGCCGGCGAGATCGCGCTCCTCGGAGTGCTGTTGGCCGGCGTCGCGCTCCGCGCTGGGAGCTTTTGGTGGCTCCCCCTCGTTGTGGCCGGACCGTTCGTTGGGGTGGAGATGTGGTACGACATGCGCAGCCGTAGCCGGCGGCTCACGCCCGAACTGTGCGGGGCGGTCGGGATCGCTTCGGTGGCAGCGGCCATCGCCCGGGCTGGGGGAGCGGGTTGGGCGGTCTCGGCTGGCCTGTGGGTCGTCCTCGCTGCGCGTTCTATCGGCACCGTCCCCGTGGTCCGCGCACAGGTACTGCGGGCGAGGGGCCGCGCCGCCAGGACGGGAAGGCTTTGGGTGCCAGAAGTCCTCGCCGTGATGCTCGGCATGGCAGCCTGGTTGGCCGGTGGCCTGCCGTGGGTGGCCGTGGCTGCTCTGGCGGCCTTGTCGGTGTGGTCGCTCTGGTCGCTTCGTCGCCCGCCCCTCCCGGTCAAGGTCCTCGGCGTCACCCAGATGGCGATCGGCTTTGCTCTCGTGCTGGTTACCGCCGGCGCCATTGGGCTGCGTTGAGCTTCCCCTGCTGGCCAAAAGCGTCCTCGTGGACAGGGGAGAATTGCGGTTGGGATTGAATCCTGACCAGTTCCGTACCTGCTGGGCCCCCCGTTTCACCAGGTAGTCGGATTGCAGCCTCAGCTCAGGATATTAACCGCCCGCGAAACGACCACAGCGACAGTCACCAGTGCGGCCATGGACTGCAGCATCATGAGGAACTTGGCCCAGGCGGTGAGCGGCATGGTGTCGGTAGGGCTGAACGCGGTGGCGTTGGTGAACGACGTGTAGAGGTAGTCAAGGAAGCTCGGGACCCATCCGGGCGCCGAGCCCGGCGTGGACATTTGCGGGAAGAGGAAGTCAGCGTGACGACGCTCTGGCTCCTGCCTTGCAGCAGGCCCGCCACGGTCGAGCTCCCAGTACCAGAGCCCGAACACGATGACGTTAGTGAGCCAGACCGGGACCGACGAATATACGAGTGGTCGTCCTGCGGTCTTGGCGACGTAGAGGAGAGCGTGGATGAGCTCCATGAGCGAAACGAAGTTGGCGATGGTGATGAGGGAAATCAATGCGACGCTCACGGCGCGGAGGCGCCTCTGTTCGGTAGAGATGTGACCGGGGTTGGCAATGAGGAGGACAACGAGCAGTGCTCCTTCCAGAGCAGGGATGAGCGCACGATTTCCAAGCCCTCGGATGAGCGTCTCGGGTAGTATGAGCTGGAGCGCAATCGCGGCTAGGACAGCGAGGAGGGCCGGCCAGCGCGGCTCGTGATGCGACTGAATTCCCCAGGCGACATCGTCGTCGCGGCTGCGCATCTGCGCGTCGTCCACGAGGTGAGACTACCGGGGCATCAAGGGCAAGTCTGGGATGCCCACATGCGGGCTTCGATCACGTGGCGCCCCGCACCGACGGCCGTCACCGGCACCCCAACTGGCGGCCCACTTGACCCAGCGTCTGCGGGCGACGCTGAACCGGCGTCGCCCGCAGAACGACGTCTTCCCCCCCGGGAATCCAGACCTCCTGACATAGAGGGGAGAAACCCTTGTAAATAAAGGGTTTGGTCCACCACCCCCATGTCGCGGTATGGGAGAATTGATACGTGGGCAACACAGGGGTCGGGTCGGTGACCGCTCGTGCTGGGATGGGTAGCTGTGCGGAAGGGACAGCCGCTGCCGCTGCGCCCGGCGGGGTCGGTGCCGCTCGGCCCTGGAGCGGCTTTGCTGGAGGGCGACGACGGCGGGGTGGTGTTGGTCTGGGGTATGGCGAAATGATGCTGGCCTGCCGGTGACGTGGTGTCTCGGCGGCTTGAAGCGGTCGGCTTGGTAGCCACGGGCGCCGCCGCGAGAGTGGAGGTCGCGACGGGGTTCGGGGGTGGACACCGACAGCCTGCGGCCTTCGCCCCGGGCGTGGGAGGGTGGGCGCGCGAGCGCTGCAGCAGTTCGTCGGAGGCGGCGTCCAGCCATTGCACCTGTTCGCGACGGGTGCGGCCTGCATCGGCGATGATGAAAGCGTCGCGCTTATTTGTCTCGGCCTCTCCGGGGTACAAGTCGGCGGCTCGGCGCATGGCCAGGCCAAGGACGTAGGCCACGGGCACTTGTCGGCTGCGGGCAACTGCCAACGCGAGCTGTGCGATCGAGCCCGGCTGGTCGACCACCAAGCCGGGCCCTGGGTGACGCCGCCTGTGCCTTTCCAGGTGATCGCCAACGGGATGCCGCTGTTCCGCCTGCCGCGAGTCGCGCGGACCAAGTGAACCGAGGTCCTGCTGGGGGTGATCCTCGCCGGCATCCTCCTCGGGCTCGCCATCCTCGCCCGCGACCCCGACGAAGCGCGCCGGCTCGGCATCGATGACCACGCGATAGCCCGGACGGGCTCACGGGTGTGCGACAAATTTGTAGGTTGAGGGCTCAGGCCACGCGGGTCTGAGTGCGCAGGCGCTGGCAGATCTCCTCCCAGTGGCCACTAGCGTCCTGGCAGCGGAGCGTCATGATGCCCGTCGCGCCA
>JAJYMB010000131.1 GCA_021787365.1 Actinomycetes bacterium | reverse complement strand
GAAGGGTTAAAAACGGGCGTCAGCGAGGGGGTGGAAGCACTCAGCCACAGGACGTTGAGACCACGATCTTGCCTGCTCCATGAGGCCGAGCCACAACTCGACTATCCCGCCATGCTGGGAGTCCTGGAATCCGACCGTCCGCCGCCAACGGCTGCACCAAGCCGGCGGGCTCGAAGCGCCGGCGGGCTCAAAGCGCCGGCGGGCTCAAAGCGCCGGCGGGGCCTCCCCGACCTTTTCTTCGGCCGGGCGGTGGTAGGTGATCTTGCCGGCGGCGACCTCCTCCAGCGCGATCGAAAGAGGCTTCCTCGAGATCGATGTCACCTGAGGTGGGACGATCGAGCCCAGGCCCTCGCCCAGCTGGTTGAAGTAGGAGTTGACCTCCCTGGCGCGCTTGGCGGCCAGGCTAACGAGGGTGTACTTGGAATCCACCTTGTCGAGAAGGGACTCGATGGGGGGGTCCATCATCGTCGGCTTGAACTCTGCCATGCGCTCGCTCCTGTCGTCCGTCTGTCCGTTTGTCGCTGTTCGCAAAACCGCTATAACCATCGCCACCGCCGGAGGGCAGCTCGCCGGCGCTACCGGCCTCGCCGGCGCTACCCGGCGCCGGCCACACGCAGCCGCCTAGCCGTCCCAAGGGCACCAACACCCCTGGCGCCGGCACCCCTGGCGCCGGCCAGCTACCCCTGGCCCAGGCCCGTGGGCGGCGACCAAGCACCAGGGAGTTAGGGCTCCTTGCGGTGAACGTCCACTATACCTGCCAGCTCTTCTGCAGCCCTCTCCAGGTCGTCGTTGACCACCACGTGGGCGGCCATCTTCCGCCCCACGTCCTCCTCTTGCTCGCCGACCGCAAGGCGGCGCTGCACCTCGCGTTCGTCGTCTCCTCGGGCGCGCAGGCGCTGCGCCTGCACCTCCCTCGACGGCGTGGCCACCAGCACTAAAACAGCATGCGGGTACGCCGCCTTCACCTGCCTGGCCCCATCGACCTCGATCTCGAGCACCACATCCTCACCTTCGGGGGCCTCGAGCGTGGGCGTCCCGTAGAGATGGCCGTTGCCGGCGAACTCGGTCCACTCGACGAAGCCACCGGCCTCCACCCGCGCCAGGAACCTCTCCCGGTCGGTGAAGACATAAGCGTCCTCGGCCTCACCGGGCCGGCGCGGGCGAGTCGTCCACGAGCGCGACAACCACAGGTTCTCACGCATCTGCAAGAGACGCGCGACCAAGGTCCCCTTGCCGACTCCCCCCGGCCCAAAAATCACGAAGATGAGCGGCTCGCGCCCATCCTCTGCGCTCACGGGACCACTGGGGCGCGGTACCCAGCCGGCACTCGCGGGCCCATAGCGGTAGCCGCGCGCGCCTTGCCGGATCCTGGCCTCGTCGCCTCCAGCCGCGCTGTCAGCCGAGTTTTTCGAGCAGCTTGCGACGCTGCTGCTCACCGAGGCCCTGGACGCGCCTTGTGTCGCTGATCCCCACCTCGTCCAAGGCCCTGCGCGCTTTGACCTTGCCGAGGCCGGGCAGGCTCTCCAGCACGGTCAGCACCTTCATCTTGCCGACGACTTCGTCCCTCTGCCCTTGGTCGAGCAGCTCCTTCAGGGAAACCGAACCCATCTTGAGCCGGTCCTTGAGCTCGGCACGCTGCTTGCGAACGGCAGCGGCCTTCTCCAGGGCAGCCTGTCGTTGATCTGCGGAAAGAGCGGGCGGCAAAGGCATGGTGCGCACCCTAGCGCGTCCGCGGCGGCGTTGTCGTCTCTTCTGCCTGCTCGGAGCCCACCGCGCCCCCGAGCGCGGCGAGCACCTCGCCCACGATCTCGTCAGCCGCGGCCTCGGGGCTCTCGGCGCCGGTCACCGCCCGCCCGATGACGAGCAGGTCGGCGCCGGCACGCACCGCCGCCCCGGGCGTGGCCGGCCGCGCCTGGTCGTCGGTAGAGCGGCCCGCGAGGCGGATGCCCGGCACGACCGCCAGCAGCGAAGGGGCGGCCGACCTGGCCGCCACCAGGTCTTTCGCCGCGCACACGAAGCCCCCGCACCCCGCCTCGGCGGCGAGGCGCGCCCGCTCGGCCACCAGCTCAGGGGGTGCCTCGCTCTCGCTCGTGAGCACTGTCACCCCGAGCACCGCCGGCGCCGGCAGGTTCGCCCCCGCCGCGCCTTCTGCGAAGCCCTCTACCCCGGCCCGCAGTGAGGCGGCGCCGGCCGACGCGTGCACGGTCAGGTACCTCGCCCCGAGCGCCCCGAGCACCCGGGCAGCCCGGTAGGTAGTGTTGGGGATGTCGGCCAACTTGAGGTCGACGAACACCTCGAAGCCCCCCCCGACCAGCTCGGTCACGGCACCGGGCCCGGCCGCGCTCCAGAGCTCGAGGCCCACCTTGGCCACGCCGAAGGTCGCCCGGAGCCTGAGCGCCCACCGCATGGCGAGCACCGAGTCGTCGAAGTCGAGGGCGAGCACGAGCCGCCGGCGCAGCTCGCTCGCAAGGGTCTCGGTCATGGCGCCAACGGTACTCAAAGCCCCGGGCCCCGTTTGCCCAGCTCCCGCACGCTGGCCAGCCCCTGGCCGGTGCACCAGCGCTCTAGCTCGTCGAGCACGCGCCTCGGTGCCCTTGGCTCGGCGAACGTGGCCGTCCCCACCTGCACTGCGTCTGCCCCCGCAGCCAGGAACTCGGCGGCGTCATAGCCGGTCATCACGCCCCCCACGCCGACGATGGCCGCGGAGGGGAAAGCTTGCCTGCATTCGTAGACGGCCCGCACCGCCACCGGGTGCAGGGCCGGCCCCGACAGGCCGCCTCCACCTGCCCCGAGCGTGGGCGTGCCGGTGAGAGGATCCACGGACATCCCCATCAGCGTGTTGACCAGCGTCAGGCCCTCCGCCCCGGCTCCGAGCACCGCGCCGGCGACCTCCACGAGGTCGGCCACGTTGGGCGAGAGCTTGGCCCACAAGGGCAGGTCGCTCCCTTGGAGCCCCCGGGCCAGCGCTCCTATGGCGGTGGCGGCCGCGTCCGGCGAGTGGGCGAACATGCGGCCCCTGTCCTCCAAGTTCGGGCAGCTGATGTTGGCCTCGACGGCGACCACGGTCCCGGCGCGCCGGTCACTGGCAACGGCCACCACACGGCGCCCCACCTCCTCGTAGCCCGCCGGCGAACGCGCCCACACGCTCACCACCACCCTGGCGCCGGCTTTGGCGAGGGCCGGCAGGTGTTCCCTGGCCCAGGCGTCGATGCCGGGGTTGTGGAGGCCGACGCTGTTGAGCATCCCCGCAGCCGCGGGCACGAGCCGGGGAGGCGGGTTGCCCTCCCAAGGCTCCGCCGAGAGCGACTTCACCACGACCGCGCCGAGGCCGGACAGGTCGAAGTAGGCACCCAGTTCGGCCCCGTGCCCCGCCGTCCCCGAAGCCGTCATCACCGGGTTTGGGAGCTCGAGGGCGCCCACCCGGGCCGTCATGTCGAGCCCACGGCGGCCAACCGCCCCCGGGGGCAGCAAGCCCATGGCCCTCCAGGACTTCGGCACGTCCTAGGCGCTACGTGCTCGAGTGCCCATTGTCCGGCCCACCGCCGGCGCCTGGGCCCCGTCCGTCCCGGCCGCCCCCGCTGGCCTCGCCGCCCCCGCTGGCCTCCCCGCCCCCGCTGGCCTCCCCGCCCCCGCTGGCCTCCCCGCCCCCGCTGGCCTCCCCGCCCCCGCTGGCCTCCCCGCCGGCGTCGCCGCCGCCGGCGCCCTTTGCCGGGCGGTGGTGGTGCTCCTGGAGCGACTTCACCGTAAAGGGGTGCCGGCCCCGTTCGGCGACACCGGCAGCAGCCGCCCGGGCGGCCGCCACCGTGGTGAGGAGGGGCACCTTGTACTGGCGGGCGGCCTGGCGGATGTAGGCGCCGTCGGCGCGCGGTCCGCGGCCCCGGGGCGTATTGACAACCAGCTGCACCTTCCCCGAACGTATGAGCTCGACGGCGTCCATCGAGCCCCCTCCGCCCGCCCCCGCCGGCCCGCCCCCCGCCGGCCCGACCCCCTCCGGCCCGACCCCCGCCGGCCCAGCCGAGCCCCTGAGCCCGTGCTCCTCGAGGTGGGCGCCCCCCACCCCTCCCGGCGCCGCCACCTTGGCGACCACGGTGGCCACGGGCACGCCGGCGCTCTCCAAGTAAGCAGCCGTGCCCTCGGTGGCGGCGATGGCAAACCCGGCAGCCACGAACCTCCGGGCCGCCTCCAGGCTGGCCGGCTTGTCCCTGTCGGCCACCGAGAAAAACACGGTGCCGGTGCCGGCCAGGTTGTCCCCCGCCGCCAGCTGGCTCTTGGAGAACGCCAAACCGAAGCTCGTGTCTATCCCCATCACCTCGCCGGTCGAGCGCATCTCGGGCCCGAGCAGGCTGTCCGCGCCCGGGAAGCGGTCGAAGGGAAGCACGGCCTCCTTCACGCTCACGTAGCCGGTGGCCGGTGCCGGCAGCAGGCCTTCCCCCCGCAGTTCCTGAAGAGTTGCCCCCGCCATCACCCGGGCGGCCACCTTCGCCAGGGCCACGCCGGTCGCCTTGGAGACGAACGGCACCGTCCGGCTCGCCCTCGGGTTGGCCTCGATCACGTACACACGAGCGCTGCCCGCCTGCCCGGGCGCCGAACGCTGGACGGCGAACTGCACATTGAGCGGGCCCACCACCTCCAAGGCGTCGGCGATCGTCCTGGTATGGCCCTCGATGACCTCCACCACCTCGGGGCCAAGGGTCGGAGGGGGCACCACGCAGGCGCTGTCCCCGGAATGCACGCCGGCCTCCTCCACGTGCTCCATGACGCCCCCGACCAGGGCCCCGCCGGCCCGGTCCCGCACCGCGTCCACGTCTACCTCGACCGCGTCCTCCAAGAACTTGTCCACCAGCACGGGCCGCTCCGCCGACAGCCCTCCCTCGCGCCCGAGCGAGCCCGCCGCGCCCATGGCCGCCATCGCCCCCCGCAGATCCTCGTCGCTGTAGACGATCTCCATCGCCCGGCCCCCGAGCACGTAGCTCGGGCGGACGAGGACCGGGTAGCCGACCTTGCCGGCGATGGCCAGGGCCTCCTCGACGCTCGTCGCTGTACCGCCTGGGGCCTGGGGGATGCCCAGGCCCTCGCAGAGGCGGTTCCAGCGTTCCCGGTCCTCGGCCAGGTCGATGGACGCCGGCGAGGTCCCGAGCACGAGTTCGGGAGCAATGACCGAGGAAAGCTTGAGCGGGGTCTGCCCACCGAGCCCCACGATGACCCCGGCCAGCTTGCCGCTCGCCTTCTCCACGTCGATCACGTCCTCGACGTCCTCCGCCGTCACCGGCGAGAAATAGAGGCGGTCGCTCGTGTCGTAGTCGGTCGAGACGGTCTCGGGGTTGCAGTTGACCATCACGGTCTCGTAGCCGGCCTCGTGGAGCGCCAGGCTGGCCTGGACGCAGCAGTAGTCGAACTCCACGCCCTGGCCGATGCGGTTGGGCCCCGACCCGAGGATCACGATGCTCGGCCGCGAGGCAGGCCGGACTTCCCCGCTGTCCTCGTAGGTCGAGTAATGGTAAGGGGTGCGGGCGGCGAACTCCGCCGCGCAGGTGTCGACCGTCTTGAACGTCGCCCCCACACCCGCGGCCAGGCGGGCGGCACGTACCTCCGCCTCGCTCGAGCCCCACAAGTAGGCGAGCTGGGCGTCGGAAAACCCGAGCCGCTTGACCCGGCGCCAGTCCCGCCGCGAGAGCGCCCGAGGCCCGTCCAGCGCTGCCAAGCGCCCCCGTTCGGCGCAGATCCGCCCGATCTGGTCCAAAAACCACGGGTCCACGCCACTTTCAGCGTGCAGCCGTTCGGGGGACAGGCCCCGCCTCAGCGCGGCTTCCAGGTGGAAAGGCCGGTCGGGGGTCGCCACCGAGGCCTTGGCGACCAGCTCTTCGTCAGAGAGCTGGTCGTAGAGCCGCTCGGCGGGGTCGCAGTTGAGCCCGGCGCGCCCGGTCTCCAGCGAACGGAGAGCTTTTTGCAGCGACTCGGGGAAGCTGCGCCCGATCGCCATGGCTTCGCCCACCGACTGCATGCTGGTACCGAGCACCTCGGGGATCCCGGGTAACTTCTCGAAGGCCCACCTCGGCACCTTCGTCACCACGTAGTCGATGGTCGGCTCGAAACTGGCAGGCGTCTCGCCGGTTATGTCGTTGGTTATCTCGTCCAGGGTGTAGCCGACGGCGAGGCGGGCGGCGATCTTGGCTATCGGGAAGCCTGTCGCCTTGGAGGCGAGAGCGGACGAACGTGAGACCCGAGGGTTCATCTCGATCACGACCATGTCGCCGTTGGCCGGGTTGACCGCGAACTGGATATTGGAGCCGCCGGTTTCCACCCCGATGCGCCTTATGCAAGCAAAAGCGGCGTCACGCATCTTTTGGTACTCGTCATCGGAGAGCGTCTGGGCGGGGGCGACGGTCACCGAGTCACCCGTGTGTACGCCCATCGGGTCGAAGTTCTCGATCGAACACACCACGACGCAGTTGTCCGCCCGGTCCCGCATGACCTCGAGCTCGTACTCTTTCCAGCCCGCTATCGACCGCTCGATCAGGATCTCGTGGATGGGGCTGGCGGCCAGGCCGGTGGCCGCGACCCGCTCGAGCTGCCTGGAGGAGCCGGCTATCCCTGTGCCCCCACCGCCCAGGATGTACGACGGGCGGACTATAACCGGGAAGCCGATCCTTTCCCCGATCTCGAGCGCCTCGGAAAGGCCGTACGCGAAGCCCGAATCGGGCACGGCCAGCCCGATCTCCTTCATCGCTTGCCGGAAAAGGCCACGGTCTTCTGCTGTTGCGATGGCGGTCGCGTTGGCGCCGATCATCTCGACGCCGTAGCGCTCCAACGCCCCGGACTCGTGCAGTGCCATCGCCAAGTTGAGCCCCGTCTGGCCGCCGAGGGTGGGCAGGAGGGCGTCCGGGCGCTCCCGTTCGAGGACCGCCTCCAGGATCTCGGGCACCAGCGGTTCGATGTAGGTCCGGTGGGCGACGTCGGGGTCGGTCATGATCGTGGCCGGGTTGGAGTTGACGAGCACGACCCGGTAGCCCTCGGCGGAAAGCGCCCGGCAGGCCTGGGTCCCCGAGTAGTCGAACTCGCTCGCTTGGCCGATCACTATCGGGCCCGAACCGATCACGAGGACCGAAGAGATGTCTCGACGCTTGGGCAAGTTCAGCTCCTGGCGCCGCAGAGGCGCACGAGGTCGGCGAAATCTTCGAACAAATAGCGGGCGTCGTGGGGCCCCGGGCCGGCTTCTGGGTGGTACTGGACCGAGAAGGCCGGCACGTCGACGCAACGCAGGCCCTCGATCACGTCGTCGTTCAAGTTGACGTGGGTGACCTCGGCGCTGGCGTCGAAGGTGCCCGCGGTGACCGCATAGTTGTGGTTCTGGCTCGTTATCTCGACCCTCCCTGTGGAGGTGCGCCGTACCGGGTGGTTACCACCGTGGTGACCGAAGGCGAGCTTGTAGGTCGTCGCGCCGAGCGCCTGGGCCAGGATCTGGTGGCCGAGGCAGACGCCGAAGACGGGCACTTCACCGAGCAGGCGCCGCACGGTCTCGGTCGCCCCCGCTACGGCTGCCGGGTCGCCCGGGCCGTTGGACAAGAACACCCCGTCCGGCCCCATCGCCAGCACTTCTTCGGCCGGCGTGGAGGCGGGCACGACGCGCACGCTCGCAAAGGCCGACAACTGCTCCAGCATGTCCCGCTTTATGCCGAAGTCGTAAGCCACTACCTGGAGCGGCCCCGAACCGTAGTCGTAAGCCGCGCTGCAAGTCACCTCGGCCACCAGGTCCCGCCCGTTGGTGGGGGGCTCCGAACGGGCGGCGGAGAGCAGGCTTGCCTCGTCGAAGCTCCCTTCCCCGCCGTCGGCCGGCCCGAAGGCACCTGGCATCGACCCTTCTTCCCGGATCAGGCGGGTGAGCCGACGGGTGTCCACGCCGGCGATGACCGGAACGCCTCGAGAGAGGAGCCACCCCGCCAGGTCGCCGGTCGCGCGCCAGTTGCTCGGGCGGTCGGTCAGTTCCCGCACGACCACGCCCCGGCAAAACGCCCGGCGGCTCTCGTCGTCTTGGGGCGCCGTCCCGTAATTGCCTATGTGGGGATAGGTGAAAACGATGACCTGGCCGGCGTAGGAGGGGTCCGTCAGCACCTCCTGGTAACCGGCCATGACCGTGTTGAAGACGACCTCCCCGGCGCCCGGCGCGCCACCTTGGTCTTCCCGCCACCCGAGGACCTCCCCCTCGAAGACCGAACCGTCGGCCATCACGAGCAGCCCCTCCCGCCACCGCGGGACGCCGCCCCGTTGGCCGCCGGGGCCCAGGGCACCGCCGTCCGTCATCGCTGTGCCTCCTCGGCCACCACCACGGGCTCGCCGGCGAGGAGCGTGTGGCGGACCTTCCCGGTCAGTTCCTGGCCGGCGAAGGGCGTGTTGTGGCTCCGGCTGGCCAGTTTTTCCGGCCGCACGACCCACTTGCGGGCGGGGTCGACCACGCACAGGTTGGCCGGCGCACCCGGCGCCACCGGGCCACCGTGGAGAGCGGAAAGGCCGGCGATCTTGGCCGGGAGCCACGACATCGCCGCCAGGAGGCGCTCGAGGGGCAAGCCGGTCCAGTGTTCCTGGCCGGCCTCGTTGTCCCGGCCAGGGGAGCTCAGGGACCCGGGCGGGTCAAGGAGCACGGTCATCGAGACGGCCAGGGCGGTCTCCAGCCCCACCATGCCCGGCGCCGCCTCGCACATGGACGTTTCCTTGGCCTCCGGGGGGTGGGGGGCGTGGTCGGTGGCGATGACGTCGATGGTCCCGTCGGAGAGGCCCTGGCGTAGCGCCATCATGTCGGCCGAAGTCCTAAGCGGCGGGTTGACCTTGAAGGCGGTCGAGTAGCCGGCGAGCCACTCTTGCGTGAGGGCCAAGTGGTGGGGGGTCGCCTCTGCCGTCACCTGAACCCCCGAGGCCGTGGCGGCGCGCACGGCGGCCACGGACGCCGCGGCCGACAGGTGGAGCAGGTGCAACCTCGCCCCCGTGAGCCGGGCCAGCGCCAGGTCGCGGAGCACCATGACCTCCTCGGCCACCGCGGGCCGCCCGGGGAGCCCGAGAGCGCTCGACACCGCCCCCTCGTTGACCACGCCGGCGCCCACCAAATAGGCGTCTTCGCAATGGTCGGCGATGACGCCTCCGAGCACGGAGGCGTACTCCATGGCCCGGCGCATGAGGCCGGGGTCCTGCACCCCGGTGCCGTCGTCGGTGAAGAGGGTGACCCCGAGCGCAGCCAGTTCGGCCATGGGCGAGAGCACGCGGCCCTCCCGCCCGAGCGTGATCGTGCCCGCCGGCCTCACGTCGCAGCTGGCGCCCTTGGCCAGCTGGAGCACCTGGCGCACCACGGCGGCGCTGTCCGCCGGCGGGGAAGTGTTGGGCATGGCGACGACGGCCGTGTAGCCACCGAGGGCCGCCGCCCGGGCGCCGGTTTCTATGGACTCGGCCTCCTCGGCACCGGGCTCACGCAGATGGGCGTGCAGGTCCACGAGGCCGGGCGCCACCACGCAGCCGCTCGCGTCCAAGACGTCGGCTCCAGCAGGGGCCCGGAGCGCCCGGCCTTCCCCCACCTCCGCGACGACCTCCCCTTTCACCAGGACATCGGCCCGGCGCGACCCTCCCTGGTCGACCACCGTGCCGCCGGCGACCAGCACTTGACGTTCACGCGCCAACCAGGGCCCCCGATCCGAGGAGCAGGTAGAGGACCGCCATCCGAACCGCGACCCCGCTCGCCACCTGGGAGGTCACGAGCGAAGCCGGGCCGTCGGCCACTTCGGCGGCGAGCTCGACGCCCCGCCTGACCGGCCCCGGGTGCATGACCAGAGCCGAGGGACCGAGGAGCCGGGCGCGTTCCGCCGTCAGGCCGTAAGTGGCCGTGTACTCGCGGGGGGAGGGGAGGAACTGGCCCTCCATCCGCTCGTTCTGGAGCCGCAGCAGGTACACGACGTCGCACTTGGGCAAGAGGGCGTCGAGGTCGTGGCTCACCTCGACGGGCCAGCCCTCGAGCGCCGGCGGGAGCAGCGTCGGCGGCGCCACCAGCGTGACCGAGGCCCCGAGCGCGCTGAAGGCGAGGAGGCACGAACGCGCCACTCGGCTGTGGCGGATGTCCCCCACGATGGCCACGTGCAGGCCGGCGAGGGCGAGAGGGCGCTGCGGCTCGGCGCCGAAGCGAGCGCGGCGCTCGCGGACGAGCGTGTAGCAGTCGAGGAGCGCCTGGGTGGGGTGCTCGTGGGCGCCGTCGCCGGCGTTCACGACCGACGCCTCCCCCGAGAGCCAGCCGGCCACCTGGGCGGGGACGCCGGCGCAGGCATGGCGCACCACGAAGGCGTCCACCCCCATCGCCTCGATCGTGAGGACGGTGTCACGGAGGGACTCGCCCTTTTTGAGCGAACTGGACGCAGAACTGAAGGTGGAGAGGTCGGCGGATAGGCGCTTGGCCGCCAGTTCGAAGGAGAGCCGCGTGCGCGTCGATTCCTCGAAGAACGTCGAGACGACGGTCTTCCCCCGCAGCGCCGGCACCCTCGGGATCGGCCGCCGGCCGACCTCTTCGAAAGTCTCCGCCAGCCGGAGCACCTCGCCGATCCCCTCGGCGCCCAGGTCGCCGACACCGAGCAGGTGCCGCCCGCTCACGACTGGCCTCCAGCGGACACCTCGTCCACGACCTCGCCCAGCATGACGCCCTCTGAGCTCACGTCCACCATCTCGTCGCGGCGCGTCGGCAGGTTCTTGCCGACGTAATCGGGCCGGACCGGCAGCTCGCGGTAGCCCCTGTCCACCATCACGGCCAGCTGGACCGCGGCCGGGCGGCCGATGTCCATGAGCGCGTTGAGCGCCGCCCTCACGGTGCGGCCGGTGAAGATAACGTCGTCGCACAGCACCACCACCGCCTCGTCCAGCGCCACGGGGACGTCCGTCGCAGCTACTGGCAGGACCGGGCGAAGGCCGATGTCGTCGCGGTAGTAGGCGACGTCGAGGGCCCCGACCGGGACGGCCCTGCCGGCCTCGCTGCCCGAGGCTGCCGCGACAGCCTTGGCGAGCTCCTTTGCCAACCACACGCCCCCGCTCTGCAACCCGACCAGCACGAGGCCCTCCGTGCCGCGGTTGCGCTCCAGGATCTCGTGGGCTATCCGCCAGACCGCCCGCTGGACGTCGCCGGCGTCCATCACGAGCACCCGCCCCCGGAACTTCCCCGGGCGCAGGAGGGCACGCTCGCGCTTGCCCAATCACGTCTCCTCTCTCCCGTGCCGGCCTCACCGGACCGGCTTCACGGTCGGGAGCCGAGCTTATACTCCTCGGGCCTGAGCTCGCGCGAAATTGCCGCGAGCAAGCCGTTTACGAAGCCGCTCGACTCTTCGGTCGAGTAAACCTTGGCCAGCTCCACCGCTTCGGAGATGACCACGCTCATGGGCACGTCCGGCTCCCAACCGAGCTCGAAGGTCGCCATGCGCAAGATGGCCCGGTCCACCACCGGCATGCGTTCGATCGACCAGTCAATGGCGTGACGGGCCACCAGGTCGTCGATGGCCGTCGCGTGCTGCTCGACGCCGGCGGCAACCTCGGCGGCGTACTTCTGGGGCGCCACGGGCAGCTCGGCCAAGACGAGGCTCACGGGCTCGCCCTTCAGGTCGGCCTCATAAAGCAACGAGAGCGCCCTCTCGCGCGCGCTGCGCCGGCTGCCAAGGGCCAACAAGTGGTCGCTCCTCCCCGGGACTGCCAGCAGGAGCGCCTAACCGCCGGCGCGCGTCAGGTACTCGCCGCTTCGGGTGTCCACCTTCACCCTGTCGCCGGGGTTGACGAACAAGGGCACCTGCACGGTGATCCCCGTCTCCAGGACCGCCGGCTTGCGGGCGCCCGAGACGCGGTCGCCCTGAAGGCCGGGCTCGGTCTCCGAAACGGTCAGCTCCACCGCCGCCGGCAGGTCGATGGCCACGATCTCGCCGGCGAAGAACTGCAGCAGAGCCGAGTCGCCCTCTTTCAAGAAGTTGGCCGCGCTCCCGAGTGCCTCCCGGGGCGCCAGGACCTGTTCATAGTCGGAATTGTCCATGAACACGTAGTCGGTCCCGTCGGCATAGAGGAACTGCATCTCGCGCTTTTCGATTATCGCCTGGTCCAGCTTCTCGTCGGCCCGGTAAGTGCGGTCGATGACGGCCCCGGTCCTCATGTTCTTCAGCTTGGTCCGTACGAACGCCCCGCCCTTTCCCGGCTTCACGTGCTGGAACTCGACCACCGAGTAGAGGCCCTCGGGGAGGTTGAGCGTCATCCCGTTCTTCAGGTCGTTGGTGGACACGGCAGGCATCCGCCCAATCTATCCTGCGCCCTGCCCCCTCGACGCGGGAGCCCCGCCCGCCGCCAGGGGCACCGGGGCCTTGGGCGCCAGCGTCAGCAGCTCGCAGCCGGCCTCGCAGACGAGCACGGTGTCCTCGGTGCGCGCCCCGCCGACCCCGGGTAGGTACACGCCCGGCTCGACCGTGACCACCTGCCCAGTGGCCAGTACGTCCGTCGATGTGGAGGAAAGGGCCGGCGCCTCGTGGACCAGGAGGCCCACCCCGTGGCCGGTCCCGTGGACGAAGAGCTCCCCCATACCGGCCGCCTCCACGACCTCCCGGCAGGCGCGGTCGACCTGGGCGGCAGGGACGCCTGCGGCGACGGCGGACAGGCCGGCGTCCTGAGCCGCGAGCACCACGGCGTAGAGCCGGCGCAGCTCGGCGGGCAGCCGGGCCACCCCGCCGGCGCCGTCGCCGGCGACGACCGTGCGCGTCGTGTCCGAGCAGTACCCGTCCACCCTGGCGCCGAAGTCGATCGTCACCATGTCCCCCGGGAGGATCTTGCGGCTGCCCGCCCGGTGGTGGGGCTCGGCGCCCCCCGGCCCCGAGGCGACGATCGTGGGGAAGGCCGGTGCCTCCGCCCCGAGCCGGCGCATCTCGGCCTCGATGGCGACGGCAACTTCGACCTCGCTCGGGCCGTCGCCGAGCAACGGCAGCACCCGCGCCAAGGCTTCGTCGGCGACCGCGGCCGCAGCCGCCAGCCGCGACAGCTCCCCCGGCGCTTTGCGCTCTCGGAGCCGCTCTACCAGCCCCGAACTGGGCACGAGAGTGGCGTCCTTCGCCCAGCCCTCCGACCAGGAGCGCACCTGCGCCCAGGTGACGTGGTCGGACTCGAGGGCCAGACGCTCCGTGCCGGCCACCAGCTGAGCGAGGAGCTCGGGCTGGCTGGCCGCAGGCCGCGCCTCCACCCGCACGCCCGAACCGGCCACCTCTGCAGCTGCCGACGTCGCGTAGCGGCCGTCGGTCACGAGCACGGCGTCGCCCTCGCTCACCAACACCTGGCCGGCCGAACCAGAGAACCCGGTCAGGTACCTGACATTGGCGAGGCTCGAGACCAACAGGGCGTCACAGCCGGCGGGGCCCATCGCCTCGCGGACGAGCGCCAGCCGGCCGGCGAAGTCCTGCTCGGGCAGGGCGGTTGCACCCAGGCCTCCGGGGCCCAGCACGGGGCGTCGTAGCACTCGTGGCAGGCTATAGCGGCAATGGGACAGACAACCGAGAGCCGCGGCCCCACCGCCCGCCTGCTCCTCTCCGCCCCCGACCGGCCGGGGCTCGTGGCGGCGGTCGCCCAGTTCATCTATGACCACGGCGGCGACGTGACCGCGGCCGACCAGCACACCGACGAAGAAGAGGGGATGTTCTTCCAGCGGGTCGAGTTCCGCCTCGACAGCTTCGCCCTCTCGCGGCCCGCCCTGGAGGACGCCTTCGCCCAGGTCGCCCGGCCGCTCGGCATGAACTGGGCGGTCCGCTACTCCGACGAAGAACGCCGGGTCGCCGTGCTCGTCTCCCACCAGCCCCACTGCCTGGTCGACCTGCTCGGCCGCTGGTACGCCCACGAGCTGCCCGGCCAGCCGGTCCTAGTGGTCTCCAACCACCCCGACCACGCCGCCCTGGCCGGCCGCTTCGGCCTCCCCTACCACCACCTCCCGGTCACCAAGCAGACCCGGGCCGCCCAGGAAGCACAGCTGCTCGAGCTCCTGTCAGCCGCCGGCGTGGAACTCGTGGTCCTCGCCCGCTACATGCAGATCCTCTCGCCGGCGGTGATCGACGCCTACCCGTCCAAGGTGATCAACATTCACCATTCCTTCCTCCCGGCGTTCTCCGGAGGGCAGCCCTACCACCAGGCCCATGCCCGGGGCGTCAAGCTGATCGGCGCCACCGCCCACTACGCCACGGCCGAGCTGGACCAAGGCCCCATCATCGAACAGGACACGGCCCGTGTCACCCACCGCCACGGCGTGGCCGACCTGGCCCGCACCGGGAGGGACCTGGAGACGGTGGTCCTCGCCCGGGCCGTCCGCCTCCACCTAACTGACCGTGTCCTCGTGCACGGCCGCAAGACCGTAGTTTTCTAGCGCCCGGCGACGCCCAGCACCGGCGGCGGCCCCTAGCGCCGGCGCAGCAAGGCGGCCACCGCCTCGACCGCTAGCCGGTAGCCGTCGCCTCCGAACCCTGCGATCACACCCGTCGCCACAGGCGTGACCACGGAGCGGTGGCGCCACACCTCCCGCCGGCCCGGGTTGGTCAAATGCAGCTCGATGATCGGGCCTTCGAAGGCAGCCAGGGCGTCGTGCAATGACCAGGCATAGTGGGTGAGCGCGCCTGGGTTGACCACGATCGCGGCCGCCCTGCCCCTCGCCCCGTGCACGGCCTCCACCAAGGCCCCCTCGTAGTCCGACTGGACGTGCTCGAGAGCCAGGCCGTGCAGGCCGGCGGCCATCGTGGCCCGGTGCACGTGGTCGGCCAGGTTGTCCCGCCCGTATATTTCGGGCTGGCGCTGGCCGAGCAGGTTGAGGTTGGGCCCGGAGAGGAGGAGGACCAGGAGATCCGGCCCTTCGTCGTGCTGCGGTTTCTCAGGGTGTTCGGGCCTTTCGTCCTCTAGGCCCTCGCGCACGACCGTCAGCTCCGGCCTCCCCGGCGGTCCCTCCTGTCCCATGTGTCCCTCCTGGGCTTCGGTGCGGCTCAAGTTCGCCTTCTTCGCCGCCGACTCTAAGCAAGAGGATAAAGGAGTACGCCAGTTGCGCTTCCAAGAACTTCGCGACACAGACGGTGCGGTCCTGGTCCAGGGCCTACACCCAGCCATAGCGGTCGTGGCCGCCAACGCCGGGGCCCGTGCTCGGGCCGTGGCCGCGCTCGCAGACGCCGGTGGGTGCAAGGTCATCAGGGCAAGTGACCTGGACGAGGAGCTGGCACGGGCTTCTCGCGCGGCCGCCAAGGAACACGAGGCGCGCGTCTCGGAGAAAAGGGACCAGGTCGCTGATGCCGAGCGCGCCCTGGCGGAAGCGGCGGATGCTGCCGAGAAAGCCGTCCATGAGGCAGCGACGGCTGCCAGCGACCTGGCGCGCTTCGAAGATCTGGCTGACCGCCTGGCGTCGGCCGAAGAGGGCTACGAGGCAGCAGTGCGGGCTGAGGCGGAGGCGGCGCGCTCGCTCGCAGCCAGCCTCAGCGAGCTCGACCACGTCCTCGACCAGCGCCGCAGCGCCAATGTGTCCCTCGACGAGGCCCGTAGTTCACGCGACAACCGGGGCGTGCCGGAGGCGGTCGTCCAACAGGCCGTAAACGTACAGGCAGCCCTGGCCAGTGCCGAAGCGGCCAAGGACCAAGCCGTCGAGCAGGCAGACGAGTACTACCAGGGTGCCAGGGCGGCGGCCCGTGAAGCTCTGGCCGCGCTGCAACAGGCCCACAGCTCCCTCTCTCGGAGCCTTGCCTCGACCGGCTCTCCGGATCCTGGCTGGGGCCCTGGCGTCCCCTTGCCAGGTCTCGTGGCCAACCACCGCGACCAGCTCGCGGCGCGGCTCGCGGCGGCTGGCTCGGCCGAGAGCCGCGCCAAAGAAGCCGAAGCTGCGGCCCGCTCACGCCTCGAGTCGGACCGAGACGAGCTCGACGCCCTGGAGTCCGCCGGCGTGCCCGAGCTAGAGCCCCTGGGGGTCGCCCTCCAATGGGCGAACGCCCAGGAGGTCGCCCGCGAGGACGCGGTCGTGGCGGACGACGCCTTCGGCAGCTTCGGGCCCGAGGGGGCGGCGGCGCTCGTCACCGCCTTCTCCGAACGGGGCTGCCAAGTCATTTACCTGACCGAAGATCCCTCGGTGCTTTCCTGGGCGATCGGGCTACCGAGCGAAGCCGGTGCCGCCACCCCGATGGGCGCCCGCCGGGAGCGCCGTTTCGTGCTCATCAGCAGCTAACTCGACCACGAAAGGTCCGCCATATGAAACGAAAGCCTCTCGGAGCCCTCCTTGGGCCACTCGCCGCCCTGGTGGCCATGGCCGTCTTCGGCGCTTATACGAGCCTCGGCCATCTAGGCGGCTTCTCCTCGTCCGCCAAGGCGCTGGTCTTCATCGCCCTGGCATTGCTCGGGATCCTGGTCGGGGTCGCCGGCACCCAGCGGTTCTCCCGGCCCACCGACCAGCACGCCGCCGAGCTGTCCCACCAGGTCCAAGAATTCGTCACGGCCGCCGTGCCAGCCGCTGTCCAGGCCGCCCTCGACAACCCTGGCGCCCAACTCCCGGCGCTCCCAGCCCTCGACCAGACAGGGCCCCCGGAGCTCGCCAGCCTGGCCCGCGCCGTCCAAGCCCTCGGCAACGCGGCCGTCGCGCTCGCAGCCGAGCAGACGGCCCTGCGCCAAAGCTTCGCCGAGGCGTTCGTAAACCTCGGGCGCCGCAACCAAAACCTCGTGACCCGCCAGCTCGAGTACATCTCCGAGCTCGAGCTCGGGGAGGCCAACCCTCAGAAGTTGGACCAGCTGTTCCGCCTCGACCACCTGGCCACCCGCATGCGGCGCAACGCCGAGTCGCTCCTCATCCTCGCCGGCAGCGGCCCAGCCCGCCAGTGGGACGCCCCGGTCCCCGCGATGGACATCGCCCGGGCGGCCTCCGCCGAAGTCGAGGACTACAAGCGCCTCCGCCTCCACCACTTCGACGCCGCCATGATCTCCGGCTCGGCCACCACCGACCTCGTGCACATCCTGGCCGAGCTCATGGAAAACGCCCTCGCTTTTTCCCCGCCGGGTTCCCAGGTGGACGTGTACGGGCGGTTCCTCGAGGGGGGCTACGTGGTCGTCATCGTCGATTCCGGCATCGGCATGGGCGAGGAAGAGCTGGCCAGGGCCAACCGGCGCCTCGCCGGCGAGACCCTCGAGCAGGACCTTCCCGGTCGCTACCTGGGTCACTTCGTCGCCGGCCGGCTCTCGGCCCGCCACGGCGTCTCCGCCTCGCTCCAGCCGTCCCACTCGAGCGGCCTCGTCGCCCGCGTCAAGGTCCCCTCCCAACTGGTCGAGGAGCCCCCAGCCGACCTGCCCCAGATCCCGGCGGCCCGGCCGGCACCGGCGCCCTCCTACGACCCCGGCCCGCTCTCCCCTGCCGACCTGGCGTCGGCCTTCGAGCCTGCCTACGCCGGCCGGCCGGACAGCGCGCCCACCTACGACCCCGCGCCGCTCGCGTCGGCCCACCTGGCGCCGGCGGCCGAGCCCGCTGCCCTCGCCTCGGCAGGCGCGGCGCCAGCGTTTTCACCAGCGGCCCTCGGCCACGAGCCCGGACCACCCTCCTACGGCTCGGATCCCCTGGTAGATGCGCCGGCCGCCGAGCCGGTCCATGCGGCTGCTCTGGCACCAGACCTCGGCCGTCTCTCGTCTCTCGCCGGCATGCTCTCCGGGCCCGGGCCCGGCCACCTCACCGGCCAGGACGACAGCGCTTCTCCCGACAACGGGATAGGCCCGGCCGCCCAGGCCCGCACCACTGCCGACGCCCTCCGCAAGCTCACGCGCCGGGTGCCCGGCGCTGCGCTCGGCGAAGAAGACGGCGCGCTCCGGCGCGACACGCCAGCAGCAGCGAACGTCGACGCGACCGTAGTCAGAACCGCCCTCTTTCACTACCTCTCGGCCACCAACAGGTCAAACGGAACGGAGCACGACCAGCCATGAGCACCGGCACCCTGAGCAACGACGTACGCAACTTCAACTGGTTGCTGGACAACTTCGTCGAGACAAGCGCGGGCGTGTGCGACGCTGTCGCGGTTTCCTCCGACGGCTTGCTCATGGCCATGTCCCGCACCTTGGACCGGGCTGGCGCCGAACGCGTGGCCGCGATCATCTCCGGCCTGGTCGGCCTCTCCCGCGGGGCGGCGAAGGCCTTCGGGTGGGAACCGGTCCACCAGATAGTCGTCGCGATGCAGGGCGGCTACCTATTTGTCTCGTCCATCTCTGACGGCAGCAGCCTCGGGGTCGTGGCCAACACTGGCTGCGACATCGGCCTCGTGGGCTACCAGACCGCCCTCCTACTGGAAAGGATCGGCGCTCTCCTTTCCCCTGCGCTGATCGCAGAGCTCCGCGCCCAAGTCCTCTCGAGCTGATACCGATGAGCACCTCCGGAACCCAAGCGCACGCGAGCCTTGTCCGCCCGTTCATCTTGACCGGCGGCCGGACCGCTGCGGCGCTGCGCTGGGAAGCCTTGGTCGAGGCCGTGCCCGAAGCAGCAGGGCAAGCACGGGCCTCCGAGCAACAAGCCCTGCTCGCACTCTCCGACAGCCCCATATCCATCGCAGAACTGTCGGCGCACCTTCACCTCCCCACTCAGGTCGTAGCCGTCATCGTGAGCGACCTCTTGGACGCCGGCGCAGTGCGCGTCCACCAGACCGACCCCGTCGAAATCCAACTGTCCGCCCTCACGAGGATGATCGAACGTGTCCGTTCCCTCTGAAGCTCCCAACCGCCACGTGACGGCCGCCAAATTTGTGATAGCCGGCGGCTTCGGCGTCGGCAAGACCACCTTCGTCGGTGCCATCTCCGAGATCGAGCCGCTCAACACCGAGGCCGCCATGACCGTCGTCGCGACTGGGGTGGACAACCACCTCGGGGTGGCACAGACGGCCAAGACCACCACCACCGTTGCCATGGACTTCGGCCGGCTCACGGTGGACGACAACCTCGTCATGTACCTGTTCGGTGCGCCGGGACAAGGCCGTTTCACCTTCATGTGGGACGACTTGGTGAACGGCGCCCTCGGTGCCGTCGTGCTGGTCGACACCCAGCGCGTGGAAGAGTGCTTCGCCGCGGTCGACTACTTCGAGCAAAAGGCCCTCCCGTTCGTGGTCGGCGTCAACTGCTTCGACGGGACGCCCCGCTACGAGCTCGACGAGGTCCGTGATGCGCTCGGCGTCGCACCGCACGTCCCCATGCTGGAGATGGACGCCCGCGACAAAACCTCCTGCCGGGACACCCTCTTGGTGTTGCTGGAGCTCCTCGTCTCCCGCCTCACTGCCGCCTCGCCTGCTGCGACGGCGGCTTCGCACTACTGATAACCCGCCGGCGGGCCGCTTTCGGTCTCCCTCGCCGGCGGGGGCGCCAGCCCAGCGCTCGCCGGCGGGGCGGCTTCTCGGGGCTTCCCGCCGGCAAGGGCGCCGGCCCATCGCTCGCCGGCGGTTTCTCGCCCTCTTTCTCGGTGCAATCTGGGCTTCTCGGTGCACCGTACGGTCTCATAGGGACGCAAACCGCATCCGCCTCACAAAACTGCACCCGGTTCGCCGCCCCCGGGCCCTTCCGGGCGCGCCCGGCGTCGCAAAACGCTGACCTCACCGGGCCCACCGGCGAGCAGCGTCAGCCGCCGGCGCACCCCCGCCGGCGCACCCCCGCCGGCGCACACCACCCTGCCGGCGCACCCCCGCCGGCGCACACCACCCCGCCGGCGCCCACCACCCGCGCCCACCCTCACGCTTTCTCGGTGCAGTCCCGCCTTCTCGGTGCACCGTACGGTCTCATAGGGCCGTAAACCGCACCCGCCTCACAAAACTGCACCCGGTTCGCCGCCCCCGGGTCCTTCCGGGCGCGCCCGGCGTCGCCCCAGGCCCAGCCAAGGCCGGCCTCATCAGGTGGCTGGTGTCTTTCGCGCACCTGACGGCAGCCGCCTTCATGTCGGTGCCGACCGGCTTTGGGCCCCAGTAGCGGCCCAGGCTGAGCCCGAGACCGAGGCGGCTGCTGCCTCCTCTGGCGCGACCGCCCCCTGGGGGGCGGTCGCAACGGGGGGAGGTAGCCACCAGGCACCGGAATTCGCGACGATCCCAGGTAGCGTGCGAGAATTACAGGCGTGTCACTTCCCCGCTTTGATGGGACGGGGCTATGAGCCTCGGCCTGGCTAGCCCCGTATTCCGCACCCTCTGATGACGTTTCTCGCCCCGGGACTTGCCGTGCTGGCGGTCGCCTCAATGGCCCGGGGGGAGCACAGAGGGGATCCCGAGCGCGAAGAGAATGCGTTCTTGGG
>JAJYMB010000116.1 GCA_021787365.1 Actinomycetes bacterium | reverse complement strand
GCTCGAGCTGGTAGTCCTCGATCCTGATGCCCGAGCGGAACGGCGCCTGGAGCGTGCGGGTGTCCGCGCTCGCGACGGTCCCCCACCGCACCGCGTCCAAGAACGCGCCGAGGACCTCGGGGTCGTCATAAGGGGGAGAGCCGGCGTCGGGCAGGTCGCTCACAGGGAGGATCTCCCGGCCAGGCTCGACCTCCCAAACGACTGTCAGCTCCTCGCCCAGGTCGTCGTCGCTCACGCTCGTGAGCGTCGCCAGTGTCCGGCCGGGGAGCCTCGCCGGCGCCAGTTCGTCCTCGGGCTGGGAGCTACGCTTCAGGGCTGACACCACCCACTGCTGGCCCCGCGCCCGCACCAGCTGCCCGACCTC
Source organism: Actinomycetes bacterium (assembly GCA_021787365.1). Classification (GTDB taxonomy): domain Bacteria; phylum Actinomycetota; class Acidimicrobiia; order Acidimicrobiales; family Palsa-688; genus JAJZYO01. Next base: position 20,122 of record JAJYMB010000116.1, on the reverse strand, counting down.
CAATGCCGGTGGCGACCCGACGGGACTGCCCGTGGTCTTCACAGTCGGCCGGGCTCGATAGTGGTCCCGGTCGCCTGAAGCTGGCGTCGGTACGGGCTGCCGCCCGGGCCCGTCGCCGCTGTTCTCGGGCTGGCGCTCCCCGTACCCGTTCGCCGGAGGGTGCGACACCACCTTCGGCTCCACGGGCATACGGAACAGCGGAGGTGGGTGCTCGCCGGCCTTTACCAACTCGGCGAGGACCACCTGGCAGAGGTGATCGGTCGTATTGCGCTCTGCCAGCCATTCCAGCTGTTCTCGCACATCGACCGGGACTACGTAGCCGTCCCTGCTCGGCCGCCAAAGGGCGTGAACGACCTCCGCCAAGGCTTCTGGCTCGTCCGCGAGCCAAGCCTCTTCGAGGACCGGCCGGGCCTTCCGGACAAAGTCTTCTCGGGGCCGAGCCCCGAACGCTTCCCTCAGTGCTGAGGACAGGTCTCCCCCATCGAGTTCGAAGAACCGAGCCAACTTCACGAGTACCCCCACGGGCAGGTTTGACCAGTCGAACTTGTAACGCGGCACTTACTGCTCCGTCGTCCCGCCCCGTCCAGGCACAACCTGGCCAGGCTCCTGCCCCGGCCGGCGCCGGCGCCGGCGCCCACCCATCCCAATGCTCCAGGGCGTACTCGTGCGCCTCCTCGCCGTCACTGCCGGGCCTCTGCCTCGTTCGCCTGGCATCGCATGTACCGGGACGACCGACCGTGCCTCAACGTGTCTCAGCGGGGCCTGCCAAGGCTGCCGGGACGGGCCCGATCCCCGGGATTGTGGGGAGAGCCGGGCTACCTTCCTCGATGATGTCAGTCGTGCGCTGCCTCACGAGCGCCAGGTGGTCCTCGTCGTGGTGCGGCAGGACGTAGAAGCGGTTAGCGCGGATGGCCCTCACGACGTGATCAGCCACCTCGCCGGGACCCATCCCGGAGGCAACCACCTCCCTGAGCGCCGAGCGTGCCCCCTCGGTCCGGGGGGAGGAGGGTGCCTGGGGAAGGTGCCTGGGCCGGTTGCGGTCGGACTCGACGATGCGTGTGCGCACCCAGCTCGGGCACAGCACCGACACACCGACAGGTGGGCCCAAAGCTCGTAGTTGGAAGTGCAGGCTCTCTGACAGAGCGACCACAGCGGCCTTGGAGGTCGAGTACGGGGGCGAGAGGAACAGGTTCACGAGCCCCGAGAAAGAGGCGGTGTTGACCACATGGTCCTCGCCGCCAGCCAACAGCCGCGGTACGAGGGACCGGATGCCGTGGAGGACACCGAAGATGTTCACCCTGAGTGCGGCACCTAGGAAGGATTGGGTGTCCGCGTAGAACACTGAACCCTGCTCTACGAACTTGTAGATGTTGCGCTGGAGCGTGGAACCATCGACGCCGGTAGTGGCCGACGCGCCAGTGGCACTGCATGGTTGCGCGCGCACCCCGGAAGAGCATCATGTGCTCGACTTTCCCATACTTGCTAACCCGCTGCATACGGTGGCGCTGGCGCGTAAGCGATTCAGCCGAAAGCGATCAGCGCTCCATTGTCAGCGATAATCGGGCGCTGGTCATCCCTGTCAAATCCGAATCCTTTAGGACTCGTGACGATATACCCTGATGGCAAACTGATCTCGTAGATCATCCCACCCACGAAATCGGGCATGGGACCATCAAGCTCCACGAACGCAAAACTCTCACTGTGGGACGGGGGTTTCGCCAAGGGCGGTTTCGGCATGGTTGATAACCTCCTGTCTATAGAAACTGTCTCTAAGAATTCGGGCTCTTGAGGCGTTCTCCGCTTCAATCCGCGCTACCTTGTCTGGGGACAACATCTCAGCATTCGCCTGAGGACGTAGGACAACTACGCGCACGGGACCGCCCACCTTGCCGTCCTGGCTGGCAGTCTCGGTAATTACGTACACGGCAAGGGCAGTCAGATCGGCAAGACTGCGATTCTTCTCATATAACCGATTGAGAAGGTAAAGGGCATACTGTGCGACACCGGCGACAGCAAAACCATGATTGACAACCATGGGAGCGAAGTCGAACTGGCTAGCCAACTGGAAGAGACGAGGCGTTCCGTTTGCGTCATGACCCCCGACAACGAAAGCCAGTTCCGGGCGCACCGGCACCTGCCCAGTTGCGGCCTGCTGTTGGGGCTGAATCGCAGGCACACTAGCGAACCACTCGTCATAACGCGACTTCACCGCTGTTCGGAGCGCAAAGAGCACCGGGGTCGCATCGACCGCACCATTGGTCGCGAGCGTGGCACGTACCTCATCAATGACGAGATCACCCAAGGCTCCCGTCCCCGCGACAAGAGCCGCGACCTTGGGTGACAGAATATGAGCCTTCTGCTGCGCGTCGTTCTGAGCCGTCACGCCCCGGGGGTCGCCAAATGTACCCCGGCTGTCCGCCGCCATGACGATTCCATCGCTGGCCGCAAGCCCAACTAGGAGGGTCACGCTCGAACCTCAGTTCGCACTGCAGATCCCACAAATGTCCTTATTACAACTTAGTAATTACAAACACCGACTAGTGGACAACCTCAAGGAGCATGCACATTGGCCGTGGAGTGATCGGCAGATCAGCTCCTACACTTGAACGCGCACCTCGTTGGGACCCATCGCCCATCTACCGCAGCCTAGCCCTCCTTCTCTCCGTGCGCTTACACAGGCGATATGTGCCCACGGACGGTGGTGGAGTTCTCGGGTGCGTCAAGTAAGTCGCTGCCGATCCCGTGGCTATAACCTCCAGGCGTCGATCAATCGCTGCGGTGTTGGCATCGGGACGCTCAACCGCCTCCGCGTGGGTCCCGACCCCTACAACCACTCGTGGCTTGGCTGGTGGGACCCGACCCGATGCGCAAGGCACGTCGCAGTGACCGGATCGCATCTGACATCTGACCGCAGTCAGATGATCCAGTTCCCGTCTCGGGTCCTTTGGGTTGCTAAGAAAGAGGGGAACGTGGCAGCCAAACTGGCAGCCAAGACCCTCGACCTTGGCCGACATCCGACGACCGCCAGCGAGTGGTAGCGCTGCTCAGGGGCATGTGTCTACACTTATCCCGACACCTTGCGCCCGACTACGGATCAGACGCTTAGGCTGGAACCCTGGGCGCGACTCGTGGGTGATCCTTGGCCGCAGCCCTGGCCCATAGAGTTGGCCATAATCTGGAGCCCGAGGGCCGACGAGAGCCGGCCTAAGTACGTCCTGGCATAAATACGATCACGTCACTACACTGGCGTAACCCAGGGGTCAGCAGTAACGTATGAGTGCCCCCGGAAGGGGATGCTCATGCCAAGGAAGAGCCGTTCGTACTGGAACTGACCGCGAAGCAGCGCCTGGCGCTGGAATCACAAGCTCGCCACTATACGTTACCGCACCGTGACGTCGTGCGAGCCAAGATTGTCCTTATGGCCGCCGCCGGCATGGGGAACGACGAGATAGCGGCGTCGAGGCCATGGCGGGCCGCGTGCTCGACCTGTAGGCGAGGGAGTGGGGAGACAAGGCCCTTGGTGACGACGACTACGTGCTCTCCTCCGACGAGAAGACCTCCATCCAGGCCCGAGCCCGTCGTTACCCAACCCTCGCGCCCGCTCCGGGCCGGGAGATGCGGGTCGAGTTCGAGTACGAGCGGGGCGGCGCGCTCCAGTACCTCGCCGCCTGGGACGTGCACCGGGCCAAGATCTTCGGCCGCTCCGAGGAGAAGAACGGGCATCGACCCATTCGGCCGCCTCGTCTCCCAGGTGATGGCGACAGAGCCCTACGCCAGTGCCCGGCGGGTGTTCTGGGTGGTCGACAACGGCAGCAGCCACCGGGGCCAAGCGGCCTGCGAGTGCCTCTCCGACGCTTGGCCGAACGCGACCCTCGTCCAACTGCCCGTCCACGCTTCGTGGCTCAACCAAGTCGAGATCTTCTTCAGCGTCTTCCAGCGCAATGTCCTCACGCCCAACGACTTCAAAGACCTTGCCGAGGTCGCGCGGATCGCCTCGCTGCCTTCGAGCGCCGCTACGAACGGGCAGCGGTTCCTTTCGAGTCGAAGTTCACCAGGGGAACCTGGCGTTGCTCATTGTGTATTACTGGCCGACAAGCCGGAATACCAGTTCGCAGCCTGAGCCTGCCCGGATACGTGATCGAAATTATGACCAGGAGCACTAAGCCCTTCCCATTCTGCATTATCGCAGGTCAGGCCGAGGTAGCCGTCGTTGGACCCCGAAGATCAACGTCCGCCTCTGGGCACGAGCGGGACCATTCGCCGTGCTGCGGTGCGGCAGGGTTGTCGAGGGCAAGCGTCCGGACCTTTCGGGTCTAGGTTTGGGTCTAGAATTGGACCGGTCTTGATGCTTCCAGGTTCGTCCAGGTCGACGAGGCATGCCACCTGACCTGGTCTTATTCCGTCGAAACCGTACCACCTAGACGGTGGCAATTGCTCTCATAACGCAGAGTGCCAGAGGTAGCTCGGTCAACTCTTTCTCGCATTGCTCGATCCCCGCTCCGGAACTGCTCGCCCTCGCTATGAGGGTGCGAAACGTTTGCTGGATGAATCCCCGACCCGCCAAGTCAACTTTTCGTAATCTCAACCCCCGTACTCACCCCTGCTGACCAGGTTTTTCAGGGGAGCGTGGACGTTCGTCGCCTGGTTTGCGCACGCCAGCAAGTCCGAGCCCAGCGACAGCTTGCCCCTCACGACTGTCCACGGCTGGCAGTGGCCCCCACGTACCACGCAACCTACGGACGAAGCCGTCGGAGGGGTCGACCGCATCGTGGCGCCAGGCGAACGCTGAGCCCATTTACCAGCCCGTCAGCGGGTCCTCGGTCCAGCTCCTCCAGGCTATGGCGTCGGAACGTCACCCGGCCGGATCGCCCAACAAGATGGCGCCCAGTTCCGAGAGGCACTCGCGGCCTTCGCCCAGGCCAGCTCACAAGGACTTCGCCCTCCCCGGTCAGTGGCCAGCTCCGCCGCCCGTGTCCCGGGGTACCACGGCGCCCGCCCCGCCCGCGCTTGGCAGTACCCAGCCCGGTCCCTGGGCCGGCGGTCGCGCCGTCGGTGCCCTCGTCCTCGCCGACGCGCGGAGGCAACGAAATCACGAACATGTACCCCGGGTCTGTAGCTGGCGGTCGATCCCGTCGACAATATGCACATGATCGCGGAGAGATGGCAGAAGGCATGAGCCAACCGGGTGGCCAGGGCGCCGTGGACCGCGCCGAAGCTGAAGTGGGCCGCCTCGTGAAAGACCAGGTGTGGCCTCAACTGCTCGAGCTGATAACGGAGCTGATGACGGAGGCATCGGCCAAGCTGGCAGCCGAGGTGGTGACTCAGTGCGAGGGTGGCCAGCTCTCCCTGGAGGCCATGGACAACCTCAGTCGAGTCTTCGATGAGGACCCCACCAAGGTCTCGGACATCGAGGGGGACACCTCAACCTGGGACGAGATGGTTGCCGGGCTGAGGACCAAATTGGAGGGCTGCCCGCTCCCTTCGGAAGTGGGAGGCCGCTTGCTGTGGGCGTTTGACGAGGCGTTCGCTGAGGCTAGCCGCCGCTACCAGGAGGTCGTGGATGGTCTTGTGCAAGCTTTCGACGAGGGCCTCGCTGACGGCCTAGAGCACCATAACGGCGACGATACCGTCTCGTTGTCCTCCGACATCGGGCAAGAAGGGGACGCCGTTCGACGAGCGGACGATGAACTGCGGGGTCTCAAGCAGACTCTTGACACTCACATATTCCCGGCGTGGGAAGCCATCCCTGGGGTGAGGTGGGTCACCTTCGCCCCTTACGGCACTGCTTGGGGGTGGGATACGAGGGTGGTGCTCGTCCGCGCTCTTGGCCCCGTCATGTTGTTCGACGCAACATCAGCCGCTCGGATTGGGGAAGTCGACCTTGGTCTAGGTCTCGCACCCATGGTCAGTTTCGATGACGACACGATGTTCCTGGCCGTACGAAAGGTGGAACCAATGGTCGCGGTCGTGGCCCTCGACCCTCACGGTCAGGTCAGATGGCAACGCGACTTTCATGGGTTCGAAGGCGGTCACCAGATTTGGACTGCTGCCGGGAATGTTGGGGTCAACATCGTGCGCTGCTCATCCGGCGACGACCCAAACCCACACCGACTGGTGACGATGCACCGCAATACAGGCGAGATCCTTTGGGAGCGCGGCGTGCCAGGCCCCGGTGGCATCGCGGGCTTTGGAGACCGGGTTCTTCACTTTCCCTTTGATGACCTCGGGCGAAGGTGCTTTCAAAGCGTGGACCCTGCAACAGGTGCGATCCGCTTCTCCCGAGTGCTGGACGGCAGCCCGGACTACGTGCTGACCAACAAGAAGTTCCCCGCTGTCTTGTACGTGTCGACGAAGGCCGAGTTCGATGGGAAGACCCAACTAGTGACCGCTTACGACACTCGGACCGGTGAGGAGTTCTGGCGTCACGGTCCCTATCCGGCCTCACTTGCCAACAAAGGAGAGGGCAACTGGCTCGGCCGGGCGTTGGTCCCTGTGAAAGGCTACGCCTTCATCACGGGTCGCGCTGGAGTCGAGCGGATCGGCGTCGACGGGAGCCGAATGCTTCTCCCCTACGAGAGGGTCGTGGGCGCTCGGGATGATGCGCGAGCAGTGTTCGTGGCTGACAAGCGGCGCGTCCGCCTGACCTGCCTGGACACCGAGACCTGTAGCCCTCTTTGGCAATGGGACAGCCCCAAGCGGGTGCAGCAGCTGGAATCCGGGTCTGATGGTTCGTTGGCGGTCGCCACCGACAAGAGGCTTTACGCTTTCGACGGTGCCGACGGCCACGTGCTGTGGGAAACGGCCCTGCCGGACCCGCTCGATGAGATTTCAGTAAGTCGGAGAACCCTCATCGTCGGCAGGGTTGGCCAGTCTGAAAGCCCCAACCTGTTTTGCGTCGCCTTCGGCGACCCTGCTGCGATGAGCGGCCATACAGAACTGTTGGCAAAGGCTCCCAGTCTCCCAGCAAGGCGACGCAGGGAGCTGACGAGGTGACCTCTACCGGGGAACTCCGCCCACTCTTGGACGACCCGAGCTCGGCACGGCTGAGGCAGTTGAAGGCGGAGCTCGAGGCTCTGGAGACGGCGGTCGTGGAGGCGGAGAGTGGACTATGTCAGCTCGAACTGAAGGCGCGCGCGTTCGAGGCACGATACCGGACCAAGGTCGAGTGGCACCTCCGCACGCGAGGTAGCTCGCCGCAGGAATGCGACGGTGCCGACCCCGAACCCACTGGCGAGCGAGAGCGGCCCAAGACCCCCGAAACCGAACAGGTCTTCCGGGCCTTGGCCAAGGACTGCCACCCGGACTTGGCAATCGGGGAGGAAGATGTGGCCCGCCGCACGGAGTTCATGGCCCGCGTGAACGATGCTTATGCGTGCAGAGACGCGGACCAGTTGAGAGCACTAGCCTTGGAGTGGCGCTTGCAGAACTGGCGGTACGAGGGGCCCGCTGAGACCGTCGAGGACCAGGTTCTCCGTATCTGCAAGGGGATCAAGTGGGCGAGGGAGCGGTTAGCAGCCATCGCCAGCCAGCGCGCGGCCCTCGAGGCGACGCCCATCGTGCGCTTGATGCACCGAGCAGAAGAGGCTGCTGTGGAGGGGCGTGACCTAGTGGAGGAGATGGCCTCGGAGCTGGACGATGCAGGGCAATAATGTGGGAAAGAGGAGTATGCCGGAGTGATCGTCGGCAAAGCTTCAGTCAGTTACATCCAGGCCTGAGCAAACGGAGGTCGAGATCTTCGAGAGGTACCGGGAGAAGAGGGCAACCAACGGGTACGAGGACGCCCTGGCCGAGTGGCGAGCCGAGCGTGACGGCTGCGTGGAGCTTCTCAGGCTCGCCGAGGGCTTCCAAGGGGTCCCGACTCAGGAAATCGCGCTCGCGATCGGCGAGACCCTCTTCTACAAGGTCGCCGGAGCCGCCCTCTTGGATGCACGCAATACGGGTCGCTGGGAGGGCGCATCTACTGGCGTATCGGTCCCGCTCTACAGAGGTGTGCGCTATCGCGTCGGGGCGACCCGTGGCCACTACGTACAGGCGGAGCCGGTCTTGGGCGCGATCGACCGCGGTGCACTGTACCTCACCAACCACCGAGTCCTGTTCACGGGACCGAAGCAAACTCGGGAGGTTGCCTTCGCCAAGCTCGTAGGTTTTCAGCACGACCAGCAGACCGGTTCTACTGCCTTTTCGCTGTTGAACCGACAGAAGCCGGTGACGGTTAACTATGGCTCGGCGGCCTCCCCTCAGTTCCGCTTCCGCCTCGACCTCGCGCTGGCCCACTACAGAGGAACGAGGGAGGTCCTGGTGCGCCAGGTGCTGCAACGGCTAGCGGCGCTCGATGCCACGCGCCCTGTAGCGACATCGCCTTGACCTGCCATCGGACAGTGAATCACCCACGGTTCGTGATCAGCTTCCCACGAGCACCTTGCTTCGCTGAACGACGAGAGTTGGCCCGGGATCCCGGGATGCGAGCCTCAGCCATCCTGACTAACCCGGAAACTCGGCAAGCAAGCGTCGCGGGATCTGTGCACTGCCACGTGTCGGTACGATGGCCACTGCGAGCGTTTGCCCGCCGCCCACAAGGAGGATGCCGCCAGGCGACGCGGCTGCTCATCGAGAGCGCTTGACACAATGTCCAGTACCATGGTGCGACCTGGGGCTCCTCCTCGTCCCCCGGCGCCAGTACGGCGTCAACGTTCTTGCTGCCTGGCTCGTCGCTACACGTGGACGACGGCTACGTGGACGACGGCTACGTGGACGAGCCCTCGGTCTCGATGGCCAAGGCATAATTCTTGTGGACCGCCTCGAGGGCTAGCGATGCCAACCAAGGCGGCGATCCGCGCCCTGAGGGTCGAGGCGTGTCGGTTGGCTTAGTCCGCAGCACCGAACGTGAGTGAGCCTGACCGCCCCGGGGGTGGCCGGAACGGTGCGCGCGGCCACGCCACGCTGAGGAAATTGACCTTGGGTACGACGCTTGGGGCCTCAGATTTGCGGTTACCCCTTGCAGCGGGTTGCCAGGTGGGACTGGTCCGCTCTAGGGGCTACGCGGTGGCGAGCCAAGGAGTCCCGACGGCTGCCGCCGGTGCCAAGAAAGGAGTCATCCCGTCCAGCTCCCGTGGGTTTCGGCCATGCGGCCTGGCCATAAAGTTGGCCATAGACTCAAGCCGCAGCGAGCCGACGGGAGCCGATCTGGGCCGTTCGGTCCTCGCGTTATCGCAGCTCATGCCCACATCGGCCCAAGGCAACGACAGCAACGGTCGCTCTTGAAAAGCCTTGGGATGCGAGTCCCCGGGGGTTCAAATCCCTCTCCCTCCGCCTCGGTAGCCCTTGGCGGCGGGGGCACGAACTCGCACTCGGTCATCACCGAGTTTTCCTCGCCCTCACCGACGCGCTTCGTAAGCAGATGGCGGTGTTCGTCAGCGACCAGGACGGATCGTGGCGCCGTGACGACGAACGCCACGACAACGTGCTCATCGATACCAGACGCCTGCCCGGGCTCCTCGCCGGACATCACCTAGACGCGACGGTCGCTAGCGCTCGACGAAGGCGTAGAGGTCGTCTACCTCCAGACGACCGAGCCCCATAGCGGGATCGGCACGGCGCTGCTCGCGGCCGTGGTCGAGAGGGCTGGCGGGAGGCGGGTGTGGCTGGTGACCACCAACGACAACCTGGACGCTCTTCGCTTCTAGCAGCGTCGAGGGTTCCGGCTCGCGCAGCTCCGTTGCGGAGCGGTGGACGAAGCCCGCCGCGACCTCGAGCCGGCCATACCGTGTTCGGCTTCTTCCGTATCCCGGTGCACGACGAGATCGTCTTGGAGCTGGAGCATGCCACGGTTGCGTGAACCGCGATATATGTGCCGTCCGCGACGGCTTCTTGCTTGAAATCCAGCGGATTTCCGGACGTGTGCTATGTGCGAAGCCGGGGTTCAGCCGGCTATATGAAGCAGCCGCCGCCACGGGAGCACGACGCCGGCTGATGCGCTCCTGCGGGTCGATGGCCTCGCCCGCTGCCCGACACTCCCGCGATGATCGGACGAGCCTGTCGATCAGCTCCCTGAACTCCTCCTGGTTCGAGGCCCCGCGCCGTTGCCTGGACGACGTCGTTAGCGGGCCATCAACACGAAAACACCCCAGCCGAGGTACTCGCGCTGGTAGCGGGCGTGTCGTGCCGCGCCGGTCGTCAGTTCGGCACAAAGCTCGGCGGCCAGCTCGTCATCGGGGTTGGCATCGAGCCGTCGGCGGATGTTGAGCCACTGCGGCGCAACGTAGCGGTCCCAGCTGTCCTGGTCGGCGAGCACCATCTTCACCACGTCAAAGCCGAGCTGGCCGAAGGACTCGACCAGTCCCGCCAGTGGGAGGAAATCGTCCTTGGTCGTCGCATGGCAGCCTTCAACGGTGGTCTGGTCAGGCGGCTCGAGCCGCCAGTAGGGCTCGCCCACGAGGATCATCCCACTTGGCCCCGGCACTGCTGGAGAACCGACATTGCGACCCGGGCCTCCCGCGTCCGGGTTATCTGTTATGGTGCGGCTAAATTTTCCTTGTTCCGAGCCCCCAAGCCCGGGACAGCTTCCACTGGGCCTGCATCCGGGCCAGGAGGGCCGGTTGGGCGAGCAGGCGCCAGGCCTCGTCGTAGGACCACGAGGCGCTGCCCGCCACTGGCGTCGGCCAAGGCCGCCTCGAGCCAGGTGGAGGCACAGGTCATCACCAAGCCGACCAGGGTCTCGGAGCCCGAGATAGCCGACAGTCCAGGCTCAGCAGGGCAGCGCCGGGCGTTATGCACGGTCATGTCGCGGAAAGTGACCTGCCCGAGGTAGGCCGGGTTGGTCAGCAGCCACCGAATAGTGTGCGCAGACCACGGCCCGCCGGTAGGGGTGCGGGAGCCGCCCTGGTTAGCAGGTCGGCGATGGCGCGGCGCCGAGCCGACGGTGTGCACCGAACACCGCCGAGGCGCGCGGCGACGTGACGGGCGCGCGGCGGGTTCCGCTACCGGGGCGGTGATACCGCTGCGGTTTGTCCTCGGTATCGACCTTGTGGCCGGATGTCCTCGGGTGCTATTGCACGACGACGCGAGCGTGACGTTGGTCAACCGCTGTACTCGCGCCACCTTGACCGGGCCATGCTGGTGCCGTGGACCGCTACCTGTTCGACAATCATCGTCTGGAGGCGGGCGATCGGTTCGCGGCGCTCGCCGAGCTGTTCGACCCGTGGACCTTCAGCCACCTCGACGCGCTGGGGCTCGGCGAGGGGTGGCGGTGCTGGGAGGTGGGTGCGGGCGGCGTGTCGGTGCCGCGCGGCCTGATAGAGCGTGTGGGGGCAGGCGGGCGGGTACTGGCCACCGACATCGACGTGTCGTGGATCGAGCCGACGGCAGGTGACGTGCTGGAGGTGCGCCGGCACGACGTGGTCCGCGACCCGCCGCCGTCGGAGACGTTCGATCTGGTCCATGCGCGGCTGGTGCTGGTCCACCTCACCGACCGCGTGAGCGCGTTACGGGTCATGGTCGATGCGCTGCGGCCGGGTGGATGGCTGGTGCTCGAGGACGCGGACCCTGCGTTGCAGCCGCTTGCCTGCCCGGACGAGCGTGGCCCCGCTGAGGAGCTGGCGAACCGACTGCGCGCCCGGATCCGCACTCTGATGGCTGAGCGCGGCGCGGAGCTCGCGTACGGCCGGACACGGCCCCGGCTGCTGCGTGCGGCAGACCTTGCGGACGTCGGGGCGGAGGCCTATTTCCCGATCGGGTCACGCGCGTGCGCGCTTCTGGAGGCGGCCTCGGTCCGGCACGTCCGCGACCAGTTGCTAGCCGCGGGTTTGGCGACGCCGGAGGAGAGCGAGACGCACGTTGCGAACCTCACGCGCGGCGATGTGGACCTCATGCTCGCACCGATGATCACCGCATGGGGCCGCAAACCGGTCTAGCACTCTAGAAATCGGCCAAGTACAAAGCGGTCTGGCAGCAGGGACAAACCGCGCCAGCACAAGCGGTACCAGCCGAGAATGACACCACGTCGCGTCGCTGAGGGGTCGCAAGAGTCGATCCGCTTACGGGGCACCGAGACGCGATGTGGCCATTGGCCATCAGCCGGCATTACTGTTCGAGCCAGACAGGGTGATCACCGGTCCGAGAGCCTGCACGCGGTTCGCATGGGGGTAAGTAAGGCCCACTACTCCGAAGCCCGGACTTTGGCCGGATGTGTGAAATCGAGCCGTGACATGTCTTCGCGGAACCTCTACGACGGATACCGTCGCACCTGCGACCTACACTCGGAGCATGATGGCGCATCCCGACATCTTTGAGGCCGCTCTCGCGTTGCCTTTGGATGAGCGGCCCAAGCTGGTCCACGAGCTCATCGAGCGCTTGGAAGACGAGCCCTACGAGGATCCCGAGGTCGTTCAGGCCGAGCATAACGCCCAGATCGTCCGTCGGGCCCCGCCACACCGAATCCGGCGCGGTCGAGGGCACTCCTTACGAAGAGGTCCGTAGGCAGTTCGGCCGGTGGCGCTGCGGGCCCGCTTCTATCCCGCTGCGCTACAGGAACTCCAGTCGTCACACGCTTGGTACGAGGAGCGCTCGCCTGGTGCCGGGGGCGACTTCGTAGACGAGGTGTTCCGCGTCATCGACCGCCTGATCGAATGGCCAAGTTGGGCGCGGCGGGTCGAGCTGCCGGAGTTGGCAGGCCTTGATTTCCAGATCTGCAGGGCCGGCACCCGGCGTTTCGAGTACGGGATCGTCTACCACAACGACCAGGTCGAAGGCCCGGGCGAGCCGTCAACCCAGCTGCTCAGTCGTACGGGCAAGGGCCTCAGGCCGCTTGTGGAGCGAACCTGCTACGGAGAAGGCCGCTACGAACAAGGCCACAATAAGCCAGAGGGCGTTGAGCAGGCCGGCGGATTGTGCTAGTACGCCGATGGCGGGCGGCCCGGCGAGGTTGGCGAAGTAGCCGATTGAGGCGACCACGCTCACTCGTGCCGCTGGATCGGGCCCGCTCTCTGCGGCGGCGGACATACCGAGCGGGAACCCCATTGAGACTCCTATAGCCCAAAGGACGACGCCGGCCAGCACCACCCAGCGGTTGCCTACGAGGATGAACAGCAGCATGCCGGATATGCCGAGGGAGGTCGTGAGACGGATGGCTTTCACCCGCCCGAGCAGGTCGACGACAGGCCCCCCGAGGAGGCGGGCGGTTGCCTCGCTAGCGGCAAAGGCGGTGAAGAACAGGGCCGCGACTGCCGCGCTCTGGCTGTGGTCGTTGTGCACGGCCAAAGTGAGCCAGTTGTTGGCGGACCCTTCGCCGAGCTCGACACCGAGCATCACGACGCCGATCAAGAGGAGGCGCCAGTCGGTCCAGCCGCGCAGCCATTGGCGGACTTTCGCCGAGCGCGTCATGACAGGCGGTCCGCCTGGAGCGCGGTCCCCGGGTGGGATTGCCGGCGCCATGACGAGACCGGTGACACCTATGACAGCGGCCTCGCCGAAGAACTGTGCGGCTGGCCCGACGCCGAGGGCGGCGCAAGCCGCTCCGACTCCCGACCCCACAGCTGCACCGACCGACCAACCTCCGTGCATGAAGGGCATCAGCGTGCGCCCGACGGCGCGCTCGATCGCCGAGCCCTCGACGTTGATGAGCACGTCCAGCGTGCCGATACCGAGGCCCACCGCCACGAAAGCGACGCTTAGCAGGGGGACGGACCGAAGGGCAATGGCCAGGCCCATCACCGCCATCGCCACCACCACGACGAGGAGCGACCCGGCGAGGGCGCGCCGGCCCCCGAGCCAGTGCAGGACGGGGGTCGAGGCGGCGAGCCCACCAATGGCGCCGACTGTGACGCCGGCAAGAAGTAGGCCGATGGTGGCGGTGCCGATACCGAGCTCTGCCTTTATGGCTGGGAGCCGCGGCCCCCAGGCAGCCACGGTGACCCCGCCGAGAGCGAAGGCTGCGACGACAGCCCTTCGCCACCTCACCAAAGTCGGGCGGTCAACGCCCATGCCTGCCTCGGTCACGCCCCGGGGTCTCTCCTAGATTTCTCATGGTCCCTGGCGACGGCTCTCCCGTTGGTCGGTGGATCCTGGACGGGTGAGCGTGCCATCGACCACATGATGTCCCTCTTTCGTGTGATGGTGGTGGAGGACGACGACGCGCCCCGCGCCGCGCTGGCCCGGCCGCTTCGCCTCGAGGCTACTGGCGAAGGTCGAGGCCATTATCAGGCGGAGCTACCCGGACCGTGACGCCGTGCTCAGCGTGGCGGACCTGTCGCTCAACCTCGTATTGGGTGGCAGAGCGAAATGGCCGGGCTATGGAGCTGACGCGCACCGAATTCAAGCCTGCTTGAGCTACGGGCGAAGGAGCTCGCCGTGCTGGAGGCGCTCATGGCCGCCTCGCCCGGCTACCCGAGCTCCGAGCAATTGCTGGAGAAGGCCTGGGACGAGAACACCGACCCTTTCACCAAGACCGTGGCGGTCGCCATCGGCCGGCTCAGGTACAAGCTGGGACCTGCTTCTCCTTCGGGCATGGACCTCGCCGCCAACGCTCGCTTTTGCCGGCACCCAGTCGGCGGACGGTCGGGCTGGCCCTGCTCGTGAGATGCTAAAAGGTAGGGTCGTGAGATGACCGAAGCCGTTGATGACGAACTGATCGCGTCGGCCGCAGCCGTCCTCAACCCTCTAGTCCTTGGCGACCGTAGCTCGGGCACCGTCGCGTGCACCCTGCTCACGGTGGCGGGCAACCGCTACTCGGGTGTCTGCATCGACGTCCCCTGCGGCATGGGCTTCTGTGCTGAGCACGCCGCCATCGCCGCAATGGTCACCGCCGGCGAGTTCGAGATAGAGAAGATCGTTGCCGTATGGCGCGACGACAAGGGCTCCCTTTACGTGTTGTCACCCTGCGGGCGCTGCCGCGAGTTCATGTACCGGGTCCATCCCGACAACCTGCACGCACAGGTCGTATTGGGCCCAGGCACTTCAGTACCGCTGCAGGACCTCTTGCCGCATATGCAACGCGAGGCTGTGCCATGAAAGAAGGCAACCCGCTATGGAGTCCCGGCATCCTCATCCCGACCGGGGATGCGGAGCAGGTCGGAGACGGGGCCGAGGTGCTGCAGCTTGTCGGGGTTCACGATGCTACGGACGGTCTGGACCACGCCATCGAGCACTTCCAGTGAGAGGACGCTGACTATTTTTCCTTGCACGTCATGAGTGACGACCCCGGGCACACCGTTGACGAGGACCGTATTGGGGGTGACACCGAGCCGCCGAGTCCGTTCGAACACCTCGAGGATGAAGGTGGCGACCTTGTCCCGCCCGAAGAGGGGTTCGGGGAGACTGGTCGCCCTTCCGCCCCCGTCCCCGTACAAGGCAACGTCTGCGGCCAAAAGGTCGACGAGCTGGCCGAGGTCGCCGTCGCGGGCGGCGGCAAGGAAGGACTGCACAAGGGCCTCGCTCTGCTCGCGCGACGCCTCGTAACGGGCTTGCTGGCTACCGATGCGCTGGCGGGCGCGTGCAAAGATCTGCCGGCAGTTGGCCTCGCTCTTGTCCACGATCTGGGCGATGTCCTCGTAGGGGTACTCGAACACCTCCCGGAGCAAGAACACGGCTCGCTCGACCGGCGACAGGCTCTCGAGCAGCAAGAGGAAAGCCATGGAAAGCGAGTCGGAGATCTCAGTCATTTCTTCGGGGCTCTCGTGCAGTTTGGCGACCACGGGCTCTGGCAACCAGGTGCCGACATAGGACTCCCGGCGGGCGCGCGCCGAACGCAGGTGGTTGATGGCGAGCCGGGTGGTGATCGCGCTCAGGTAGGCCTTGGGCGACTCGACCACGACGCCGCCGAGGCGGGCCCGTCCCAGCCGGAAGAACGCTTCTTGGACGAGGTCCTCGGCCTCGGCCACACTCCCGGTCATCCGGTAGGCGATCGAGAACATGAGCCCTCGGAGGCCAGCTTCGTCGTCCAACTGAGGCGCGTCCATGGTTCATGCTCCTCCTTGGGGGTGGGAAGCACGTTGCGCTTGGACGCCGAGCATGGGGCCGCTGCCGAGGGCGCCGGGCGTTTTTATGACTGAGGCTCGCATGTTCGGTGGTTCCCCTTTCTCGTCTTGCATTTGGCCTTGTCTTGCATTTGTTTTCGGTCTTGCATTTGGCTTGCTCGGAACTGGCGTCCAAGGACTTCACCCTGGTTGCTCCCTGAAGAGGCTATAGGGCCCTTTCCGGGCTTACCGTAGAGACGCCCCATCGGTCCAATTGACAGCGCGCTGAGCCACTGGTCGAGGTGAGCGGCACGCACCGGATCGGGGAGGGGCCAGCCTCCGTGGAAGATCGAAAGCCCTCGCCGGCGAGGACCGGCGCCCTCTTCGGCCGGGCCGGGTAGAAGAGCGCCGCGAGCGCCCTGGCCACGAGCACCCCGACACAGGCTCCCAGGGCGTGGTCGTAGCCGCTCGTCAAGGCGGGGGCCACGGCGACGCGAGCGGCCGAGCCCGGGTGGACCGCTGCGGCGACGGCTGCAGTCGCGGCCAGCCCGATGGCGCCGCCCATCTGGCAAGTGGTGATGAGGAGCCCTGATGCCAGCCCGGCATGCTGCGGCGGGGCCCCGGCGGTAGCACCCAAGGCAATCGGGACGAAAGACAGGCCCATTCCGGTGCCCGTCAGTAGCTCGGGCCAAAAGAGGCTCGACCAGAAGCCGTCACCTGGCGCCAGGCCTGCCAACCACGCCAGGCCCCCCGCCGCCAACAGCAGTCCTGCCACCAGTTGGCGGCGCACCTCGAGGCGAGCCACGAAGCGGGCCGATAGGGACGTTGACGAAAACGACCGAGCAGGCTGAAGGCGGTGAACATCCCGAGCCCGAAGAGGAACACCTGGCGGCGCCCAAAGAGGTCGGCGGCGCGACCACCTAGCTGGCTAGGGGTGCCCATGCAGGCACCGCCCGCATTACATCCCGAGCCTGAGCGCGGGCAAAGGGCACGAGGGTCGGAGCCGAGCCATGGACAAGTTGCTGCGTGCGAGAGCCATACCCGCTCTTCTGGTGGCCCCCAGCGGTGGTAAAGCCGTCTTCGTTGCCGAGCCGTGACATTTTCGTGCCTCCGTTCTCGTGTCCATAGGGCGGACTTTGGCTACCGACGCGTCGGAGGCCTTCACCCGAAGAGCCGAGATGCCGATGGTGCGCGGCCTCGCAGGCCAGACCAGAGTTCACACCTGCGCCTTCTCGGCGGGGCCCCTATGTACCCGTATGTCTCGGTACCTAAAGACAAGACAGGAGGCCCGGCTGTGACAGAGGCCGCCTGAGAAGGAGGGCCCGCCCACCAGGCTCAATGCCCCGGTGTCACGGGCGAGGGCCATGCTTTGTCTCAAGAGGGCTGTAAGAGATGCGCCACACGAAAGCGTGCGCCTGCCGTCAGGAGAAAGGAGCCGAATTGGCTTACCTCAAACCGCAGCCTCTGCTCGCTGGAGTCTTGAACCCACTTGCCATGAAGTTCGCTCCTGGGCGGGTGGCAACCCTCGTCGTCGCCGGCCGACGGAGCGGGGTGCCGCACAAGGTCCCGCTCGTCGTCTTGGACTACGACGGGAGAAAGTACTTGGTCTCAGCGCGCGGGGAGGCCGACTGGGTGAAGAACCTGCGCCAGGCCGGGGGCGGCGAGCTGATCCAAGGCCGGAGCTCGCGCACCGTTTCGGCGAGCGAGGTGCCTGTCGAGCGCCGGGCGCAGGTCATCGCTGCCTACCGCGCCAAAACGGGGCGTTCGTTGACGCCGCTGTTCCACAAGCTCCCCGAACACAAGGACCACCCGGTCTTCGAGATCTCCTGACTCGCCCAGCCAGGGCCCGCTTCGAACAGGTCAATCCGGGGAAGCAAACACGACGATGTCTCGGACCACCGCAGCCACCTGGAAGAAGTGATCAGCAGCGACGACTTGCTCGACAACCCATGCACTACTGGCTGCCGAGAACCGGTACCTCGTCGGCACGGCTCTCCTGGGAGAGCATAAGGCAGGTCAACCAGTGGATCTCGGGGCCGGCCACGAGTGATCTCGGCGCCCGTCACCGGCACCGTCTTGGTACCCGCTGGCTGCTCTATTTTCCCCCAGGAACTCCAGCCTCCTTCCCTGCGCTGGGCGCAAAGGCGTTTCCTCTGCTAGCGTCACCGGGTGGCCGGCATCTCTGTAATTGTGCTAAACGGCGGTTCGAGCTCAGGAAAGTCCTCCATAGCACGCGCGCTCCAAGGCTTGTTGGGCCCAACCTGGATGACCCTTGGAGTCGACGACTTGATCCGCGCACTACCGGGCGGTGATCAGCCCCTCGGTAACGAACCGTCCATCGAGATCCGCCCGGATGGTTCCGTGGCAGTCGGGGATGATTTTCGGCGGGCCGAGGCGGCGTGGTACCAGGGGCTCGCTGCCATCGGGAACGCCGGGACTGGCCTCATCATCGACGAGGTCTTCCTCGGTGGCAAGTCTTCACAGGAGAGGCTGGCCAGGGAGCTCGATGGCCTAGCCGTTCTTTGGGTTGGCGTGCGTTGCGACCCCGAGGTGGCCGCTCAACGCGAACAGCACCGCCCGGACCGCATCGTTGGCATGGCGCTCTCCCAAGCCGAGAGCGTGCATGACGTCGTCGAGTACGACCTGGTCGTCGACATTACGTACCTGAGCGCCCTCGACTGTGCGCGCTCGATCATCACACGAGTGTTCCGGTGCTCGGACGCAGTTGGCCCTGGTGCGACGAACGAACGACCTGGCGTTGGTCCGACGCCCTGAGGACGCGGCCCTCCTCGTGAGCCGGCGTCTATAGCACCTCGGTTGTAGGGAGGCCGCGGCTCTCAGCTGCGTCGAGTTCACGCACTGTGTAGTTGCATGCACGCAAAGTGGGATCGTCCTGGGTCCCTGAGGCGAGCTCTCGTCGCAACTCCGGCGAGCGAGGTTTCTGCCAGAAGGCGTTCGGGTATGCAGCAACTGCAGCTGCAGGACCCATGGAAGGTCAGTTAGGCGTCGGCGGAAGCGCAGGCTGCAGGAAGACCTACGACTGACTGTCATTGTGCATCTGTCGGGGAAAACTCCAAATGGGAGGGACGGGCTCATGCTGGGCCGCTTACTTCGGAGGACCCTCGCAGCCGCCAGCCGGCCGGCGACGTTGGCCCGGGTGACCGCCCGGCTAATCGTGCGGGCTGGCGCCAGGTTCGTTCGCAACAACGCGTTCTCGTTTCTTATCGCGCTGGTGCTAGTAGGGGCCGCCTACGCCTTGTCCAGTTCGCCAAAGGGCGACCATACCACCAGGGCCACGGCTCGAGGCCCGGCTTCGACGCCATCCAACGTGCTCTCCCCGGGCCCGGGCCCAAGCCGTGGTGATGCCGGCGTGCAACAAGCGGCGGCGCCAAACCGGCTCAAGGGGGGCGGTACGACGCTAGAGGCGCCCGGTACAAGCACGGCCGTTCGCCACCCGCCCCTCGTCGTCGGGCGGCGTGGCGCCGGGCACCGTTTGGGCCATGGTGCTGGTGGCCGACGCGCCTTTCGGGGGCCGCGGGACCGCAGCCAGTCGGCGACGACGACGGCGAGCACACCGTCCAACTCGACCACCAGTTCTCCGAGCAGTTCAAGTCCGGGCAACTCAACATCTAAGACCCCGACGGCCACGACGCGCCCGGCTCCCGCAACCCAGATGAGCGTGCGGTCCACGACGAGGCCTCGGGCCCCAGTCACAACAGCTAGCACTACCAGTGCCACGCGGGTTGGCCGAACCAGCAGCGCTCCAGGTACAACCCGGACAAAACGGCCGACGACACGACCCGCGAACTCAAGGACGACTCCCGTCGCCCACAGGACAGTCACAACTACGAAAGGGCTGACTACTACGACCATCAATGCCGTTACCACCACGCGCAAAGTGCGGAAGACCCCGGCAGTCAGGAGAGTGAGAAAGGACCAGGCCACAACGGCGACGACTTCCAGGACGACGACGCCACCCGCGACGGCAGCCACTACTCGGCCTCCCACCACGACTAGGCCCGCCGCCACCACCACCACGACCGGGCCCGCCGCCACCACCACGACCACCACCACCGGGCCCGCCGCCGCCACCACGACGACGACCGGGCCCGCCGCCGCCACCACCACGACCACCACCACCGGGCCCGCCGCCAAGAGCTTGGCATCGACGCCGG
>JAJYMB010000134.1 GCA_021787365.1 Actinomycetes bacterium | reverse complement strand
CGCCCCTGATCCCCCTTTGCTCGACATTGGAACCCTGAGCCGTCCTCGACGTCCCTACGTTACCAACGCGTCATCGACGTTGCACCCAGGTGCTTGTCTTCCTCTTAGTTAATTAAGTACAGATAAATGCCTGTCACTATCATTTACGCGCGCGACCACTAGGTACTTGGCTACCACCGTTTGGGCCACCCTGTCAGCGACAGTCGGGACGGTGGCTTCATACTTTGCCTCCTGTCAAGGCTCGTTGGGCTTTGGACTTGATTTCCGTTGGTAGATGACTTGAACTGGCGATGAGTTGGAGACAGGCGATCTCAACTCCTGGCGTGAAGTCTATGTACTTCCGGCCTCCAGGTCCGCGCCGCCAGGGTACGTGGCCGACCGCAGTCCAGTGGTAAACGGCGTCAGGGTCGATGCCGAGGATCTCGGCCACTTGCGACACGGTGCGCTCCGTCGAGGTCGGGGGACGAGGGTCGATATCTGCGTGCACATGCGGAGAATTAGCGACGTGGGCGCGCCAGCGAGCTTCGACTTCGGGCCCGAAGGGGATGCACCAACGGTTGTAGATCCCGCGTCTCGCCGGCAGGAGGCCGCGGTTGACCCACTCGATCACTGCGCCATGGTTCACGCCGAGGCGGGAGGCGACGTCTCTGACCGTGAGCTCCCCTGGTTCGAGCAGTACCGGTGAGCCGATGCCGTGATAGTGCCGCAGCGAGGAGACACCGGCGCCGTCGAAGGGCCGCCCGGCCCCGGTCTTGTAGCCGGCCGCGTTTAGGGCGGAAGCGAGCTCCTGGTTGTCGAGGTCTGGCCCGGCACGCCTAGCGGAGTCGATCGCCTCGGGGGCAGTGCGCCGGACTTCGTGTATGCGGCTCATGCGTTGCACCACGAGCTCTTCGGTCGCGCCCGAACGCCAGTGGACCCCGATGCGCAGCTTCGACCGGTCGGCGTCGGGCACCAACGTGACGTCGGCGACCAACGTGTGCAAAAGCCACTTGCGGTCACGGTTCGAGGTGGTCGGTGCGGCCCACAGTTCGCCGAGGTCCTCGACGACCGCTTCGAGCTCGGCGCGCGGTGGCAGCGGCGCCACAGACGCCAGCTGCGTAACAAGAGCAGCTTCGGCTTCAGCGAGCTCGCCCAGGCGGTCTTGGAGGCGGTTCTCGAAAGTGCGGGCGACGAGCCGGTTCTCCGGCTCGATGGCGAGCAGCGCCCTTTCGGCCCGGTCTGCTTGATATTTGGCTCGTTCCACGGCCAGTTCGGCGGCCCGGGTGGAACGGGCGCGGCGTTCGGTCACTTCGTCGGCGGCGGCCAACGCCAGTGCGAGCTCCTCAGCCGAGACGGCGCCCAGCAGGTAGTCGGCCACCGCTCGGTCCACGGTATCGGCACGCACCCCCCGGCACGCTGTGGTGACGGTGTGGTCCTGCCGGGCGTGGGCGCAGTCGTAGTAGTCGTGGCCTCCAGCAGAAAAGGTGCTCATCGCTCGCCCACATGCCCCGCAGAACACGATGCCCTGGCAGAGAGCTCCTCCTTCTCTCGCTGGCCGTGCCCCTGCCGTCGTGCGGTTGGCAACCAGTTTCGCTTCGATAGCCAAGAACTGCTCCCAGTTCACGTAACCCTCGTGGTGTCCCAAGATGACTACGGGCCACTCGGCACGAGGCAGCTGTGTTGTCGACAAGCGAGTGGTCCCGTCGGGGTTGACTACTCGGCGGGAGCGGGAGCGGCCGTAAACGTAGGCCCCGGCATATGCCGGGTTCGACAGGACACCGCAGGCTCGGGAGTAGGTGAGCCGTCCCCAGCGCAGCTCGCCCGCCCAGGCACCGCCGTACGCCCTTTGAGGGAACTTCCGGCCAAGGTACGACCCGACCACGCCGTAGGCCGAGCCCGTGGCGTGGAATGCGGCGAAGACGTCACGGATCGCGGCCTGCACCTCTTGGTCCGGGCCCATCACAGTTGCCCCCTCTTCGTCGTACACATAGCCGACGGGGAGCGGGGAACGCAGTTCGCCGCGTTCGGCAGCAGCACGCTTCGCGCCCTGCAGGCGGTCCGACAGGATATGAAGCTCTGCCTCGGACATTTGGCTCTTGAACCCCAGGATGAGGCGGTCGGAATAGTCGGCTAAATCGTAGACGCCGTCGGTGTCGATCACCAGAGTGTCGGTCAGGCGGCTGAGCTCCAGCAGCTTCGCCAAGTCCGCGTTGGACCGGGCCAGGCGGGACACCTCGAGGCCGAAGATGGCGCCGACTTCGCCGAGGCACACACGGGCAATTATCTCCTTGAAACCGGCACGGTTGTCGGCCGAGCGGCCCGACAGGCCGAGGTCGGCGTCGATCACCTCTATATCTTGCGCGGCCCAGCCCAGCCGCGCCGCCTCTCCCGCCAGGCCATATTGGCGAGCGGTCGACTCGGTGTTGCCCCTCACCTGCGCCATCGTCGACTGCCTCACGTACACGAGGCATTTCCTGCTCCGGTGTGACGCCGTGATCTTGCTCTCGCTCCTCAGCATCGTCGTGCCCTCCTTGTGGTGGTCCTGCACAATTTGCCGTGACGGGAGGCTCGGCAGCGGCTGGCCGTGCGCGGCTGGCGAGGGCGGCTTCGACCATGTTGGCGACCGGCGCCACCATCTCTGCCAAGCACGAGAGCGTCAACTACCCGAGCTCCCGTCGTCGTAACAGCTCGAGGTTGACCGCCGAGATCTCCTCGAGCGCCTTCTCTGCCGCCGCAGTTAGCTCGACTCGGCTCCGGACTCGCTCCTCGAGCGAGGAAGGTACGTACACCAGCCGGGAAACCGCGGGGCCTCGCCCCACCGCCAGGTACAAGTACGGGCCGTGCAGCTCGCCACGGGCACAACGGCACCCTGCCTTGCCACAGCGACGGCCTTGGTCCACCAGCGAACCTCGCAACACGGCCTCGAAATCGGGCAGGCCCTTCACCAAACGGCGTCGCCGTGCTCGCAACTGGCGCACGGTCAGGTTGCTCAGGTCGTCTGCCTTCTTGTATACCATTTGTACACAAGAGCATGATCGGTCGAGCGTTGCGAGTCAAGTATTTCGCTCGCTGGTCAGCGCTGCTCAGCGGCCACGTCCGCCGATGGCGACCATCACGGCGGCCAGTTCGACCAGCACCTCGTACGTCAGCTTTGTGGGTTGCTCCACTCCGGCACGGTCCGTCCACGTCGCCGGCAGCCACATCCTGCCGAGCGGACCGCCGTCACAGCTGAGCACTAGCCCGCCGGCCTGGCGCCGCTCGAAGAGTACCTCGAGCCGCTGGCCAAACAGCGGGTGGAACGGGTGAGTGACTACTACGTATCCCGAAACTGTGTTCGGCTTGAGGGACTTTGCGCTATCCGCGCTCCGTCGGTACGCCTAAAATTCTGGTTCCTCAGCCGTGGGGCTTCGGTATCTCCACTGCCCGCACCGGGGGCGGGAAGTACGACCCCGAGCTCAGCCGATTCCACAGGCGGTACAAATTGTTCCGCAAGTCGGCCTCGAACTCGCCCAGAGTTTGCTCGTCCACTCCCGGGGCACCTTTGTTGGCCGCGACCTGCCGGTACGCCTCCCACACCAACTGCTTGGGAATCGCAAACGGCTTGTCGTTTGGCTTTGGCATGTTCTTCTCGCTTCCTCCCAGGGACTTACGGCCCTGGTTGATTGAACGAACATTCCTGGTGAGCCGGTCCCTTGGCTCCGCCGCCACCCCAGAAGCAGCGG
>JAJYMB010000151.1 GCA_021787365.1 Actinomycetes bacterium | reverse complement strand
GCCCGGTGGACGACGTCGAGCACCACCTGGCCCTCCTCGGCCGGCACGACGTACTCGACGAGGTCGCCGCCGCCGGCGTCGCCCCGCCAGATGCGCAGCGTCAAGTCGTAGCTCAATGGTCTCCTTCCAGCAGTTCGGCCAGCTCAGGGGGCATCTTTGGAAGAGGCTGCTCCCGCGTGGCAAGGGCCGGCAGCCCGCTCTCTCGGGGCGTCTTCAGCTCGAGCACCACGTTGCGGTCGCCCCAGGAGAGCTCGGTCATCGGGAAGTCGTCGCGGGTGTGGGCGCCGCGGCTTTCTTGGCGTTCCAGGGCCGCCATGGCGACGGCTTGGGAGACGAGCAGCATGTTGCGTAGGTCGAGGGCGAGGTGCCAACCAGGGTTGTAGTGCCGTCCCCCCCCGACCGAGACTTGGGCGGCGCGCGCCTGCAGCAAGGCGATGCGCTCGAGGGCCTCCTTCAGCTCCGCCTCCACCCGGATGATGCCGACCAGCTCCTGCATGGTCTCTTGCAGCTCCTGGTGGAGGGCATAGGGGTTTTCCTCGGCCTTGCCCGCCCGCAGCGGCGCGAGAGCGTCTGCGGTCGCCGTCGACAGCTCGGCCTCGCTGACCTTGGGCCGCGTGGCGCCAAGAGATTTCACGTAGGCGGCGGCGAACTCGCCGGCGCGCTTACCGAAGACCAACAGGTCGGAGAGCGAGTTGCCCCCGAGGCGGTTGGCCCCGTGCATACCTCCCGCTACCTCGCCGGCGGCATAGAGGCCCGGGACCACCGACGCCTGGGTGTCGGCGTCCACCTCGACCCCGCCCATCACGTAGTGGCACGTGGGCCCGATCTCCATGGGCTGCTTGGTGATGTCGACGTCGGCCAGTTCCTTGAACTGGTGGTACATGGAGGGTAAGCGCCTCTTTATGAACTCGGGGCTGCGGCGGCTCGCTATGTCCAGGAATATGCCCCCGTGCGGAGAGCCCCGGCCCGCTTTTATCTCGGCGTTTATGGCCCGGGCGACCTCGTCGCGAGGGAGCAGTTCGGGGGGCCGGCGGTTGCGCTTGTCTTCGTACCAGCGGTCGGCCTCTTCGACGTTGTCGGCGGTCTCGGCCTTGAAAAACTCCGGTATGTAGTCGAACATGAAGCGCTTGCCTTCCGAGTTGCGCAGCACGCCGCCGTCGCCGCGCACGGACTCGGTGACGAGCAGCCCTCGTACCGAGAGCGGCCAGACCATGCCGGTCGGGTGGAACTGGACGAACTCCATGTTGAGCAGCGTCGCCCCCACCCGGAGCGCGAGGGCGTGGCCGTCTCCCGTGCACTCCCAGGAGTTGGAGGTGACCTTCCAGGACTTGCCTATGCCCCCCGTGGCCAGTACGACGGCTGGAGCCTCGAATACTACGAAGTTGCCCGACTCCCGCCAGTAGGCGAGCAGCCCGGCGATGCGGCCGGCGTCCTTCAAAAGGTCGGTGACCGTGAGCTCCATGAAGACGTCGATGCCAAGCGCCACGGCGCGCTGTTGGAGGGCGCGGATCATCTCCAGGCCGGTGCGGTCGCCGACGTGGGCGAGGCGGGCGTAGCGGTGGCCGCCGAAGTCTCGCTGGCTTATCTTGCCGGCCGGCGTGCGGTCGAACAGCGCCCCCCACTGCTCGAGCTCCAAGACCCGTTCGGGGGACTCCTTGGCGTGCAACTCGGCCATCCGGTAGTTGTTGAGGAGCTTCCCGCCCCGCATCGTGTCGCGAAAGTGGACCTTCCAGTTGTCCTCGGGCCACAGGTTGCCGAGGGCGGCAGCGATACCCCCCTCGGCCATGACGGTGTGCGCTTTGCCGAGGAGGCTGCGGCAGATTATGGCGGTCTTCGCCCCCGCGTTGTGCGCTTCGATCGCAGCGCGCAGGCCCGCCCCGCCGGCGCCTATCACGACGACGTCGTAAGCGTGGTGCTCGTAGGGCTCTTCTGGCATTTAGAAAAACCTCGGGTTGGGGATCCACCCGGTCGCGACCAGGCGGACATAGAGATCGGTGAGAGCGACCCAGACCATGCTCACCCACGCGATCTGCATGTGCCGGGCGTTCAGTTTGGACACCACCCCCCAGAGCTTGTAGCGCACGGGGTGGCGGGAGAAGTGTTTCAGCCGGCCCCCGATTATGTGCCGGCAGGAATGGCAGGAAACCGAGTAGAGCCACAAGAGGGCGGCGTTCAGCGTGAGGACGATCGAGCCGACGCCCATTCCCCACCCGCCGGGCCAGCGGAAGCTCTCGAAGGCGTCCCAGGTGAGGACGCCGTTTATGAGCAGGGCAAGGGTGAAGAAGAGCCGGTGGACGTTTTGGAGGATGAGCGGGAACCGGGTCTCGCCGGTGTAGCGGCGGTGAGGCTCGGCGACGGCGCAGGCCTGCGGCGAGCGCCAGATCGAGCGGTAGTAGGCCTTGCGGTAGTAGTAACAGGTGGTCCGGATGCCGCCCGGGATGATGATGGCGAGGAGCGCCGGCGAGACGGCCCACCACGTGCCGATGAACCCGACCATCGGGGGGTGGACGATGTGCGATCCAGCCCGCACGTTCTCGCATATGGAGGCGAGACAGGGGGAGTAGAGGGGGGAGAGGTAGGGGCGGGCGTAGTAGTCGGCGTTCTGCCAGGCCGCCCACGACACGTACCCCACGAACATGAGCAGGATGATCGCCGTCACCGTCGGCTCGAGCCGCCAACGGTCCCTGCGCAGGGTCTTTGCGGCGATGGCGGCCCGGGGACGGGCCGGTGCCGGCGGGGTGGTGGTGGCCGCTGTCATACCGGGCGGCTGGTCGAGCTCGGGTATTTCGCGATCACGCTGTTAACGCTAATGCCGGTCGCCCATCGATGGCGAACCAGCGCTGTTCCAGGGCGTGCAGGCGGCCTCGCGCACGAGGTCGGCTCGACCGGCGGTGGACAGGAGGGCAGGCCGGCCGTTGCTGGTACGGTGGTCCTCAGCCGGTTACCCGGGGACGTAGCTCAGTTGGCTAGAGCGCCTGCTTTGCACGCAGGAGGGCGAGGGTTCGAGTCCCTTCGTCTCCACTCCTCTGACTAGGAGGCTGCTTCAGTTGCGCCCTCTCGTCGCGTGCCTGCTGCGCGTCCCTTTGGCGGCACCGGGGCGGGTGGGCTCAACCGGTGGCGGGGTGAGTAGGCGTGGATCCGCCTGGCCCCAGGATGTCGAAGCCGTCAGGTCTGTTGAGATAGCCGGGCGCCGTGCCGGGCACGCCCGTGTGGCCGTACTGCCACACTATTGCGCCCGTCGAGGGGTCGATGGCGACCATGCGGTCGTTGTGGTCGTCGTTCAGCATGAACACACCGCTTGGCAGCAGTTCGACGAGCGAGGGGTCGTTGAGCTGGCCTGTGCCCGTTCTCGGTTGGTAGCGGTAGAGGACCTGTCCGGCCCGGTTGAACTCGACGATGGCGCCCGGGTACCGGTAGTCAGCGACGAGGTAGCGGTCGGGGCCGATCTGCTGGGGGTCCGACGGGTAGGTGATCGGTAGGTGCACGGTCCAGACGAGCTTGCCCGTCGTCGTGTACTCGTCGATCCAGGTCCCGTCGATCTCCGATATCAGCAGGTTGCCATCTGTGAGTGGCGTGTCGCCGTTGGGCGAGCCAAGGTCGTAGGGGGGGTTGTGGGCGCACACGCCGTTGGTGCCGATCTGGTGGAGAACGGTCTTGGTGGTGGGGTCGATGATGAGGACACGGCAGTTCATCGGGTCGGCGACCGTCACGTCACCATTGCGCAAGAGGTAGGCGTCGTCTGGATTGTGGAGGTACCCGGGCGCGGTGCCGGGTGTGCGAGGGTGGCCGTAATCCCAGAGGACCCGCCCCGAAGGGTACGCGATCTCCACAATCGTGTCGTTCGCTTCCTGGTTGGAGATGATGGCTGTCCCATGCCGGATGAAAAAGGCGTCGTCGGGGTAGTAAAAGCCGGTCGGCGGGGGAGGGGCGTTCTTCGACGGGTACCTCCATATGATCTGGCCCGTGTCGTTCAAGACGAGAAGGCGGTCGTTGCCACGGTCGGCAACGAGCAGCTTGTAGCCGTAATAGGGGGAGCCGGCCCCGGGTGAGCCCGCTGTCCCGAAACGCCGGTCTGGTCTTACGAACTGGACGGCGGAGGTGGGCGCCCCACCGGCAACCTCACCACCCACCAGGTAGAGGCGGTTGCCGGAGACAGCCGTACCCGCGTAGGCGACCGCCACGGGAAGCGAGCCAGCCCGCAGCACTGAGCGGGTGGCGGTGTCGAAGGCGAAGACGTCGTTCACGGGCTGTGCCGTCGCCTGGGCCCCAGTCGCGCTGGAGCCGCCGGCTAGGTAAATGACGCCGTCCAGGGTCCCAGCCGAGGCCCCGGCCAAGCCGAAGGGTAGCTCGCCTACCACTTTGGCCGTCCTTCTGACGGGGTTGACCACTTGGATGGCCCGCACTGGGCTGCCGACGGCCGACAAGCCCCCGAACACGTAGATGAGCCCGTCCACCGACGCGACGGCAGGGTAGCGGACCGGGACCGGCAGCGTGGCAACCCAGCGGTACCGATCCCCGGTGGTGGTGGCGAGCACATGGGGCTCGAACCCGAGACCGCTGTAGCCTCCCACGATGTAGGCGACGCCGCCGACCACTACGCCCGCCGCGTCTGCGCGCGGCTGGGGGAGGGGGGCTAGCTGGCTCGAGGCGCCTCCCGGGCTCATGCCCTGCGCGAGAGCTGACGGGGCCGTGTCGCCCCCGCCGAAGACCAAACCTGTCCCCCCGAGCACGACGGCTGCAGCGTCATGGGTGGGCGAGGCCAGGTTGCCGATCGCCGACAGCTGGCCCGTCGACGTGTCGAGCCGGTAGGCGCCTGTCGCGGACGTGCCGGTCGCCATGAGGCCCCCGACGAGGACCAACGTGCCCGTTGGGCCCTCGGGCAGGATCGCCTCCCTGCTGATGGGCGCCTGCAACTGCCAGGGGAAGAGCCCGGCCATGGCGGCTGGAAGGGTTTCGCTCACCGTTTGGGCACGCAGGGCGGTTTGGGAGTGCCGGGGGTGGGTCGCCACAGCGGCTCGGCGTGCGCGTGTGTGCACAGGCTCGCGTGCGCCGGCATTGGCCCCCGAGCCGCCGGCGGACCACACCCCCACGACCAGCGCAGAGAGGACGGTGGCGCCGACAGCAACCGCTCGCCAGCTGTGTCTGCGCTCTCCTCCTCGCCTGGGGCGCGCCGGCGTGCGCCCGCTACTTGCCATACCGCCCACTAGTTCGAGGCTAATTGAGCGAACCTTGCGTAAAGGTGAATGGTATCTGTCACGCTAAGAGCGCGAGCCACGCCCGGTTGGCCCGAGCGTCTCTCTCGGTCACCAGCGCGGCCACGTGGCGGGCAGGAGGCCCGGGGGGCCATCGGGTTGCACCAACCCGGGACGGGCTCCGAGCGCGGCGAGGAGGGAGCTGAAATTGCGGCCGTAGGCTGTCGAGTTCTTCCCGGTGTACTCGGTCCAGGCCGCTGCCCGCTGTACGGGGTCGCTCAAATCGGCCCAACCCGTTTCCAGGCAGGTGCCGGAGTCGTGGGCCCAGCCGAGCACGGTGGCTGGTCCCACGGGCTCGCCTACATGGACCATAGGTGTCACGTTCTCAGCCAGGTAAACCACAAGGTCTCGGGCCGGCCCGCCCGTGAGGCGGTAACTGATAAAAGCCCCGCCCGGCCACCCCGGGTTGGCGGTGTTCAGGACCACGCCCTGGCCGATGGCGTACACCGGCCCCGAACCGCAGTAGTCGACGCCCTCGTCTATCTCTTGAGGCACGAGCGACCTCAGCGCTCGGAGGGGGTCGAGGTACCCACCGACGGGCGTGAAGTCGATGGCCTCCCAGAAGCCACCGGTGGCTGGGTCGAAAGCGATACCGGTGGCCGAGGCCCCCTGTGCAAGGGCAGGCACGACCCGGCCCTTCCGCTGCTCTCCGAAGCTGGCGACCCTCCCGTCCGCCCCCACCACGATGTAGGCCTTGCCATCAGGGCTAACGCTGATGCCCGCCGCCTGGACCTTGGCCCATGGCCCACCCCGTCGGTAGGGGCTCCCACGCCAGGGCGCGTGGAAGGCATGCACGCCCCCGACCGATGTCAGTACGTAGTACCCCCCTGTCGCGGGATCCACGGCGATGCTCGTTGCCACGACGGGTGCGGTGGCGCCGTAGTGGATTTGCCGGGCCAGCCCGCCATATGAGGGCGCACCGAAGGCAACCACCCTGCCGTTGGCCCGCAGGACGTAATAGCCCTCACCGCTTGGGGCGGCGGCGATGCCGACGGCTGCCGGGTACTGGCCCCAGCCGCCCGGGTGGACGGGGACACTGCCGAGCGCTGGAGCATCGAAGGAGAACACCTGGCCCATCGACGTTACGACCCAGTACCCGCCCGTCGCGGGGTCTACGGCTATGCCGGTAGCGGTCACCCCGGCTGCCAGTCTCCCGGGCACAGACCCGTGCGAAGGCACGCCGAAGGCGCTCACTTGGCCATCGGCTCGTAGCACGTAGTAGCCTCTGCCACTGGGCACGGCGGCGATCGCGGCGACCCACGAGCCACTGGCCGGGGGAGAGCCGAGGGTGGCGGCTACGACCGCTTCAACCGTTGGCGAAAAGGGCCGCGCAAGCGCTGCCACATCGGGGCCTGACCAGTGGGCACGACCGGCCCTGGCCAAAGTTGACGCCACAGGTGCTACCGGGAGGACGCAAGCGAGCAGAGGCGCGGCGACAGCTGATAGCGCCAGTGGCGTGCTCCGCCTGACCCGCCGTGCTCGCGTAGCCCGTCGGTGCCTGCCCTCGCGGTTCATGTAACGAACGGTACCGCCCCGGTCGCCTCCCGGCCTCAGCTTGACCGCCCAGGTCGACGGCGAAGGGGCGCGTAATGTCGCCGCAGCCGGCCAGTTCCCTACCGCTCCTCGACCCGGGCCGCTTCGGAGAGGGCACCCGACGATATTTGGCACGAGCGGGCAACCTGCGTCCCCGCCAGCCAGGACCTTGCCTCCGCTCAAAACGGGGGCACCAATGCCATCACCCGAGGGCCAAAAGCGCCAGCAGCGCCACTGGAGCCGCTATGGTCACCGGGGTGAGAGCGCGCGCCGGGCGCACGGCAACGTCGGCTTTCGGTACGGGAAAGCGGGAGGCGCACGATGCCAGCGGCTTCTACAGCCGTTTTGAGTCGCCGCAGTTGAGCGGCGACGACCGTGTCGCCACCCCAGAGGACCTGCCAGAGGGCCCGGACGCCTGCGTGCTCGGGGACTCACGCTCGTTGCGGCTCCCTGGTGGCGGGTTGCTCCCCGATAATTCGGTCGCCCTCGTCGTTACCTCGCCTCCTTATTTCTCCGGGAAGGAGTACGAGCAGGCTCTCGGCCAGGGCCACGTACCCGGTAGCTACCTCGAGTACCTCGAACTGCTGCGCGACGTCTTCGCTGAATGCAAGCGGGTGCTCGAGCCTGGCGGGCGCATAGCGGTAAACGTCGCCAACCTCGGTAGGAAACCTTACCGGAGCCTGTCCTCTGACGTTGTGCGCATCTTGCAGGACGACCTGCACCTGCTGCTCCGGGGCGAAGTGATCTGGAGAAAGGCGGAGGGGGCAAGCGGGTCGTGCGCGTGGGGCTCGTTCCGCAGCGCCGCCAACCCAGTGTTGCGAGATGTCACCGAGCGGGTCGTCGTAGCGAGCAAGGGCAGGTTCGACCGAGCCAAGACGGTCGAGGAAAGGCGGGCGTCGTCACTGCCTCACGAGACGGCGATCACGGTGGACGAGTTCATGGAGGCGACCCTCGACGTGTGGGACATTGCGCCCGAGAGCGCTCGCAGGGTCAACCACCCGGCACCCTTTCCCCTACAACTCCCCCAGCGTGTCATTGGTCTTTATACGTACCGTGAAGACCTCGTCTTGGACCCGTTCATGGGTTCAGGGACGACCCTGGTGGCAGCCATCCGCTCTGGCCGGCGGTACCTGGGCTTTGACACCGACCCCGGCTACGTGAGCACCGCTCAGCAGCGGGTGAAAGAAGAGTTGTCGGGCCAGGTCCGTGCCCCGAGGGCATCGCCTCCCAAGGCAGGGCGTCGTCGGCCGGCGCGAGCGGCTATGGGTCAGATATCGCCCGGCGTGCCCGAGGATTTCCAGGCCAGGGCGGCCCGAGAGGGAAAGGCCGCCCAGGCGATAGCAGAAGGCGTGCTGTCCAGGGCAGGTTTCCGGGTAACGCAGAAGAACTCGCGTCCTCGAGGGCTCGGCGTGACAGTGGGCTTGATTGCACTCGACGGCCAGGACGTCCCATGGTACTTCGACGTGACAGGGGCCTTCACCACCACGAGGGGTGGCCTCCTTCGCGCAGACGTCATGTGGAGGTCATTGGTCCGGGCGAGCGTGCTCGTCAAAAACGGCAGGGTGCCCGTCGTCTTGCTGACCTCCCATCTCCCCCGTCCCGGGAGCGAAGGCGACTTGGCCCTGCGCGCCCTCGGCCCTGGTGTCGTCTTCGACGCGGTCGAGATGCTCTCCGACGCCCAGAGGGAGCGTCTCCGATCGTACGCCGAGGGAGGGCACGTTTCGAGACCGCTGCCCGGGTTTTGGACGGAGAGGGAACTAGCGGGGCTCTGAGCCTCTGCAGCCGGCGCCTCAAACCCCAGGCGCCGGCTCCACGGTTGGCCCTGCGGCTTTTACCGGGGCGGCCGCTTCGGTCCTGCCGTACAGGAAGCGGTAACCCGCAGCCGACAAGATGCCGCCGACCAAGGGGGCCACGATGAACACCCACACTTGGCTGAGAGCCTGGCCCCCGACGAATAGAGCCGGGGCGAGAGCCCTGGCAGGGTTGACCGATGTCCCGTCGAGGGGTATTCCGACCAGGTGGACAAGCCCGAGGCACAGCCCGATCACAAGACCGGCCACCGCCCCATTGGAGGCGTCGCGCGTGACGGCCAAGATCACGAGCACGAAGAGGAAAGTCAAAATTACCTCGACCGCGAACGCCCCGCCCCCGTTCAGCCCGACCATTGAGTACTTGCCGTACCCGTCCGTGCCCAGGCCGATCTTCTTGGTCGAGTAACCAGTCGCACTGCTCGCCACCCCGTACAAAGCGGCGGCCCCGGCAATGCCCCCAACTATCTGGGCGGTCCAGTACCCCAGGGCGTCCGCCAAGGAGATCCGGCCCGAAGCGAGGAAACCGATGGTTACCGCGGGGTTGATGTGGCACCCTGAGATGGGCCCGATCGCATAGACCAAAACGACGAGCACGAGCCCGAAGGCCAAGGCCGTAGCCACGACTCCGGCGGCCGGGCTCGCACCTGCAACCTTGAAGCCGAAGCTCAATGTGGCCACACCGACGCCGACGAACACCAAAAAAGCCGTGCCTACCAGTTCGGCGAAAAAAGATCTCGGTCCCATCCCTATCCCCTTCTTTTTGCTGCCGTGAGGATGGTAGCACCGAGGCTGGCCGGGATCATGATTTTCGCCTTGCAGCGGGGCAAAGCGCCCGCCCGAGTTTGGGGCTTATGTCATGCCCATGCCGAACCAGCGGGAGCGGGACTGGAAGAGGAACCGTTCAGTCACAAGCCCGAGGATCCGCCTCGCATCTCCGAAGTGGTCAGGCATTTCGCGAAGCACAGCGACGTTGGCGGGGGCTGGCGCGGGGAGAAGGTCCCAGGCGGCCCGGTACCAGCGCCGGCCCAGTTGGTCGAGCAGGGCCAGGGCGCCATCGGACGGGGCGCCGGCCGGCGGCGACTCGCGTCGAGGACTGGACTGGGCACGGACGGGCGGGGCGCCGGCGCGGAGCAGGCGGCCCTCCTCGAGTGGCCCGAACCCCCGGCGCGCCAGGTAGTCAGGGAAGACGCCAGTGAGAAAAAGGGCGAGGTCGCCAAGGCGGCGTAAGATGCCGGGCCGCTCGGCCTCGGTTACCAGGTCGAGCAGGCTAGCCATACGCACTGGGTCGAGTTCCGAGAACCGATGCCGCCGCAAGCCTCGGGGGGTGGCTACCACGACCGAGCCGCTCGCTACGCGGGTGTAAGAAGCCAAGAGCTCGGCCAAGAAAAACCGGGCCCAGGGAGAGGATGCGAACTCTCTGAGCCGTGCCACGTCGAAGACGGGGGTCGCCCGCCCGGTCCGCGCCCAATCGGGTACGTAGGTCGTGGACTTGAGCTCCCGGACAGCTTGGTGGACGGCGACGCCGAACACCAAGAACGGCGACACGCCGACCAGTAGCGGGTCGCTCCGGTCGCCGCCGAAGACGGCTTCGAGCGCCTGCGGGCTCACCAGCAGGTCCTCGATGCCTCCTCGCCGGGAACGTAGGGAGCCGCGCAGTTCTCTGGCCCGCAAGCCCTCCAAGGTTTCGCCGGTCAAAAGAGCCAGGTCGCGGTCCGTAAGGTGCTCCAAGTACGCTGCGGTGACGGCGAGGTCTTCGGACGACATCGTGTTAGCCAGATTACGCTCGCTTGCGCCTTCCCGGGTGCGATGGGCCCTCTGCCGAGCCGCCTCGCTGGCCCGGCTGCCGCGCCAGGTCGCCGGGGCCAGGCTGGTTACCTCGGGGACCGACCCGGGTGATCCCCGATACCGGGGCGGCCGCCCGTGCCGGAAGCTGGAGGCATGAACACCGACTCCGCCCCTCTAACTCGCCGCCAATTCCGCCGGCGCCCCGACCAGGGGATGATCGCTGGCGTCGCTGCCGGTCTCGCCGAGTACCTCGACGTCGACGTGGTGGCCGTCCGCTTGGCCTTCGTCATCCTGGCCCTGGCCGGGGGCATTGCTGTGCCGCTTTACGTGGCTGCTTGGCTCCTCGTCCCTGCGGAAGGCTCCTCCAGCTCGATCGCCGAGGATGCCTTCCACCAGTGGGTTTGAGCCCCACTGGCGCCCTCTCCCGTCCGCTCACCGAAATCACCTGGAGGTTACGATGCTCCGGCTTGTCCGGCCCGTTTTGATGGCTGTAGTGCTCGTCCTGGCCGGCCTGTGGCTGTTCGGCACAGTGCGGTCACTTCTTTCTTCCGTCGGCTTTTACCTGTTCCTCGCCCTGGTGGCGGTCCTCTTCGTCAGGCGCGGCCGTCGCCGGGTCACCTAAGGCCCGAGCACCGCTCCAACCGGCGCCACCACGGGCTCGCGCCGGCGAACGAGAAAGCCGCCGGCGCACCTCGCTCAGCTTGCCGGCGCCGGTTGGAGCGCGAAGACGGCCTCGACGTCGGCGCTCACTTGCTCGGAACCTGGTTCGACCGGCGTAGTGCTGCTCGGGGCGCCGGCGGGCAGCGCCGTCAAGGGCTGGGGCGGCGGGGTGCTCGACTGGCTCTTGTCCTGGAGCGAGCACAAGGGGCCGAGGGTCTCACCGGCAGCGCTTGCCATGGCGGCCGCCTGTGCCCTCGCCTGGCGCACGGCTTGCCGGCGGGCTGCTGCCATGACTGCCGAGCCATTGCTGAGCGAGAACGAGATCCCGTTGACCCGCAAAGAGTTGCCGGCCGCTCGCCCGGCGGCGTCTATGACTGGTCCCGCCTTCGGTAGTTCGGACGAGCCGAGCAGGGTCACGGTGAGGTCGTTGTCCACCTGGTAGCCAGTTATCTCACCCTTTTGGTTGTAGTTGGGCGCCACCGACAGGTTGGAGGTCTGGATCTGGGCCTTGGGCACGCCCGCCGCTACGAGGACACCCACGATCGCCTGCGCTTTGCTGGCGTTGGCGGCCAAGGCGGCCGAGGCAGTGGACGCGCTCGTGTGCGACCCGAGCGAGATCGTCATTTCGTCGGGTGGCGCCTTGGCGGTGCCGTAGCCGTCCACCGTAACGGTCGGCTCGCCGGCGCGACAGGTCGCGTTGGTCGATGTGATGGCTGGGGACGCCGAGACCGGTGCCGGCGGTCCGCTCGCCCACACGGCGAGGCCGGCTCCTCCCAGCGCGGCTGCGAGCGCCAAGGCGGCGCCCTTCAAGTAAGTGCTCATGCCGAGTTAGTGCGCATGAGCGGCGATAATCAACCGCCGGCCCCGGCCAGAGCCCACCGCGAGTCCACTGCACTGGGCGACCACCTAGGCCCAGGATGAAACTGCCAGCCAAAGCAGGGTGGCCACGGGCGTACAAAAAACTCACCGATGTGAAATCGCTAGCCCCACATCCATCGGTTTTTGGCCCGAAAACGCGCCAGGTTCTGGTAGATGCGGCTTTCGGCGGAGCACATCGGTCAGTTTTTCGCGCGCCTGTGGCGTACCGCCCTGGCAGCTCCGCCGGCCCGGGCGAAGTGGGCGCGCCCAGGCTTCGACCGAAGGTTGACAAGGATAACGTAACTCTGCTAACGTACTCGCGTCACCCAACTGACCTACGCCCTCAGGAGGGGGTCGCTCGCAATGCTCGCCAAAATCGCCCGCACCGCCACCTCGCACTCACGGCTTGTCCTGGTTCTCGCCCTGCTCCTGCTGCTGGCGGCAGGAGCCTACGGCTCCTCCGCCGCCTCCCGCCTCTCCTCTGGCGGTTTCACGGACCCGAGTTCTCCTTCGACAAAGGCGGACGCTATCCTCACCCAGCGCTTCCACCAGGGCGATCCCAACCTCGTCTTCTTGGTGGGCGCCTCCGCAGGTGCCGGTGGCGCCGCCCACGAGCCGGCTCGTTCGATCGGCATCGACCTCGCCCGCGGGTTGGCCCATCAGCCCTACGTGACGGGAGTCGAGTCCTACTGGACGGTGCCGGCACCCGAGCGTGCCGGCTTTGTCTCCAGCGATGGTCGCTACGGGCTCGTTACTGCGCAAGTCCTCGGCGACGGCAGCCTTGCCCAGAAGCGGGGGGGTGCCCTCGCCCAGCGCTTCGACGGCACCCGGGACGGCGTCACTGTGAGAGCCGGCGGCCTCACCGTCGCCGCCCACGAGATAGACAACCAGATCTCGCACGACCTGGCAATTGCAGAGGCCGTCGCCGTACCCGTCACGTTGGTGGCGCTCGTGTTCGTGTTCGGGGGCCTCGTGGCCGCGCTCCTCCCCCTTGCCATAGGGGGCGCCGCCATCTTGTCCACGCTCGCCGTGCTGCGGCTCCTCACCCTCGTCGCCCCCGTTTCGGTGTACGCGCTCAACCTGACGACTGCCCTCGGCCTCGGCCTCGGGATCGACTACAGCCTCTTCATCGTGAGCCGTTACCGGGAGGAATTGAAAAAGGGCGCGACTCCGACCGATGCGGTCGGCTCAGCTGTTTCCTCAGCGGGCCGGACGGTACTCTACTCCTCCATCACGGTCGGGCTCTCCATGGCGGCGATGGCGGTGTTCCCCTTCTACTTCTTACGTTCCTTCGCCTACGCCGGCGTGGCCGTCGTGGCTGTGGCCGCGACCGGGGCCGTGGTCGTACTGCCGGCATTGCTCGCAGTGCTCGGCCGGCGGGTGAACGCCTGGGACGTCCGCCCGTTGTTGTGGCGGCCTTTTCGGGTGAAGCGCTCGGGCATTGCGAGCCAGGCCGCCGAGGCCAGCCCGGAGGCCGGGCAGATCGGTCGGGCACGGGGCCCAGGCTCGGACCGGCCGGACGGTTGGGCACAGGGAGGCACGCCCGACGATGCCGGCTTCTGGAGCCGCCTCGCCCACGTCGTCATGCGTCGTCCGTGGGTCTTCGGGCTGTCCGTCCTCGCCATTTTGCTCGTCCTCGGTCTGCCTTTCCTATCGGTCCGCTTTGGGTTGCCCGACGACCGGGTGCTCCCGCCCAGTGCCACTGCCCACCAGGTCGGCGACGTGCTCCGGGCCGACTTCTACCAGGACAGCGCCAACGAGCTCATGGTCGTGCTGCCGGATACGGCTGGCGTAGGCCGCCCCGAACTGGCTGCCTACGCCTCCCGCCTCTCTCTCGTCACCGGCGTGAAGCAGGTGGGCTCGCCCGAGGGCACCTACATAGCCGGCCGGCGTACAGGTCCGCTGGCCACCCCGACTGTGCGAGGGGCGACATATTTCACCCTGGCCAACAACGTCAACCCCTACTCAGGGGCGGCCGAGCTCCTGGTCCACCAGGTACGGGCCGTACCGGCACCGGCACGGGCGCTCGTAACGGGCCTCGCCGCCCGCAACGTCGACTCGTTGAACGCGCTCGGGGGGCTCCTTCCCCTCGCGTTCGGGCTGATCGGCCTGGCCAGCCTCGTCGTGCTCTATGCCTTCACCCGGAGCGCCCTTCTCCCAGTGAAGGCCCTCCTTTTGAGCACGCTCTCGCTCTCGGCCACCTTCGGGGCGATGGTGTGGGTGTTCCAGGAGGGGCACCTCGCCTGGTTGCTCGGTGGGGTGGGCGCCACCGGGTACCTGACCGCCTCGATGCCGGTGCTCATGTTTTGCATAGCCTTCGGGCTCTCGATGGACTACGAAGTCTTCCTGCTCTCGCGGATAAAAGAGGCGTGGGACGGCTCGGAGCGCACGCCGGCGGCCAACACCGAAGCAGTTGCTGCGGGCCTCCAGAGCACGGGCCCGATAGTCACGGCAGCAGCCGCCCTTGTGTCTATAGTTTTCATTGCAGTGGCAACGTCGCAGGTGAGCTTCATCAAGCTGTTCGGCGTGGGCATGGCGCTCGCAGTCCTGATGGACGCGACGCTCGTTCGCGGGGTGCTCGTGCCTGCGTTCATGCGGGTCGCAGGCCGCGCCAACTGGTGGGCCCCCCCGTGGTTGGCGCCCTCGCGGCCGGAGAAGGCCAGGGAATTTGTCAACGGCCCCCGATATGACGGCACCCAGTACGAGGCCCCGCCGGCGTAGGTCACCCCGCGGCGAGGGGCCGGCGCTCCGGGGAGCGATCCTCGAGGCGGCGCGTCAGCTCCTCGCGGAAACGGGTAGCGAGGAGGCGGTCTCTGTGCGTTCGGTGGCCGAGAGGGTCGGGGTGACGACGCCCTCCATCTACCGTCACTTCAAGGACAAGGACGACCTGATGGACGCCGTCTGCTCGGACGTGTTCGGGGCTTTGGCACGGGCGCTCGCCGGGGCGGCCGACAGCGCGGCCGGGCCCCTCGAGCGGCTCTTAGCCCAGGGCCGCGCCTACATCGATTTCGCGCTGGCCAATGCCGAGGAGTACCGGATCGTGTTCATGAGCGGATGCGCCCCGAAGAACACCGACGGCGTGCTCACCAACGACTGCTTCAGCCAGTTGCTCGCCACAGTGGAGGCCTGTATGGAGGCGGGAGTTTTCCCGGCTTCCCCAGACGGCCCGCTCCCGGCGGCCATGCGCCTCTTTGCCTCCGCCCACGGCCTCGCGTCCCTGCTCATTTGTAAACCCTGGCTACCCTGGGGCAATACCGACGCCATGGTCCAGGCCATGTTGTTGATGTGCGCCGGCGGTTGTTCGCTGGAAGGGCGGCTCGCTGCGCTGGCGCCGGCGGAACTGGCCGGCGAGCTCTCCCTGCTGGCGACGGAGCCGGGCCGGCGCAGGGGCTGAGCCGGGCAGTCTCCGCAGCAGCGGGAGCGCAGGGGTCGAGCTTTGCGTAACCGGGCCCAGGCCGGCGCTTCAGTGGTGGAAGCCGGCGCCGCCGTCGGCCTCCAGAGGCCCGCTTTGGCGTGAGAGCTGTGGGAGGAGGCGGCCCAGGTCCTCGACGAAAAGCCCGGCCAGGTCGCGCGAAAAGCCGTTGCGCACAACGACCCTTAGCACGCTCAGGTCCGACCGGTTGGCCGGGAAGGTGTACGCCGGCACTAACCAGCCCCTCTCTCTCATCCGGCGTGAGACGTCGAAGACACTGAAGGCGGTGGTGCCGGGGCGGGTAGTGAACGCAAAGACAGGCAACTGGTCGCCCCTCGTCACTAGCTGGAATGGCCCGAGCCGCTCGACCTGCCCGGCGAGCCACGTGGCGACGTCTCGTGACGCTTTTTGGACTGCCTTGAAACCCTGAAAACCAAGCCGTAAAAACATGTAGTACTGGCCCACCACCTGCGCGCCCGGGCGGGAGAAGTTGAGGGCAAAAGTCGGCATGTTACCGCCGAGGTAATTGACGTTGAAAACGAGCTCGGACGGCAGCATGTCCTCGTCGCGCCAGAGGACCCAGCCGACGCCGGGGTAAACGAGCCCATATTTGTGACCGGAGGTGTTGACCGACGCCACTCTCGGCAGGCGAAAGTCCCACACCGTCCCAGGGTCCAGGAAGGGAGCGACCATGCCGCCCGACGCCCCGTCGACGTGCACCGGGACATCGAGGCCCTTCGTCTCCTGCAAATCGTCGAGGGCGCCCGCGATCTCGGCCACCGGTTCGTAACTGCCGTCGAAGGTCGACCCGAGCACGGCCACCACCCCGATCGTGCGCTCGTCGCAGCGAGCCACCGCCTCCTCGGCGCTCAGGTGGTACCTGTCCCCTTCCATAGGGACTGTCCTCGGTTCGACCTCCCAGTAGTTGCAGAACTTCTCCCAGCACACCTGGACGTTCGCGCCCATCACCAGGTTCGGGCGATCGGCGGGCTGGCCAGCCTCCTGGCGCCGGCGTACCCAGCGGCGCTTCAGGGCCATGCCGGCGAGCATGCAGGCCTCGGAGGAGCCTGTCGTCGAGCAGCCGACGGCGCGCTCTGGCACCGGGGCGTTCCAGAGGTGGGCGAGCATGCTGACGCAGCGGCGCTCGAGTTCTGCCGTCTGGGGGTACTCGTCCTTGTCGATCATGTTCTTCTCGGTGCACTCGCCCATAAGCCGGTTGGCCTCTGGCTCCATCCACGTAGTGACGAACGTGGCGAGGTTGAGCTGGGCATTGCCGTCGAGCAGCAGTTCGTCGTGAACGAGCCGGTAGGCGGTTTCGGCCGGGAGCGGCTGCTCTGCCAGGCGCTCGGTCGGGACGACGAGGTCCTCGCCGAGCACCGGGTTGGCCAGGCCGTGCAAGGGGTGGCGTGGCCGGCGCTGGTGGCCGGTGGACGAAGCAGGGTGCAGTGCCATGAGTGCCCGACCTCCGTGGTTGCCAGCAGGTTACCCGCGAGGCTAACAGCCACCGGCCGAGGGGACCGGAGCGCTCCGATACCTGGGCTCCCCACACCGTCCCGCCCTCATGGCGACTGGACCACCTTTTCCCTTCCGTCCCGGGCCTAGGCTCTTTGCGGCGAAGCCACTTGGAGGTGAGCCGGCCCTCATGCCTACCTACGGGACAGCGGCTGGGAAGACCGCTGGTGCAACTCGTCAGGTGCCAGGCATGACGGCCTTTCAGTCCTCTAAGGGCCGGCCGAACTGGGTCACCCGCCTTTTCGGCACGCCAGCCGCCCTTTCGATGATGGTCGGCCCGCATCGTCTCACCCGAGCGGTTGCCGACCTCGCCCACCTCCGGGGCGGGGCCGGCGTAGAGGACCGGGAGGGCGAGCGCGGCCCGTCTGCCGTCGTGCTACCTGTCCGCTCGACGCCTTGCCGGCGCCGGTGACTTGGTCGTCGGCATCGGTTGCGGCTCTGGCCCGCCGTTTGGGTGGTACGCCGGCGCCGCTATGGCTCCGTCCCCAAGCCAACCGCCTTCTGGCACCACAAGGAGGATCATGCGTAACTACACGAGTCTTGCTGCTGCCGGGCCCCCCTTTTTCCTGAGTGCATGGCTGCTCATGGTCTTTGCCGGCGCGACGAGCCACGACACCGGCGTGAAACCGTTCGGCTACATGAGCTCGATGGTCGTGACTATCGGGATTTGGCTCGTCGTCGCACCTGCCATAGGCGCCGCCACCCGCAAGCGTTAGGTCGGCGTGCGCTGCGCGCCGGCGGTGGCCGCCGCACGCGAACATCAGCGCCCCGGCGGTGTCGTGGGCATGGCGCTCTCTCGAGCCAGGCGCGTGCACGACAGCGTTCGACGACCTCGTCGTCGACACCACCAGTGTGAGCGCCCTCGACTCGATATGTCCATTTATGGCGCGCCCGTTTAGCCGGCTCGGGGGCGGAACGACGCGCCGGTCCAACATCTTGGTGCCCGCCGGAGGACAACCTCAACTATGGTTGAGGTCACATGGTCCGCGACCTGCTCGACATAAGCGAGGTCCGCTCCCGCACGGGGCTGGCCGCATCGGCGCTGCACTACTATGAGCGCCACGGTTTGATCCGAAGCGTCGAGCGGGCCGGACTTCGCCGCCTGTACGAGGCAGAGACCATCGACCGACTAGCGGTTATAGCGCTCTGCCAACGCGCCGGGCTCCGGCTCGAAGATATCGCCGAGCTCCTCGTCACGGGAGGCGGAACTGTCCCGAAGGACTTGCTCCGGGCCAAGCAGGCGGACGTGGTTGACCAGATCGCGGCTCTCCAGACAATCGAGCGCGGCCTTACCCACGCTCTCGGTTGCCCAAGCAGCAAGGTGCTCCGCTGCGAGCACTTCCGAGCCGACCTCGAGGCGGTCATCCCGGTCAAGCCAGAGGCACGCGCACCTAGAGGGCCATCCCCTCTAGGCAGGCCCCGACCGCGAGCACCGTCGGCCCAGCACCTGGGCAACTTGGCGTGGCTGCGGCGTGTCCGCGACCGGATCGACCGGGACTACGCGCAGCCCCTCGATGTCGAAGCGCTCGCCCGAGGTGCGCACATGTCCGCCGGGCACCTCTCCCGCGAGTTCAAGCTCGCCTACGGCGAGTCGCCGTACAGCTACCTGATGACCCGGCGCATCGAGCGTGCGATGGCGCTCCTGCGCCGCGGCGACCTGAGCGTCACCAAGGTCTGTTTCGCGGTCGGCTGCTCGTCGCTCGGGACCTTCAGCACCCGCTTCACCGAACTGGTCGGCATGTCGCCGAGCGCCTACCGGCGCCAGGCGCGGCGCGCCTCAGCAGGGCTCCCACCGTGCATATCAAAACAGGTGGCAAGACCGGTCAGGAATCGAGAAGCATCCGCCGCCCCACCGCTCTTACCATGACCGCCATGGACTTGAGCATCCACACGACGCCCCTCCCCCATATCGACCCCGAGGCCTCCCTCGCCTTTTACCGCGACGTCCTCGGTTTCGAGGTCCGCAAGGACGTCGGTTCCGGCAACATGCGCTGGATCACCGTCGGGCCTGCAGGCCAGCCGGGCACCTCTATCCTCTTGGGCCCGCCGGCCGCCGACCCCGGCATCACAGACGACGAGCGCCGCACCATCACCGAGATGATGGCAAAGGGCACCTTCGGCTGGATCATGCTGGCGACAAAGGACCTCGACGCCACCTTCGAGCGGGTCCAGGCCAGTGGTGCCGAGGTCGTCCAAGAGCCGACAGAGCAATTCTGGGGCGACCGCGACTGCGCCTTCCGCGACCCCGCCGGCAACCTGGTCCGCATCCAGCAACTGC
Organism: Actinomycetes bacterium; assembly: GCA_021787365.1. Classification (GTDB taxonomy): domain Bacteria; phylum Actinomycetota; class Acidimicrobiia; order Acidimicrobiales; family Palsa-688; genus JAJZYO01. The sequence continues at coordinate 2,559 of JAJYMB010000151.1, read as the reverse complement.
GCTGAGCGGCTGGCCAAAGAGCCGCTCCAAGTTGGAGACAAGGATCATTCGCCCCGGGGGCCGGGAGCAGGAGGGGGAAAGGCATTCTTGATGAGCGCAACCAAGAGCACACAGAAGCCCGCTACGAGCAGCACTGCCAAGGCGTCCAGCGGGTTCACCGAAGAGGAACGAGCCGCGATGCGCGAGCGCGCCAAGGAGCTGAAAGCGGCTCGGCGCCGCGGCTCGGGCGACGGCGACGACGCGGAAGCCGAAGTGCTCGAGAAGATCGCCGAGATGCCCGAACGGGACCGGGCCATGGCCGAGCGGCTACATGCCATCATAAAGGCGAGCGCCCCGGCGCTCTCACCGAGGACGTGGTACGGTATGCCCGCTTATGCCAAGGACGACAATGTCATCTGTTTCTTCCAGCCTTCGCAGAAGTTCAAGACGAGGTACGCGACGCTCGGCTTCAGCGACAAGGCGAACCTAGATGACGGCAATATGTGGCCGAACTCCTTCGCGCTCATGGGGCTGGCTGTGGCCGACGAGGCAAGGGTAGCCGCGCTCGCCAAGAAGGCCGTGAGCTGAGAGCTGGGCGCGGTGCGGGAGCCACCTCGCTCGGTTTACCGACGCGGTGCCCGAGGGACCGACCGACGCGTGCAGGCCGAGGCCACTCCCTCGGGAACGTACGCCCTTCGAGCGAGACACCCACGGATGTGAGCTAACAACATGGTGGTGTTGCGAGCGACAGGAACGGGGTTCATATGGTAGGACGCGCTCCTCAGGAAATAGATGCCATAATCAGGAAGTCAGGAGATTGGCGGGGCGAGACGTTGTCGCGGGTACGTGGTCTAGTTTTGGGCGCCAGCCCAGCCGTAGTCGAGGAGGTCAAGTGGAAGAAGCCCTCTAGGCCAGAGGGAGTGCCTGTGTGGTCTCTCGGTGGCATCGTATGCACGGGCGAAATGCTGAAGAGCGCTGTACGGTTAACCTTCCCGAAGGGCGCTCAGATGAAGGACCGGAAGAAGCTTTTCAACGCTCGCCTGGAGAGCACCAGCGTCCGTGCCATCGACCTGCATGAAGGTGAGAAGGTACCCGAGGCCGCTTTGAAGGCGCTCCTCGTCGAGGCCGTGGGCCTCAACGTCCGAGGCCTCCGAGCCGTGGGCGAGGCAAACGGCGAGGAGGCGGTGGCTTCGAAGGTCACAAAGGGCACGGCCTACCCTGCTGCAAGGCGCCGCCGAGACGGCCGAACAGGCGCGCCCCTGGACGGCTATGCTGGCCCTGCGGGCAGCCAGCAAGTGCCCGGTGGGGTGGTGCACGAGCTCCCCGCTGACTTGTGCGAGGGGCTGGTCGCCAACCCCGTGGCACTCGATGCTTGGGTGAATATCACGCCTTTGGCCCGCAACGAGTTCATCTGCTGGGTAGAGGATGCCAAGCAGGAGATGACCCGGCGCCGGCGCATTCGTCGTACCCAGGAGGAACTGGAGGAAGGCCAGCGCCGGCCCTGCTGCTGGCCAGGGTGCAGACATCGCCGGCGCACCGGTAGGTAGAAGCCGACGCATGAGCGACAATGACCAGGTGCGCTACGGGGTTTCGTCACGAGCTGACGCACCGGCCATCGAGCGCCGAAAGGCAGATCCCACCACCATGTCTAAACTCGCATCCGGAGCGAACGAAAGCGGTCTCGCGAGGTCGCCCACAACGAAAGTGGCGTTTCCATCGGACCGATGTCGGGCAAGGTCGATCATCCGTGGGCGTACGTCCGTGGCGGTGACTTTCGCTCCGTGCTCAACCAGCCAGAGGGTCAAAAGGCCGGCACCACGGCCAATCTCCGAGATCGCCTTGTCTGACCCATCACGCAACAGCGAAATCGTGGCAGGCCGTTCGTAATACTGGTTGTAAGGACTGTCCGCGTTGTCACGAGCGTAAGCCGGCGCCATCCCGTCATACTCGGAGGCGCTCATCTGACCGTCGTCCACAGCCTGATCCTGCCAGACCAAACAGGGCATCCGGCAGCGCCCCTCGCCGAACGGCAAAGGCGCAATAGTTACGCACGCCAAAGGCGGTCGTACTCGGCGATCTCAGACCACGAACAGGATGGTCGGCCTTGTCCGTCAAGGCATCCCGGAACCTCGGCGCTCGTAGTCCTACTTATGGGTAGGGTTCATGCCTGGCTAGCGACTAAGCCAAGGTCTCGATCACGCTGCCCGCTCCTTTGGTCGAACGGATCAAGAAGAAGGTGGGCAGTCGCGGTGTGTCCCGATATGTGGCCGAAGCCCTCGAGCACGAGGAACGTCGGCAGGCGCTTCGCGTTTGGCTCGCTGATCAGGATCGAGAGCATGGCACGATCCCGGATGACGTCATGGAGGAGGTTCGCCGTCAGTGGCTCGGCGCAGACAGCGTCGCCAGCTAAGGGCAGGCGCCATTCCCGACGCCGTCATATTGGACTCAGGTGCTCTGAGCGGGCGGCCGCAGGGCAAGTCAGGATCCGAGCCGAACTGAGCCTGGCCGAGGAACTAGGAGTGGAGGTGCACGTAAGCAGCGTCACCTTGACCGAAACCCTCCGCGGTTACCGCCGGGACG
>JAJYMB010000127.1 GCA_021787365.1 Actinomycetes bacterium | reverse complement strand
CCCAAGAACGCATTCTCTTCGCGCTCGGGATCCCCTCTGTGCTCCCCCCGGGCCATTGAGGCGACCGCCAGCACGGCAAGTCCCGGGGCGAGAAACGTCATCAGAGGGTGCGGAATACGGGGCTAGCTCTTCGGCAGGTTGAGGCAGGTTGTCTGTCATGGTCGTCCCTCCTTGGTGATAGGCGGCCCGCTCCGTCCCCGGGCAGGGCGGGAGCCCTCGGTCCCCAGCGCCTGGCGGGGCCGGTTTGCTTGCTGCATCAGCTCGCGGTTGATGGCCCGCGCCGCCTCGAGTTCTTCGGCCGTACGCCGCAACTGTTCTTTCGCCTCGAAGAGCTGTTGGCCGAGCTCCTCGACACGTCTGGCGAGCCCCTGGTCCGCAAGCTCCGCCAAGAGGCCCTCGGGCAGGAGCTCGTCGGCGACGAGGTGGGCACCCTCGGCCTTGGAGAGGCGAGCCTCGAGGGCCCGGACCTGTTTGGAGAGGCGAGAGCTCTGGGCTCGGGCGTTCTCCAGTTCTGCCCGTAGGGAAGCGGAGGTCACCCTGGCCGCAGAAGTGATGTCGTTGGCGGTCAAGGTGGTCGCTTGGGCCATCTTGAGCTCGATGCTCGCCCTGAGGTCGGCATGGTCGTAAATGAACTTGCGGCCGACGCCTGCCTGGCGGGCGATGCTTGCGATACTGGGGTGCCGGCCGGCCTCGAGCTGGGCTGCTGTGGCTGCGAGCACGAGGGCGCGTTTGTGCTCGCTGTCGGTCCTGCGGGCCTGGAGCATCGGCCTTGCCCCGTCAGAGGTCGTCATCGTCTGCTCTCCGCTCGCGCTCGAGGTTGGGGAAGAGCCTCGGCGAGGCCTGGCCGATAGCACCTCGGAACCGGACCGGGACCGAGGTGTCGAGCTGGGCCCTGGCCCGTCGGAGCACGCCGACGGCCTCCCCGACTTCTCGCCGCTCGTCGTCGGGAAGGTCGGCGACGAGAGCTTCGCAGCGGTCGATGACCCTGCGCAGCGAGGCGATCTCCTCAGCAGAAGGGATCGCGGCGTTGCGTGCCCATTGTTCGAGCTCGGGCACTGCCGCCCGGAGCCGTTCCCTGTCGGCAAGGAGCCGAGTTGAGGTAGGAACGCAGTTCGGGGAGGAAACTGGGGTCGCTCCGAAAGTAGCTGCAGCCCAGGCACTGGTGGCGGAAGGGGCAGACCTGGCCGTGCGCCTTGACGTTGGTGGGCTCGGTGCAGATCCCGAAGGGGACGGCGACTTGGCCTATGGCGTCACGCGCCGCTTCGGAGTTCAGCAGCTTCTCCACCACCGGCCGGCTGCGTTGGCCGCGGTGGTCCACCTGGAGGGCGGCTAGCATGTCGACGGCCTTGCGCTTGCGCTTTTCGGTGACCCGGTAATAAACGCGTGTGCTGGTAAGACGGCTGTGCCCCATAAGTTCTGCGAGCACCTCGATCGGGACGCCGGCGTCTGCATGACGCTGAGCAAAACTGTGGCGGAAAGAATAGACATTAATGCTCGAGCGGTCATACGGCTCGCGGTCTTCTCCCCTCAGCTCGGGAAGGCTGTCCACCCACGAGCGGAAGTGCGCGTCGAAGGTGCTCACGCTCAAGCCCTTCGTGCCCCTTGGGTTCATGACGGGTGAGGGGAAGAGCGCGAGCCCCGACTGGTCGGCCCCGGGGTAGCGGGCGAGAACCCGCGCCTGCTGAGCGCGGACGGTCTCAGCCGTCTCCTCGTCGATCGGCAGGTGGTAGCCGACGATCCCGACCTTTGGCATGTCGTGGACGAGCACGGGAGCGACCCGTAGCTCACCCGCCTCGTCGGGCACCTCCTCGAAGGCAAGGCACTCCAGGCGCAGCGCGCACAGCTCGCCAGTGCGGCGACCGACCTGCGCCTCCAGCTCGACCATGGCCCTCTGGTCGGTGCCGAAAGCCTCTTCGAGCGCGCCGAGGGCGGCGGGCCCGAGGAGCTGGTCCATGACCACCTGGGGCAGTGCCTTGCCGTGCTCTTCTTGCGAGACGTCTGGCAATTCGCCAAAGTGGAGGACGGTCTCGGCTAGTCCGTGCATCGGCCCTCCAGGGCGGCTGAGCCCCATCGCCCTGGCTTCGCGGAGGAACCGGTCGAGGTCGGTGAGCCAGCCCCGGCGCGTGTTGTGGGCAATGTCGCCACGGGCCTCGATGTGGGCGAGGTCGTTAGCGAAAGCGGCGATGTCCGTCCGCGAGAGGTCCCGAGGGTCGTCACCGCGGTCGGGGCGGTGCCGGCGCAGCGACTCGGAGAGCACGCGTAGCACCCGCAGCACCTCTTGGGTTGCCTTGGGGCTGTGGGCCGTCTCGATGCGCTCCGCCGCCCAGGACTTAGCGGTCTCCTTCAGCCAGGACTGGCTGATCGCCGAGAAGCGCAGGAAGCCGCGCAGCTGACCGAAGACACGCAGGTCCCAGTCGTCCTTTGCCGCCTCGTTGTCGCTGGTCGCCAAGGCTAGCGTTATCTGGTCGACCGCGAAGCCGAGGAACCGCATGGACGACGAACCAGTTCTCATCTTGGCCATCGGCAAGCCCAAGACGGACGCCACCCTGTGGGCGCGCAGGATGTTCACCGCTCCCTGGACAGCCGTCGGCCTCGCGCGCCGGCCAAGCTCCGCCGCCCGTTGGAGGCTGTAGAGGACTTCCAGGCGGGCCCCCTCGCCAAGGCCGGAGAGCACAACGACCCGCGAGTCACGGTCGATGGAGGCCTGTTCGGCGCACCATGCCTGCATCGCCCGGCCGCTCGGCCGGCCCTCGGAGCGCCAACGGCCGTAGTGCTGCTGGCAGAGCGCCGGCCCGGCCCGCCATGCGAAGCGGGTGCAGGTCGCCACCCCGCACGTTCCGAAGCTCGGCCGTGGCTTTGCGGGCGGGAACTCCTCGTCGCCGTGCACGTACTCCTCGGGGCTCTGGCCCCTCTTGGCCATGGCGGTCCAACAGGCGGCGCACAAGCCGTGGCCCTGGACAGGCCGCTCGTGGCCGGGGGTGCGGCAGACCGCACAGAGGACGGAGGTACGTCGGTGCCGGAGCGGCCCCGGCGCCGTCTCGCAGAAGAGCGCGAAGTCGCCTCCTGGCCCTGATTTCTTCCACAGCTCATGGCAACGCCCGCACAACCCCAGGGTTGTCCTGGCCACCTGGTCGCAGGAGCGCGCCTTGCACTCGCTGAAGCCGAAGACCGGGTCCCCTGCGTCAGGGGCGAAAACCTGGGCCTCGGGGTCGTAGCCTCCTCGGTGTAGCAACTCCCAGTCGACCAAGGAGCGGAGGCTGTCCTCCGACGAGGGGCCCGCCTCGGCGGAGCGGGCCTCTCTGGTCAGCTCAGCGTTCACCGTTACCCCCTTTCTGGCGTCGCGCCCTTCTCTCTCTGGTGAGCTTTTCGACTGCCTGGACCGCTTCGCGCACCCGGGCTTGGCTCGGGTGCACGTACACGCCCGTCGAGGTGATAGAGCGGTGCCCGAGGAGCTCTTGGACCACGTCGACCGGGACGCCCGCCTCGGACATTGCGCTCCCGGTCGCATGGCGGACCATGTGGGGGTGGACCGGGCGGGGGAGACCCGCCCTCCGGGAGAGGCCCCTGAAGCTCTGGCGGACCGCCGAGGCAGTCATTGGCTGGCCAAGCGGGGGGTGGAACAGGTTTACGAACACGAAATCGCAGGCTTCGGCGGGCGGGCAAGCGAGGCGCTCCTCGACGGTAAGGAAGGACGCTGGCGAGGTACCCCGCGGTCCTTTTCCAGCGCCCCCCTCCCGAACCCGGCGTGCGGCTTTCACCGCACCGGGCTCTCCAGTGACTACTCCCTGATCGTGGGTAGGGCCGGCGGGCCGTGGTGGATATTGGCGTGGCATGCGCCGCAGACCAGGAGGGTCTTGCGTCGCCGCCGTGCCATGATGCGCACCCACTCGGGCCTCGCTTGCTGGTACTTCCTTAGTAGGTCAACGAGTTTGCGGACTTGGTGCACCTGCACCTCCTCCGTGCCCCCGCACACCTCGCACCGCCCGGCAAGGAGCCGGCGGACCAGCTCCTTGTAGCGAACGGCATGGGGGACCAGTTCGCCGCCAGCAGCTCCTGGCACGCTGTCTTGGGGGACAGCGCTCTTCTGCCGCCGTAGCGGGATACCTCCGAAGCGTGCGACCAGCGGCTTCCTGCCGCCTTTGCGCTCGATGCTGGCCTGGAAGCACCTGCGTGGCCCGTACGGTGTCTCGACGGTCGCCATGTACTTCCGCGCCATCTTCGACACCGACGAGTTGTGCTTGCCTGCCAGGGTCTTCAACATCGAGGTGAGCATGACCCAGTGGAGCCTCCTTAGCCGGGAAACGTCCCCGGCCAAGAGGTAGTACTGGACGTAGCCCCGGTACTCGGCCCCGTAGCTGGCGACGATCGTGTAATCGTCGAAGTTGTTCAGCTCCGGTCGCCGTGCGGGCTTGCCCCGCTCCATGTACCTGGCGCACTTGGCCTTGACCACCGCCCTAGGCACGTGCAGGCCGATCGTCCCGTTGGCCGTACGACGGCCCTTGACGATCCTGGCCTTGGCGTGCTGGGTGGTGACCTCGTAGCCGAGGAACTTGGCCCGCTGGCTGCGGGCGTGGGTAATGAGCGTCTTTTCCTCGGACAGTTCCAGCTTGAGCTCGTCACGGAGGAACTGGGCGAGGCGGCGCTTTATCTCCTCGGCCTCGGCCTTTGGCCCGGCAAAGCCGAGCAGGGTGTCGTCGGCGTACCTCACGTAGTGCAGCCGACGGTACCCGGGGTCCTTGGGGTCGTGGGTGGGGAGCCTGCGGAGCCGCTTGAGCAGCTTCTTCGCCGCGGCACGGTCACCGCGGCCGCGAGCCCTTGCCAGGGCCGCCTTGACCCTACTGTACTCAGGGTTGTGGGCCCTGAGCTTGCCTCGGGTGTAACCCGGTACGATTACTGTATCGACGAACTCGTCCAACTTGTGCAGGTAGATATTGGAAAGGAGCGGGGATAGCACCCCGCCCTGCGGGGAGCCGCTAAGCGTTGGCTTCCACGTCCAGTCCTCCAAGTACCCGGCTCGTAACATATTGGCTATGAGCCGCAACATCCGGTTATCGTGGACTTTCTCCCCCAGTACCCCGAGCATGACTTTATGGTCAAGTTTATCGAAGCACTGGGAGATATCACCCTCTATGAACCAGGTCGTCCCGGTCCAGGCCACCGCAACCTCACGAAGTGCGGTGTGGCAGCCCCGGCCGGGCCGGAAACCGTGGGAGCGGTCGGAGAACTGGGGCTCGTAGTACGCCTCCAACAACAGGCGCACTACCTCACCAACCAGCTTGTCCGACCACGACGGCACTCCCAGCGGGCGCAATTTCCCGCTTTTCTTAGGGACGTACACCCTCCTCACTGGCTTGAACCGGTAGCGCTCGTGGCGCAGCGCATCGATTATGCGCCCGATCTTGGCCAGCGTCATGCCGTCTGCGGTCTCGTCGTCAGGCCCCGGCGTCATCGCCCCCTGGTTGGAGTAGATGCGGCCGTAGGCCATGAGGTACAACTGCGGGTTGAACAACTGCCGGTACAGCTCGTCAAGCGGCAGGCCTCGCCTGCCACGTTCACGGAGGACATCGAGGACCGTTTCGGCGCTCTGCATTACGCATACCTCCCGGAGATCAAATGTCCTGCCACCTGTGCCCTTTTGCCCTGTGGACGGCTTTCCCGTCCTCCTTGGTGAGCCGTTACCCTCACGACTACTACGGGCACTCCGTCGCCTTGGGGCTCGCGCCCCGTAGGCGTCCCCGCGTTCGTCCTTTTCGTACGTCCGAGCGTGACGTAGGCGCCCCATTCATCCCCTTCAATACCCTCATTGGGCATCGCCTTACGGCCCAGAGGTTGCACCAGCCCCGATACTAAGCTGGTGCAGGCCGCAGCGCCGGTTACAGGTGCTATTTCCGGCGGATGTTCCGTTGCATCGTCTGGGGATTGGGGTTTAGGCAGTCTAGCTTTCGCCATATCACACGGGCCCCGCAGCGCCTCGCCCCTTGCACCTGGGCACGACCGCTGCTTTCCTGGCATGCTATTGTCCCCCTCGCCTTTCGGCCCGAGGTTAGCCATTAGGCCCAATAACCTCCCTCTGAGTTATTCCCGGCTGCACCGGGGATACGAAAAGGCGCCTCGCGGCGCACTAGCGGTCGTAATAAGCGAGAACCCAGGCGACCACCGGCACGCTGCGCTCGTCCCTCGACTTCGCCGAAGCGCGGTTCGGGTTGTCCTCCCGGTGCACGACGTGCAAGTGTGGGCCGCCGACCCGGCACCCCAACGAGGTCGCCGAGGGTGTGAAGTGCAAGTCAGCCCGCCGTAGCCCAAGGGCTTCACCCACGCGGAGGCCGCAAAACCAGAGCACGACCAGCAAGAAGCGGTCCCTCCAAGATGACGCAGCCTCCAGCAGCGCCTCCCACTCGGCCTGCGACAGTGCGTCAGGACGCCCGCGCCTCGCAACCGGTGGCGAGGCACTGCCCGGTAACGTAGCCCGCCCCCCTCTCGGCGGAGCTCGGCGGGCATGAAGCGGTCGTCGCCAACCTCGAAAAGAGCAGCCAGGACCGAGGCATCGACCGCGCCCAGGGCCACTGAGTGCCTGAAGAACTCCCGTACGACCGACAGCACGTGGTTCACCCGGGCGGCGCCGGGCGGGCGCCCCTGGCCCGCCCCGGCACGCTCGACCGGCGTGGTCCGCAACAGCAGCACGAACCGGCTGAGGTGCCGTGCACCCTCTTCCAGGCCCCGCCCTGTCCCGGCACACCAGGCTAAGAACCTGGCCAGCTCCCCGGCATAGACTCGAGTAGTGGACTCCGCCCGGTCACTACCGAAGCGCAGGTCGTACAAGAACTGGTCGGCGACGGCCACCTTTGCGTACTCGTCGTCCACCACGGTCCAGTAGCCACGGCCGCCGGGGAGCTCGACCCGGAAGGCACGGTAGTCGGGAACCCCCGAACAGTTCTGCACGTGAGAAACGGTATGACGCTGACCTGTGTCCCACGAGGACTGTCTGGCGTCTCCGGGGACAGGACCTCACACTTTCTCGACTGCTGAAAACTGCCGGCGCTTCGACGAAGGGGCCATCGTGGCGCTCCAAGAAGCGGTCAACCGGGCACGCCTCAGGGTCTGGGCTGCCCAGCCGCCCGAGTTCTTCGCCGAGACCGCGAAGATCGACGCCGACGCCACGATCGTCACGACCGACGGGGAGTGCAAGGAGGGCATGGACATCTCCTACAAGGGCACCTGGGGCTACTCGGCGCTCGTGGTCGACCTCGCCAACACCAAAGAGCCGCTCTACCTCCGCCTCTCTGGGGCCAACCGCCCCTCCCACGAGGGCGTGGTCCCTCTCTACGACCGGGCCATCTGCCGCTGCCGAAAGGCCGGGTTCACCGACATATTGCTGCGCGGCGACAGCGACTTCTCGCTTACCTCGGAGTTCGACCGCTGGGACGCCGACGGCGTGCGCTTCGTCTTCGGCTACGACGCAAAGGCGAACCTCGTCGAAAAAGCCTCGGGCACCCCCGACGGGCTCTACCACGAGCTCGAGCGCCGGGCCGAGCGGGAGCTGAAGACCGAGCCTCGCCAAAGGCCGGCCAACGTGAAGGACGCCATCGTGAAGCAGCGTGGCTACAAGGCCGTCCGCACCGTCGGCGAGGACGTCACCGAGTTCGGCTACCAGCCGGGCAACTGCAACAAGCCCTACCGGGTCGTGGCGCTGAGGAAGGACCTCTCGGTCGAGCGGGGCGAGCTCGTCCTGTTCCGCGACCACAGGTGGTTCTTCTACATCACCAACGACAGGCAGATGACGCCCGACCAGGTGGTCGCCGAGGCGCGGGACCGCTGCGACCAGGAGAACCTGAACGCCCAGCTGAAAGGCGGCGTCCGTGCCCTCCACGCCCCGGTCAACACGCTCAACGCGAACTGGGCCTACATGACCATGGCGGCGCTCGCCTGGAGCCTCAAAGCCTGGTGCGGCCTCTTGTTGCCGGTCTCGCCTCGCTGGGAGAAGGAGCACAACGAGCAGCGGCGCCGGTTGCTCACGATGGAGTTCCGCACCTTCCTCCAGGCCTTCATCGAGATCCCCTGCCAGGTCGTGAAAGGCGCCCGGCGGGTCCGTTGGCGGGTGCTCGCCTGGAACCCCTGGCTCGGGGCGTTCTTCCGCCTCCTCGACGCCCTCTAGCGCACCTCATCGGCTCGGCTTCACGGGCTCGCCCTGGCGTCAGCCTGCCCAAAAACCGGCTCGTAACACAGGAGAACTACAAGCTGGGCGCCGTTCCAGCCATGGACCGGCCCTGGCCCCGAAGAAAATGGACATTTCGGCAGCCCCTCATTGCGTCAGGGCGCCGCGCCCCCCCAACGATCCTTCTTCGCTTGTTTTAGGACTAGCTCCGTACTAGCCCCGTACTAGCCTGGTACTAGCCTGGTACTAGCCCCGTATTAGCTCAGGCCTTCACGGTCGTCGAGCGCCCAATCTCGTGCCCGCCGGCGTCGAGTGCCGCGACGGCGACATAAGCCGGCCGGCTGGGGACGCTTATCTGGGTCTCGAAGCCGGCCTTGGGCGCGACGCCGAGAGCCGGCAAATGAGTGCTGTCAGCACCCCCCAGCACAACCCAGCGGGCCACGTCGGTGGCGCCGTTCCAGCTGACCCAGACGGTCGTCGCGCTGCCCGCCGGCGCCACCGCGACGGCGGGCGGCTCGGTTGGGAAACCGGCCCAAGCGGACCGGAAGGCCCGGTACGAAAGGGTGGTATTGCCAGCCAGGCGACCGTTTAGGAGGGCTTGGCCCGAGGGGCCGAACTCGCTGAAGGACGCCCAGTTGCCCCAGCCCATGAAGGCATGGCCGTTTGGGAGCAACTGCACGCTGCCGAGCGCCTTGGCGACGAGTGCGCCTCCCGGGTGCAGGTACTGGCGTACCAGCTCCACGGTCTTGTTCGAGTAATCGGGCCTGAGCACGAGCCCCCTCGACTGCTTTTGGGTGACCGCGTTGCCGGCGCCGTTGTCGAAAACGGTTATGATGCCGCCGGGTTGAGCCAACGTGTCGTGCTGCCAGGCATAAGCCGCGCCCGGAGCGAAAGAAAAGTCGCTGCGTTTGCCCCCCATCCGCCAGATTACCTGGCCGGTGGCGCGGCTCACCTTGTAGATGGTCCACGTGTTACGAGACGAGATGAGGAGGTCGCCGGCGCCGTCCAGCGAAATACAGTTGATGTGGAAGTAATCCCAGGGCTCTTTACCGTACTGCGCCGGCGTCGAATACGACTCGGCCAGGCTCACGTGCTGGTCGCTGCGCCACTGGAACAGCACCTTGCCCGTCGCGACGTCGAGTTCTTGGGCCACTCCGTAGTAGTAGGCGCCGTTGGCGCTGCCGCCGTAGGGCCTCAAGTCCCCGTGGCCGAGCCCGAAGGCTGTGAAGTACGCGGTCCCCTGGGGCGTGAGGAAAAACTCGTGGAGGTCGCCGACGTACCCGTTGCCCGCCTCGACTGTCATCACGGTCGAGTACGAGGAGTCGGTTATCACGTAATGGCCCTCGCCGTGCTCGTTGACAACCGCCCCCTCGAACCAGGTGAGCACGGGCTTGCCCCGGTACTCGCTGGCTTGAAGGTTCATCGCCCGCTTGGCCGGGTCGGCGTTGGCTGAAATAGGGTTGAACCACACCAGTTGGCCGCTGCTGTCGAGGATGATCGGGCCCTGGCCGCCGGGCCCGCCGTGGGTGTCCATCAAGATGAGCCCGCTGTCCTGCCCGGGCTGATCGACCGAGAGCGTGGGAGCGGCGAACGCTAGGTCAGGCCGGGTGCGGAAGCGCACGACCTCGCCGAGGGAGGTGTTCGCGGTCGGAGAATTGGCCTGGCTCGGGAGGGTGGGCACACCGCCCAGGCTCGGGAGCGGTGGCAAGTTGGAGCGGGTGCCCTTGGCGAGGGGAGGCATCGAGCGTGCTGCGGCGAACAGGCCGGCTGCACCAACCGCCCCGCCGGCGAGGCGGAGTACTTCGCGGCGAGAAAGGGCGTTGCCGGCGTCTTGGGGCGCGCTCACAAGCGTTTGTCGCTCGAGGCCGCGTGCGGGAGAAACGTGAACTGCTTCCAAGAGTTCATATGACCTAAGCTTACCGGTAGGTGGAAACTGAGGGCAAGCACGTGGAGGCCGCGGCCGGCGCCGGCGAGGAGGGCGCGAGCGGCGGCGGGGGCCAGCCACGGGGCGGGCACGAGGGCGGGGGGCCGGTGCAGGCGCGGAAGCTCACGCGTCGCCAGGTCTTGCTGGGGGCGGCAGGTGGTCTCGTAGTAGGCGGAGTGGGGGGGCTGATCGGGTACGAGTGGCCGAGGACTTCGCGCCCCGCGAGCGCAAGCGCCGCGCAGGGTGGTCGTGGGACCGGCATCACCGGAGCGGCTGCGCTGCGACCTCAGTTGCTGGAGTTTGTGACCCGGCCCGAGTTGCGGCCACCGGCGGTCAACGTCACCGTCCACGCCTCTGGGCCGAGCACGCCCCGCTACTTCGTCCTCTCCCCGCGTACCTATGTCGAGGGGACCCCCGGCCAGCACGGCCTGATGCTCGTGGACCGCGAGGGCCGCCTGGTGTGGTTCCAACCGCTGGGCCCCCAACCCTTCGACCTCTCCGTGCAGTCTTACCAGGGGTGGCCCGTGCTCACCTGGTGGCAGGGGACGGTCGTGTACACCTACGGCCAGGGTACTGGGGAAATGGCAGGCAGCCGGTACCAGGGGCTCCAGAAGATCCAAGCCGGCAACGGCCTCGAGGCCGACCTCCACGAACTGCAACTGACCCGGGCCGGCACAGCCCTCCTGACCGCGTACCAGACCGTGGAGGCCGACTTCTCCTCGTTCGGCGGGAAGGGGAAAGGCAAGCTGATCGTCGGCCACGCCCAGGAGGTCGACCTGGCGAGCGGAAAGGTCCTCTGGGACTGGGACAGCTTGGACCACGTGGGCGTGGAGGAGAGCTACGAAAAGGTCCCGCAACCAGGCGGCGCGTACGACTACTTCCATATCAACTCGATCGCCGAGATGCCCGATGGGCACCTGCTCATATCGGCGCGAAACACGTGGGCCGTCTACAAGGTAGACCGCAGTACGGGCCGGATAATCTGGCGTCTCGGCGGGAAGCGCTCGGACTTCACCCGCGGGCCGGGCACCCAGTTCTACTGGCAGCACGACGCACGCCCCCACGGCCCGACCCGCATGAGCGTGTTCGACGACGGCGCGTCGCCAGCCGAGGAACGCCAGTCGCGTGGCCTCCTCCTTAACGTTGACACCAAGGCCATGCGCGTGAGCCTTCACCAGGAGTACCTGCAACCCGCCGGCTTTTTGGCCGCCAACCAGGGCAGCGTGCAAGTTCTCCCGGACGGCCGGGTCTTCGTGGGATGGGGCAACCAACCGTACTTCTCGGAGTTCGAGCCCGGTGGGGAGCTGTTGTTGACCGGCGAACTGCCCTTCGGGTACCACTCGTACCGCGCTTTCACCCAGGACTGGCACGGGGCTCCATTGGAGCCTCCCGCCGTGGCTGCGTTGGGCAACCCGGGGGGCGGCGCCCAGGTCTTCGCTAGCTGGAACGGCGCTACCGAGGTCGAGCGTTGGCTCGTCCTGGCCGGGGAGGAGCGCACTTCTCTGCGCCCGGTGGGCTCTCAGCAGTGGTCGGGCTTCGAGACGTCCCTGTCGGTCAACGCGACTGGCCCTTGGTTCGAAGCGGTGGCGCTCGACCAGGCTGGCAAGGAGCTCGGGCGGTCGCAGCCGGTTCAACTCGGCCAGCGGTCGGCACCCTGAGAGGACCCGCAGACCGAGGGGAGTTTCGCGAAAGCGCCGACCGCGCTTCGCGAAACGCCCCGAGAGCCCTAAGCTGGCGCCAGGGGGCACGAACAGGCGAGGGGGAAACTGCCTCGAGGTACGCGGCACTGGTCAATGGCGCTGGCGACGACGAGCTTACCGACGCCCCCAACTCGGAGGGAGGTGGGAAGAAGGCCGGGCGGGGCACGGAAGTTTTCAGGCCGCCAGGTTTCGTCGGGCGCAGGCCGCGGTTTGGCCGGTGGGGGGAGTCATCGGTACCGGAGGCAAGGAGATCGGCCGCTCGGCGCCGGTGAAGAGCCTTTCCCTGACGGCATCTCGAGCCTGCAGCCACCACCTGCGCCGTCGTGGCGCCGGCTCGGTGTAGAATTGGCAGCTAAGAAGCTGCCCAAGGAGCGATGATGAAGGGTCCCATTTCCTACCGGTTCTCGAGAAGCCGCACCGGGCGCTGGGTGGTTACCGTCTTGGCCCTCCTCGGTTTGGCTTTAGGGGCGGCGGCTTGCGGCGGGTCGGGCTCAGGCGGCGCGCACGGCCACACGACTACGACCAGGGCGCCCGGGTACTAAGGTCGGCGCCTGGTACTGGTTCAAGAAGCGGCCCTTTGCCAAGGGCTTAGCCGGCTACTGGCTTTGAGCCCCCGAGTTGCTGCCTCCCACTTCACGTGCCCACAGGCTAGTGGTCGGCAGGCGGGGCTTGGAAGTGTTTCGAGCTGCCGATCACTTTGCCTTGGGAATTGAGTGCTTCCAGCTCGAAGACCTGGTAGCCGCCACCCTTCACGTCCAACTTCGTCTCGAAGCCGGCCTTGGGTGCCGCCGCCACCGGGGCGAGGTGCGACCCGGTCCTGCCGGCCAGGACTCGCCACGCCGCCACCTGGGTGGCACCGTTCCAACTGGCGTAGACGGCCGTGCCCCCCGGGGTGCTCCGCGCTGCGCCCCTCGGGGGGTAGCTCGGCAGGCCGACCCACTGGCGCAGCGTGGCCCGGTAGGACAGGTCGGGGCCAGGGAAGACGCCGTCAAGTAGTAGCTTGCCCGACTTCGAATACTCGGACAAATAGGGCTGCTCACCCCAGCCGAGGAACACGTTGCCGTCGGGCAGGAGCTGTAGGTTGCCCATGTAGGCGGCCGAAACCTTGTTGGGGTGCTGGTACTTGGCCAGGACCGACACCGTACGAGCGTTGATGTGCAGTCGTAGCTCGAGGCCCGCCGAGGGCCCCGCAGGCGCAATGTAAAAGCCCGCGCCGCTGATCTGGCAGCAGTTGTCGTTGAACATCGTCACGACCCCGCCGGCGTGGAGCCTCACGTCGTGCTGCCACTCGAAGGAGGCGGCCTTGCCGACCTGGAAAGTGGAGTGCTTCCCCCCGAGCTGCCACTCGACCCGCCCAGTCTTCATGTGGACGAGGTAGGCGGCCCAGGTGTTGCGCATGGAGACGAGGAACTTGTCCTGGCCGACGAGCTGCAGGGAATTGACGTGGTAGGCATCCCAGGGGAAGCCGTTGGCCGGTGGCTGGGTGTGGGAATCGGTGAGGGGGAGGTGGTCGAGGGCGTTCCAGGTGTAGAGCAGCTGGCCGGTCTTGATGTCGTACTCCTGGATGGCGGAGTCGTCGAGCACGCCTTCGGAAGTGCCACCGTACTTGGCCAGGTTCATGGGTATGTTCTTGTCGGCGGTCACCCACGCGTCGTTGCCCCGTATGAGGAACTCGTGCATGGTCGGGACCCAGCCGTCTTTTCCGTGCAGGGTTGCGACCGTCTGGTAGTGCTGGTTGACGATCACGTCCTCGCCGCTTTGGGTTTGGCCCGTGTCGGTGATGGTGCCCTGCCACCAGGTGAGCACTGGCTTTTTGTGGTAGGTCTGGGTGGCGAGGTCGGAAGCGACCACGTTTTGCGGCACCGGGCGGAACCAGACCGGCTGCAGGTCGTTGTTCAAGATGAGCGGCCCGCTCTGGCCGATCATCGGGCGGGTGGTCAAGTCGTAGAAGTTGGCCACCATGATGTAACCGGGGGCCAATTGGCTCGTTTTGGTAGGTGCGTCTGCGGCGATCTTGGGCGGGTGGAGACCGGGCGCGGACACGAAGTCATAAGCGCCTTTTGTCGTGTAAGCGCCGAGGGCAGGCCCTTTCGACCCGGCGACACCGAAGTCGAGCGCCCCGAAGAGGGCGAGGACGGCGACGATGACCATGCCGAAGCGCCACTGCGGGCGCAGGCCGAGGACGCCTCCTGGCGGGCCGCCCGGGCCGGGTCCAGCCGGGGCCCCCGAACGAGCCGTAGCGGGGTGGACGAAGGCAAATGTGACGATGGCTGCTGCGATTACGAGGCCGGCTCCGATCAGGAAGGCGAGGCGGAAGCCTTCGGTGAGCGCCACCGTCACGGCAGTGCCTTTCCCCACGGCCCCCCTCGTGTACCCGGTGGCGAGGGTTATGAGCACCGCGAGGCCGAGGCCCCCACCTGCCTGGCGTGAGGTGTTGACCAAGCCGGAGGCCAGCCCCGCCTGGGCCGGGCCGGCACCCTGGGTGGCGAAAATCGTGGAAGGAACGATCGAAAGCGCGATGCCCGCCGTGGTGAGCACGCCCGGAAGCACGATGTAGCCCCACGCGCTCCCGCTGGGCCCGATGCGGGCAAAAAGGAGCATCCCCGCAGACATGAGCACGAGCCCGCTGCCCATGACCGTGCGCACGCCGAAACGGCCGACGAGCTTGCCGGCGCGCGAGGCGACCAACATGATGACGAGCGTCATGGGTAAGAAGGCGATGCCGGTCGAAAGCGGCGACAGCCCGAGCACCTGCTGGAGGTACAGAGAGCTCACGTACCACATGGGGAAAAGCGACGCGCTGAACAAAAGAACGATGGCGTTGGCCAGTTTCATCGGCCCCGTGAGCTCCCGGAAGGGTACCAGTGGCGCAGCGGCGAGGCGCGTCTCCACCACGGCGAAAAGGGCCAGCAGGAAAAGGCCCAGCCCCATGGGCACGAGGGCCTTGGGCGACGACCAGCCGTCGACGCCGGTGTCCACGATCCCGTAGACGAGCACGAGCGTGCCTAGCGTCATCGTGAGAGCGCCGGCGAGGTCGAAGCGGGGCGCGTCCTCGCCCCTTTTCCGCTCTGTCACCACCCGGTAGGCAATGAAGGCTGCCACTAGCCCGATGGGCGGGTTGATGAGCAGGATCCACCGCCAGCTGAGCTCCTGGGTGAGGACGCCGCCGAGGAGGGTCCCGGCCGCGCCGCCGGCGCCGTTCATGGCGCTCCAAAGGCCGATGGCCCTGTGCCGGGCCGGCCCGGTCGGGAACGAAGCGGTGATGATGGCGAGCGACGTGGCCGCCATCAGGGCGCCGGAGAGGCCCTGGAAAGCACGGGCTGCGATCAACATCTGGCTGCTCACGGACATGCCGCCGATGAGGGAAGTGGCGGCAAAGAGGGCCAGGGAGACAACGAAGGTCCGGCGCTGGCCGAAGTGGTCGGCCGCTCGGCCACCGAGCATGAGGAAGCCGGCGAAGACTATGGCGTAGGCGTCGATGACCCACTGGAGCTGAGTGGTGGAGAAATCGAGCGCCGTCTGGATGGAGGGGAGCGCGACGTTGACGATGGAAAGGTCCAAGATGACCATGAACTGGGCGACGCAGGAAACCGCGAGCAGCCAGCCCTGGCGAGAGGCCAGCTGCCCCGCACTCGTACCTGTGCTTGGACCGCGAGCGCCAGCCCCCCCAAGAGCGCTCCCACCTTGCTCACCCCTCGGGGCCCGTGCCGCCCCGACGAGGCTCACGGGTGGGCGGCGAGCTGACTGAAGTCCTGGTTGTCGCGCCAGGCGTTGAGGGCGCGCAGTGCGGCGTCCGACAGCATGACCCCGAAGGACTTCGAGTCGTTGATGTGCGGGAGCGGCATAGAGGGCACCGGTACTTCGAGGAACTCGCAAAGCGGGCCCCAGCCGTCGGCCGGCGACCAGACAAGTAAACGCTCAGGAGGGACGCTGGCCCTCACTTCTTCGTTGTAACGTTCCATGGCACGGGCCATGTTGCCGGTACCGGGCTCGTCTTCCTCGCTCACCATGAGGCCGCTCTTGGACCACATCTCCTTCATCATGGCCATGTAGTTGGCCCAGCGCTCGTCCACGCAGATCCTCGCGTCCGAAAGGTGGCGCGCCAGCGTGTCGCCGTAGAACATGCCCCAAATGGTCTCGCCCATGCTGTGCTCCCAGGCCTCCCCGTCCCGGACCGAGAGGAGGACCTTGGCGTCGGGGAAGGCGTCCATCAGCTCCTGGTAGTAGAAAGCCCCGGGCCAGTCGACCGTGGCCTGGTAGCCCGAGAAGATCTCGCCCCAGTCCACGCTGCCCTCGAGGGCCGCCTGCCAGCTCGGGACCCGGTCCAAGTCGGCCAGTACGTCGACCATGTGGTAGCATGGCCCGAACCCGAGCTGTTCCAAAGCGATTTTCTGTGTGAGGGTCGCCGTTCGTGGTAACCCAGCGCCGATCAGCAACATCGCGTCATCTCCTTTCGGCCCACCATGTGGCCGCTATGTGCTGTCATCGAACCCTGCTCGAAGGTTGGAGCACGCGATCTGCGCGCTTTACCTTCTCTTTTGGATCGTAAGCCGGTGCCTGCGGGTGCTTGTGATGGGCACACAACGGTTGTGTAACGACTTTGTGATGGGACGCGTCAGTGCGCGAGCGAAGAATAGGCGGCTCGCGTGAGCGGGCCGGCGACGAGCTTCCCCTTGGCATTGGGCACATTGGCTCGCTCGCCCACCACCTTGAACACGACTCCTCTTATGCCGGGGAAGCCGGTAAGGGTGTACACGATCTGTGCTGCGGCCAGGAGTTGGTCGCTTCCCCCCAGATTTTCGAACGAAGCCGGGAGGTCTACGGGCACGATACCGTGCCGGGGCGGCCCGGAGGAGATCGGCCCGACGGCTGAGGCAGGGCTCACGAGGCCGCGTTGGGACTGGGGTTCGGTCGGGCCCTGCACCAAGGCGTTGAGCAGGCCTCCGATGGTGGCGGGCCAGGCCACGTAGGCACGGACGGGCACGAGTTGTTGGTTGCCACCCACGAGCCACAGCGTGACCCTGGTGCTCTCGAAATTTGGTGCCGAGGTCTGCCTGTGCGCTCGGTGGCCGAGCAAGCCGTACGGGATGGACCTGCGGTCGAGGGCGACCGGGGAGCGCTGGGCGCCGACGCCGCAACCCGCGAGGGCCACCGCGGCTGCGACGAGGACCGCCGGCCAGCCGGCTCTTGGCAGCAGATGCCGGGTCATGGCGGCGGCCTGTTCCCCGTCAGGGCGCTGTCTTGCAGCGGGTGAGGCGAAGTGAGCGCAGGCGCGCCCTTGACGGCCTGGTCTGGCGTGGTAGAGAGCGTCGAGCCGGCGGCAGCCGGCGTGGCGGGCGTCCTTTGCGGTGGCGCGGGCCGGTTGCGCGCATCGCGGGAGGGCGCTGGCGGTGAGATCGGCAAGCGCACGACAAACCTGGCGCCGCCGCCAGGGCGGTCGGCGACTTCGACCGTCCCGCCATGGGCCTTCACGTGCTCCGCGACGAGGGACAGGCCGAGCCCTGTCCCCGTGTTGGCACCCCGTCGCCCCGCCGCGGCGCCGCGGTAGAAGCGCTCGAATATCGCCGCGCGCTCAGAGGGAGCCACGCCCGGCCCGGCGTCTTCGACCACGACCTCGGCCTCGCCGGTGGCGCCGGGGCCGCCTATGCGGTCGACGCGGACTGCAACGGCACCGCCGGCGTGGGCGCTCGCGTTGTCCAAGAGGTTGACCAGCACCCGTTGCAGCCGGCGCCGGTCCGCTTGCACCCAGAGGCCCCTGGCCCCGGGTGCGACGAGGACCGGGACCGCGCCGGCGGTGTAGGCCGCGACGGTGCTGCTGACAAGCTCGTCGAGGGCGAGCTCCTCGAGGTCGAGGCTCGCCGCGCCTGCGTCGTAGCGCGACATCTCGAGCAGGTCCTGCACCATGGCCGAGAAGCGCGCCACCTCGGCGGCGAGGAGGCCGAGGGCGCGGCGGCCGTCGGCCGGGAGGCCCGCCTCCGTGGACTGGAGCACCTCTATGCCCGCCTGGATCGTCGTGAGCGGCGAACGCAGCTCGTGGCTCACGTCGGAGGCGAACCGGGCATCGCGCTTTATCCTTTCCTCCAGAGCACCCACCATCTCGTTGAACGACGCCGACAAGAGCGCCAGCTCGCGGCCCCCGCCGGAGGGCAGGCGCCGCTCCAGTTGCCCGCCGGCGATGGCGGCCGCCACGTCGGCGACGTCCTTCAGGGGGCGCACCAGCCTCCCGCTCGCCCAGCGCCCGAGGACCAAGCCGCCGGCGGAGGTCGCTGCCGCGCACCCGAGGAGGACCCAGCCAAGCAGTTCGAGCGTGCGTGACAGCTGCTCGAGCGAGTACACCTCGAAGAAGTCGGCATGGACCGAGTTGAGGGGCACGCCCACTGTGACGGCCGGACGGTCCTGGACCATGACCCGCTGGCGCGCCGGTTGGCCGGCTTCGACAAGCTTGACCAGGGCGCGGGGCACGCCCTGCGGGCGAGAGATGTGGGGGCCATAGCCGAAGGCGAGGGCGCCCGAGTACCACACTCCGTCTTGGTACAGGTAGGCGGAGGTCCCCTCCGGCGCGGTGAGCGACGAGAGGACCTCGCCCAGGACTGGCCCGCCCTGGAGCAGGTCACGGTGGACGACCCTGGCATCGGCGAAGGTCTCGTGGGCGGCCGATTGGAGCTGGCGGGCGAGCAGGTAGTGGTCCACGAGGACG
Source organism: Actinomycetes bacterium (assembly GCA_021787365.1). GTDB lineage: Bacteria > Actinomycetota > Acidimicrobiia > Acidimicrobiales > Palsa-688 > JAJZYO01. Next base: position 3,380 of record JAJYMB010000127.1, on the reverse strand, counting down.
AAGGTCACGACTGCGAGGGCGGCCGAGAGGAGCGCGGCCCCGACGGCGAAGGCAGCACTCACCCGTGCCCGTAGGCCGAAGCGCTGCGCGCCGTTTTTCATGGCGGCGGCACGAGCTTGTAGCCGATGCCCCGGACCGTCACTATGACCTCGGGGTTGGACGGGTCCTCCTCCACCTTCGAGCGGAGGCGGCCTATGTGGACGTCGACCAGGCGGGTGTCACCGAAGTAGTCGTAGCCCCAGACCCGCTCGAGCAGCTGGGGCCGCGAGAGCACCCACCCCGGTTGAGAGGCCAGCTCGCAGAGCAGGCGGAGCTCGGTCCGGGTGAGCGAGACCGGGGTGCCCGCCTTCTTGACCAGGCCGGCCTGCGGCTGGATTTCGAGGTCTCCCAGGCACAGGGTGGTCCCTCTCTCAGCGGAGAGCTGGGCGCGTCGCACCAGTGCGCGGATGCGGGCGGGCAGCTCGTGGGGCATGACGGGCTTGGTCAGGTAGTCGTCGGCACCCGCTTCGAGGCCGAGCACGATGTCGTCGGTGCCCGTACGGGCTGACACCACGATCACCGGCACGTTGCTCGACCGGCGTAGCTCACGGGTCACCTCGAAGCCGTCCATACCGGGGAGAAGAAGGTCGACCAAGACGATGTCGGGGCTCTCGGAGGCGAAGGTGTCGAGGCCCTCCTCGCCGCTGGCGGCCTCCGAGACCCTGTAGCCGTCCCGGCGCAAAAGCATGCCGAGAGACGCCCGGATGTGGGCGTCGTCCTCGATCAACAAGACGCTGGTCACGCCGGCCTACGTCTCTTCGCTCGCCCTGGCGCCAGGCCCGCGGGCCGCCGGCGGAGTGAGCGCTCCGGGTGGAGCCCGCCGCCTGGGAGGCGCTGAGCTGCCATGTCGATCAGTTAACCACTAACTCCTCGCCTCACGGGTACTAGCTTCGGGCCCGGTGCCACCGGTTCCCCATTTGGTTCCCTACTTGGGCGCCCCCCTCAGGCCGGGCCCGGTCCGGGTCGCGCCCTCGATCCTGTCAGCCGACTACGCCCGCCTGGCCGAAGAGGTGGAGAGCACCCGCGCCGAAGCAGACGCGCTCCACGTGGACGTGATGGACGCCCACTTCGTCCCCAACCTCACGATCGGCCCGCCAGTGGTGCGGTGGATCCGCGAGCACACCGACCTCTACCTCGATTGCCACCTGATGATGGACGACCCCGGCCGGTACCTCGGGGCGTTCCGCGAGGCGGGGGCCGACGGGTGCAGCGTGCACGTCGAGGTGGGAAAGACGGGCGACCTGATCACGCAGATGCGTGAGCTCGGCCTCGGCACGGGCCTGGCGGTCAACCCCGAGACACCATTGGAGGACGCCCTGCCCTGGCTGGGCGACATCGACTTGCTGCTCGTCATGACCGTTCACCCCGGTTTCGGCGGCCAGAGCTTCATGGGGGAAGTAGTGGGGAAGATCGCTCGCGCCCGCCAGGTGATCGACGAGCGCAGCCTAGCCGTCGAGCTCGAAGTGGACGGGGGCATCGACCCCGTTACGGCTCCCGTCGTGGCCGGGGCGGGAGCGAGGTTGCTGGTGGCGGGCAGCGCCATCTTTGGAGAACCCGACAGGGCCGAGGCCGCCCGGAGGATCCGGGAGGCAGCCACGTCGGTGCTCGGGGTGGAGGGTGTGGGGGTAGGCCAAGAGCCGGGACGAGGAGGGCACCCATGACGTACCAGGCGAAGGTCCTGACGGTGTCGGACTCGGTCGTGCGCGGCGAACGTGAGGACGAGAGCGGGCCAGCCGTGGCCCGTGCGTTAGAAGAGGCCGGCTTCGATGTCCTCGAGCGGACACTCGTGGCCGATGGGGTCGCCTCTGTGGCCGGCGACCTCGTGCGGATGGCTTCGGCCTTCACGGGTCTCGTGGTCACCACGGGGGGCACCGGGTTCGGCCCCCGCGACTACACCCCGGAGGGCACTGCCGAGGTGATAGAGCGCCTGGCCCCCGGCTTCGGCGAGCTTATGCGCCGGTCTGGCCCGATGGCCCCGCTGTCGCGGGGCATCGCCGGCGTGCGCGGGCACGCGCTCGTGATCAACCTGCCCGGATCGCCAAGGGGGGCGCTCGAGTGCCTCGGTGCAGTCATGGACTTGCTCCCCCACGCCCTCTCCTTGCTGGCGGGGGAGCAGCCGCACTGACCCTGTGGCGCACTGACCCTGTGGCGCACTGGCCCTGTGCGCCCTGGCCCTGTGGCGCACTGGCCCTGGGCGCCCTGGCGGCGGGTCGGGTCGGTCCTCGGCGGGCCGGGGCTGGTGAGGCGGGCCCCTGGCGGACCGCCGGCGGTGCCCTCGGGCTAACGTCAGAGGCTGTGCTGAAGCTGGTGCTCCCGAAGGGCTCGCTCGAGCGGGCGACGTTGGAACTGTTCGAAGCCGCCGACCTCGCCGTTTCCCGGAGCTCAGAGGTCGACTACCGGGCCAGCGTGCGGGACCACCGGATCTCCGAGGTCCGCATACTGCGCCCGCAGGAGATCCCTCACTACGTCGCCGGCGGGCTGTTCGACCTCGGGATCACGGGACGTGACTGGGTCGAAGAGACGGGGGCGCAGGTGGTGTCGTTGGGCGAGCTCACCTACTCCAAAGCGACCCAGCAACCGATCCGCATAGTCCTGGCGGTGGCAGCCAGCTCGCCCTGGGAGTCGGTAAAGGAGCTCCCCGACGGCGTCAAGGTGTCGACGGAGTACCCGCGGCTCACCGAGAGGTTCCTTTCCGCCAACGGGGTCAAGGGCGATGTGGTCCTCTCCTACGGGGCGACCGAGGCCAAGGTCCCCGAGATCGCCGATGCAGTCGTCGAGCTGACCGAGACCGGGAGGGCGTTGCGGGCGGCCGGCCTCAGGGTCATGGACACAGTGCTGGTCTCCTACACCGAGCTCGTGGCCAACCCGGCCGCCTATGCGGACCCCGAGAAGCGCAAGGCGATGGAGGACATCAACACCCTGCTCCAGGGTGCCCTAACGGCCCGGGGCCGGGTCCTTGTCAAGCTCAACGTGGCCGGGCAGGACCTCGACAGGGTGATCTCGCTGCTGCCGGCGATGCGGAGCCCGACCGTCTCGGAACTGTTCGGCGGCGGCAGCTACGCAGTAGAGACCGTCGTGCCCAAGGACTCGATCAACAAGCTGATCCCGGAACTGAAGGACGCCGGCGCCAGCGACATAGTCGAGCTGCCCATAAGCAAGATCGTCCCCTAGGCGGGGGAGGCCGGCCGGCGGTGGAGAAGGGACGGGTCGAGAGGGGACGGGTCGAGAGGGGACGGGTCGAGAGGGGACGGGTCGAGAGGGGACGGGTCGAGAGGGGAAAGGTCGAGAGGGGAAAGGTCGAGAGGGGAAAGGTCGAGAGGGGACGGGTCGAGAGGGGACGG
>JAJYMB010000038.1 GCA_021787365.1 Actinomycetes bacterium | reverse complement strand
AGCCGCGCTCCTCCCCCGTTCGGAAGCGTCGGTCACGCAGGTGTGAGCCTCGTCGACGATGACTAGCTCGGGCGCGGAGCGCAAGAAATCGTCCCTCCGGGCGGGGCTCTTTATGAAGTCCGTGGACACAACCGTCACGTCTAGGCGGTCGAAGATGCTCTCGCCGACCCCCCGAGGGACCGTGCGCTCGAGGCGCCCAGCGGTGGAGGTGAGCACGAGCTCGGCCGCCAGATGGAACTTGCTCGCCATCTCGGCCTGCCACTGCTCGGCCAAGTGCGGCGGGCAGAGGACGCAGAGCCGGCGGGCATCGCCCTGCTCCAGGAGCTCCCGAGCCACAAGGAGGCACCTCCACGGTCTTGCCGATCCCGACGTCGTCTGCGATCAAGAGCCGTACGGGGTCGAGGCGGAGCGCCACAAGGAGCGACACAAGCTGGTAGGGGGCGGGGTTCGACGGCGACCTTGCCAAACGAGCGGAACGGGCCGGCAGAGGAGCGGAACCCGAGGCGGAGGGCGTCGCGTAGCAAACGGGCCGAGCGGTAATCGCCGATGTCCTCTGGGCTAGGCAAGGCGAAGTTCGCCGGCTCGACCCGCTCGATGGCGGTCAGCACGCGGGCGACCTCGTCCTCGCCCCCCCGAGGGGGCGGAGGATGAGGAGGTCGTCCTCGGACTCGGGCAGGACTACCCACTCCCTGCCCCTCGCCCGCACGAGCGACCCACGGCAAAGGCGCTCATCGCCATGTCCTCCCACCTGGGCCGGCTAAGATGAACGCAGATGAGCCAGCCCCAGGGGGTCGTCGTCGAAGAGCTCGAAGAGCTTTCCCCAGATGATCGCGCCTGGTTGGACGAGCGCCTAGAGGAGTACCGGGAGCTGCTGGCTTACTTGCGCGACCATTGAAGCGCCCGAGCCTTGCTCTGGTAGTAGCCATCAACCGTGCGGTACGAGAGGCAGACGAGTGGTTCGACGACGAACCCGACGACCTCCCCCGCGTAAAGGCCGTCTTGGTCGCGGCCCAGGCCGTGCAAGACCCCGTCGTCGCAGCCGCGACGCTGGCGTTCCGGCTCACAAGGGCACAAGCTTTTGCCGAGGGCAACAAGCGCACCGCGCTGCTCGTCGCCCGCTGGGTGCTCGACCACAACGGCATCGACGGCGCACAAGTGTTGCCGCCCGACGACCGGGTGTTGGCCGACTTGTTGGTAAAAGCAGCCATGGGCGTGGACGTCGGGCGGGAGATCTTGGACCTCTTCGTCTCTCGCTCCTGAACCAGCGCTGAGCGCAAATCATTCCTCATGCCTAACCCTGGCGAGGGACTTCGCCCAGGGCCAGGTGGCGTCGAGGCGGAGGAAACTGCACCGCCCGGTACGTGCCAGGCGCCCGGCGGCGTGCAGAACGCAATAGCGGAGGCGCTTGGGACCGGCTTTGGCGAGGTCGCCGTCCAGGCACAGGGATTGTGCCCAGGTCATGAGGTCCTGGGCCAGCAGCACGACAAGGGCCCAGGCCGCGTTGAGGCGAACCTGTGGCCCGGCATGTGCGCCAGCCCGGTGGCCTTGGCATCTTTGATGCGGTCCTCCACGTGGGCGTGGCCGCGGTGGCGGGCTTCCAGGTAGACGATGTCCTCGTCGGCCGAGTTGGTTATGAAGACCTGGTGGCGCCAGCCCTCGGGGTCGAAGAGGTTGAGCTGGGCGCCGACGTGGGGCTCCTCCCGCCTGGAGATCGCCCTGGTGCCTTCCGGCCAGGCAGAAAGGTCCAGGTAAGCGGTGATCTCGGCCACCCCGGCCCCTCCCGGTCCTCCATGTCCAGGGTCATCGGGACCGCCCAGGCGCCCGCAGGGACGTCCAAGATGGCCAGGCGCACGGCCTCGGTTATGTCGAAGCCGATCGAGAGCTCGAAGCCCTTGGCCACGATGGCGTTCACAAAGCCGTGGGTCGCGCCCGCCGAGTCGGCGCGTACCAGCACGTCCACGCCGTTGTCGGGGTCCTCTTGCTTGGTCGGCACAGGCAGCTGGGCGACTGCTTGCTCCAACAGCTCGATGTGGTCGGCGGCGGTGTTGGCCCCGGCCGAGCCCGGCCGCAGCTTGCCGGCGAAGGCTTCATGGGTCTGGTCGCAGTAGGACAGAAGGGGGTGGAAGCCGTAGCCCTTCTTGTAGGTCGGCTCCGCACCTTCCTTGTCGTCGGTGTGCACGTCGACCAGGGCGGCGTCGAAGAGCGCTGCGTGACCAGCCCGGCCTGTTCGGCGAGGTCGCTTCCCAGCCGACGGCGTGGCGCCTGCTCAACGCCATCGACGAGGGCCTGCTGGGCCGCCTGCAGGCCGCCCGGGCGGCTTCGGACGTACTCGTTGCCGTCGGCCAGCATGACAGCCAGGTCCACCAGCACCTGCCCAGGAGCGTGACGGCGCCGGCCCTTCACGATCGGTGCCAGCGCCGCCGTCAGGTCGTCGGCGATGCCCAGGCGCTCGGCGAGCTCGGCCAGCAAGCGGGCCCCGGTGTGGCTCACCAGCCCCTGGCCGTCGGTGGTCACCTTCAGCCTCGGCAAACGACGACTAGGCGGCTCGCAGCGGCTACGCTTCACTTTCAAGGTGACCCTCCTGGTAGGGGTGTTGCTTGTGCTAAGGGTCCACGCCAGGTTAGGTCGCGCGTAGTATTATGGCCGTGTGGAGGTCACGTCCGAAGGGCTCGCGCGCTTCTTCGGTACCGTGCTCCCTCACATGGACGAGGTCCAGCGCCGGGTAGTAGCGGGAGCGATGGCAGAAATGCTGGGCCGGGGCGGCAAAACTGCCGTGGCCGAGGCGTCGGGGATGAGCCGCAACACCGTGATAAAGGCCGCACGTGAGGTGACTGAAGGCATGGAGCCGAGCGAACGGCTCCGTGCCCCGGGCGGCGGTGACAAGCCGTTGACCGAGAAACAACCCGGGTTGTTGGAGGCGTTGGAGGGCTTGGTGCACCCAGAGACCAGGGGCAACCCGATGTCGCTACTGCGCTGGACGTCGAAGAGCTCGACCAAGCTGGCCGGCGAACTGGTGCGCCAAGGCTACGAGGTGTCGTCGCGCACGGTGCTCAGGCTGTTGCACCAGCTCGGCTATTCGCTCCAGGCCAACGCCAAGGTGACCGAGGGCGCCCAGCACCCTGACCGCGACGGCCAGTTCAATTACCTAAACGAGATGGCGGCCGGCTTCATCGCCGACGGCCAACCCGTAATAAGTACCGGCACAAAAAAGAAAGAGCTCATCGGCGACTACAAGAACGGGGGCGAGGAGTGGTCGCCCGGCGGCGAGCCCGAGCGCGTCCAGGTCCACGACTTCGCCGACCGGGCCCTGGGCAACCGAGGCAAGGCGATCCCCTACGGCATCTACGACCTGGTCAACGACGAGGGCTGGGTCTCGGTCGGCGACACCGCCGACACCGCCGAGTTCGCCGTTGAAGCCATCAGGCGGTGGTGGGCCCAGATGGGCAAAGACCGGTTCCCTGGCGCAACAAGGCTCTTGGTCACCGCAGATGCCGGTGGCTCCAACGGCTACCGGCTACGGGCGTGGAAGTTCCACCTCGCCCGCCTGGCGGCTGAGACGGGCTTGGACATCACGTGCTGTCATTACCCGCCGGGGACCTCAAAGTGGAACCGGGTCGAGCACCGCATGTTCAGCTTCATCACTATGAACTGGAGGGGCCGGCCGCTCACCAGCCTGCGCACCATAATCGAGCTCATCTCCGCTACCACCACCACCACCGGGCTCACCATCCAGGCCGCCTACGACCCGAACCTCTACCTCAAAGGCATCAAGATCAGCGACGAGCAGCTTGCTGCGGTCCCTCTCCGCCGCCACGAGTGGCACGGCGAATGGAATTACACGATTTTCGCAAACGCCCAATCAGACCTGGCGTGAGCCCTAACCGTCCGGAAAGTCCGCGGCCGAGGCAACCATGGTCCTGGTCGTTGGGCAGCACCTTGCAGCCTGAGCTCGCCCCGTGACGGCATGTCCACTACGCGGGGCCACT
>JAJYMB010000012.1 GCA_021787365.1 Actinomycetes bacterium | reverse complement strand
AGTGCGCTTCGGCAAACGAGCCCACAACCCGTACGTGCTCGCCGCCGGGTTCGCCGAGACCGACGTCCCGGTCCCCTGGTGGGGAGGGCGCAGGCTCAGGCTGGCCTTTGGTTGACCCCGGGCCGCCGTTGTGTTAGCCCGTAAAACCTACGTGGGAGTCCAGGCTAGAGACAGCCAGGATTGCTCAGGTGGGCAGGCCCCTCTTCCGCATCGGCCTTCAGGATTGCCTGCACCGGGTGTCCTGCGCCTCAACGCCATAGGCCCCTGCTGTCTGTAGCTGTGTCCCACGACCTACGAGCGTTAGTCGTCGTGCTGGGGCGTGAACCGCGGCCAGGGTTCTGTCATACGAGACGATCTAGTAGCCCGTCCCCAGGCCGCGCTGTGCCTTCACGTCGTCTCGTCAGGAAAGGTGCAAGCGAACCCACCAGAAGCAGAAGCCACTCAAGATCGCGGCGAGGCCGATGAAGATGGCCATCTCGTACCACTGGAAAGCCCAGTAGCGACTTGCTGGCTGGTAACAAGCACTTCGCGGAGCTTGCCTATGCACGCCGCCGACGCCCTGCTTTGGAGGCAGGCCCCGTGGCTGAGGAACCCCCCCGCAACGCCAACCGAATGGCCGGATGGCCAACGATCTGGTCCCAGAAAACCCACGCCCCGGGCTTGGCGCCCGTCACGCTCAGCGGCCCATTGTCGGTCTGGTTGAACGCAGTGCTGGTTCAGCTCATCAGCTTCCTGCTTGTGGGTGCCGCGACCGCATGGCGTCTCGATACGCGGTCACCTCACCCGCCGTCATACCCCATCTCGCCGGCCGGGACTGGGCCCAGTACCGCCCAGTTGTTGCACTTGACTACGGAGCTGCTCGAGGCAGGCCACCAGCTCTTTAGAGTGGGCGAGGGCTGACAGGTGCCCGCTGTCGATCTCGTCGGGGACGATCCCGAGGCGCTCTTGGACCACCCTGCGCAGGAACGCAGGTTGGAAGAAGCGGTCTTCCCGACACAGCAGGAACCGCGTCGGGACCTCGGGCCAGGAAGCGAGCGGCCAGGGCTGTTCAAGGGGAGTAGAGGACTGGCGCCGAAGGTGCGCAGGTACGGCTGCCGCCAGCTCGACCGGGAGGTCATGGGCGAAGACCTCGGCCGGGTCGAAGAGGTCTGGGAACTCGAAGCCGGTGTTAGCCCACCACTGGTTCGCCGTCTCGCCGGGCCGCGGCACCATCGCTGCTACCAACACCATCAGGGACGCTGCGAGCTGGTCGCAAACCAGGGGTGCGGTGTAGGCACCCAAGGAGTGAGCGACCACGACGACGCCACGGCGGTTGCCTACGGCATCGACCACGGCCTCGGCGTACTCGGCCAGGCCTGCCCCGTCGTCATCGCAGGGCAGATCGACAGCCACAGCGTCATGGCCGAGCGCCTCGAGCTGCGGCACGACCAAGTGCCAGTACCAGGAGCTGTGCTCTGAACCGTGGATCAGCACGTATGTAGGCATAAGTCGGTCACCACCTATCCAAGGGGTTGACAGGTCTCGGCCCAAATAGCTTCCCCGCCCTCGAGCGACCCGGTCGGCGCCAGCCCCAAGTGGGCGGCTACGGCTGCCGAAGCGAGATGCTCAGGATGGACATGCGCCGTGAAGTCGCGCACGCCATGCTGGCGGAGCCATTGCTTCATCATCCCGGCGGCGCTCTTGGCAAATCCACGGCCCTGGTAGGGCGCACCCATCACCCACGCCACTCGGCAACGGCCCCGTCCCTGTGAGCATGGACCGTTGCCTGAACGTACCCCCGCGCCTCGCCGTCGCGCTCCCCAGTTGAATTAGCGCTCCTCGCCCGCCGGGGAGCGGCCCTTCACTTGTCGCTCGTACCGTGCCCGCAGCTCGTCGTGGGTGGGCGGTGCGCCTCCGGTGTACCTGTAAAGCCAGGGATCGCTTAGGACAACGACCATCTCGTCGGCATGAGCCGCCCGCAGAGGCTCCAAGACGAGGCGGCTGCCTTCGAGCAAGGGGGCTTCGGCCAGCTCAGGTAGGCCCGCTAGCCCCGTTTTCCGCACTATTTTTTGGTTAGCCCTCCCTTTTCTCGGGCCAGGGGAGGGGGATACCCAGTAGGGCAAGGATGAGCCGCTGGACTTGGCTCAGCCGGTCGAGGACGAGGCCGTTCGAGGTGTAGGTGACTTCGAGCCCGTGAAAGGCGCTGAGCGCGGCACGGGCGGTCGGCTTGGCAGCCCGGCCTTCGGGGAGGATCCCAGGGAGGGGCACGCCGTCGCCGAGCGCTTCACGCAGTTCGGCTTCTACCAGGCCGAAGACCAACAGGGCGATGCCGACCACGGCGACCAGCGCCTCGATGCGGGCGTCGTTGTGCAAGAACACCGGCCGCACCCGGAGGGTCTGCTTCAAGTCGCGGTGGCGTTGCTCGACGACCCACTGGTCCTTGTAGATCTTCAGTACTTCGAGAGCCGAGACCCGCCGCTTGTCCCTGGCAGGGAGGTTGGTCGCCAGGGCGTAGAGGCCGTCGAGCTCGCCGGCTTTGGCAACTGCCTCGTCGTTGCGGGACCAGGTGATGGTCGGCTTGCCGTCGGCCTCGCCGGTCTCGACGCTGATCAGCCCGGCGACCTTCTCCGACAAGATGACCGCCACCCTGTCGTCGACTTGCCTCTTGGTCTTGTAGTAGCGGCCGCCCAGGCCGTTCTTCACCCGGGAGAGCGACTCCTCGGCCTTTTGGAGCGCCCTCTCCCGGGCGTCTTTCACCGAAGCCTCTTCCTCGGAGGACCAGATGTAGGCGACATGGAGGTCGTGGTGCTCGCCGTGGCCGTCGGTGACCGGGAAGGGGCGGAGCAGCCCCTTCCATACCGTGCGTTCCTCCCTCGGGAGCCGCTGCTCGCGTTGCGAGCAGTACCCGAGCTGCTTCAAGGCGCCGAGGCCGCCCGGGACGTCGGCACGGAAGCGCTCTGCCCAGCCGGTGTCGGCCCTGAGCGGCACGACGAAGCCGATTTTGGAGCTGTCGAGCGCGCAGAGGTTCTCTGTGTAGCCGAGCCCGGAGTCCGCGACCACGACCAGGCCGGGCGGGAGCGATGCGGCGAGCGTCTCGACCGCCTCCATGAACGCCGGCAGCTCGCTCGTGCCTCCTGGGTGCGGGCGGAAATAAAGTGCCGCCCCGGACTTGGTGGAAGCCTGCAGCGTCTTCACCTGCCGGCCGATGGTCCGGTCGGCCGACCAGCCTTTCGTCACCAGGGCCGAGCCCTCGTAGCCCCCGGCGAAGCGCACCGCCGTCAAGTCGAGGTGCAAGCGGCTGGCGTCGAGCTTCGAGCGCTCCAAGGCCCGGAGCAACAGCCTCGCCCGCAGGTCCTCGGCGACCGGTGCCAAGGCGTCGAGGGCCCGCCCGAGCCGGTCGTCGTTCAGGAGCCCGGCCGGCACCCCGAGCAGCTCGGCGACCGCGGCCGACGAGGCCCAAGAAGCGATGTCGTAAAGAGGTGCTGGCCCACAGAGACGGTTGGCGACCAAGGCGGCGACCACCTCGCCGTGGGTGAGCAGCGCCCGCCCGCGCACCGGGACGGCCTCGTCGACCAGCCCGACGAGCCCGAGGCGCCCCAAGTAGTGGGCGACGACCAACAGCGGGCCGACCTCCCTCGTGGTGCCCAGGGCTGGCGGGTCGAGCCGGGCGAAGGAGGCTGCCAGCTGTTCGAGTTGGCCCGACGCCTTGAGCTCGTCCTCCCGCCCGAGGGTGCGCAACAGGCGGTGGCGGACCTGGCCTTGCTCGTTGCGGAAGGCCTCGACAAGGCGCAGGTAGACGTACTCCCGGTCACCCTTGTGCACGATGTGCCGCTTGACGTACATGCTCCCCGGCCCTCCTGAGGTTGGTCCTACAGTACCAGGGTAGCTCATGAACTACAAGCATGTCTTTTGCCTGGAGGAGCGAGGCCACAGGACTGCTAGTTGGCCCTACAACAGCGACGACAAGCAGGCTCCGGCCAGTCAAGGAGTGCCCAAAAACCCTCACGACACCTAGGCTTTGCAGCCGCCAGCGCCCAGACGTCCGGGACCATGGCCGCTGACAGTGCGGAAAACGGGGCTAGCTCTGTTCCCGGGTCAGGACGTCTCATGAGGGAACCACCAGCGGGTGTGACGTGGGCCGACGACGTCGTTGGTGCCCCAGCCGTAGACCGCCGTTGGGGTTATCCGGTAAGGCTCGTAGGGGAGAGGGCCGGCGGCTGGGGCCGCGTACGGGGCGTCGAAGCCGCCGCCTACAACCGTGACGGGCCAGTTGTACTTCGAGCGGTAAGCCTCGGCGACCCGCTCGAGCGCGGCTCGGGTCTGCACTTTTGCGGCCGTCCCCTCGATGACGATGTGCATGTCGTCGGCCATGATGGCGACCGAGCACCTCGGGTCGGACCTGAGGTTCCGCCCTTTTTGCGCCGCCCGGGTCGTGGTCGTGAACAGTGCCTCACCAGTCCAGACGGCCAGCACGGGGCGGGTGTGGGGGCGGCCGCTGGTGTGCAAGGTGGTGAAGAAGTCGAAGCGGGCGGCGTCGATGCGGGCCCGAGCCTCCCCCCAGGGCAGTGGCGTGACGTCGTGGCCCTGAGGGTCGAGCAGCCTGGCGAGCGGTTGCCCTTCGTTCGTGTTCATCGGTCCTCTCTTGATTGACGTGGGGTCTCTAGGTGGAAAGTCAACTCCAGCGGTCGGCGAGCGTGTCAGGCCGCCGCCAAGCAGTCCTGGTGCCGGCGGCCGAAAAGGTTGGCCCAGACGGCGCTGCCAAAGAGCCGGCGCGAGCGTTGACGAGCCGGGCGTGCCCCGCCAATGGTGCGGTGCTGCCAATACAGGCGCTCGAGCTGGCGTTGGCGGTCTTCTTCTAGGGCCATTAGAGAGCCAAGTGACAATATGGGAACATTTCGAACTTCCTTACTTGCCGGGGCTCGCCCGGCAGTGCTGTGTGTTGCCTGTGTGATCAAGAGAGGGCGACGAACTAATCGCGAAGCGCAACAAAAACCTCTGCTCGCTGCCAAGGAGCCCTGTGGGCCGGCACACAGGGCTGCCCGCCTGCGAGCGGGATGACCCCCGGGCGAGGGGAGGGGTCGAGCACCCCTGGGTGAGACCAAGCGCCCCGCCGGGAAGTACCCAAGGCCGAGAGCCGTCTGGGGTGCATTGGCCCGCGGGGTGTGGCTACTCTGCCTGAGATGGCCAGTACCCGTCTCGCTGCAGACGAGGAAGCCCTGCTCGAGCGCGCAAGGCGGGGGGACGAACGAGCGTTCAGCGCCCTGGTCGCCCCCTACCTGTCCGAGCTTCATGCCCATTGCTACCGCGTGCTGGCGTCGTTCCACGACGCCGAAGACGCCCTCCAGGACACGCTGGTCCGGGCCTGGCGCGGCCTGAAGGGCTTCGAGGGCCGCAGTTCGGTGCGCGCCTGGGTGTACAAGATCGCGACCAATGCCGCGCTGGGCCTCGCCCAACGCCGGTCGCGGCGCGAGCTGCCGGCGTCCTACGGCCCTCCCGCCCGCTCGGGGGAGCGACCCGGCGCCGCGCTGGCCGAGACCACGTGGCTGGAGCCTTACCCTGACCAGTGGTCCGCCCCCCGGTTCGCTGGCTCTCCCGAGGCGCGCTACGAACGGGGAGCGCCTTGCCGGGCCCATCTTCGTAAGCGCGAGCGGCCGGCGCCTGGACCGCCACGGCGCCGGGCGCATCGTCCGGCGGGTGGCGCGCCGGGCCGGGATCGACAAGCACATCGGGTCCCACACCCTTCGCCACGCCTTCATAATTACCAGTATGGACGCCGGTGTTCCGCTGCGCGACGTCCAGGAGGCAGCCTCGCACGCGGACCCAAGGACCACAATGCGGTACGACCGGGCCAGGGTGTCGCTAGACCGTCACGCCACCTACATCGTCGCTACCTACATAGCCGGCGCGAGCAGGTAGCCGAGGGTGTCGTTCTGGGCGCCGGCGGCGTCGTCGGCGCCCAGGACTGGTCGGCTCGGGATCGCAGATTCGGCGCTTGTCAAGCGGGCGCACCCGAGACGGGTTTGGCGTCGGCACGCGACGTTCGGAGCGGTCCAGTCTGATAATCTGATCGCATGCCTGAGGTGAGCGCCACCGACGCGGCCCGGAACTTCTCCGACCTCCTCGACGCCGTCGAGCACCGCGGCGAGCACTTCACGATCGTGCGCCGCGGCAAGGTCGTGGCCCAACTCGACCCCGTGCAGGCGGGCAAGGGAGCCGAGATCAAGGCGCTCCTGCAACGCCACCGCCCCGACTCGGCCTTCGCCCGGGACGTCACTTCGGCCCGGGATCTCCTCGAGATCGAGAACCGACCCTGAGCCGACTCCTCCTCGACACCACCTTCCTGGTCGACGCCGACCGCTCGCGATCGATCCTCGACGACGTGATCGCCGATGATGACGACGCGGCGATCGCCGCCATCACCGTCGCCGAGCTGCTGGTCGGGGTCCACCTCGCCGATGACGCCCACCGGCCCGACCGTCAGGCCTTCGTCGACGACGTCATCGACGTCGTCCCCATCGTCGACTACGACGAAGCGGTTGCCTCCTCCCACGCCGAGCTCCTCGCCTTCGTGCGCCGGCAGGGCCGGCCGAGAGGAGCCCACGATCTGATCATCGCCGCCACCGCCAAGGCGACCCAGCGTGAGGTCGTCTCCGCTGACAGCTCCGCCTACGGTGATCTTCCCGGAGTCGTCGTCCGCTCCCACCGAGCCTGAGCTGGGCCAGGCGGAGCGATCTGGCGCCGACCTCCAGCAGGAGAACCGCCGGTCGATCGCACGCATCACGCCGATTCGGCCGCACTCGGAGGCGCCTCCGGTGTCGTCGTTATGAACGCCGCGAGCCAGCGGTATGAGGCGGTCCCGTCGGCCGAACACGTCGACGTCAGGGGACAGGGGATGCGCCGACTAAACCGCGCGCACGCCAACCCCGCCAGCCTGGGCGCGCCGTTCGAGACGCTGGTCCGGCTGGTGGAGCAAGGCAAGATCAAACACTTGGGTATTAGCAACGCGAACCTCGATCAGGTCCGCCACGCACAGACACACACGCCCATCGCGGAGGTGCAGAACCTCTACAGCCTCGGCAATACCGGGGACGACGACCTCATCGAGGAGCTCGCTGGCCAGGGCATCGCCTACGTGCCCTTCTTCCCCCTCCTCGGCGTGCCACCTTCCGCTGAGGCGGACATCGCCGCCGAGGCACGGGCGGCAGGAGTGCCGCGCACCGCCGTCATCCTGGCCCGGCTACTCAAAAAGCACCCCAACCTATTGGTCATTCCCGGCACCGGATCGGTCACCCACCTCGAGGAACCTGCAAGCCAGGCAGCTGCTCGACAAGGCCGGGTGATCCGCTAGCTCCACACCGATACCGCCGCCCACCCAGGGGTTCGAGGAGAGCGTTTCCCTGGGCGGCTGGCGTTTGCAGGAGTGGGCCTCGCTCGTCTCGACCCCTTCGCCCACCTCGACCAGATGGGTGAGATCAACGACCCGCGTGGCTAACCGAACGTGAGCCCCTGGGGGCGCCTTCACCGTCGAAGCCATCACGACCAAGACACCCGCACCGGCGGCCGCCAGGTGCTTATCCTCGGCGACCAACCGATCAAAGAACTCCGCGAGGGCAGGAGGTACGGACCCTTCGCATGTACACCAGGGCCAGCGAACCGTTATCGTCGGCAGTATCGGACTCCGAGCTCCAGGAGGGTTCCCTATATGGCTGAGTCGCGTGTGGTGAAGGATGCAGCCGAGCTGCAGGCGGCGGTGGCGGACGGGGTCAAGTTGATAGAGGTCTCGGGCACGATCAGCGGTTCTCCGAGGGTCGTGCTTGCGCCCGGGGTGACGCTGAGGGGCGGCCGGCTCGAGTTCGGCTCGAAGGGCATCTTGATGACCGGGGACAACACTGTCTCCGACATCGAGATCGCAGTCCCCGAACATGAAGTCGCGATCTACGCGGGTACCACTCAGCCCGAATGGGGCACGTTGGTGTTGAAGAACGTCACGACCATCGGTCAGGTAGCGCTGATCGCCATGGACGCGGTGCGCACCGGCCATGTTGCCATCGACGGTCTGCATGTCCGGTGTGCTGACCTGCGCGGCAGGGTCGAGCGCCCGCGCGGGTTCGGCGTGGAAGCAATGCAGGGTGCTCTGACGGTCTGGAACCGCCAGGCCGACAAGGACGTCGAGATCACCGCCGAGATCCTCAATGTGTCTGCTGGCACCGAGGGCACACCGGTGCGCGGCAGCGGCGTCTTCGTCGGCGGCCACGGCACCGACGACGGCAAGGCTTCCGGTGGCATCTTGCGGGTGAGCGTCTTGAGCACCGGTGAGATCCACACCGATGGCGGTATCGCCGCCGGCGCCCCCGACCTGATCAGTGGCGGCGTTTTCGTGATCAGCGGTGCGATCGTCGAGAGGGTGATAAACGAAGGGCCGGTCACGACGCTGGGCCAGAACGACATGGTCCTCGACAACTGGGGGGAGGTGCGCACATGGACCGCGAAGCAGCCGATCGTCTCGCGCGGCCCGAGCGGCATCGGCTTCGTGAACTTCAGCGACATCGACACCCTCGAAATCGAAGCGCCAATACAAACCTTCGGAAAAGGGGCACGCGGGTTCAACCTCTACATTCACGCCACCGGCCGAGGCTCCGACGGCGTCCACTACTACGGCACCGGAACCGCCCCCACAGGCGTTGAGATCACCTCCGCCCACGGCCGGGACTCAGTCGAGATACCAGCGCCCTGACCGCGGCAGTCAGTTCGCAAGCGGTCACCGCAACCGCCTCGCTCTGCTCAGAGTGCGCGAAAGGGGTTCGTGGCCGCAGCGATTACCCCAAGCGGCACCCGGCCGCTCGTCTGGGGGCGCTTTCGCGCCGCCACGCAGCGACTCCGACGTGCCTTAGCAGTTGCCGAGCGCTCACGCTGAAGACCTGGCAGAGCGTTCCAGACCGATCGTAACGACGGTTCTCGCGGCCCTCGTGCTCCGGAAACTCCAAGGTTTACCAGGGTTTTCTAGCACATAACGTCGTGCCATAATGTCGGCTCGCTGGAACGCCCATAATATCGAGCTTTTCCGGCCATCGCCCTCAGCGATATGCCGTCCATAATCGGCGATATCGTACGACGTACCGGGGCGAGTGTCGGTGCGTCTCTCTTCGAGAGGGGCCGGGTCACTACTCCGGCGGTCCCGCGCGCCGTGGTAACTCGAGCCTCGAATGCGACGACCCGCGCCGCCGCCGCGCCCGTTCCCGGTCGGCGCCGTCCGGCGCCCTTGGGCTGCTGACGGCCCTATGGCGATTTTGCCGTCTTCAGCGCCACTCTACCGCTCTGCCATACTGTCGATACGGTAAACTGCCAAGATGAAGACTGTGACTGTGAGCGGGTCGGGACGCCTAACCTTGCCCACCGAGGTCCGTCGGGCGCTGGGGCTCCAAGGCGAGACCGAGATGGAAGTCGAAGTCGACGCCGACAACGACGCCGTGATACTGCGGCCGGCAGTGGTCCTGCGGCGTGAGGACGCCTGGGCGTACACGCCAGAGCACCGTGATCTGCTGGCTCGCGCCCACGACGACTCCCGAGCGGGCAGGGTGCGGCAGCTGGACGAGGACGGCCTGAAGGAACTGGCCCGTTAGCGTTATGGCGGCGGCTTACCGCTCGCTCGACTTCACCGAGACGTTCCTGGAGACCTTCGTCTCGAAGGACCTGACAGCGGCAGACCGGGCAGCGATCCTGAAGGCGCTAAGGCTGCTCGACGAGGACGAGCGCCACCGGTCGCTGCGCGTCCACAAGTTGGAGGGCGACCGCCAGGGGTCGTGGTCGGCCTCGGCGAGCATGACGCTCCGCGTCACCTTTGAGCGCTTGGACGGTGGCCGCAAGCGGCTCCTCACGTGCTCGAAGCACTACGACCGCTGAACTGCCAGGACCGCTGGGGCGTGCGGCCGAGCGTGACTCAACGTGACTCAATTGCTACCCGGGAAAGCCCGACGGTGCCCTTCGATGCATGACGGCATGGCGTCTGAGCAGGCCGTCCTCGCGGAACTGCACGTCAGAACGGGTGTCTCAGCTACGTTCGCATCGTAGAAGTCGCCGGTTCAAATCCGGTCACCTCCACGTATTCTGACCAGGGTGTTTGTTCGTTAGCGGTGCCGGTCTTGCGGTCATCGTGCCCGCTGCGTGCCCGATCTTTGCCCGTTGTAAATGCGTTCCAGCGCGCGTCGAGATGGCTTGCGACGTCTCGGTCGGCGGCTTCTGGTACATGTGCGTACAGCTCCATGGAGAGCCGGGCGGTGGCGTGCCCAAGCCGCCCTTGGATCACCCGGGGATGCTTGCCCTGCTCGACCATGAGGCTGGCGGCGACGTGGCGGAGCCCGTGGAAGGTGAGAGCCAGGTCGACGCCAGCCCGCTCGACCGCGGGGTTGAAAACTCTCTCGGCGAACTAGCGCCGCAGCGGGCCACCCCGGGGCTGGTGAAGACGAGGTCGTCGGGGCCGGCACCGGGCCGGTTGTCCGCTAGGTGCCCGGCCAGTTCGTCGACGAGGAAGGCGGGGACGCTGAGTGTCCGCCTCGAAGACCGGCTCTTGGTCTCGGCCACGATGAGGCGGCCCTCCACCTCGGCGATCGTCTGGCGGACGCTGAGCATGCGGCGGAGGAAGTCCACGTCCCCGACCCGGAGCCCGGCGCACTCCGACCAGCGCAGGCCGAGGGCGCCCGCCACCAGGATGAGTGCTCGGTACTCGCCCGGTACGGCCTCCGCCCGGCGGTCCAGCTCTTCGAGCGTGAGCGTCGGGGACGTTCACGGGACGGCCCGGCCGCGACACGGATGCCCCGGGCCGGGGAGCGGGTGCACCACCTCCGGGAGAACCGGCGCCAGTTCGACCAACAAGAGCAACGGGCGCTCGATGAGCTGCGTGACGGCGACGTGGGCGAGGCTGTCTCGTGGTACGCATGCCCTCCCGGTACGAGATGATGCGCTCCAAGCGGCCGTGGACGCCTGGCCGCCGATATCGCAGCCAGGCACGAGACAGGGCTGTACGCCTGGCGGCGGGCCAACGTGGCCGATCTGAACCGCCGTGCCCGGGCCTGGATGGAGGAGAGCGGGCGGCTCTCCAGCCCCGAACTTTCATGCGCTGGCGGGGCAATGTACCGTGCCGGGGACCGCGTCGTCACCCTGGCGCCAGGCCTCGATGGCCGGCTTGTCACATCCGAGCGGGCCACCATCGAAGCCGTGGAGCTTGCCAGCAACTCGCTGATCTTGCGTACCGACGAAGGCCGCCAGGTCCGCCTATCCGGTGAGGAGACCGGCGCCGCCCGGCTCGCTCTTGGGTACGCCACAACCGTCCACCGATCGCAGGGTTCGACGACGGCCAGGGCCCACCTGTTCGCCGACGGCGGTGGCCGTGAGCTGGCTTACGTGGCCATGTGCAGAGCTAGGGAGACCACCCACGCCTGGACCGTGGCGGGTGACATCGCCCAAGCCGCCGAGGACCTCCGCCGGGACTGGTCGCAGGCGCGCACGCCGACCTGGGCACTGGAGCCGGCCTACCAGCGATGGACGGCCTTACCCGACAAACTGTCGCGACCCTGTCTATAGCGGACCGGGCCAGGTTGTTGGCCCTCGTTCACGCCCAAGGCTAGGCGGCTGGCCGATGCACAACAACGGTGGCAGGTCCATGTAGCCCCAGAAGGAGCCCGCCTTGACGCCGAGGTCAGCCGCCGCCGGGCCGAGGTCGAGCGGCTCAACAGCCTGGTCGACCGCCAAGCGGGCCGTTCGCGCTCGGTGACCGAGCGAGGCCGTGCTTTACGCGACAGCGCGACGCTTCTTGCCGCCGGCCTTGAAGGACACCGAGGCCGCCTCGATGGGCTCCGGCCCGAAGTCGCCCTGCCTGTGCACAGCCCAGCTCGCAGGCGAGGGGCATGGGTCCCCGCCGGGAATGAGCCTATCCACGAGCGACCCGGCCCCGACCTGTAGTCGGCGTTCGGAAATCAGGGCGTCCCACGGTGCCTTTCGGAGGTACCTTCGTGCCGTGGTTTACACCTTTCCGCCAGCACAGGGCCGGCGTGCTGCCTGGGGGGAGCTGGACGGCCGCGTGCTCGCGGCTTTGCAAGAGAGGTTTGGGGCCGAAGTAGCCGAGGTCCAGCCGCAGGTGCACGGCTTTTCCCCGGCCGTAGTCGCTGGCGTTGTGTTCGAGAACGGCGACAGAGCGTTCGTGAAAGCGGTCTGCCCGGAGATGAACCCCAACTCGCCGGCCATGTACAGGACCGAGGCCCGCGCCGCCCGCTTGCTCCCGCCTGAGGCTCATGCCCCCAAGTTGCTTTGGGACTACGACGACGGCCGTTGGGTGGCGCTCGCGTTCGAACTTGTGGACGGGAAGACCCCGGAGCTGCCGTGGAGGCAATGCGACCTGGACCGAGTGCTCGCCGCACTGGGCGAGATCGCCCACGCGCTCACGCCCTTCCCGACCGACGCCCCGTGTGTCACCGTTCAACTGGGCCGGTCGTTCCATGCATGGCGGGACGCGACAACGACCGGCGCTGGAGAAAAGGCTATCGGCGAACTGGCCCTGGTAGAGCCCTGGGCAGCCCGCAACATCGAGAGGTTGGCCGGACTAGAAGCCTCCTGGGAAGAAGCAGCCAAAGGCAGCACGCTCGTACATGCCGATGTCCGGGCAGACAACGTGCTGCTCACAGAAGACGGCGTGGTCTTTGTGGACTGGGCTTCGCCCTGCGTCGGAGCGCCGTGGCTCGACCTGCTCTTCTTCCTCCCGAGCGTGGCTATGCAAGGCGGGCCGCAGCCGGCGGAGGTCTTCGAACGGCAACCGCTCGGTGCTCGGGCTCCCCGAGACGCTGCAACGTCCGTCTTGTGCGCGCTGACGGGCTACTTCGTATGGAAGTCGCTCCAACCGGCCCCACCCGGGCTGCCGACACTGCGGGCTTTCCAGCGGGCCCAAGGTATCGCGGCGGCCGCATGGCTCAGGCAGCGCACGGGCTGGACCTGAGTTGGCCGGTCGGTTCCTATTTGGCGGACTTCGCCAGTGGCCTTACTATCAATAACGGCTGGTGCAGTAGCGAACAGAAGTAGGCCCTGTCCCTCCGGACGGTGAGCCGCCGAGCTCTTCGCCTGGGCAAACCTGCTCAACGTACTCGGGTTAATAGCCGAAGAGAAGGACGCCCTCAAAGGGAAGGCGGAGCCGTCCGCTGGCGTAAATCGCCTCGAGCAAGTTCCTTGTTTCGACGTAACTTTCCGCCATCGCGCCACGGTCTCCGTAGTGGTACCTCTCCATGACGCCTAAAGCCAGGATGTCACCCGCGCCAAAGATGAGGGAAGTACGGACGACGTCACGCTAAACCGCGTTCGACATGGCTCCTCGTCCCGCTTCGATTTCCAAAAGTACTCCCTGGTCCTCGCTCCACGCGTCCACCTCATAGGTGACGCGGGGACTGCCAAACTGACCGAAGAGAACAGGGCGCACGACCTTGTCAGCCTGTTTCTTGCTCGACTCCACGCTGAAACCGTGATCGAGAAGGCCGGTGCGCAGTTTCGCGAGCACCTGATCGCTGCTCAGTCCTTTGTGGCTGGCTGAGTCGATGTCGGGACGAGCATCCCCGACAACCGTCACGAGTTCAGCAACCTGCCCGGGTGGGGCAGTTGAGTTGGGGAAGTAGATCCATTCAGGCCAGTCGGCGACCATTGGTAGAGGGGCATCCTCCGAACATGAGCTCGCAAGCCGCTGTCGCAGCCGTTGCCGGGCGAGGGTTCTCCAGCCTCGTCTCACGTGTGCGTCATTCAAACTCCGTCAGGCCGCGCGACGCCACTGTGGACGCGAAACACCTGCCCTACACGCGGCCTCTCCTACAGTGAGCGAGTTCAAGTGGGAGCGGTAGGCACCACGATCTCGTCGTACTCAAATACATCCACGTTTTCCGCCATCCACTGCAGAGGCGCCTCGGTCTCCCGCCTCAAGTCTCCGAGGAGGCTCATCTACTCCGGTTCACCGTGTTGTTCACGGCAAACGACTTCTGTGATGTCGAGGTGAGGAACATGGTCCTC
This sequence comes from Actinomycetes bacterium, assembly GCA_021787365.1. Classification (GTDB taxonomy): domain Bacteria; phylum Actinomycetota; class Acidimicrobiia; order Acidimicrobiales; family Palsa-688; genus JAJZYO01. The sequence goes on along the minus strand of JAJYMB010000012.1, from coordinate 8,073 downwards.
GTCGTACTCCCCGCTCAGGGCCAAGGAGACCGGGCGAAGGAACTTCGCCTTCGTCAGGCGCACGATCTCTGCTTCGGCGGCTGCGATCATCCTCTCACGTGATGTGACGAAGATCGCAAGTGCCTCCTCCCACTCCCTGCTCAAATTGCCCCCTCTCTTGGTTTGTCCCGACTCTGGGTGGATGCTAGATGGTTCCTACCGTCCCCTCCTGCGAGAGCCAATAGGTGGCCAGCTGGGCTTGCTGGCACCATGGGTAGCCGACGAGCGCCTCCTTGGCAAGGGAGCACAGACTTGGGCCACGGTGCACAAGCTGGCCGGCGAGGGGAGGCTGAAGAACGGCCCTGCCGCAGCGAGTGGAGCGACGGTCGCGCTGAGGGGCCCGATCGGTTCCCAGGTCGGGCATAGACAGCGCGACCGTAGGTACTGTTCGACTATCGCAGGCCGTCGCGGTCGCCGTCGTATGCTGGTGGCGTGAGCGCACTAAGTGACGACAACCCACGGGAGCTGGTCGTCGCGGGGGACGGGAGCATCCCGGCCGACCAGCTGCGTAAGCTCGGGCTGCTGCCGGGCTCTCACTTGCGGGTTATCGAGGCGCAAGTGGCGCCTGATAGCGGGCGCCTGGCCGGCTCGCTCCCAGATTTCGCGGACTTGGCCTGGGAGGACTTCGCGCGTGGCAGCGAGCTCGCTCGCCGGGACGCCGAAGCCTCGTGCGGGTAGTCGCGGACTCCCACGCCATCGTCTGGTACGTCCAAGGCTCCAAGCGGCATTCGGAGCGGGCCCGCGAGGTGCTTGCTGAGGCGGAAACCGAAAGGTCGCTCGTCGTGTCGGTGGCCACGCTGATCGACCTGTGGTACGTGAGCCAGACGACCCAGTCGGTCACCGCCGAGCAGCGAAATGCCAGTCTGGGCGCGCCTGGGCCGTGATGCGATGCCCCGGGAACTGCCCGCAGGTGTCCATCTTCTCGACGCCACGGGTGCCGGAGAACCATGCGAGGACCCTCCTGCGAGCCCGTTGACCGTGGTCCCCACTTTGCGAAGGAACAGGCGATGGCTCAGCACGGCTTTGAGCTGACCATCCAGGGTGAGCTGACCGATGACCGTCTCGACGCGCTCTTCGAGGCGGGTTGCGACGACGCCACCTTCGGGACGAGCGGCGGTGTGGCTTTCGCCGCGTTCGACCGTGGAGCCCCGACCCCCCGGACGCGATCGTCTCCGCGATCGAGGCCGTGGAGGGCTTGGTGGTGGTCCACGTCGACCCCGACGAGCTGGTGTGGGCCTCGGAGATCGCGGCCCGCACGGGCCGGAGCCGGCAGTCGATCGACCAACTGGTGAAGGGGCAGCGAGGCCCCGGAGGCTTCCCGCCGCCAACGTCTCACGCCACTCGTAACCCCCTGTGGCGCTGGTCCGAGGTCGAGCGCTGGTTTGCCGCCTACGAAGGGCGCCAACCCCGCACGGATAGGTCCTCGCTTATCGGCGCCATCAACGGGGCGCTGCAGGCACGCCAAGGCCTCCGGGCGGCCCCCGAGCTCAAGCCACTCCGCCTAGCCGTCCAACAATTACTCGCGTCCTGAGATAAACGCGAATTCACGGGCGCATAATTCTGCTGACGTTGAATCGGCAGCGGCTAAGCTCGCTACTGTTCCAGGTGTGAACGCACAGGCGACTTTCTTAGCAGGAAAGCCGTCTTTGCTACGTTCCTTTTTCAGCGGGGTTGACACTACGGGCCGTCCGATCCTGTCTCCCGATCCGGCTGACGGAACGGTCGGCGATAGAGGCTTGTTCGAGGGTGACTCGGGTTATTCTATAACGGGAGCCCGTGCCTGGTACGACCAAATATCGCAGCGCTTGAGAGCACGAGCGGCGTTGTCCTAGTCGGTAATCCCGGCCTAGGGGCCGTGGTGTTTTCCGCACCGCCGGTAATGCGAATTTACGCCGAATATACCCGGCTGGGCTGACTGCACTACTCAACGTGTGGTCATATTTTTCGGTGGTGACGCTTTTGGAACGGCGCACCTTTCGCTGTTATCTCGGGAAGTGCCGTATACGGTCAGCCGGGTAATGATCCTTGGGACCAATTATTAGCGGAGCTCGAAGACGCTGCCCGCACTGACGATGCTGCTCAGGCTGCTAATGTGAGGCTGCTGGTACGTCAAGTGCGAGATGCAAGTTGGCAATTAGCTTACTCAATCCTGGTCGTTCCGTGACGGGTTGCGTGACCTTTGCTATTCCAGATGCGGTGTTTTCGGGGGCTCTTTGCCTATGCGTATCATCACAAGGCGAAGGCGCTGGGCGGAGGAGCCCTACCGATGGCCATGCACCTGTGGTGGATGCCACTCGGCTTCGTCAACCGTGGGCAAAAATCCTACGAATGGTACTTTGAAATGCCGATTCCGTGATGAAACCAAAAGGTGAGGTGACGTATCCTAATTCTGGATGGGCAAAGCATGTAGCCTTTGTCCGTCGTAAAATGCAAGGCGCTTGCACCCTATTGCATGGGCGTCGTGTTACTTTCGGTAAAGTTGGTTTCGATGGCGGGCAGCCGGGAAACTGAGAAGGACGTGATGCCGGCAGTCGAGGTCATGGCTCCAAGGGTGGGGGGAAGCTCTAATGTGCCGCTGGAGGGTTATAGGTTCCGAAGAAGGCATCGAGTGCGGCACGGTCGGCAGGGTCTTGGCACAGCCAAAACGAACTGGGGCGCTTGTCGTCCAGGAAACGCTTATTCATGGCGTCGTCCCATTGCTCTCAGTCATGATGCCTTTCTTCCCAAGCATCTTAACAAGCTCAATGATTCGATTCGAACCTCGTGCTCACCGAGCGCTGTCAGCAAGGCGTCCTTTGCTACAGGACCAGGGTTATCGGCTATGGTCGCCGGGTACAGCAGCGTACTTCACAGGGTAAGCATGTCGAACGTGTGAGCGCTCTTAGACGTTGGGAGTGTATACGGTCGTTGTCAAGTCGAACAACCGTACGTTAGCCCTGCCCTGACCTGCGGTTTCATGTAGGGTGACGCGTCCTGCCGGCACCATTCGAGCCGAGGAAGCCGGTCACGTGCCCGGGGCGCACGGTGAAGCTGAGACCGTCCACGGCGGTGACCGAGCCGTAGACCTTGGAGAGGTTCGCGACCTCGATCACGAGGCTGCTCCAAGAGCCGGACCGGTGGAGGCGGTCAGCCACTGCGCGACGTCGGCTACCACCGCAGGGTCCATGTGCTGGGCGGATTCGTACTCCGGCGGTGATGACGGCCCCGAGCCGGGGAAGAACAGGTGGTTGTCGGAAGGGTAGACGTGCATGGTCACGTCCGGGCGGCCGGCGAGGCCGGCCTCCCACCGTTCGAGGTCGTCCTCGACGCTCACCTGGTAGTCCCGTCCGCCCTGGAGGACGAGGATCGGACGATCCAGCGACGCGGCGACGGGGTCGTAGGCACGAAGGTCGAGCCAGTACCCGGCCGGCACACCGAAGGGCAGCTCGGCCGAGGGCGTTGACGGGGACAGCGCTGGGCTGTCGACTCGCCTCACCTGTTCGGCGAGCGCCTCGATGCCCGGCTCCGACGCGGCCGCCGTCTCGGGGTCGAGCGAGGCCAGGTAGCGGGCCTGGCGGACCATGGCCCACTGCAGCGGCTGGGCTCCTCCGGCCAAGATGACGAGCCCAGCGACGGATGGCTCGGCTGCTGCGACCCTCGGTGCCACGGTCCCCCCGAGGCTGTGACCGAGGAGGAAGGCCCGTTCCGCGTCGACTCTGGGGTGGTGCCGGAGCTGATTGATCGCGGCTGCGGTGTGGGGCACGTACTCGTCAACGAGGGTGAAGCCCACAGCTTGCTTGACCTCGGCGGGGTGGGCGAAGGTGACCTTGTCGAAGCGGAGCACCGCGACGCCACGGGTGGCGAGCCCCCACGCTAGGTCCTTGAACGGCTTGTTCCGCCCGATCGTCTCCTCGCGGTCGAGCGGCCCCGAGCCGCCGAGCAGCACGACGGCGGGGTGCGGACCCGGCAGGCGGGGGAGGCTCAGCGTGCCCGGCACGGCAAGTGACCCAGAACCAACCGTGACGTCCTGCTCGTCGAACGCCGTAGGGTCGGCATAGGCCGGCGATTCCCACTGGGCGGTCGGCTCGGCCGCTTCTGGTGGCGCGAGCTGCATCCCGGTGAGCTGTCCCGCCTCCGTGACCGAGACCACCACCGTCAGCGCGCCGTGCTCGCAGAGGATCGGCACCTTCACGACGACCATGCCCGCTCCGACGGGCTCGGGCACGGTTTCGCCGACGGAACGGACTGGGCCTTGTTGTTCGAGCTCGTGTTCCCAGGCGACCCGGAGCGCCTCGGGCACCACCATCGGGCGCAGCTGTGGCGCGAACAGCTCGCGGATCTCGCCGAAGCGGCCGCCCCGGGCCATCTCGAGTACGGCCAGGCTGATCTCGGACGGCGTCGGCGACATCACGAGTCCCCTTCGTCTCGAGGGTGCGGCTTGTGACCTCTGGTCCTTTTCGCCGCGGTAGCTGGCGGCCGCTCGGGCGCGGGGAGCAGGACCGTGTAGAGCATGCGCCGGCGGCGTCCATTACCCGGCGTGTTGGCGAGCCGGGGCTGGAAGACCGTGCGGAGGTCCCGGACGAGGTCGGCGAGCTCGGCGTCGCTGAGCCAAAGCGCAGCCATGCGGTAGCTGGCACCGTCCCGGGCCGGATCGGGAGTGCCGGTCGTGAGATAGCGCTCGGCATCGGTGAGCATGCCGGCGACGTACGCGACGAAGGCCTGAAGGTGCTGCTCGGGGGTCATCGCCGCGACCTCGTCGGGTTGGATCTGCGCGGCGAGGGTCCGCAGCATGTAGGTGCGCTCGACGACGGCGCGGACGCGTCGCTCGGCGACCACGTGGAGCACGCCGGCCTTGGTGAGCATCGCCACGTGGCGGTAGAGGCTCCCGGCCGGGATGTCGCCGAGCTCGGCGGCGAGCTGGGCCGTGGTGAGCGCCCGGTCGCCGAGGAAGGCTTGGACGATGCGCAGCCGCACGGGATGGAGCAAGAGGTCTGCGCTCGCTATGGAGCCATCATAGCCTCTATGGTCGCATCAATGGTAACATTCTGTCAGATGCGATCAAAAGGAAACCGTGATGGCCGAGTAGATCGAAGGTGGCGAGCTGGTGCTGCACCTGTCGGGCGTGGAGAAGCTCGAAGCGGTCCACGGCGACCTTCGCGCACCGCTGTCTACGGTGCGAGCGGTCGAGGTGCTCGACGACGCGCACGAGCCGGTAGATCACGGCTTCAAGGTCGGCGAGCGATTGCCTGAGGTGTCCGAGGTCGCGGTGGTGCGGACCGGCGGCCAACGACTATTCGCCGCAGTCCACCACGACACCCCGAGGGGAGTGCGCATCGACTTCGACGGCACGGACTACGACGCATGGATCATCGGCTGCTCCGACCCCGAAACCACTAAGGCGCGGATCGAAAAGCGGTGACAATCATCGCCAGCGCGCAGCCCGTTCCCGTGCCGCTACTCGTCCTCGCTGTCGTAGCGGCCGGTTTCGTCGTCTACTGCTGGGTCGACCTCGCCCGGTCCGATTCCGTGCGCTACCTGCCGAAGTGGGCCTGGGCGGTCATCTGCGCCGTATCGATCCCCATCGGCGGCATCGTCTACCTGGCGGTCGGAAGGAATCGCTGACAGCAGTTCCACGCGCTGTGGGCAAGGGTGCTCCCTCGCGCATCCCGATCGACGTCCAGCGGGACTACCGCTGTGTCTGTTGAGCCGTGCAGCGGTCCGTCGTCCGGCTCATAACCCAGCGGTCCGAGGTTCAGGTTTTGCCCCCGCCACCACGACCGCTGGTCAGTCGCGCACCTCGTGCAGGGGTGCAGGCGCCTGACCAGCGGTTTCTCATTCCGGCGCTTGTGGGAGATGCGGGTTTCTCGGGTGGATTTCTCGGGGCCTTATCAACGCTGCGTAGGGCATGCCATGGCAGGGGGGCGCGGCGCGTGCGGCCGGTGAGCAGCGGGTTCGCGGCGGGCATCCAGACGTGGCCGGTGGTGCGTAGGGCTGCACAGGGCATGCGTACGCAGTGCACTGATCAACGTGATCTCGACGGGACCGTGCCCGAAGTGGTCCTCGGAGTACTGCCGCGGGACCTTCCAGGCGGTCGTTTCCCCGGAGCCTCGCGAGGTCTGGATCTGTTCCCGGTCGGGGGCACCGGGCGCTGGCGTTCAGGTGCCCTCGGCCAGGCGCGCCAGCGCGTTCAGCTCGGCTCGAAGGATCGCCGAGGTGTCCGCGGGATCGACACCTGCCAAGAGCGGCAGCATCATGATGACGACGCTGCCACCGCCAGGACGGGGCACGGCTCGGATGTAGGCGCCTCCCTCACTGCCGGGGGCGAGCTCGCGCAGGTAGTCCACGGTGCGCGAGTCGCGGCTCACGACGACTCGCAGGTCGAATGCCCGACCGTCCTTGAACGCTCGCCAGGCCGAGGGTCCTCTGCGACGACCGTGTCGGCGAAAGCCGGCGCCCACTCGGGTATGCGGTTGGCCTCGGCGAGCAGACCCACGACTACGTCGGGATCGGCTTCGCTCTCGATGCTCTGGGTCTCGGTCCGTCGGTCCACGCCACGACGTTACGCGCCGCTCGCGGGGTCGGCTGCCTGATGCCCGGTGACCGATCGGCTTGTGGTGTGAGCGACGGGTTCTGGACTTTCGCAGTGTCGGCGATAAGCGGTCTTGGGAGATGGCCGCGCCGGCGAGGATGAGCAGTCCGCCGACGGGTTCGTACCACGTGACGGGCTCATTCAAGAAGGCGGCGCCGACGATGATGGCGAACAGTGGGATCAGGTAGGTGACGCTGCCCTGTGGGTGCCGAGAACCTCATCCGCTCAGTTCGGGCGACCATCTGGAACTCCTGGATGAGAGCCCCAGGCGCGCCCGACGTCGGCGATGAGCGCCGGCGGTGCCTGGTCAAGGCGCCGCGCGCCAGTCGATCAGGTGGGAGGCCACCTGGCCGACCTGAATCAGCGCGATGGATGTCCGGATTGGACGAACTTGTAGCGCCGACGCGACCCCGACCGGGGCCAGGCGTCCGGGATCGCATCGCCCAAAAATGGGCACGAGTCGCTTTGGAGCATCGCTGGAGGGTGGATCGCCCAAGACGTTTGGTGGCGAACCTCCGTGATGGCTACGGGGACCTTGAGCTATCCGAGTCCGAGTTGTTGCATGTAGGTCTGGTTGTCCCAGTACAGCCACTCCTCGTCCATAGTCCCTTGCTCGTTCCAGCGGGCGAAGGTGGCCATGTTGATGGAAAATTCTCTGCCCGTCGGTTGAATGAAGCCGCCCTTGCCATCGGGCATTGGCTCGGTGAAGGTGCCGCGCATGACGCCGGTAACCGCGGTCCATTCGTCCTGGGCTATGCGCATGGGATGCATGGCGATGCGCGTGTCTGGGGCGTACACGAACATCGCATCCATGTCCTTTATGTGGACTTCGAGACCGTCGGTGAAGTGACCATCCGGGAAGTGGACGCGAACGTTCTGAGCGTGGCTCTCGTGGAAGCGGGCCCAATCACGGCGAGAGAAAACGTTGAAGTCCATCTCGTCGAAGGCGAGAAGATTGCGCTTCTCCAACTCCGAGGCGCTCCCCAGGATGGGGAGATCCAATCGCTCTTGACTGGCGGCGGCATCTGGCAACAGGTCCACCTCGACCTCCCGTGACGCAGCTGGAACTCACCTGGTGACGCTACTCTCAAGATGCGATCGCCACAACGGGGAGCGCCGCAGAGCATCAGCGGTTGCAGCCGGCAGCGGAAGCGCCTCAGGTACGCCGTCGGTCCGGTGGTGCGTGGGCTTCGTCGTGTGAGAGGCGAAGATCGCTCCCAAGGTGGGATGCCAGCCAACCGGGAGAGAGCCCGGGCACAAAGCGTCCGCGAGGACGAGACTCCGACGGGGGGCCGCCCGGAGCCGGATCGCTGTGGGCAACAGGTCCGGGATCAGCGGCGAGGTGGCGGCTGGCGTCTCACCTGTCCGCCGATCATCACGAAATCAACGCTGGTGGTGAGGGTGATGTCGTCGATGGGGTCGCCGGGCATGGCGATGATGTCGGCGGCCGCACCGGGCTTCAGGGC
>JAJYMB010000146.1 GCA_021787365.1 Actinomycetes bacterium | reverse complement strand
ATCTGTGGTCTGAACCGTCCGGTCATGATTGGCGCGGACCAGGAGCTCCTGCCCGAGCTTACGGCCGTGAGCGAAAAACTCGAAGATGTCGGCCTCGCGGTCCGCCACGGTGATCGCCCGGACCCCATCCGGCAGGTCCGCCGTGCTGCTCTCCAACAGCTGCAGCCAGCGGTAGCTTTCCTTCTCCTCGATCGGGCGCTTCTTGCGGGACTTACCCGCAGCCTCCTCCTGTAGCTAACGGGATTGTAGGCCCCCACGCCTGCCGGAGGGCGTTGCCTTCGTCACGAGCGAGTGACGGAGGGCAATGTCCGGCGTCACGGTCGTGTGAACGGAGGGGAGACGGCGGGGCAGGGCAGCCGTGAGGCTGCCCTGCCCGGGTGAGGCGGGTGAGGGTTGAGCGAGTCAGAAGGACGTGGCGAAGAGGTCGCTGATCAACCGCTGCTCCGCGACGGCGCCGGAGCGGCGGTCGTGGTCTGTGTAGACCTGCGTGCGGACGGCGCGGTAGGCGGCGGGGTTGGGGAGGAGGGCCTCGCGGGCCAGGTCGTCGAGGGCGAGGCAGAAGTGGGCGAGGCTCTGGCGATCGTGGAAGCGCAGGCGGATATTCCCCGAGGTCATGTGGAGGTCGAGTTGGGCCAGCTTGCACTGGCCCGGTCCGCGGTGGACGATCGTGGTGACGAGGGAGTAGGGGCGGCCGGCACCGAGGGAGAGGTCGGCCACGGGGAACACCTCTTCATTCGTCGAGTTCTGCGGCGGCGCGGCGAACGCTGGACTCTTCCACCAACGGGGTCTTCTGCAGGGCGGCGTCGAGCAGGGCGTGGGTGGCGAGGTTGCCGATGCGACGGCAGAGGCCGCGGGACTGGGCGTGGAGCAGCTCGAGCGCGGCCTCGGTGAAGAGGGGCCGGTCGATGCCGGCCTGGCGGAGGCTGTGGACGACGAAGGCCGCGGTCTCGCGGGGCTCGAGTGGGGCGAGGTGGCAGCGGACGGTGACGCGCTGCGCGACGGCCTCGAAGGATTTGAAGCGCAGGATGGCGCGCAGCTCGGGCTGGCCGCAGAGGACGAGGGTGAAGGGGCTGGCGGCGTCACAGTCCTGGACGTTCTGGAGGTAGCGGAGTTCCTGCACCATGTCCGGTGAGAGCTCCTGACCCTCGTCGATGAGCAGAAGCGGGCGCTTGCCCTGGGCGGCGGCGAGGTCGCGCAACAGGGCCTGGAACTGCTCGCGGGCGCGGCCGGCGCTGGCGGGGGGCATCACGCCGAAGTGGTTCAGGACGCGGCCGTAGAGGTGAAGCGGCGTGAGGCGACTGTCGGCGACGTAGACGGCGGGATGGACGTTGGGGTCGAGGCCGTGCAGGAACGCGCGCAGTGCCGAGCTCTTGCCGCACCCCACGTCGCCGGTGAGCAGGGCGAAGCCCGAGGCGGCGAGGGCGAAGCCCAGGCGGGCCAGGACCTCGTCGAGGGCGGACCAGTGGAACAGAGCGTCTTGCTCCGGCGCCTTGGGGAAGGGGAAGGCGCGGAGCCCGAGCGCGGTCAGGGGCGGGGGCAGCGCGGAGGTCACCTGGCCTCACCGTCCGCGGCGGGGCCGGGCGGCGGGACGAAGCGCATGCGGCCGATCTGGCGGCGGCGCTGTTCCTCGTCGTGGCGCTGCACGAGTTCGTGCAACGCCGTGCGCTCGGGCGCCGGGGCGGTGGCCGGGGGCTCCGGGGCGCGCACGTGCCGGCTGTGGGCGGGGAGCGCCCCCAACGGCGTGGCCCGGCCGTAGCTCCGGCCGTCGTGCTCGACGAGCACGCGGCCGAGGTCGTAGGGGTCGTAGCGCACCGTGATCTTGAGGCGGGCGAGCTCGGGGGCCACCTCGAAGTCGTGGCCCTCGATGGAGATCGTGCCCACGGCCGTGACGGTGCGGGTTTCCGGCCAGAGGAAGGCGTCGGCCAGCGCCTGCGGCTGCACCCAGGCGATGGGGTGGTCGGGGTGGACGTGGCTGAGGCGCGCCTCGGGCGTCTCGCCGGTGGAGGAATGGACGCGGGCGTTGTATTCGCCGTGCAGCCACGCGCCGAGGAACTGCTGGCAGTCGTCGAGGGTCTTCAGCCGGCCGGCATCGATCAGGGCCTGGGCCTCCCGTCCCCATTGCATCTCCGCGGTGCGGAAGAAGCGCTCGAGCTTGCCGCGGCCCTGAGGGCGGTACGGGCGGGTGTGTCGGGGGGCGATGCCGAGCTTGGCGCAGGCGGTGGCCAGCATGTCGCTTCTGTTGGCGGAACCGTTGTCGGAGTAGAGCTGGTCCGGCTTCCCCCGTGCGGTGACCGCCCGCTTGAGCAGGTCGGCCAGGGCCGGACGGTCCTCGGCCGGATAGAGCCGCCCGACCACGTGGCGGCTGTAGTCGTCGAGCGCCGCGACGAGATAGATCGTGCGCCGCCGGCCGTGTGCGTCCGCCAGGTGGAGCATCTGGCAGGCGTCCAGCTGCCACATGGCGTTGGGGTAGGGGGACTCGCGCAGCGCGAAGGTCTGCTTGTGGCGCGTGACCTCCGCGCGGCTGACCCCGGCGCGGCAGAGCGCATCTCCGAGCGTCGTGCGCTTGATCGCCCCCGGCTCGGCCAAGCCCTCCAACTCGATGATGCGGATGATCTGAAGCACCGAACGCTCCGGGTCCTCCTGGCGCAGCGCGACGGCACGGGTCACCACCTGCTCGGGCAGCACCCGCCCCACGCCGCGGTCGGTCCGCTCCTCGGGCAGCAGCCCCCCGAACCCGTCCGCCTTGTAGCGCGCGGCCCAGCGCGTGATGGTTCGGGCGTGGATGCGGATCGTGCGGCCGTCGTGCGTCTTCCAGAGCCGAGCCGCCAGGTCGCGCACCAGGTGGGCGCGCTCCCCGGGGCCAAGGGGCCTCACCACCAGTGGGGCGATGACCTCGAAGCGGAACGTGGCGACGGCCTGCCGGGCGGCGTCGCTGGGCAACCGACCACCCCTCTCCGACGGCGGGGAGCCCCCCTGCCGTCGGCGCCACGCTATGGCCTGTCCCCCCTTCGCCACCATTCTGTAGAGTTTGTTGGCGATCACCGCGCCGGCGCCGTCACGTCCAGACAGGCAACGTCGTCGGCGCCGGCGGTCGGAACAGCCGCGGCACGGCCAGGCTCGGCAGCGGCGCCGTCCAGCCCTCCCGCGTCCGCAGAACGCCGGCCACGGCGTCGGCCACCCGGAACATGGCGCGCAGCAGCCCGCACCGGTTCTCTCCGGTGGGCACCTCGGTCGGCGCCCGGTGGTCGAGCATCTGCCAGACGGCGAGCAAGCCGGTCAGGACCTCGGCGGCCCGCCGGGCGAGGCGCCGCTCCCAGCGCTGCACCGTGCACGGGCTCCAGGGCACGCCCCGGGTCACGGCCGACCAGCCCACCTCCGGCTCCAGGTGCGCCCGCGCCGCCGCCTCGCGCTCGGCGGTCGGCACGGTCTGATAGGGCGTCACGAAGCAGGGGTAGTGCGTCACGGTGCAGACCGGGCAGTCGGGATTGCAGCACCGCCCGCGCCGAAGCTCCAGGTCCTCCGCGACCCCGGCCTCCCTCTCGGACAGGGTGCGCGAAAAGCTCCCCCACGCGCTCAGCGGCCCGCCACAGCCTGGGCACGGCTCCAAGGCGATCGTCCCCGCCTCGAACCGGTCCCGGTACTCCTCTGGCGTCATCGGCTCACCCAGCGCCACCCAGCAGCACTTCTGCGGCGCCCGCTGGCCCGCCACGATGCACCGGCCGTTGACCACGGCCACCTTGTCCGGCGGGACATCCTCGGGCGCCCGCCGCGCCGAGGGTAGGTGAGCGGACAGCGGTCTCTTGCACGCCGGACACAGCGCGTCTACGCTGGGCACGTGCTTCCGCTCCTCGCCCCCCTCGCGGTGCCGCCACAGCAGGGCGAGAGGGGATCCGGGAGTGGGAACCAGCAGCAGGGCCTGGGGGCGTTCGTCGCCCCCAGGCCCCGTCCTTGCCGGGACACATTGCCCCCCGTCACCTCAGCCCATTCCGGGACTCAGAAACCCGTCAGCTACACCTGACCGAGGCGGTCC
>JAJYMB010000132.1 GCA_021787365.1 Actinomycetes bacterium | reverse complement strand
GAAGATGTCGGCATAACAAAAGTGTCGGCATGAGCCGTCTTCTCTGGAGCGGCATGAGGATTTGAGCTGGTAAATGAGCAGATTGACGACGGTGACATGTAACCGACGTCAGGAGATCCGGGTGACAGAAGCTGCCCGGGCTGCGCCCAGCTGACGGGCGAGCTGCTCCTTCAAGGCGGTGTTCTCAGCCCGGAGCCGAGCAAGCTCATCTCGATACGCGTGCAACTGCTGCCGCAACGAGTCAGCGCTGGCGCGCTGGGTGCCTTGGCTGGGCCGGCGTTTTTGCGGTGGTTCTCCCCGCAACCGCTCTATTTTTTGGCGCAGTTCTGGTTGATGGTAGAGCCAACAGCGCGAGACGCCGGCGGCTTTGGCCACCTGGCCGAAGTTGACCGGCCTTGCTTGGCGCTGGAGGGCCTCGAGCGCCGCCTCGGCGCGGACGGTCGCGCCGTCGTGGCGGGCCGCAGCCGCCCGGCGCAGCGCCTCGGCGCGCTCAGGCACCCGCGTGCCCCTCGGCTTCTAAGGTTTCGAGGGCGGATATCACCTTTCCCAGGTTCTCGAGGACGCTCCGGTGGTTGGCGGCGAGACGGCTGTAGCCGGCGGACTCGGCAGCTTCGGCCATCTTCGCCGTCTCCTCGGCCTGGTGTCGGTGCACCGGCAGGAACTGCACTGTCGTTTGGAAATCTGGGCAAGACAAGCAAGCGTTCGGGTGAGGGCAATCCTGCTGCGGTGGCCGGCCGCAGTAGCCGTTGGGGAGGCTGCCGGCGACGCGGGCGAGGTTGTGCTTGAGCCACTCGGCGTCCGCAGTAGGTGACGAGGGGTCGAAGCCGAGCAGCCGTCCTTCGAAGTCCACGCGCGTAGCCCAATAGCGCTGGAGCTGCTCTCTCAGGGTCTCGTCGAGCAAGACGGCATAGACGTTGGTCATGAGCGGGCTCTGGTGGCCCAAGAGGCGCTGGACGACAGGTTGGGGGACGCCGTTGTTCAGGAGCCTCGTCCCGAGGCTGTGGCGTAGCTGGTGCGGCGCGGCGCGCACAGGCTCACCTGCTTTGTCGTGCAGGCCGATCAGCACTTGCCAATCTTTGAACGCACGTTGGAAAGTGCCGTAGGCCATGGGTTTTTCAGGGTCGAAGGGAGAGGGGAAGAGCCAGGGGCTCCCTTCGGGCCAGGACTCCTCGACCAGGCGCTGCTGGGCCCGCACCGCAGCGACGGCCCTGGCCGAGAGGGGCACGACCTGCTCAGTCCGCACCTTGTGCGCCTGGAAACGCAGGCACGGCCAACCGGAGCTGTCCAAGACGACCGGGTCAGCCGGTAGGGCGAGGGCATCGCCAGAGCGGAGGCCGGTCTCGGCCAAGACAACGACCAGGTGGCGGTAGCCGGGCCGGAGGCGGGCGAGGTTCGCCTCGGACTCTATCTGCGCCAAGACCTCCTCGGGCAGGAAACGAGGCTGGGAGCTGCGGCGGGCGCAGACCTCGTCGTGGTACACGACGGTGTCCAAGGGGACCTCGGGCGCGAAGCGGTAGCGACGGTTGTCCTCCAAGAAGCCCCGCAGGAAGATCCTGGAGAGCGCCTTGGTCCCATCCGAGAGCGGCTGCGCGGCCAAGTAGGCGAGGTAGCCCTCCACGACCGGGCGGCTGACCTGGCCAGGGGCTTGCACGGGCGGCTCGCAAGAGGAGAGGAAAGAAGAGAACCTTTTGAACGCGAGGGCTGCCGAGCGCACGGTGTTGAAGGCCTGGCCGAGCAGAAGGCGCTGGCGCGCCCAGGACTTAGCAGCCTCCTTCAGCCAGGGCTGGGTGATGCCGGCGAAGGAGACCGTCCCCCTCCCCCTCGCGGCTGGCACCCCGAGGGAACGGGCGCGCCAGGTGTCGGCGGCATAGAGCCGCTCGAGCAGGCTGTCTGGCGCGCCGGGGACGAGCTTCAGGCGAGCGGTGCTGGCGGGCTCGCTCATAGCGGTGCCTCCCACGCCCCGGCAGCGACGAGGGCGGCCCGCAGGTCCTCGACGCCCAGGTGTGCGTAGGTCCCAAGCGTCGTGGCCGGCGAGCGGTGCGTGAGGAGCTTGGAGACGACCTCCAGCGGCACGCCTTTCCGCAACAAGTCGGTGGCCAGGCTGTGGCGCAGGGCGTGGAGGTTGAAGCTGATGCCGGTGTGCTCTCTGAGCCGGCCGACCAGCTTGTGCACGGCCTGGTAGCGGAGCGGCTCCCCGCGGGGCTCGGCAAAGAGGTTCACGAAGACGTAGTCGCTGTCGGTCTCCCCGTACTCGTCGAACATGTAGGCGCTGTAGAGGCGCACGAGCCCGGTCGAGACCGGCAGCATGGCGCGGTCGATGGTCTTGGCGCGGGCGCCGTTTTGGTTGTCGTCCCGGGGCACGATGTGCACTTCCCGGCGGTGGGACACGAAGTCGGAGTGCCGGAGCCCCAAAGCTTGCCCCACGCGCATCCCGGTCTCCGCGAGCAGGCATATGAAGAAGCGGTCCCGCAGGTGCTCGCAGGCACAGACGATCGCGAGCACCTGCTCCTCGCTCAAGGTGCGCGGCAGCCTGCGCGCCTCACGGAGGCGGAGCGGCCTCGTCGGCACCGGCCGGCCGGCGCTCACGTGGTGGAGGAACGGTTTGTACCCGCCCCGGTTGGAGCGGCGCCACTCTACGAGCGCCTTCGCCAAGGCGACGCCGTTCCTCGCGTGGTAGTCGTAGAAGGAGAACAGCGCCGCCAGGTGCCGGTTCACGGTCGGGGCTGCGCGCCGGGCATTGCCCCCCTCCAGCACGACGACGTTCGGGGCGGGGGCACGGAGCCAGGCGACGAAACGGCTCACGTGCTCGGCCCTCGCCTCGTCCCAGGCGACTCGGGCAGCGGAGAGGAACTCGAACCAGAACTGCAGGCTGAACGCGTAGGCCCGGGCCGTCGTGGGTGAGCGGCCGAGGGCTTGGAGGTGGGCCAGGTACTCCTCCGCCGGGGCTACGACGTCGCCCGCTTCGTCGATGACGGTCCAGGACTCCTCCCCGTCCGGCATGACTACCGGCTGGGCACGCACCGCTAACCCTCCTCCATGAAGCCCAAGCCGGCCCTCCAGCAGGCGTAGCCGCCATAGCGGCGCCGGGCGGTGGAGGGGGCGACGGCGAGCCGGGAGGCGACCTCGGCCCAGCTGTCGCCCTGTTCCCTCGCGTCGGAGATGGCCTCGGGTAATTGGCTCTGGGCTTCGGCGGCCAAGCTCACGAGGCACGAGAGCTCCGCCCTGGCGTCCCCGGGGGGACCGCCACGCGAACCGGAGAGGTACTTGACGGCCGCTTTTACGAGGGCCCAGCTGTCGAAGCCGACGTAGGGGTGAAGGGACCGGTCGCAACCAGGTCCGTGGGCCTCGGGGAGGGCGTGAGCTGCCACGCACGCACAAAGCGGCCCGGGGGGCGGGGTTCCGGTCCCGAGGCGCACCTTCGGTGGGGAGTCGGGCATGGGCATGAAGCGTAGCGACTTCAAGCTCACGGGAGGTGGATCCCACCTGGGCACTAGCAAGGCGGTATGTCACCAAGAGAAGCTGAGTCCCGACGCCGCCAGATCATGGCCGAGGTCGCCAAGGTCGGCCTCTGCCTCCCAGGGAGCCTCGTACAGCGCACGACCCGCTGCGGGAGCAAGGGCTGTGCCTGCCACACGGGCCCCGAAAAGCTCCACGGGCCCTACCCTTCGTGGACCCGTCGGGTGGACGGCAAGACCGTCACCCGCACCCTGAGCTCCGAACAGGCCGAGCGCTACAAGCCCTTGTTCGACAACAGCCGCCGGCTCAAAGAACTGGTCGAGGAGCTCGAGGCGCTCTCGGTGCGTGTCGTCAGCGAGGCCGAGGGCTGGGCCCTCCCGCCGACGGCTCACGCGACGTCGTGGACGCTCCAGAGAACAGTGTCAACAACGACTCTTCGGGGCCAGTAAAGCGACATCGGATACACATTTATCGCGCTCCAGAGAAGACGGCTTATGCGGCCCCGGGGATTATGCGGCCACGGGACGGTGGCTGGCCAGAAGGCCCCGGCAAAGCGTCGCTCCGCTCAGACGGTCACTTGCTCCCTGGTCGCATAA
>JAJYMB010000085.1 GCA_021787365.1 Actinomycetes bacterium | reverse complement strand
GTCCACCCGCTCCGCGCTTTCGGCTCATTGATGAACGCCTTGGAGAAGGCCCTCTACCGCGACCGGCGCCTGAGCGGGGCCATTTACTGCGCCGCTGGGACGGCTGTCGCCGCGGCCGCCGGGCTGGCGGTGCCGAGCGTGGCGCTGGCGGTACTGGTGACGAGCGGGGGGCGTGCCCTCGGGGACGCCGCGAGTGGCGTCGCCCGGGCCATCGACGCCGCCGACCTCGCCCTCGCCCGCGAACGCGTCCGCGCCCTCGTCGGGCGCGACCCCGAGCGCCTTGACGAGCCGGAGCTCGTGAGGGCGGTCGTCGAGTCCGTGGCCGAGAACACCAACGATGCCGTGGTGGCCCCACTGCTCTACGCCCTGGCCGGAGGCGCCCTCGGCGCATATTGTTACCGGGCCGCCAACACCCTCGACTCGATGGTCGGTTACCGCAACCCCCGCTACCTGCGCTTTGGCTGGGCAAGCGCCCGCCTGGACGATGCCGCCGGTTTCCTGCCCGCCCGGGTGACGGCCCTCCTCGTGGCTGCGGTACGCCCGGCCAGGTGGCGGCAGGTGCTCCGCGCCGTCCGCCAAGACGCCCGGCTGCACCCATCGCCCAACGCCGGGGTGGCAGAGGCCGCGTTCGCGGCGGCCCTCGGCCTCCGCCTCGGCGGCACCAACACCTATGGGGGCCTGGTCGAGCACCGCCCAGCGCTCGGGAAAGGCCGGGCGCCCGAACGGGCCGACATAGACCGCGCCGTACGGCTGTCTCGCCATGTCGGGAGCGCGGCCGCAACGGGCATGGCCGTGCTCGCCTCCCTGCTCTGGTGGCAGGCCTGTTGATGGCCGCACCGCCCAGCCACCCGCCGGCCAGTTACCCGCAGGCCCTGGCGCCCGGTGACCACGGCGGCGACGGGCGACGCCTGGCTCGGGCGCTCGGGGTCCCTCTCTCTGCCGTCCTCGACCTCTCGGCCAGCCTCAACCCACTGGCACCGCCGGTTGGGCGCCTGCTCGCGAAGCTCGTCGACGAGGCGGGCCGTTACCCCGACCCCGCCTACGCCACCGCCGCGTTCGCAGAGGCAATTGGGGTGGGGCCCGGCCGGCTCCTGCTCACCAATGGGGGGTCGGAGGCCATCGCCCTGGTCTCGGCGGAACTGCGCCGTGCGGTCGTGGTCGAGCCCGAGTTCTCGCTGTGGAGGCGCCACCTGCAACAGGTCGTAGCCCCGGGTACGCCCGGTGTGGGACGCGTGCGTTCCAACCCGAACAACCCGACCGGGGCCTTGGCCGGCGACCACGAGGTCGCTGCCGTGTGGGACGAGGCCTTCTACGCTTTGGCAACCGGCCGCTGGACACGAGGCGACGCCGACCGAGGGGCGACCGTCGTGGGCTCACTCACCAAGCTCTTCGCCTGCCCCGGGCTCCGCCTCGGCTACGTGCTCGCCCCCCGCCCCGAACTGCTGGGCCGGCTCGCCCGGCGCCAACCCGCCTGGTCTGTCTCCTCCCTGGCCCTCGCCGCTTTGCCCGCCCTGGTCGAGGACGCGCCGCTCACCGAGTGGGCCCAGGGCGTGGCCCGGCTGCGTTCGCAGCTCGCGGCCCTGTTCGAGGCCGCTGGGTTCAGGGTCGAGAGCAGGGACGCGCCCTGGGTGCTGGTGCCCGAAGCGGCCTGGCTGCGCCCGGCGCTGGCGAGAGAAGCGGTCCTTGTGCGTGACTGCTCCAACTTCGGCCTACCCGGCTGGGTGCGTGTCGCCGTGCCGGCCGAGCCCGGCCTCGAGCGGCTGGCCCAGGCTCTCGACAAGGTCCTGGACGAGGGGCCGCCGCCACGGCCTCCCGGCCCCGAAAAGTGAGGTGGGGACGATGGCACTGCAAGGGGTGCTCATGGTCTGTGGAACGGCGAGCGATGTGGGCAAATCGCGCCTCGTAGCCGGCCTGTGCCGGGTGCTCGCCCGCCGGGGTGAGAGCGTCTCGCCGTTCAAAGCGCAGAACATGTCGCTCAACTCCACGGTCACCCGAGCTGGCCATGAGATCGCGCGCGCTCAAGCCTTCCAGGCGGCGGCTGCTCGCACCGAGGCCGATGTCCTGATGGGCCCGGTCCTCCTGAAGCCGATGGGAGACGGAGTGAGCCAGCTGGTGGTCATGGGCCGCCCCGCCGGAGAAGTCCGCTTCGGCGCCGCCTGGGACCCCGAGGAGCTGCTCGAGGCCACGGTGCTGCCCGCCCTCGCCGAACTGCGCCGGCGCTACGGCGTCGTGGTGGCCGAGGGCGCGGGAGGCGCGGCCGAGGTCAACTTGTTGCGCTCCGACATCGCCAACCTACCCTTGGCCAAGCGGGCCGGCCTGCCCGCCCTCTTGGTAGGCGATATCGAAAGAGGCGGCGTCTTCGCTTCCATATTCGGCACCGTCGCCCTCCTGCCCCCGGACCTGAGGGCCCAGTTGCGGGGCTTTGTCATAAACAAGTTCCGCGGCTATGGCGAGCTCCTGGCGCCGGGCATCGCCGAGCTCGAAAGGCGCCTGTCGTTGCCCTGCCTCGGGGTCGTGCCCCACCTCGGCCCGCTCCCGGCCGACGAGGAGGACTCCCTGGCCCTCGCTGCGCACACGGCCTCGGGCGCCGCAGCCTTGGACGTGGCCGTTATAAGGCTCCCCCATATCTCCAACTTCACCGATTTCGCCCCGTTGACGCTCGAAAGCGACGTCTCGGTGCGCTACGTCGGCCATCCTGCCGCCCTGGGGCACCCCGACCTCATCGTGCTGCCAGGTTCCAAGGCGACCGTCGCCGACCTCGGCTGGCTACGAGAGACCGGGGTGGAGGGCGCCATAAGGTCGGCCCACCTCGCCGGTTCCGCCCTGCTCGGGGTTTGTGCCGGTTACCAGATGCTCGGCACCGACATCTTCGACGACGTGGAGTCGCGCGCCGGCCACGTGGAGGGCCTCGGCTATTTGAGGGCCACCACCCGGTTCCATGCCGAAAAGACGACCCGGTGGCGTGAAGGCGAGTCTGTAGCCGGCGAAAGGGTGACCGGCTACGAGATCCACCACGGCGAGCCGGTGGTGCACGGCAGAGCGGCCCCATGGTTCTGGTTGGATGCCGACGGGGGCCCCGGGCCCGAAGGCGTCTCCGGCCAAACGACCGGGGTCTGGGGCACAAGCCTGCACGGCGTCTTGGAGAACGACCAACTTCGAGCGTCGCTGCTCGGATACGTCGCTTCGCGCCGGGGCAAGCCTTTTACCCCCTCGGGCCTCGCCTTCGCCGATGCCAGGGAGCAGATGACCGACCGGCTGGCGGACGCCGTCGAGGCGGCCCTCGACCTCGGGGCCATTTTCGGCTTCGCCGCCGAGGCCGGCCCACCGGTCGCTCGCCCTGGTACCTGCGGCCCGCTCCCGCCCGCCAAGGCGCCTGGGCCGTGAACGGGCCCGGCCCCCAAAAAACGGGCGCCAATTGGCCCCGGCCGGTGCCCCTGGTCGGCGATACCACCTCGGCGGCCCAACGCGCCCGGCGGCCCGAGGCGTGGGCCTTCCCCGAGGACCAAAAAGAGGCCCTTTACCGGGTCATAGAGGCCCGGCGCGACGTGAGGAGGTTCCGGCCCGACCCCGTACCCCAAGCGCTGCTCGAGCGTGTCCTTGGGGCCGCCCATGCCGCCCCCTCGGTGGGCCACAGCCAGCCGTGGCGCTTCATCGTCGTCTCGGAGGCGGCGTCACGTGAGCGGGCCGCCCTGGTGGCAGAGCGCGAGCGCCTGCGCCAAGCCCGCCTCCTCACCGAAGAAGCCGGGCGCAAGCTGATGGACCTCCAACTGGAGGGGATCCGAGAGGCCCCCCTTGGCCTCGTGGTCTGCTGCGACCGCCGGGCCCCGGCTAAAGGTGTGCTCGGGCGGGCCACCTTCCCCGACGCCGACCTTTGGTCGTGCGCCTGCGCCATCGAGAACCTCTGGCTCGCCGCGCGCGCCGAAGGCCTCGGCCTCGGCTGGGTGACCCTTTTCCCCCCCGAGGAGCTCCGGGCGCTGGTGCGCCTCCCCGACGGGGTGGAGACCCTGGGGTGGCTGTGCTTGGGGTGGCCCGACGAGCGGCTCCCCCTACCCGGCCTGGAGCGAGCCGGGTGGTCCCGGCGCGTGGACCTGGCCACGGTGGTGCTGAGCGAGCGTTGGCCCGGGGCGGGGCC
>JAJYMB010000047.1 GCA_021787365.1 Actinomycetes bacterium | reverse complement strand
CCTGGCCAAAGGCATGGAGTGTGAGACCAGGGAACGGCGAAATGGGACTGCACCTATGTACCCGGCCAAGACCGTTCGGGCCGGACCTGGCGATAGATCACTATCGCTCAGTAGTTAGGAACGGTTCCAAGCCGCCGTCGGGCGGGATTTACTTACAGCTTGGCTAGCACCCGAAAACGCGGGGCCGAGTTCAACTTCGCTAAGGCTAAGCGTAGTTGAAGCCGGCCCGACGATTTCAAGGTGTTGTTGAGGTCAGCCCGACCGACCGGCGGGCGGGCCGTTGGGCACAGTTTCTTACATCGAGGGGTCGGGCGCCTGGCTGGGCTCGCCGGCGCATCTCTGTGCCCGACCGGCATGAACTCGGCTCCGGCTCGAGCTCTACGCGGCCTGGGGTAGGGACCGTGCTCGACGAGAGTGCTGCCTGTTTACGACAAGCCACCAACAGAAAGGAGCGCTGTGACCAGAGCCAAGGTGCTGCGGTTCCCGGTTGTCATCACGGCTCACGTCTTCGACAAGATCCGGTCGATCGACATGACCCTGGCCGAGTTCCAACAGCAGCTCGGCTCCGGTGAGGTCATCGAAGAGACGGTGCTGGCAGAAGGCCAGCTCCGTGAGCTCGTGTTGGTCGTCGAATGGGCGCGCCCGCTCCATGTCGTCTTCATCGTCGTCTTCATCTTGGACCCGAGACGGGCCGAAGAGCGTGTCGTGACCGTGTACGAACCCGAGGGCGACCAATGGGCCCGACTTTCGAAGGAGGCGACGCTGATGCGTTGCGAGCACTGTGACAACGGTGAGCGTCAGCCCGCTCGTCGGGCTCGTCTCGCCGAAAAAGACGGCCGAACCGCTGTCGTGTTGGACGTCCCGGTGGAGGTCTGCCCGGCATGTGGCGAGGTCTGGTTGGCGCTCGATGTCGCCGTCCGCCTGGACGCCTTGTTCAACAAGCTGCTGAGCAGCGGTGCCGAGAGCGCACAAGTGCACTGGGACCAGGCCGAAGCCGCCTGAGCCCTCGTCGGCCGGGGAACCGAACCGTCAGCCCTCGAGTCCACCCACCAGGGGTCAGCAGAGGCCGACCATCTGCAGGCGTACCTGGACGAGTTCACGTTCCGGTTCAACCGCCGGAAGGCCAGGTTTCGCGGCCTGCTGTTCTACCAGCTCTTGGAACTGGCCACATCAACGGCATCGGCGCGCTACGACGACATTGTTGCCGAGCCGGGCATCACGGACCGAAAGGTCGTGCCGACATTGCCGACGATCAAGCGCCTGGCGGCCGGCACGCTGGCTGTCGTCGCAGATCACCCGTGGTTGCAGAGCGAGCCCTTGGCCCGTGCCATCTGACCGGGTGTGACTGAGTCAAGGCTATTGGGAGGCGATGAAGGCGCCGACAGTGGCCAGGGCACACTTGTACCCAACTGAGGGGACACCCATGCCCACCAACATCCACATCACGCTACGCGCCGGGGACCGGCTGCCCATCACCGGCGAAGAGGTGCTCGTCCGGCTCGGGCTGTGGGACCCCGAGCACATACGGGAGCGCCACGACCCAGACCAGATGACGGCCTACGAACGGGCGCTGGCCGAGAACGCAGACCTGCGCCAAGCGGTGACCGCGCGTTACGGACCGAGCTTCGCGGTCCTCTCGGTGTACCACCGTCCCGGCCCGCCAGCTGCCAGGCCGGGCACCGGAGATAGCGAGCTCGACTCCTGGTTCGGCTCGCACCCGATAGTCTCCCGGTACCGGGCATACCTGGAGGCGCTCTCGGGAGCCCTCGAAACGGCCGGCTTCCTGCTGCTTCCCACGGACATCTACGTCCGGCGGGAGACCGACGGCGTCTGGGAGCTCCAAGGTGAAGGCCACTTCGACATCGTCGTTGGGGACCTCGACGACGAGACGCTGGCCCGCGTCTACGCCTGCTTCGAGTCGGCCGGCACCGGGTTGACTAACCCTTATCGGCGAAAGCACAGTCGCTGAGCGATGCCACGGAGCAGCCAGTACACTCCAAGGGAGGGATCCTGATGGCCACCACAACCGCACTCAACACCGCTCGGACGGCCTTGGCAATCGACCTGCAGCTCGTCGCCAGCGACGGCAGTGGCGACTTGCGCGTCCCTACCCAAATGCGTCTTGCCCCCGGCGACCACATCTGGGTCGCCGACCCCGGTGCCGATGCCTATCTTGCCGAAGTTATCTCCGTAGACGCTGGCCGGGCTCGGGTCCTACTGGAATGGTCGACACAGACAGAGCTCGACTGAGGTCGGACGCTTGAAGCGTCCTCGACCAGCTTCTAACCGGTTATCAAACACAGCCCCGCTCGACCAAGCGGGGCTGTACCACGCTCTAGCGGGGCTTCGCCCCAGCCCGATGAAGCGGTGTGGTGCTGGCCCCCACGTCCGTGCCTGAAGACGTTGGAGGCGTTGGCTTTTGGGCGGCCCGAGTGGACGGTGAAGGGGATGCCGCCAAAAAATGGGGAGCGAGCTGGGGGAAGTGCTAGCCGGGAGCCGTTGTCGGGGCGGCATCCCCTTCGCCTGGCATTGTGGGCAGGGCGTACCTCCGGGGTGTCAAGGCCACGCTGCGGGACGCCGCCACGGCCCGATTGCCCTTCGGGCCGCTCCCTACGGTCGCTAATCGGCCGGGCTCCGTGTCCTCGCTCAGGGGGCCTTGACACCCCTGTCGCGCGAGCTTTGGCGCTTTTGGGCACGGCGGCAACGGGCGAGGCAACGCGATGTGCGCCCCTCGTGCTGCTGGCGCCCACCACGGGCTCCGCTTGCGCGGTCGCGCCCGAGGGGGCCAGCTCGGACGGCCTCGCAGGCTGGCGCCCACCACGGGCTTCCTCCTGACCAGGGCTGATGGTGACGGGCCGCCGGTGCCTTGCTGGCGCCGGGCACGGTGCTCGTTGCCCCTCGGGCGTGGGGGCCACTGGCCGCCGGTGCCTTGCTGGCGCCGGGCACGGTGCTCGTTGCCCCTCGGCCTCGGGGTGCCCCGGCACCGGCCAGCGTGTAGGCTCCGGCCGGCGGGGCTTGGCTGGCCGGAAGACCGGCTGTCATGAACCGCCCGTAGCGGTTAGGTGGCCCTCGGTTGAGGGCCGTGCCCGACACGACCGGAGCCCGACGATGACCATACCCCGGAACGCCGCCCAGGTGCTCGCAGAGCACGTCACCTTCTCCCTCGAGTGCATCGACAGGATGTACTTGAACCTCTATGTCCCCAAGCTCGCCTACCCAGAGGGGGTGGTCGGCTTCTTCCGCTCGACGAGGGGCCAGCCCTTCGCCTCGGGGGCGGTCATGGGCCCGATAACAAAGAAGTTCGTCGCCAGCATCCACCGCTTCGTGAAGGACAACGGCCTCGACCTGGTCGACTTCAAGAAGGGCGAGCGCAAAGACGACGTCGCGCAGCGCTACCTAGCTGGCCACGACGGCTCAGAGGGCGTGCTCTTCGTCGGGCGCGCCCAGGAGAAGGCGATGGTCTACCGCACCGAGCGCCGCAAGAGCGCCAAGACCGGCAAGGCCTACCCCTGGTTGGTGCGGGCGACGGCCATGGTCAACTCGTTCTATTTCTATTGCTTCGACAAGGACTTCGGCCCCTTCTTCATCAAGTTCTGCAGTTACTTCCCCTATACAGCCAAGGCCTGCATCAATGGCCACCACTGGTCCCAGCAACAGGCCAAGGCCGCCGGCATCGGCTTCGAGGCCCTCGACAACGGCTTCCTCTCGGCCGACGACCCTGCCCGGCTGCAGAGGATCTGCGACCGGCTCGGGCCGGGCCACATCAGCCGCTTCGTCCGGAAGTGGCTCGCCATCTTGCCCCACCCCTATGCCCCGGCCGACCGCAAAGCCGGCTACCGCTACGAGATCTCGGTGCTCCAGGCCGAGTTCTCGCTCACCCAGGTCCTCGACCGACCTCTCTCGGGACGGGTCTTCTTCGAGGACGTCGTAAGGCAGAACCTCGACGCCGGCCGACCGGACAAGGTCTCGCTCGTCTTCGGGAGGCGCACGAGCCGGCGCACCCCGGGGCGCTTCCGCACCAGGGTCCTCACCCAGGGCGTGGCGCCGTCGCTACATGTCGACTACAAGCGTTCCTTCATCAAGCAGTACTTCAAGCTCGACCGTGCCATAAGGACCGAGCTCACCGTGAACGACGCCACCC
>JAJYMB010000044.1 GCA_021787365.1 Actinomycetes bacterium | reverse complement strand
CTTGCCACCAGACGGGTGCCTTTCGCTCGGGATACCGGAGTGTTTCCTGACACCATTTTCCCAAGCGGGAGGCACCTTTGTCACGTATTCGAACCTACGTTCGCGCCGTTACCTGCGGATCCAGGTCTGAGCCCGACTACCGGCGCCGGTCGGCCATGACAAGCCCGCGTTTCTAAGCCAGCCGGCGCCCACGACGGAAGGTAAGCCCGACGACCCGTTACTGTGCAGCACGGTCGGGCCGGCGCCTTATTACGGTAGGGATAGGCCCGAAGACCCATTTCCCCGGAGCACGGTTGGCAGTTGTTGCTGGAGGTACTTTTCGAAAGCCGAGCCGATCCCCGAGGCGTTGTTGATGATGGTTTGGATATCGCCCGGGTGCAGTTCCGACAAGAACGCTGAGACCGCCTCCAGATAGGTGCGCGTAGGGCTGACGTACCACTTGCCACCCTGGTCGACTGTGACGAAACCAACGTCAGGCTTCGTGTTCGTGAGGCGGGTGAAGATCGGCCGGACGGGCTGGGGCAGCAGCGCTTTGATCTGGGCCAGGTACCGGTCACCGCCTTTGGCGCATTGGTGCCGTGTGGTGCCATTCACGGTATAGGTATAGCAACCGTTGGCGTACTCGAGTTGCATGCCCTGGCCCTTGACGGAAAGCGTGAGCCCCTGGCCCACTTTGACGAGGGTGCCCCCATTGATCTGCTTGGTGGTAAAGCTGAGGTTGCCAAACTTGATGCTGAAATTCCCCCGGGCTTTGTCGAGTGCCCTTTGGGCGTTGGGCAACCAGTCGGGTGCGTAGGCGTCCGCGGCCGCCATTTCCGCCGGGTCGAGATCGGCGATGAGAGCCGAGAGGTTGAGGTGAGAGGCTTCGGTCAACAAGGCTCGGACCGCGCCCTCCGCGGAGGAGGCGCCGACCGCCTTCAGCTGGCCCGTGGCCGGCGGGGCACCGTTCCGGCCCGACGCCCGCAGTGCGTCGATGGCGATGGTATAGCCGAGGCTCACGTACCACCGGCCGTCGACCCGCACCGTACCCAAGGCAGCGCTGCCGCGGTTGGGGCCGGTCGTGGTAACTGACCGGCCGCTCGAGGCCTTGTCTGCCAGGCGTTTGAAGTAGCTCCCGAGCGGGAGGTTGCTTGGGTTGATGGCTTCTGTGTTGGTCCCGCCCGACACGGTAACGGCGGCGACGTCGGGGGTGAGCTGATCCGTCGAGGTGGCAAGACCTTGTAGGGAAATGTTGACGCCGGTGATGGCCTTGAGGTCGGCGGTAGACGACAACACGCCGAGGCGTTTCAGCTGGCCGAAAATACCTTCGAGCCCCGGCTGCAGGGCGTTGCGCTCGCCGGGGTCCACCGCGTCGAGCATGCCGATCACGTCACTCTTGTTCAAAGCGCCGATCAAGTCTTGTACAGCAGCAGTGGGTGAGGCGGCCCCATTCCCTCCCGTTGCGGCGAGCACCACGGAGGTGCTCGTGCCTGCCCCGGCCAACAGCACGGCCGAGGCAACCGCCAGCCAACCCCTAAGGTGCCCGCCTTGCCGGTGCGCCCCGACGGGCACGGTGCTGGGCGGCAGGATGTCGCCCCTAAGGGCAGAGCCGGTCGGTGGCCCGAGGGGCCCAGCGGCGTAGGGGCCCGGCTGCCAAGCCGGCGCCTCGCCGGGGCTCGGCTCTGACGGCCCCGCCGGGGCCTCACCCCGCGCCCACCCGCCGGTGGGTGACGGCGGGGCCTGCTCGCTCGGCTGCGATTTCCTCGGTGGCTCTGGCTGTGGGGTAGCGCCCCAAGTCGGCCTATCAGACATGTAAAGTTCCTCCTTACCTG
The DNA here is from genome assembly GCA_021787365.1 of Actinomycetes bacterium. Classification (GTDB taxonomy): domain Bacteria; phylum Actinomycetota; class Acidimicrobiia; order Acidimicrobiales; family Palsa-688; genus JAJZYO01. The sequence goes on along the minus strand of JAJYMB010000044.1, from coordinate 21,028 downwards.
TGGATGGGCTCACGCTCGGCGAATACCTTCGCTAAACCGCACGCTGCCATAACAACGGCTGCGCCACCAATGACGGCACCTAACCAGGGGCCCGCCACACCATGGTTCCCGAAAAGCACGAACATTTCCGCCGAGAACGCCACCACGACCGCTCCGGCTACCCCAGAGAAGGCCACCGAAGCGAAAAAGGCGCTGACAGCGGCGGCGGCCGCAGAGAGGCCGGCGAGAAGGGGCAGGGCGAAGACGAGCACTTCGAGCAGGTGGGGCCAAGCCCCGTTACCCAGGCCAGCGGCCTGAGCCGCTCGGAGGAAGGCGAAACCGGAGCGCGTTACCTCTCCGGTCCTTGCCCAGGGCAGCGCGAAAACCGTCGCGCAGCACGCGACGGCAGTTAGGGGATGAAGCGCGGCGCGCCTGGGCCCGTTCCTCACCCTCAACTTGTCGGCGGCACCGCTCTTACCTTGAGCGCTAGCCCAGCGTCTCATAGCAGGAACCGGCCGTGGCGCCCACGCATAGGCGCCGTCATCTATGCGCACCGCGAATTGCCAGGCTGCCCGACCGGAGCATCGGGTCGCCTGGGCTTTTCGACGGGTGCCGGGGCTTCTCGACGAGAAGCCCCGCTGCCCGTCAGGCGCGGGCCGGCGACGGGCGCTTCGAAGACTTCACCGACAACGTGGTCCCGACCGTGCACGACTTCCAGTCCCACACGACGGCCGTGGTGCGGCCAGCGTGGCGGGCCGAGGTCGGGTTACCTCGAAAACCGGTCACTAGATGACCGGTTCGGCCTCGTACGATCCTGGGAGCTACCCCTAGAGAAAGGTGACGACCATGTCTGAGCGGAACGGGTACATCCCCGGTGTCCCCTGCTGGGTTGACACAAGCCAACCCGACCCTGAAGCTGTCCTTCCCTTCTATAGCGGCCTGTTCGGATGGGAGTTCGAGGACATGATGCCCGAAGGATCGGAGAGCAGGTACTTCGTCGGCCACATCCGTGGGGGCGACGTAGCTGCCATCGCGTCGGTCCCCGAGGGCGCCCCAGGCGTCGTTGCGTGGAATACTTACGTCTGGGTCGGCAGCGCCGACGAGGCGGTGAAGAGAGCCAGTGAGGCCGGTGGCACTATACTGAGGGAGCCCTTCGACGTCATGAGCGCCGGGCGAATGGCCGCCTTGGCTGACCCCGAGGGAGCCGCATTTTGCGTGTGGCAACCTAACCGCCACAGAGGTGCACGGGTTGTCAATGAGCACGGGGCTTTGAACTTCAACAACCTGGTCACCCGCGATATCGAGGGTGCCAAGGCGTTCTATGGTGCCCTCTTCGGTTGGAAGGCCTTGGCATTACCGCATGGCATGATGTGGGCGCTGCCCGGCTACGGCGACCACCTCGAGGAGAGCACTCCCGGCCTGCGCCTGCAGATGGCTGAGATGGGTGCTCCCGAAGGGTTCATCGACGTCGTCGCCGGCGTCAACCCGATCGCAAAGGACGACCGCCAAACACCGGCCCACTGGCGCGTCGTCTTCGCCGTCGACGACGTTCACGCGGCAACAGCAAACGTGGGGAAATTGGGTGGCGAGGTGGTAGCCGGCCCGCTGGATGCCCCGTGGACCAGGGTGGCCGTGATCAAGGACCCACACGGGGCCACTTTCACCATTAGCCAGTTCGTGTTCGAGAACAAGGACCTGGCGGGCGAACCGGCCGTTGGTAAGTAGGCCTGAGGGCGGCGTTCAGGGAGCGAGAAGGCTGGGGTGGCACGGTCGATGGGCTAGCCGCCGCTGCCACGGTATTCTCGGGGCCGGTCCTGCGTCGAGCGACTAGGAAGGAGCGCGGATGACGGCCGAGGCCATGGCGGTCACCGAGGACGACGTACGCAGCGCGGCCGCACGGATCGTCGGCGTGGCCCACCGAACGCCGGTTGTGCGGTCGCGGACGCTCGACAGGCTCGTGGGCAGCCGAGTCTTCCTGAAGTGCGAAAACCTGCAGCGCGCCGGGGCCTTCAAGTTCCGGGGCGCCTACAACGCCGCCTCTCGTCTCTCGGCTGAACAACTGGCAAGGGGTTTGGTCACCTACTCCTCTGGGAACCACGCCCAGGCGCTGGCCCTGGTTGCACGCGAACTGGGGACAACGGCCGTCATCGTCATGCCCGAGGACGCGCCACAGTCGAAGGTCGACGCCGTGAGGGGCTACGGCGCCGAGGTCGTAACCTACGACCGGTACGCAGGGGACCGGGTCGCGATCGGTGAGCAAATAGCGCGCCAACGCGGCCTTACGCTCATCCCCCCCTACGAGCACGCCCATGTCATAGCCGGACAGGGCACGGCCGCGCTCGAACTGATGGAGGACGTGGCGGACCTGGACGCGCTGCTCGTCCCCGTGGGGGGCGGCGGGCTGATCGCAGGATGCGCCACGATCGCCACGGTATTACGACCGGGCATCCGCGTCATCGGCGTCGAGCCCGAAGCCGGGGACGACACCAAACGGTCCCTTTCGGCGGGCCACCGCGTCACCATCTCGGTGCCACGCACGATCGCCGACGGCCAGGCCGCTGAGACACCAGGAGAGCTGACGTTCTCGATCAACCAGCGCCTCCTCGACGGCATCGAGCTCGTCAGCGACACCGAGATCCGTGAGGCCATGCGATTTGCCTTCGACCGGCTGAAACTGGTTGTCGAACCCAGCGGGGCGACGGCCCTGGCCGCCTTGCTCGCCGCCAGGCTCAGCCACAAGCCGGAAAGGGCCGGGGTCATAATCAGCGGGGGCAACATCGACTCCCGCCGGTTCATCGAGCTGTTGACAGCGCCATAGAAAGAGCGCCATAGAGAGAGCCTGTTGGAAGAGCCCTCGGCCGGCCCGGCGCCCAAGATTCGTCCCGTGCCTCGGCACGGGTTGCTTATGGCCTTGGTTCCTCGGTGCCTTTGTGACGGGGCGGCGGGTCGTTCCCACCTGCCTCGGCAGCAAGCTCGGCCCGAAAAGCCTCGAAGTAGGCCTCGTAAATGAGGTCCGACTCGCGGGAGCGCTGGTGGCGCAAGCCGGTCAACAACCACCCCAGGCGCTGGCGGACATCAGCGAAGTCGTAGGCGGCCTCAGAGTGCCCGCTCAGCTCGCTTCGTAGCGATCGCAGCGCATCGCTGAGCTGGCGGTACTGCAGCCGAAGGCCGCGCACCCGGTTGCGGAGCCATGGCTGGGTCCTGGCGACGTCGGAAAGGAGGCTGTCGGCACGCTCGGCATTGGCCGCCTCCTCGCTGGTGGCGTCATCGAGAACCGCCAAGGCGGACACGACCGCCTCCTGCCACTCGGGCTGGCGACCGGGGGCAGCGGCGGAGAGGGCGGCCTCGAGAGCATGCATGGCTGCCAGCGTGCGGTCCTGGTCGGCCTGACGAACAACCAGCCCGGCCCGCTGTTCGTCGCTAAAGGCGCCAGTCTCGGCTTGGGCCGCCTCCTCCCCTTGGGCCCTCCCGGTATCTCTTCGCGGGCTCATTGCAATGCACGCCTGGCACGGAAGCCTGGCGGGGCCACCAGAAAGGACAAGCCGGGCCCCGCCAGGACCGGGCCTGTCAGGAAACCGCGCTCAGTTGCCTGTCGTCGTGGGTGGTGATGCTTAGCTTGCGCGGTTTGGCCGCTTCACTTACGGGGATGGTGAGGGTGAGCACCCCGTCCTTGTAATCGGCCTGGATGTGGTCGGCGTCGAGCGTCTCACCGAGGAACAGCTGCCGCGTAAAGCTGCCCGCCGGTCGTTCGTTGACGATCATCTCGACCCCCTCGCCGTTGGCCGGGCGACGCTCGGCCTTGACTGCCAGGACGTTTTGCTCCACGGTGATGTCGATCGAAGCGGGGTCGACGCCGGGGATGTCAAAGTGGACATAGAAGGCGTTGCCCTTCCGGTACGCGTCGAGCGCCATCGCGCTCGGACGGGCCGGCGTACCCAACATTTGCTGCGTGAGACGGTCCAAATCCCGGAACGGGTCGGTCCTCATCAACATGTTGTAGTCCTCCTTCCCATAGTACTTATAGAAGCACTGGGGCCTGTGCCCACACCTTCTCTGCACATTCCTTCCAAGCGTGGAAGTTAGGTGTTATTATACGTGACAGAGCAGAGATCTGCAAGAGGCGACTCAGATCATGGCAGCAGGGACTTCCAGCGATGCTGATGACATGTACCTCAGGTTAGGGTTGGTGCCGGAGGCCACTCAGGAGGAGATCGCTCACTCCTACCGGCGCCTCGCCCGCCAGGCTCACCCCGATGCCCAGCCCGGGGACCCAGACGCCGCCCGACGGTTCCGGAAGATCACCGAAGCCTACGAGGTCTTGTCCGACCCCGAGCGACGTGCCCGGTACGACAGGCGACACCGCCAGGCCCACCCTGGTGCCGGCGCGGCCCAGGGCCCGAGCGGCGCCTCGGGCCAAGGTGAGCCCCAGGGGCGGGTAGGACCAACCGAGGGGCCCATGACTGCTCCCACAAGCGCCGCGCCCCCTTCGCATCTCGCCGGCGCTCCGGTACGTCTCGGTGGCCCGACCCGCTCGGCCACCCCGCTCTGGGTGGGGCCAGTACAGGTCGAGGGGGGCCAAACGGGTTCTCCGCCGTCACATCGCGACCGAGAGCATTTCCTGGTGGCCGAACTGACGCGTTGGCTCTTCGGCTATCTCGACGAGGAGTGGCCACCCTGATGCAATGGCCCGATCTCGACCGCGGCGTGTTCGGCATCTCTGTCGCCGCGGAGCTGTCAGGACTTCACCCCCAGACCCTCCGGGTCTACGAGCGAGAAGGCCTGGTGGAGCCGGACCGCAGCGCGGGCGGTACCCGGCTGTACAGCGGGAGCGACGTCGAGCGACTGCGCCAGATCGCCAAGCTGACGAACGGCGGCCTCAACCTGGCCGGCGTCAAGCTCGTGCTCGAGCTCCGAGAGGAGATCCGCCGTCTCCAGGCGGAAGTGGACCGGCTCAACCTGGAGGCCGACCAGCGCCAGCAATAGGAGCCAGCAATAGGAGACGCCGGCACCGGCCGCAGATTGTGCGGAAATAAACGGCTCGATCTTGAAGCGCTCGGGCTATCTGGCGCGCCGGGTAGCCTAATCGGCTAAGCATTTTGACTTTGCACGGTCACATTCCTTCTCGGAGGTTATGAGCACACGGGAAAGGTAGGCTCGGGCTCGCACTTCGCGCTATGAAGGTAGCAATGAGCGGGCCGGAGTGGACCGAGGTGAGCGGGCGCGAGACCTTCGCGCGCCTTCTCGCCCTGCTCGCTGAGACAGAGCGCCCGCCGGTTGTCGTCACCACGGTCCCTTTCGGGGAGGAGCATGCCGGCATCGACGTCGACGCTCTCGCGAACGAGCTGGCCGGCGTCGGGGAGCTGTTCTGGTTGGCGGCGCACGCCACGTTCTGGTTGACAGATGCGCTTGGCGACAAACGCCTGTCCGTGCACTCGGGCTGGTCACGGGTGTACCCGCCAGGGCAAGAGTGGCGTGAGAGGTCGTGGCTCGCCCCGATCTTCCGCCCAGATCCCGAGGGCCGGCATGGGATGCTCGAGCGGATCGTCGGTGCTGTGCTCGCCTCCTCGTTCAGGCCCGGCGCGTTCGAGACCCTCCCCGTGCCCGGGGGAGAGCCCGGGCACGCAACGGTAAAAGCCGTGATGTCGCCTACACAGGTCCTGGTCGACGTCGAAGGCCGCCAAGCGCTCATGAGGACACAACATCTCTGCCGTGGCGTCCCGGCCGAGCGCCTTGTGAGACCAGGCCAACAGTTCGACGGAAGTTGGAAAACGGTCGGGATCATGGGCGAGTTCTTCCCCGACCCCCCGGACAGGCACGCGGCCGAGAGGGCACGGGATTTCGTGGGCGACGGCATCGTCACGTGCGTCTTCGTCGAGGCCGTGTCCAGCGAGGCTATCCGCCTCCTCTTGCACCCCGACATCGCGCTCACCTTGGTGCCCGATGGAAACGACCTGACGCTGCTCGCCACCGCCGGCGAGGTCGTCGTTGCGGAGGTCGTCTACGTGGACGACCGGTTCGTCGCCAGCTTCTCGGACGCGCCGCCGGCGCCGGCGATGGCAGTCCTGCCAGGAGGCCCCCCCTGGCTCCAGCCTGTGCCGGTAGCCAAGGAGCGCCGGGCGGCCGGTCCGGCGGCCGAGGAGCGCAAGGGCGAGACCAGCCTTGGTGGCCAGCCTGAAGGCGGCGCCGGCGGGGCACAGACCATGCCGTTTGCCAGCCAGGGTGAGCTTGCCGCCCTCGAAGAGGAGGTCGCTCGAGCCCAACAAGCCCTCGACGAGGCGCGGGCGAAAGTCCGCGAGCTGCAAGCTGAGCTCCGGCGCCGGCGCCGCCCATCTTTGCCTCGCGTGTTCAGGGACCCTGAGCGCCAGCTGCGCTTCGAGCTCGACACGAGCTACCTGGTACATGTCGACGAGCCTGACCGGGCGAGGTACCCCTGGCCAAAGCGCTACGTGATCGGCCCCGGCTTCGTGCCCAGCGTCGAGCGCCTCGTCGCCGACGGCGGGATCACCCGCGAGAAGGTGCTCGAAGTCTGTGTCGACGTCTTGTGCGGGCGCGCCAAGGACCGGCCCGCGCGCGCCGTCAAGGAATGGCGCACTTCGAGGCATGGCCCGCCCCTCGTCCGGAGGTATGACGGTGCGTCCGCCATGCGGGCGAGGCTCCAGAACTCTTCGCCGGCGGCACGGAGGCTGAAGTACTGGTGCCTCCCCAGCGGCCACGTCGAACTGGACAGCGTCGGAGTGCACGACGACGACCTCGCCGACAAGTGAGCCCGGGCCAGCCGAAGAGTCCCGGGCCAGCCGAAGAGTGACGCCGGCGACCGAGGCCGGCGACTGAGGCCGGCGACTGAGGCCGACCTCAGCCGACCTCAGCCCGCCCTACGGTCCGGCGGCTCGAGCTGGGCCACGAACTTGTAACGGTCTCCCCTGTAAAACGACGTCACCCACTCGATCGGGCGACCAGAGCTTTCACGGCTGTGGCGCGAAAGGAGCATCAGCGGGTAGCCGACGGTGACTTCGAGCAACCCAGCCTCGAACGGCGCGGCGGGGACGGTCTCGATGGTTTCTTCGGCCCGGGCGAGACGGACACCGTAGCGCTCGGAGAGGAGGGCATAGAGCGATACGGAGTCACCGAGGAGCCTGGCTAGACCCGGGAACCTGGCGGCTTCAAGGTGGGTGGTCTCGATCGCCATCGGCTCTTCGCTCGCTAAGCGCAGGCGAGAGATACGCAGCACGCGAGCGCCCCGGCGCAGTTGAAGGCGCTCGGCCAGTCCCTCGTCGGCCCGGACGTAGCTCACTGACAGCAGGCGCGACCGGGAAGCCAGGCCCTGGCGGCGCATGTCTTCGGTGTAGCTCGTGAGCTGGAGGGGCTGAGCGACTTTGGGGGGAGCGGCGAAGGTGCCCCGGCCGTGCCTGCGCACGAGCCGGCCCTCTATGGTCAGCTCGTGAAGGGCCTGGCGCACCGTGGTCCGGCTGGTGGAGAAGATCTCGGCAAGGGCGCGCTCGGGCGGGAGGGCCTCTCCGGGGGACAACCCTGCCAGCATCTCTGCCAGGCGGCCCTTCACCACGTAGTACTTGGGGTGCGGTTTGTCCGCCCCCTCGCCCGCCGTGGACGCGGCCTGTGCAGTAGTTGCCACCGCAGTCTTAGCCATGGGAATCTTCGTAACCAACTGGCACCTCCTTTCCTCTATTGCGCTTTCCTCAAGTACCGGCGCCTCGCGGGCCGAGAAGAGTAGAGGGAACGGCGTGCAGGAGGATGTAGTTGGCGACGACGGATCTGCGGGTGGCCGAATACGGGGTCGCCGGCGAAACGCTCGACGAGGGCGAGCGACAAGGCGCGGTACGCCGGCCGTTCGAGTGCGACCTCCCCGGCACCCCCGAAGAGTTCGCCGCCATGGTCGCCCTCGGCGAACGGCACCAATGGCCAGAAGTTGTGCGTGCTGGCCTGTACGGCCTGCTTAGGCACGCGGCAGAACCGGGGAGGGAGGCAAAGGAGGAAATAGCCCACCTCCTCGAACGGGCCACGGCGGACGGGGACAAAGACATGGTGGCGCTTGCCCTCGCGTGGAGAGCCTGGGTGGCCATAGTCCGCAATGACGAGATGGGGGGCCAGGCGTACGACGACCTGGCCAAGGCGGCCGTGATGCTCGAATCGCCCGCAGGCGACCCCGTGGTGAGGGCGGCGGCTCACTTCCGGGTTGCCTTCTCTATGTTGCATCGGCGGCTCTGGGAGCTGGCGGACGAACAGTTCGCCGCCACCGAGGCCATGGTCGACGAGGTGGACCCCTTCGCCAAGGACCCCCTCCTGCACCGGGCGGCGCTCGCCTTGGACCGGGTCATGGTCCAGGTGGACTTGGCATATGTGCAACGCGAACTTGGTGACCTCCCTGCCGTGCGCAAATGCCGTGAGGTGCAGCGAGCACTCGTTGCTGCCACCGAATGCCTCGACATGCCAACCGAGTGGCGGGACCACGTCCGCATCGCTGCGCTGGTGGTGGACGTGCTCGCCGGCTTCGACCGCGCCCAAGAGGTCGAGAAGATGGCCCGCTACGTGGGCGAGCACGAGGCCCTGGCGGATTGGGAAGGTGACCTCCACCTGACCAAGGCCCTCCACCTCGACGCCATCGGGCACGCGGCGGCAGTGGAGGCTGCCGAGCGCGCCGTCGAGGTGCTCGGGGCAGGAGGCGGGAGCGGGCCCAACTACTTCATGGCTCTCCACCAGGCTGCCGAGCTCGAGGCGCGGGCGGCGGGCAGGATGACGGCCGGGCTGCGCAACGCCCAGGCGCTCACGGCGCAACGCGAGAGGAGCCGCCTGGTCAGCGTCGCCGGCATGCGAGCCACCCTCGCGTCCGAGCGGCTCCGCAACGAACGCGACGCCCTCATGCGCGACGCCCACGCCGACCCCCTGACCGGGCTGGCGAACCGGCGTGGGCTGGAGCGCCACGTCGAGCGCCTGGTCAGTTCGGGCCCCGAGCAGGTGGCCTACTTGGTGTTCGACCTCGACAACCTGAAGCCCGTCAACGACACCTTCGGCCACGCCGCCGGTGACGCCGTCCTCCGCCGCCTCTCCGACGTGCTCCGGGCCAGCATCCGGGATGGCGACTTCGCCGCCCGCTTCGGCGGCGACGAGTTTGTGCTGCTGCTCTCCGGCGCCGGCCCGGATGTGGCTGCTCGGCGCGTCCAGGAGATCGCGGCCGCGGTTGCAGGAGACGACTGGAGCGACATCGGCCCCGGGCTCCGGGTGTCCGTCAGCGCAGGTTTCGCCTCCGGCCACCCCTCCGAGATCGACACGCTGGCCAAACGGGCTGACTGGGCGCTCCTCCAGATGAAGGACGCCAAACACGTAGCGGCGCCGGGCCACCTGGCCGGCTAGCTGGGCCAGACCCGGGCCTGCCCGGGCGTCGGCCCTGCCAGCGGGCGGTAGTTGACCCCGAGCGCGTCAAGGCGGGCGAGGTGCGCCGCCAGCCGCGGCTCGAACTCGGCCCAGCTGCGGTCCCCGCTGGACCACACCGCCTCAGCGAAGGCGCAAGCGCGAGGAAAGAACATGTACTCGGCATGTTCCCGAGTAGCGACGTACTCGGTCCAGAGCTGGCATTGAGAACCGACGATCATCTCCTCGAACTCGCTCTCGAGCCCTCTGGGCACCGGCTCCAGGCTGTATACCTTCTCCACGCTGATCGAGGGCCGGATGGCGAGCGGTTCGGCTGGGTCGTCGGCGTACGACCAGTCGAAGTAGACCCAGGGCTCCGGGGCCATGACCACGCGGTGGCCCGAGGCCGCCGCCCGCTTGGCGACCGAGAGGGCGCTCGCGGCCCGCCAGGGGGCGATCACGCAACCGGGCGGCGCGCCGGCGTCGAGCACTTCCTCCCAGCACACGAGCGAACGGCCTTTGGCCGCGACGGCCTCCGCCATCTGGGAAGTGAACCAGCCCTGGAGGGCCTGCGGCCCGGCAAGCCCCCGCTCCTTGCAGAGCTCAGCCGCTCGCTCGCTCGCTTCCCACTCGGCTGTCGAGCACTCGTCGCCTCCTATGTGGATGAACGGCGACGGGAAGATCCCCATCAGCTCCTCGAGCACGCCGGCGCAGAACGCGGCCGTGCTTTCCTCCATGTTGAGCACGTGGTGGCTCCCGCCCCAGTTGGTCAGGACTTCGAGTGGCTGGCCCGTGTTGCCGAGCTCTGGGTAGGCGGCGATCATGGCCTGGGTATGGCCGGGCATGTCGACCTCGGGGACCACGGTCACGAACCGGCGGGCCGCGTAAGCCACGACCTCTTCCAGGTCGGCCCGGGTATAGAAGCCGCCGTGAGGCGTAGCGTCCTTCTTGCCCTCCCGGTAGTGGCCGACGGGGGACTCGCGCCGCCACGCCCCCACCTCGGTTAGGCGTGGGTAACGTTCGACCTCGAAACGCCAACCCTGGTCATCGGTCAGGTGGAGGTGGAGGACGTTCAGCTTGTGAAGGCTCGCCAGGTCGATCAGCCGGAAGAGGAAGCTCTTTTGGAAGAAATGGCGGGCGACATCGAACATCATGCCCCTCCACCCAAACCGAGGGGCATCGACGACTTCGACGCCCTCCAGGGGGACCGGGCCCCATGGCTTCGGAGGGGCCGCCCGCAACAGGTCGGCCGGCAAAAGCTGGCGCAAGGTCCGGGTCCCGTAAAAGACGCCGGCGGCCGTGGCCCCAGCCACCTCGATCATGCCGTCGCTTACGCGGAGGCGGTAGCCCTCGCTCGCCCCGCCAAGGAGTGCCGATGAACCACCAGCGCCAAGCTCGGGGGCCAGGCGGAGCCGGACGGTGCCCGACAGACTGCTCGCCTCCGGGCCGGCCCTCTCCACCCTCCAGCCGGTGGCCGCTTCGAGCTCGCCGGCAAACAGGTCGCCCACGGCAGCACAAGCCGGGTCGGCAGCTATCGACATGCCATCGGAAAGCGACGCTCCCCGCTCGAGGTTGCGGACCGAGGTGGGACGCGGGATGAGAGCGGGCGCGCTCATCGCGCACCCAACCCAGCCCCTAGCGCCCCCAGGCGGCCGCCCGGGTCGTGCACCACCCGGCCCGCGACCATGGTGGCGACCGCCCGGTAATCCTGGTCGAGCACCACCATGTCCGCGTCCGCTCCGGGCCCGAGACGGCCCTTTTCCTTTTCCCCGAGCACCGAGGCGGGCGTGAGGGACGCAGCCCGGAGCGCCGTGGTGAGCGGCACGCCGGCACTTTTCACGGCGAAACCAATTGCCCTGTCCATCGTGAGGACGCTACCGGCAATCGTCCCGCTGCCGTCGGCCAGCACGGCTCGGTTCTCGTCCACGAGGACCTCGATCGGGCCGAGGCGGTAGCGCCCGGGCGGGGAGCCGGAAGCCCCGATGGCGTCGGTAATAAACAGCATCCGCTCAGGAGCCAGGGCCGCGACCATCGATACGACGGCCGGGTGGAGGTGGACGCCGTCGGAGACCACCTCGAGGTGGGCGCGCGGGTCGGTGAGCGCTGCCCCCGGTGGGCCAGGCCGGCGGTGGTGCAGCGGCGCCATCCCGTTGAAAAGGTGGGTCACCTGGCTGGCGCCGGCGTCGAAGGCCGCCACCGTCGTCGCGTAGTCGGCGTCTGTGTGCCCCACCGAGACCACGACCCCAGCCGCGGTGGCGGCACGCACCACCTCCAAGGCGCCCGGGAGCTCAGGCGCCAGGGTGAGCAGCCTCAAGGTGCCCCCCGCCCGCTCCAGCAGGTCCGAAAGCTCGGCCAGCGACGGTGGCCGTAGGGCCCCCGGGTACTGTGCCCCCGCTCGTCGGGGCGAGAGCCACGGCCCCTCGAGGTTGGTCCCGAGCACGCCACTGCCGCTCTCGCGCGCGACCCGGGCGATGCCTTCAACGGCGCTGGCCAGCACCTCGTGAGTGTCGGAGACGGTCGTGGCAACGAGCGACGTCGTCCCGTGGGAGGCGTGGTAGCGCACGACTTCGCGGACTGCAGCCTCGGCTTCTTCGGGCGTTTCGCAGTTCACGTCGTGCCCGCCGCCACCGTGCACGTGAAGGTCCACGAGGCCCGGCGCCACGAGCACGTCGCCAAGCTCCACCAACTCCCCTGGCCCTGCCGGCGGGCGGCCGGCCCCCACCTCGCGGACGGTGCCTCCCTCGACGACGACGAAGGCGTTTTCCAGGATCTCGGTCGGCGTGGCGACGCGCCCGGCCGAAATGACGAAGCCTTTCGCTCGGTTCATGTGACCGTCACCTTGGTCAAGCCTGGCGGGGAATCGGGGTCGCGCCCGGTCAGGCGCGCGAGCGCCAGCGCGAGCTGCTGGCCCCGCACGACGGCCAGTACGGGCGCCAGGGCTTCTGGGGCGGACGCAGACCAGGTGAGCTCGCTCCCTTCGACGGGGCCGGCGAGGCGAACAGCCGCCCCGCGCGCCCTCAGTTCGGTCACGAGGCTCGTCACATCCTCTTGGGCTGGCCCGGGGTGCGCGAACGCGAGGATGCTCGGTCCCGAGGCCGCCATGGCGATCGGCCCATGGCGGAGGTCTGCGGCCGAGAAGGCAGCCGTGAAGCGAGCGGTCGTTTCCTCGAGCTTCAGCGCCACTTCCCGGGCCGCCCCGTAGAGGAGCCCTCTCGCTACGGTGGCGATGCGGTCGGCGCCGGCCAGCCATCGAGCCAGCATTTCGGCCGGCGCGGTGTCGGCAAGAATAGTGGCGACCTGGCCCGGGAGCTCTTCCGCGGCCCGCTCGGTCACCCCGGTCTCACCTAGGGCACTAGCCACGACAACGAACGCAGCGAGCTCGGCTGTGACCGTCTTGGTCGCCGGCACCGCCCGCTCTTCTCCCGCGCCGAGATCCACCACCAACTCCGCGGCACGCGCCAGTGGGCTCCCGCTGTCATTGGTGAACGCCACCGTGCAGGCGCCCTTTTGCCGGGCGTGCTCGGCCATTTCCACGATCTCGGGGGTACGGCCCGACTGGCTCGCGGTGATGACCAGATAACCGCTGAAGTCCGTTTCTGCCCTGTAGAGGGTGTAGACGCTCGGTGAAGCGAGCGCCGCCGGCCGATGGGTCGCCATCTCGAGTAGGTAGGCGCCAAAGGTGGCGGCGTGGTCCGAGGAGCCTCGGGCCACCAGGACCGTCCCGGCCAGAGGCTTCGGGACGGCCTTCCTCACCTGCTCGGCCACCTCGCGACGCCGGGACAAAAGAGCAGCCAGCCGAGCCGGCTGCTCGGCCATCTCCGCCTCCATCACCCGGCCGGGCCCGGGGCCCGGCACGCTCTCGCTCATCCTTTTACGGCTCCCGCTGTCAGCCCCGTCACGATACGTCTTTGCACCAACAAGAAGAACACTACGACCGGCAACGACATTATCGTGCAGCCGGCCATCAGGCCACCGTAGTCGGTCCCGGTGTTGGTGCTGAAGGAAAAGAGCCACACCGGGAGGGTCTGGTGGTAGTTCTGCTGCATTATCACGTTGACATAGAGGAAATCGTTCCAGGCAGTGATGAACGAGAAGACCCCGGTCGTGATCAGCCCGGGCAGGACCAAGGGTAAGAGGATCCGCATGAAGGCCCCGAGCCGGCTGGCGCCGTCGACCATCGCGGCCTCTTCGAGGTCCACCGGCACCGCCCGGACGAAGCCGCGAAGTGCTTTTCGCCCGGCGGTACGAGCCCTTTGGTGAGTACTGTGCGGGCGTGACCACATCGGACCTAGCGGGCTTCACGGTCGCCGTAACGGCTGACCGCCGGCGCGAGGAGCAGGCCATCTTGCTGGAGCGTTCGGGGCTCGAGCCGGCGATGTTCCCGCTTCTGCGCACTGAGATGGACGATCCTGCGAGCACCCGAGTGCTCACCGAGCGCGCTTGCCGCCGCCCTCCTCAGTACCTGCTCGCTAACACCGGCTACGGCATGCGCACCTGGTTCGGGCTGTGCAAAGAATGGGGCCTCCTCGACAAACTGGTTGCAGCCCTCGGCGCGGGGACCAGCATCGCGGCTCGCGGCGCCAAAGTTCTGGGCGAGTTGCGCAAAGTCGGGCTCGACGCGTTCTACAAGGCCCCCGGCGAGACACTGGGCGAGGTAGTAGACCGGTTATTGGAGGAAGACCTAACAGGCAAGGACGTGGTCGTGCAACTGCACGGGGAAGAAGCGGGCGCGGAATTGGCGCGCCTCACGGGGGCCGGCGCCCGGGTCGCCCGCATCAGCGTGTACCGGACTGGTATTGCCGGCACCTGGCCTATGGCCACCGGCCAGGGCAGCCCCGCCATAGGTGGCCCCGCCGTGGCGCTCACGTTCGCCATTGCCGCCGGCGGGGTCGACGCCGTCAGTTTCACCGCCGCGCCGGCGGTCCACGCCCTCTTTGCCGGGGCCGAGGGCATGGACGACGGGACGGCCACGCTGCGCGCCGCTTTCAACGAGAAGGGCGTCGTGGCCGCCTGTATCGGGGCCGTGTGCGCTTCGGCAGCGCGGGAGTTAGGAGTGGCGAATCCGTTGGTGCCCGAGCATCCCCGGCTCGGCTCGCTAGCGAGCGCCCTGGCCCGCCACTTGGCCGCCCGGAACCTTTCGCTCCTCGGCAAGCACGGGCCAGTCTTGCTTTCGGGCCGCTTCGCGGACGCGCTGGACCGCCGTTACCTCTTTACCCCTGCGGAGCGGCGGGTACTCCGGACGCTCCTTTCTCGCGGCGGTACGGCCAGTGGGGAAGTCCTCGGAGCCACCGAGGCCGAACTTTCCCACTTGTCAGATGTCCTCGACGGGGCGCTCACCAAGCGCGGCGGGAAGTGGGAGCTCGCATTGTGCGTTTAGAGGTCTTCGACCTCGTAAGCGCTACTCTACGCCGCGGCTATGCCGACCACCGTCGACGGGGCAAAACGCCTCTCCCTGGCCGCCAAGCTGGCGCCCCCGAAGGCGAGCACCCTGCCGTCGTGGAGCGCCACGTAGTACCCGCGGCCCTCCCGCGGCGCGGCGATACCGACCACGCCCGAAAGGGCACCAACGGGCACGGGCCCGTATGCCTTAGCGTCCCCGAATGCGTAAACGCGCCCGGCCTTCGTCACGAGCCAGTAGCCCCGCCCGCCGTGGGTGGCCGCCATCGCGACGATGGGCGACGAAAGGTGCGGTCGCCGGCGCGGCCCATAAAACTTGGCATCGCCAAAGGAGTAGACGGCCCCGTCTTTGGTGGCGAGCCAGTACCCCTGGCCGTTCCGTGTTGGGACTATGCCTACCACACCGTGGCGTAGGTGGCGCTGGGGCGTGCCGTAAAACTTGGCATCGCCAAAGGAGTAGACGCCGCCGCTCGTCGTCGCCAGCCAGTAACCCTTGCCCCCGTCCGCCACGGCCATGCCCACCACGTTGTGCGAGAGGTGGAGCGGTGCCGCCGAGCCGTAAAACCTTGCATGGCCAAAAGAGAACACCCCGCCGTCAGCAGCCACCTCCCAGTAACCGGTGCCGCCCGGCAAAGCCTGGACGCCGACAACCGGCTTGGCGAGGTGGATCCGGGCTGCCGAGCCGAGGAAGCCCGCCCCTCCGTATGTATACACGGCCCCGTCGCTCGCCGTCTGGAGGTAAGCGGCACTACTCCGCGGACCGGCCAGGTGGGCGGGGGACTCCGGGAGCGCGAAGGCCAGCGGCTCCGGAGGTGCGGAGGACATTATCTCGGTCATCGACGTCACCCCGTTGACGATGGCCTCCGCGGCTCCCATGGACGGGTTGGGGCCATAGTTGCCCAAAATGTTCTCGCGGTGGTCCCAGCACCCGCTGGCCGGCTGGTTCTGACCGCAGTCCAAGTTGGGGCTGCCAAGGCCGTCGTCGTACATCCAGTCGTAGTCGGCCAGGAGCGCGGTCGCTTCACCGCCGGCCCAGTTGGAACCCCAGGCGGCCCCTGAAGGGCCAGCCGGGTCGGTGTTGGCAGCCGCGCCGGCCTGCGCCATGTCGTCGAGTTGCGAGGACAGGCCCACGAAGCCCGGGAGCCCTCGGTCGACCCGCTCGAGATCCGCCAGTACGAGGAGTTGTTGGGGGACAGTCAGCGAATCGTAGTCGGAGGGCAGGACGAGGGGCCCCACCCCTTCGGCGGAGCGCGCCGAGTCTATGGCCGCGACTACCGCTTGCTGGCAAGCAAGACCTGGGCCGACCTGGCACGCCTGGTCCATCGCCTGGGTGCGGGGGATGTTAGCGGGCGGGCTGGCGAGTGCGGGCGACAGCGACTGCGCCGAGGCGCCTGCGCCCCAGAAGGGCAGGACCGTGGCCGCGGCCGCCAGCACGGCTGCGGCGTTGCGGCCGCGCCCTACGGGGCGTAACCAGCCACCGCCCCGCTTGCGCTGGGCCAAGACGGGCCGTTTCGTTGCCGTGGCACCGTCTTCGGCCGGCCTACCAGGGTCCGTTGCCCTTGTCGCTGCGTCGGCGGTCTCGACGAGCACGCGGGCATCACGGCGAGGTCCCCGTCCCCGTTGCGCCCCGAGGTGGGGACGTACCGATAGATCAGCCACTCCGTGTGTCGCCTCCGGCCTTCCGACATCTGACGCGATAGGTCTCGGGCGTCCAAGACCTGGGCTTTAGGGTGGCCGGCCTAGGAAATGGGACAATACGGGCATTGACGCAATAAGCGAAGACGCCGAAGCGTGGGCAGGCGGGCCAGAGGGCCGCGTCGGGCTACGACACGCGTAAGACCGACCAGACGCGCTGCCGGCCGAGTTGGCCACAGATGACGCACCACGCGCCTTGGGGAGGGCTGACAAGACAAACGTGGCGCCCGCCGGGTTTAATGCGACAAGAGAGGTGGAGAACTATGCGGCGCGAGAGAAAGTCCAAGACCACTCAAAAAGACGGGACAACAAGCGGGCGGCACTCGCGGCGGGCCTGGGGCACCTACTACCGTGGTGCGTTCCTAACCGTCGGAGGGGTGGCCCTGGTGGCAGGCGCCGCCTTCGTTTCATCGGTCGTCACTTCCAGGCCAGCGAGCCAAACCGGCACCAAAAAGGAGTTGGCGGTGTCAGGAAGAGGGCTCGAAGCGCAAGGCGCGAGCGCTGCCACCACGACCACTGCCCCGGCAGCGGCCACCACCAGCACCACCACCACCACGACGACGTTGCCCCCGGTGCCCGAGTTGCTCTCTGTCAGCCCCAAGCCAGGCGCCACAGAAGTCGCCCCGACGGCACCTATCACCCTCACCCTGTCGGCCGCGCCGCTGGCGGGTGCCCCGATGCCACAGCTCTCACCTCCCGTCGCGGGCAACTGGTCGGTGAGCGGCGACACGTTGACCTTCACGCCGGCGCAGGATTGGGCCCCGTGGTCAAAGGTGCACGTCGCCATACCGGTCACCCTTGCCAAAGTGGGCCCGGTGACGGCAGCCACGCCCGAGCAGCTGAGCTTCACCGTGCAGGGAGTCCCGCTCCTCCGAGTGCAGCAATTGCTCGCTGAGCTGCACTACTTGCCGCTCCGGTTCGGCCCCTCCGCCACGCAATCGGCCCTCGCCGGCGAGCCGACGGCCCCGGGAGAAATCTCGACCGCCCCCGAGCCAGGCAAGTTCACGTGGCGCTACCCCAACATCCCCGGGACGCTCGCAGCGCAATGGGTGCCTGGCCAGGAGACGGTGGTGACCCAGGGCGCCGTCATGATGTTCGAAAACGTGGAGGGCCTGTCCGTAGACGGCATCGCCGGGCCGGACGTGTGGGCGGCACTCACCAAGGCGGTGGCCTCCCGCAGCCTCGACCCCAACCCCTACGACTACTTGACCGTGAGCGAGTCGACACCCGAGAGCCTGACCGTGTGGCGTGACGGGCGGGACATCTTCACTTCGCTGGCCAACACCGGCGTGCAGGGGGCGAACACCCCGATCGGCACGTGGCCCGTCTTCGAGCACCTCCGGTCGACGACGATGACAGGGACCGACGTCAACGGGTACCACTACGTCGTCCCCAACGTGCCCTGGGTGGCCTACTTCTACGAAGGCGACGCCGTCCACGGCTACTGGAGGTCGAGCTACGGCTGGCCTCAGAGCAACGGCTGTGTGGAGTTGCCCGTCGCCAACGCCCAGGTCGTGTGGCCGATGGACCCCATCGGTACCCTCGTCAACGTGAGCGCCTAGCGCTGCCTTCGTGCACCCTCGCCGGGTTGCCGTGCCGAGAACGGCTCCTTGCCCCTGGCGCCGGCCGGCGTGGCCTCCCGCTGTCGGAGGTTCTCACATTTTGGTCTTGAGCAGCACCGTTCGGACCTCCGCACGGGGCAGCTGACAGATTGGTGTCAGTGTTAGTGGCCCAGCTCCCTCTGTGTCCCACAGGCCGCTTCCATAAGCGACCCGCCAACCCAGCCCGATGTCACCGGGGGCAATAGGCCTAATAGGTGGCCCTCGCTTGGAGCTGCGGCACCGAGCACTCCCCGGAGGGTTGTTGACAGGGAACTGGTGAACGTGACGACGAGAAGGGCGCATCCGTCAGTTCCGGGAGAAAAAATCGGCCCTGTTTCTGATGAATGTGCGCCGCCGGCAACCACATCCGCCAGTCCTGTGGCCCCCTCCACCACACCTTCCCGAGACCGGCTTTCGCAAGCCTGGGACCCTAGCTTTCCCAAAAAACTATCCGCCCGCCCGCCTGCCCGCCGCCCGCCCGTCAGCCAGCCGGCGGGGTAGTTACGAAATCCTCCGGCGCTGGTCACGGGAAATGAAACTCGGGCCACGTCGCTGTCTGCACAGGAGATCGACCTGTCCTTGCACATGGCATTGTGTGCTATCTCATATAACATCCGATCCTCAAAGCGCAACGCAAGAAGCGCGAGGCCCAAGCGCCTTGATGGGCAGCAGAGCACTCCAGGCCGACCGTGAGCGTGGCGCCGGCTGCTTCCGCTACGAGGCGGGTCCGTGTGCCCGACCCGCAGCCGAGGTCGTAGGCGAGCACCGTGGGTCCTCGACAGCCTGGGTGAGCAGCTCCTGCGAGGTGGGACCGAAGATCTTGGTGACAGGGGCGAGGCGGGCTGCTTCCACGTCGGTGTCGCCGAAGGTGCAGGTGCTGTCGGGCGCGGCAGCAGCAGGGTCGTGGGCGGGGTCCCGCTGGTTGTCGGGCGGGGGGCCATGACCTCGCACGCACGCTCCTCTTGGTCAGGGAGCTGGCCGTCCGGAGATGGTGCTAGCTCGAACACACCCGGCCCTTGCTAACGCCACTGGTCGCTCCAAGGTGGGGCCGACCGAGGGGAAGCGCTGTTGCAGATGACGCCCGCTGACCGGGCGGTTCGCCGAGCGGCTCTTACGGGACCCCCTCCCTCGCGCCGGACCGCTTTCCTGCGGTGTTCCCACGGAGGGTTCGGGCTGCGCAACAACCGGGAGTCGATCTTCGGGAGGCGATAACGCCGTCACCAGGTGGTGAGTTGTTTCCCGTCGTCTGTCATATGGTAGTGCGATCTCTTCTTACAACTCGGGCACTTGACGGCAAAACGATGGGCTCCTTCACGCCAGATGAGTCCAGGCACACTTGGATCGGAAAGGCTATTGAACTGGCTGTAGGACAGCTTGAACTCATGCCCGCATTGCGGGCACTTCAAATCGAAATCTGTAGCCACGAGACATCATCTCCAGGTTTTCGCGCTGCCGGCGGACCTTCGTCAGCAACCTCGGGGTCGAGGCTGGGATACCGCGCAGCGTAATCCTGGTCTTCGGATCCTATCTCTCCCCCCGACCGCCTGCGCCACTTCCTTTTCACCTGGCCCAAGGCATCGACTACGCCCCCATCCAGCCCTACAGCGGGCACGCCAGTCGCCAGTCCCTTGAGATCTACTCCAGGCTCGCCCTCGCCGACACCCAACAGAGCTACGACCAGTCTCCCGTGTAACCGACCCTTCTACCTTGCGGCTCGGGACAGCTTCGGGGGGTTATCTCACGCTACGAGCTGCGGGCGAGAGGCATAGAGCAGGTCCTCGACCTGCACGAGAAGACCGGGAGGCACGGGACTTCGAGGGCGCAAAGATGATCGACGGGTGGCCCCACTGTCCCGAGACCCCTGACCGCCTGGCCATAATCACCCGGCCGGCCCACCTCTCCGTCCCTGCCTTGAAGAAGACCGCCACCGAGGTGGAAAGAGCCGAGCACGCCGAGAAACTACGGGTGGTGGCTGAGTTCCAGGCTGCCATAGCCGAACGTGAGACCTGGGCGTTCCGGCGCACGGCCGGCCCGACAAGAACGGGACGGAGCACTTCGAGTGCCCGGGCTGGGCCGGCCGGCGCAAGTGCCAGCACTGCCCGCTCTCGCTCTTCCTGCCCGAGGGGACGCCGGAGGTCACAGGCCCTCCCGAGGCTGCTACCGCCCCCAAGGCGTGCCAACAGCGCACCATCACCGTCCCGGGCGATGTCACCCCGAAGGTCCGCCAACGGCTCTACTGGGGCGGCCCAAAGTGGACGGCATCGTTCAACCGCCGCTCCCGTGCCGAGGGCGGCTTCGGGAACTTGAAGAGCCCGGAGACCGAGAACGTGCGGCGGGGCTGGACGCACGTGGTAGGCCTGGTGAAGACCGGCCTCATGGTCGTCATGGCCCAGATGGCCACCAACGTGCGGCTGCTCCGGGGTTGGCCGAGCGCACCGGGGACCGTACCGACCCCGTCTGTCGGGCCGACCCGCCCGACTACGGCTTCGAGGAGCTCGGCCCTGAGGCGCCCCACCGCCGGCCACCGGGCCGCCTCTGGCAGCCTGAGCCTCGCCTCCTCACTGTTCAGCCCGCCGACATTAGGTCTGCGGGCTAGTCGTGCTGTTCGGGAACGGGCCCTGAGGCTAGCCGGGCCTCTCCGGTGAGCTCAGAAGGCTGTCAAAGCTGTCAAGGGCAGCCACCCCATGATGGCGCCGTCCTCTACCCGGCCGCTGCGACCGAAACCGCCCCGAGGCCATTCCCAAGGCTGGGTTTCGTAAAGTCCGGAGCCCTACCTTTCGTAAGGACCCCATGGTGGTGGTGGTGGTGGTGGCGAGGTCTTCACATTTGAGCCTGAGCAGCCCGGTTGTGCCCCTGAAAAAGACGAGTTCACAGGTTAAGCGGCCCGAGCTCACGCCGTTGTTGCCGGCGGGGGCCTGGAGGGGCGGCGCTTGGGCGTACGCTCGTCGGCCTCGACAACGGAGAGGCTGAGCCGCTCCAGTTCACGGGTGAGG
>JAJYMB010000109.1 GCA_021787365.1 Actinomycetes bacterium | reverse complement strand
CTAAGAGAGGTGTCCGCGGACGCCCAAGCCTTCGCGCTCATCCGGGACTACCCAGCGCCACATGCGGTCCTCGTCGTCAGCGCGCAGACCCCAAGCCTGGCGAGAGAGGAAAACGGCGACACGACTAGACCGTGGTTGAACCTCGCCCTAGAGCAGGGCTTCACACGTATCGCGCCCGATGTCCTAGACGCCGCACCAGCCTTGCTCAAGGGCTGGTGCCTAGACGTCACCGGCGAACTGATCGAGTGTGGGACCGACCACCTCAAGCTCTTTTCCGGCACGCTCGACATCCCAAGTGGCTGGTTCGAAGCTCTTCAAGCGGAGGGGCAGTGCCTCGTCATTGCGGCTGGGCTCGGTGTAAGTTCGACTGAGCTCGGAAGCGATGCTGTCGGCGCGCTGAACGCCCTCGCTGCAAAAGGCCTGGTCGCCTGCACCCGAGTGGCGACGGGCACCCTATCGAGAGCGTCATGACGGTATGGTTGTGGCGGCGGTCGCCGAGTTGAAACAGCTGGATATGGGCTGGGCACCACGCGTCCGCAAGGTGTCAGGGATCGGCCGTTCCCTGGCCCGATGTCGCAGTAGGTCGGGGAAGGGCACGGGGCGGGTCGGTCGAAAAATCGAACGGACTGATCCCATTGTGCCGCAAGGTGTCGTGGCATCCCCCACAATGGGGCTGGATCAAGACCGAAGACTCGGTGCAGGATCGTTCCGTCCGGAAGTGCGAGTTCCTCCCTCGCGGTAACGGCCCGGTCGCAAGCCGGGCACTCGAGCACGCCAAACTGAAAACGGCGCACTATATGGTCTGGTGGTGGGGTTCTATTACCGCAACTTCCGGCCGCACGGTGATGGAACGGATCTCAAACTGACCGTCGACGTTCCACACTTCGGCGGCTACGGCGTGGCCCCAACCACGGCGCCCCAACTCCTGCCGGGCGGGCCTGTTCTGTCGAGCGACGTTTAGCGCCTCGCTAAGACTGCGGTACCTGCGGTTAGTCATCAGACCCTCAACGTCGCACCAGCAACGACCTGAACCAAAGTAGCGCCTTGAGGTCGGGCTAGGTCGACTCCCCAGGGCGAGCGGTCTCGGAGTGCCGATTGATGTCAGGTTCAGCTGGAGGGGGCTCACCCGACGAGACGCACGGGAGTCGGGCAGGTAGTGCATGTTCCATGCCACCAGTCCCCCATGCATAAGCATCGTTATGCACGTCTCCACTAAGCTGTCGGTGTGCCCAGGGCTACCCGTAAGCGCCCCCTCCCCTCCCCCACTGCCACCAGGCCGGCTGGAGCACCCGGCCTCGCGACCACGAAGACGGCCGCAGCCACACAGCTCGTGGCCCTGGTCGAAGACTTCTTCGTCGCCCGCAAGCCCCTGAAGGGCTCACCTCATACCGAGGCCGCCTACCGCCGTGACCTGGCCGGGGTGTCGGCCCACTTGGCAGCCGAGCTCGGGGCCGGCCCTGGCGAGCTCGTCCTCGGCCAGCTCGACGCCAAGGTGCTGCGGCGGGCCTTCGCTTCGTTCTCAGAAGGCCATGCGGCTTCGAGCATCGCCCGGGCCTGGACCGCCTGGGACCAGTTCTTCGCCTTCTTGGTTGCCGAGGACGTGGTGGTCGGGAACCCTATGGCCGCCGTGGCCAAGCCGAAGGTGCCGAAGCGGGCGCCCAAGGCCCTCCAGGGCGAGGGCACGCCCGAGCGCCTGCTCGAGTCGCTCGCCGCCCGTGGCCAAAAAGGCCAGCCGCTCGTGGCCCGAGCGCGACCTGGCCTTCGTCGCCACGGCCTTGCTCGGCGGCCTCCGGCTCTCGGAGCTGCTCGGCCTGGACGTCGGCTCTCTCGACGGCCGCCAGGGCGAACGCCGTCTCCGGGTGGTGGGCAAGGGCTCCAAGGTGCGCTTCGTGCCCATCGAGGCACCCCTCGAGGCCCTCGTCTCCGCCTACCTCGGGTCCCGCAAGGCCCGCTTCCCGGCCGAGAGGACCAGCCCCGGCTCTCCCCTCTTCGTCGACCGCCACGGCGAGCGCCTCCAGCGCGGTGGCGCCCAGTACCTCGTCCGCTCCGCGTACCGCTCCGCCGGCGTCAGGGCGTCGGTGCCCAATGGAGCCCTCGTGCACGCACTGCGCCACACCATGGCCACCCGATTGGCCGAAGACGGGGCCAGCGCCAGCGAGATCCAGCACCTCTTGGGCCACGAGAGCCTTGCCACCTCCCAGCTCTACATCGACTCGACGGCCAACGAGCAGCGCGCTGCGGCCCGGGCGAACCGGACCTACAGGGTGCTCGAGAAGATCACCAAGCCATCTCCCTCCCCCACCACCAGGCCAACCAGGAAGGCGTCTCCCCCGAGCCCGTAGTGCTCCCCCGGGGGGGCTCGTCTTGCCCCGGGTGGGGCCTTGCGGGGGCTGGCTCTCGCTCGCGGAGCCTATAGGCGCTGTCTATTCGCGTCGAGGATCTGGAACCACGGCGGGTCCTTGAATGCCGAGTAGAGCCGCTCCCTCACCTCCGTATCGTGAAGAGCGCGCAGTTGCCGCCCCTCGGGTGGGACTCGCCGGATCCACGAATACCGTCCGCCGTCTGGACGCGGATGCCTCAGGAACGAGATGGTTTCTGAGTCCAAGTCGAGCCAGACGGGGGCGAGGCCAGCGGCTTGCGGCAGCGAAACCCATCGAAGCCAGCTCGAACCTCGTTGGTCTGAGTACGAAACGGCAAACTCTTCCCCGTTCGTGAACCTCACGACATACGTGACCTCGTGACTTGGAGAGAGCGCTATGGGGCCATCGACGATGAGGCAGAGACTTCCTCTGTGAGGTCCTGAGATGACTAGTTGCCAGAGCCTGAGCTGCGTGATGCTCTTTGAGGCCTCGTTGCGAATAACGACGTAGACGTCGTCATCACCAGTATCGTCGTCTTCCTGGTAAGCGAGGACATTGAACGCGATGTCCTCAAGACGTTGGCGATGGCGACTTGTCGCACCAAGCAGCGCAGTCGCGAACGCTCCAACGGCGGCGCCCGAGCCAGCGCAGGCGGCCGCGAGTTCGACGAGGTGGTAGGTGCTCGTCATTGGGCGAGCTTCGCTGGGAGCCACCGCCTCATTCGCCCAGTATCCCACTGCATGATTGCCCATGGCGGCCTCTTCATGCGTTGGCGCGGGTTGAGGCCCCCATCAACGGGTCACCGTCGAAGAGTCCGAGGATCTCGCGCCCGAGCTTGTCGAGGCCTCCTGTGCACAGACGGGCGCCCCCGACAGGTTGGCCTCTCCAGGTCGACGGAAGGGAGACCGTACCGCGAGGACGGGCTAACAGCTGTTACCGGCAACGCTGGATGAGGACGCCCCGGCAATTTTCAGCGCGGACCGTTCGGCAACACTCAGTGACGACGTGGAGCGCCCGTCCTGGTCGGTGCGGCAGGACCGGGGCGCGCCGCGAGGTCGGTTGGCCGGTGCTGCCGGCTACCTCCGTTGGGAGGAGCTGCGACGGCGGGCTCGACGGGTAGCCGGCGCGCCGCTGAAGGGGGTGTAGCCGTCCTGGTCAAGGCCCCCGGGAGCGCCCGAGCGTGTGAGGGGCGACCGGCCACAGCAGGTCTACGCGGGTGCCGATGAGCTGGCTGGCGGCCACGACGTTGGCGAGCGGCCAGGCCGGTGGGACCTCGCCCGGGCAACGGCGCCGTGCCGCCTGCCAGAGCCTCCCCATCCCCAGGACGCCGGGGCGCTGGCGCGGACGGCTCCTGGGAGCCGAGCGCGGTGCTCCCACCCCACCCCACGCCGAGCGCGTCGGAGCGTAAGGCGAGGTCGTCGGCGCGTCCTGCGAAGCGCTGGCGAAAGGAGCGCACGGTGCGCCCAGGCACGCCGGCGTAGAGGCCCTCAGCGCCCTGGGGTACCTTCGCGCCGAGGCGGGGCAGGACCGCCGCGCCGACGGAGGCCGTAGTGCCACGGCGCCTGCGCAGGAGGAAGTCAGGCAAGAGGGCTTCACCGCTGCCACAGCTCCCACAGCGGGCACGCCGGACGAAGATCCGGTGGAGCTCCCCGGCTTCGCGCGCCGCGCGGGGGTACGAGCCGTCAAAGCCCATCGGCGAGCCGCACGTGGCGCAGTTCGGCCGTGGTACCGGCGCCCTGCGGACCCAACTTGCGTATGTCACTACCGGTACCGGGCAGTGGACAGTGAACGCGTGAGCGCCAGTGGACTGGTGAGCGCCACGACCGCATTGCTAGCAGACCCGCCCCTGTCGCTGTCTCGCCCTGACAGGTACGAGTCGGTGGTCAACCACCGCTGCCGGAACAGGCCCCTCCGTGGTCACGAAGAGTTGCCCGTAACAATGGCATAACCAGTGGACCCGGACACTGGTTCCGACCGAGGGCAGACACGGTTCCGACCGAGAACGCTCCGCTTGTCCGCGCCTTCCCTCTGGGAAGCATGCCCCTCCTCACCAGCTCACTCAGGTGTTCGCCGTCAGCCGGAACCTTGTCCGGATAACTCCGGAACGCTGTCCGCTTTGCCCCGGAACCGGTTGTCACTTCGCGAAGGCGGCGCTCCCCCTCGTCATGGCGACCCTCGGCGCCATCGACCCACGTCCTGCCCCACGAACGGCTCGACGTTCCCGGTGGATGACCCACATCTATGTCGGGGGAGCCCAGAAATCACCGTGGGGCCAGCCCAGGCGAACTCGGGAAGAAGAACCTTCGGGGACCCAAACCCACGTGGGTTTGGGTCGGGTACCTCGCCCGGACCGGCGAGCGTTACCAAGCGGAGGTCGGTACCGTACAACTGCCCGGGCCAGGACCACCTTCGAAGAACTGCGCTACTGTCACGTCACCACGTTGGCTACGAACCGGCTCGCGCATTGACGTGTTCGTTGTGGTGAAGAACCTACGAGGTGGCCAAAATTTCCTCCGCGGCGCGCTCGCCCGCTGACACAGCCCCCTCCATATACCCGCACCAGCGTGGCGCGGTCTCAGCGCCCGCCCAATGGACACGCCCACAAGGTTCCCGGAGGGCAGTGCCAAAGCGGACGAGAGCGCCAGGGAGCGGGTGGGCGTCGTACCCTCCGAGGCTGTAGTGCTCCTCTCCCCAATCCTTTTCGTAGAACGCGGACGGGTGCGCGGCGGATGGCCCGAAATAGCGTCCAAGGCAGGCCAACACGGCCGCTCGCCGATCTTTGGGAGACGCGGCCGTGAAACATCGTGCGTTACGTCCCGTTAGGAAGCCGACAAGGACGCCTGGTCCGCTCTCCGGGGAGGCGTCGACGGTCATGTGGACGGGGCCTTCGTCTCCGGTCGCCTGCCCCGAGAGGCCCTTGGCTCGCCAGAACGGCTCCTCGTACAGGGCAAGCACCTTTATGACGTCCCCCATAGGCATCCGGCTGACCAACTCCTGTCGACGCTCGGAGAGGCCTGGAACATACTCTATGGTGGAGCACAGCGGCGGCGAGAGCGCGAGGATGACCGCTCCAGCCCTGAACTCGTGCGCCTCCGTGTAAAGCGTGACACCTTTGTCGTCCTGCAAGAGTCGCTGTACTGGTGAGCCCGAGAGGACCCTCCCCGGTAGGGTGCCAGCGAGACGGAGCGCGAGTTGCTGGGCCCCGCCCTCAAAGTGCTGTTCCTGCGCGCCTCCACTCACTGCAAGAGCGGCCCTTGCGCCGCCGGTAGAGCGTAGCACGAAAAGGAGGTAAAGTAGCGACAGCTCGTCAGGTTCGGCACTTAGGAGCTCTCTGACCACGAGGCGCAGAGCGTCCTTTGCACCGAGGCTGACAAAGTTGTGCGCCAACCAGGTTTCCGCGGTCGTGCTGTCCCACTTGGGCGCGCGCCTGACACGCCAAGGTGCCGTCAGCGGCACCAGTCTCGCCATGACGCCAAGACGTGTTGCCCCCTGGGCCAAGTCCACCAGTACAGGAACGGGGAGCGGTGGCAACTGGGCCGTATAGCGGTGCCGTTGTCCTCTCCAGATGAGCACGTGTTCGCCATGGGCCCAGGTGGGCCGGTCCTTGACCCCCAGGTGCCTGGCGAGTGCGCCGACCTTTTGCTGACCCGGCCCGACCCATTCGCCGCCCAGGTCGAGGATGACTCCCGGTGCCATCTCGGCGCTGAGAAGACGGCCGCCGACCCGGTCGCGGGCCTCGAGCACAAGTACCTCTTGCCCCGCCTCTGACACGAGTCGTGCGGCCACCAGGCCGGAGAGCCCGGCACCCACGACGATGACATCGGCGTCTCGCAAAGTCTTCGACATCTCAGATAATGTCCCGGGGCAACAATACAGTCGAGAGTGACGTCACAGGCCCGGGATGAGCCGCAGGGCCTCTTCGGTGAGGGGAAGGAGAGGTATCTCCGGGCGTTTGCATTGCTCAAGCAGTCGCCTAACTTCTTCGTCCTCCAAGGCGCCTGGACCTTCACAATCGACGAAGTACTCCTCGAGGAACGCCCTCGTGCGTTCTCCGCTGATGTGAGCAGGCAGCACCGAACCCGCACGAGGCACTACCCCAAGGACCATGTGGTAACTACGGGAAAGGTGAACGCGCAGCCGAGGTTGGAAGTAGTGCAAGTCGGTAGCCTTGATGCCGAAACGCTCGTAGAAGCGTAGGCGTGCAACGGGGTCGCCGTAGGCCTCGTCTACCGCGTGGTACCCAGGCATGTCGATCTCGATGAACGCGAGCACGCTTTCAGGGAGGCTTGCGAGCTGCTGCGTCGCTCCGTGCATGAGCGTGCGCCCGATGCCTATACCCCTGTAGCCTGGGCGAGTGGCCACATAGGCATATAATACGGCGTCAGATAGAGGGTAGTGCTCGACTTTCACGACACCCCAAACATTCCCGTCGGGGCCGACCGCAACCTGCCAGTCGCCCTCTTCCTCGCAGGCTGCTTCTTGTCCTTCGTCCTCTTCGTCAGCAGCTACGTCCATCGACGCACGGCTCACATACTGCTCCGGAGGGAACGAGGGGCCGAGCACTTCTTGGTCCGCCTCATCGAGCAGGTCCCTGACACGGGCCTGCGCGAGGTCGAACAACAACACGCCTTCAGGAGGAGGTTCCGTGTGCGACATCATCCTCGCCCAGGTACCGACGGGGTCTTCCAGCGCCGGGTCTCTTAGGAAAAGGACGCTTACGAGCTCTTTGGTCTTGATCAGGTAATCGGTGCCGGGCTTATCAAGCACCTCCCGCGTGGGAGAAGCGCTGGCGATAACAGCGACGAAGTCCTTGAAGGCCTCAGCTTCGCCGGTCGCGGCCAGTTTCAGCTTGCCCTCGACCAACCCGCGGCTGGGTCCCTGTTCTCCTCGGAAGTACTTGCTAACTCGTACGGCCGCAGTCGTCGCACTCTCTTCATCGTCCCTGAACCGCTCCACGAGCCAGGTTCCTAAACGCTCGGTCATCATCAGGTGCAATGCGGTCGTATACCCATCGGGAGGATCCTGATTGGCGAAATGGAACCGCATTGCGTGCGCCAGGGCCCGGCACAGGCATCCCTCTGCCACGTCATAGAGGCGTTCCATTGTGGCAACTTCGGACATGACGCGTTCAAGGTGCGCGAGGACCTCGTCGTCGAAGTCCTCGCCCTGTTCGAATGCGGCGCGGGCTAGCCGCACGGCGGCACGGCCGAGAAGGAAAGCGTCGAGGCCGTGGCCGAGGGCCACCTGGGCGTCCGCCATGTAGTAACGCGACCACCAGTCGTTGAACGAACCCGGCTCGAACATGGTCTGTGCCTGGGTGCTCAGGCCGAGCGCGAGCTCGTGGTCTCGGTGCGGCCCAAAATGCGCACAGTCGGCGAGTAGTAGGCCTACCATGCCACGAGCTTCTCGGAGGTCATCGTGTTCCAAAACGACGACGTCATCCTTCAGGGCGTCCGCCAACACTTCGTCCATCCATTGCAGCGCGCGTCGTGCCCCCTCCCAGTTCCCGCTGGAGCGTTGCTGCCACTTGGACTCGGGCACGTACGAGCTGCGCAGGACTGACACTTCGCGGGCAGCCTCCGCGAGGT
Source organism: Actinomycetes bacterium (assembly GCA_021787365.1). Lineage (GTDB taxonomy): Bacteria > Actinomycetota > Acidimicrobiia > Acidimicrobiales > Palsa-688 > JAJZYO01. The sequence continues at coordinate 15,087 of JAJYMB010000109.1, read as the reverse complement.
CGTCGTCACCCTCGGGCACCAAGACGACCATGTCGTCCACCAGCTCCCATGGCACGAAGTAGTCGAACCACCAGAATGCCCATACGGCAGCCCACAGGTAGGCAGCAGCTGCAGCTCTTGGATCCCCGATCTCGCTTAAGTGGTGCACGAAGTGACGGAGGTACTGCCTAGCTCTCGGGCCTTCTATGCCAAAAAGGGCACTGAAGGACGCAGCGCCGAGGAACCGTTTCAACTGCTCTGCATAGAAAGAAGCCGCCTTTTTGTGAAGGGTTGGGGCCTCGTCGGGGCCTGGCGCCAGGGAACGTGCTTGCTCGGCGATCAACGGATGGATGCTGAGGCGGCCTCGCGGCTCTGGGAAAAGGACCCAACGAGCAACGAGCCCGGGGAGGCAGTCCTCCAGCCCCTCGAGTAGGTTCTTTGCCAGCTCCTCCTCGAACAACTCGGGCCGCGGCGCAAGAATAGACAGACGGCCGAGGGCCTCGCGCTGCCTGGTAGAGAGCGAGGCTACCGCCCGATGAGGTGTCGTGGCCAAGTGCTCCTCAGCGTAGACTCCGGCTCCCTTCCACGTCTTGAGCCAACGCCGGCAAGCGGCCTCGCCCAGCCGTACCACTTCACGCAGGCTCGCGCCAGCGAGCACGACCTCCAAGGGAGAGCTACCGGTACGCCTCACGACTTCAGTTAGCAACTCGGAACTGAGGGCCAGCGGCACGTCGGAGAACCCAGACGAGGCGACCCTCGTGAGGAGCTTCACGGCGGCGTCTTGTGGAAGGTCACGTACTTCGAGTTCTTCCACTTCCCGGCCCAGCCCTCGGAGCGCCGATGCCAGGTGAGGGTCTGTCGTCGTGACGATGGCCACACAATGGTGCCTCGGGAACAGGTTGTGCACGAGCTCGGCGTCTCCCACCTCCACGTCATCGACCAAGGCGAGGAGGCGCTCACCCTCTTCCACTAGGTGGGACTCGATCTCGTATCGTTGGTCCAAAGGCTCATCCCCGGTCCCCGTGCTCTTCGGCGACAGCTTCAACGCCCTTGCCCAGTGGCCAAGGACCGCCGACCTGACAATCGGGTCGGCGCTACGCCCCAGGCCTGCCCTGACGACATTGGCAACGACCCCGCTTGAGTCCTCCACATGGTCGGCGATGGTCGCGCCGAGAGCGGTCTTACCTGTCCCAGGTTTGCCGAACAAGACGAGCACACGGTCGCCGTCGAGCTGCCCCATGGCCCATCCCAGCTCCTCTTCTCGTCCGAAGAGGACATCGGGGGCGGTGACTACGAAGGGGATGTGCAAGTGCCTCCAGGCTTTGTCCAAGGCATCGGCGAGACTGGAGGCAGGCCTCAGCTGTGGTTGGGCGACAGTGGGATCTCCCAGCGCCAGTTCTTCGCGGCAAGCGCGCCACTCTTGGAGGTTCTCACGCGGGACCAATATGAGCTCGGCCTTCGCCAGGCCAGCGGCGCGGAGCTTGCCTTGGCAACCGCCGATCTCGCAGAGGGTGCCGTCTCCGGCCACGTCCCCCGTGATGCACACCGTCGGCTTGTCTGCTGCCCCGATAGGCCCCCCTGCCTGAAGCGCCGTGCCAACCAGTATGGCTAGCATTCCAGTGCCGAACGGGGCCGCGAACGACGGCCCGGCTAACCGAGCCTCTTCCAGGTCGGCGGCCCTAACCGGGAGAAGTGCCCGTTTGACGCCGAACAGGGTCCATCTCACCGACTGCGGGGGCACCGGGCGCCGCCCCAACCCGGCTACGGCGGCACTGACGGCGCGTTCTACTGAACTATAAAATGCAGGGTCGCATACGACGAAGGCGAGGCGCGGGTCGGGGTAGACCTCGCGGAGATCGCCACTCATGCCCGTCATCTCAAGTGTGCCGATATCCCCGCCGCCAACCGCGTCCAACAGGCACCCGATGGTGACCCTGTTGCCCAAGCCGAAGGTTCTAACCGGGTCGATCCCACAGTAGTCGTAAAGGGCCTCGGCGAACGACCCGAGCACCAGCCGTGTGCCTCTGCCTGCTTCCGCCACCATGGTGGCGATGGCCCGTAGCAAACCGGGCTCCCCCTGGAGGACCGCATTGTTTTTCCCGCCGGCAGCAAGTGATAGGAGGTTGCCGTCTCGCAGCTTGACCGAGAGCCGCCCGGTAGGGCCTGCAGCCCACGCGCTCGCTACCTCCTTGGCGGCGACGGTCCATTCGTCTCCCGTTTCGGCCGCCCTGCAGCTCGTGACGGACAGGAGGTGCCGAGCCAGGCGCGCCGTACCCACCATCGCTTCTCCGGCTTCCCGGCACCGCTCCGAGCCGCTCTCATCGTACAAAGTCTCTAGGAGGGCGGAGCTCTCATGCTCCAACCAGCTCTCCCAGCGGTCCTCGTGATAGTCCACGGCTGCCTTGCAACAATCGTAAAACCTCTCGGCAAGGGCGCGCCTGTCGGGCGCCTCCTCCACGTTCATTGCCTCGCCTTCCGGGTGTCAGGTCCGGCGGCTTCAGGAGGAACGAGCTCGTGATCTTCTATGACGACCTCGTCCCCGACGAAGGCCGGCAATACGGCTGTAGCGCTGGCCTGCCCCACATGCTTACCGGTTTCGAGCGGCCCCACGAGGAAGTAACCATCGAGCAAGGCGGTCGCCCCGTCTTCGGCGGTGCGCCAGATGCCAAACGCAGCCTTTGACCCAGCTTTTTCGACAGGACCCCATATTTCCAAGGAAAGCTGGTGACCCTGGGTCGTTCTGTCTCGGTCCGGCAGTTCTACAACCTCGCCCTTGAGCCCTAAGCTCTCAAACTGGAACTTGCCGATAACCCGGGGCCTCTGGGCTCGCCTGCTGGGAGCTGCGGCCCGCGCCAAGCGTACATTAACACGCCATCTTTTGCCATCGCGTGAAACTGCTGCGGGCAATGGGACCTCGGCCAAGAACAACCTCCTGGCTCTTGGGGGGTCGATGCCCCGGGCCCAAGGTTCCATGATCTCTCCTGCCTCCCTGTCGAGTTGATCGGCCAGCTCAAGTAGCCCGCTCTCGCGAGCAGCCAAAGCCTGGTGCCGGAGTGCTAGGCCGCGTCGGCTCTCGTCGCCCAAGCGGTCGTACGCCTCGGCGACGTGCTCCCACCATTGGGCTGGGACATCCCACAACACCACACCGCTCTCTGCTAGACGCTCCCCTCCAAGGGCCCGCAACGCAAGTAGATATGCGCGTCTCAACATGCAGAGGCCAGCCGGCAGGGGCTTGCGTTCCGGGAATGCCGTTAGTTCTATGCCCAACTCCTCTGGCGCGATACCGCTGGGTATCTCGAGGAGTGCAGTGGCCCTTCTATGATCCTGGTCCACCTGCAGGGGAATCCGCGCGAGCACTTCGAGGTCCGACAATCGGTAAGCGCGAGCTTCAACTGTGCGCACAAGGTCGCAGGCGGGGCCCAGAGAGGCTGACACATTGAGCACGCTGGCTTTGCCGTGTCCTTGGGGCTCTAATGTGGCAGACACGTCCTCCGACAAGTCGAGGGCGCTGGCTACAACTGAGCGAGGGTCAATGGGGGCACAGTATGTGTAGGGCTGGTTCAGGGTTTGCCAACCCGGGCTGGTAGCGGACGGGGTAAGCCCCTTCGGTAGCGCGCGCCGTAGTGCCTGCGAAGGCGTCACCAGCTTTGTGGAAACTGCCTTCACGCGTTCTGCAAGCTGTGGCTGCCCAATTCGCTGTGCCAACTCCAGGAGATCTTCGCCCGTCTTCCTGGCCCCCGGCAGCGAACGGAGAGTCGATACTGGTTCCCGCCCGCTCAGCAGGTCCGCTGCCTCCTCGACTCGACCCAAAGGCTCGTCCATTTGGGGCAACCACCGGCTCACTTCTTCTGGGATAAGGCCTAACAGAGACCAGTCCTCCATGTCCCAGAGGACCGAGCCCGGCTCCGCTGAGAGCTCGCGCACCTGCCTGAGCAGCGCGAGCCGGCCGAGACGGTCCCTGACCTCACGGGCCGCCCCGGCGAGCTCCACATGTTGGCCTCCAGGAAAAACCTCCGGTAAGCCGAGAGCCTTCAGGACTCTTCGTACGGGCTCGTCCAGCTCCCCGGCACTCGGATCTACCAAAGCGCCCACCTCCACGAGCTCCAAGGTATCTGCGTCGAAGCTGAGGGTTAGTGTGAGGTCCTCAAAGTCTAGTTGCACGACCCCAGCCGGGCCAAAAGGGCGGCCATGGAGTTCAAGCAAGTCCGCTTCCGGCAAAAGTTCTGCTGTGAAGGTGTTCATGGTTCACTCCTGTTCCATGGCGCTCTTGAGGCGCGGCGGTACGTGCGGTACGTTTGGAAGGAAAAGCGCAAGGATTGCCTTCAGGGCACGAAGATAGGCGCTCCGCTGTACTTCGAAGGTATTCGTATCCGGTGAGCCATCGACCGGCCAGAATAGAGCCAGCGTGCTGCTCGAGCCCGCTAGGAGTGCCAACGCCGCTGCCTGCAGTGCTCTGACCAACAAGACGTCGAGTTCGACCCTGTCCTTTTCCTCGTGCCGGTTCAGTTTACGCAAGACGTCTTTCGGGGGCATAGGCAGGCGGTTCTGGTCCATTTCAAGGACCTTCCTCATGGCATTGTGCTGGACCGTGATCTTCCTTTTGCTACGGTGATGGGCAGTAGCTAGTTGTTCGCTGAAGTAAGCGTCGAGAGCTGCAGCGTCGAGCACCGTCCGTAGAACTTCTTGCATTGTCGCGTTGGGGGAAACGGAGAGACCGACGTCATCGGCAGTCTCTTGAGGGACGTCATCGGCGGTTGTTTGAAGGGCTTCAGGCACTTGTGCGGCTACGTCGTCATTGTGCACGCCTTGGACCGCTCCGTCTGGAGTCAATCTGACCACGCTCGGGCGCCCGGCGGCACCGTAGGGTTGCTGGCCCGCCGCGGCCTGGCGATGGCAATGGTCGCCTTGACGGCGTCCGTCCCTTCCCGGGCGCCCCACAGCGCCACTTATGCCGTTGAGCAAGTTCTCTATAACCTCGTTCGCGTAGCTCTCCGTGCTTGAGCGAACCGACGTCCGCACCTCGAGCGGGCCAGTGAAGCGGAGGCGCAATGCGATGTTCCTGAAGGCATCTAGGCAAACTTCTTCCGGCGACTGGCACATGTCTTGGCCGGCGGAGAGGCGGTTGCGTCGCCTGTGCTCCCAGAGCCGCCGGCTTGCTTGGCTCCTTCCCGCAGGGAATCCCAACAGGTACGCCTTCGCAATCTCAAGCTGAAGGTTGGCCAAGACTCGCCGCTCGGCTATCTCGCTTACCGTAGGAGCGAGGGTCCCTAGCACTTGTGCCTGCGGAAGGCGGCGGACGCGCTGAACCAAGACCTCATCAGCCGCCAGGACGGCCACGAGGTCCTCCGTTACCTCTTGACCTATCCGCGCACCCCTTCCACGACCACTGCGACGGATGTCCAAGGTCGAAATAGCATCCCACCGCGCAGCGTGTTCGCGCACGCACTGTGTGATGTAGTACTGGAGCTCCTGAAGGCCGGCAATCCACTCGGGGGTAGCAGAGACGGTCACGGCTGAGAGTAGCGCTGCAGGAGGTGCTCCTGCCATGGCTCTCTTCGCTCTCGCCAGCGAACTCACACTGCCTTCAACCGACTCGGGCGCGTTCGCTGAGCCAAAGAGAGGGGGCAGGCCCAGCGATGGCCGCCCGGTGGTCGCCGTGATAGCCTCATCCAACGCGCGTAGCAACCTGGGGAGAACACGGACGTAGCCGGACGAGGTCTTCGCTCAGTCTCTTTCACCGCCTGCATTGATGAGCCCAGTGGGGCATCCCCAGGACCATTCAGTGGGCAGTGGCTGGGAAGGACCTCTTACGGACTAGGAGGAAGCGATGGGGTCTTCTGAGGAGCCGGTAGCGGACGACGATGCAAGTCCCGTCGCTCTGTACACGGCCGCTCGGCAGCACTTGTTCGAAGACCGGCACCCAGAGGCCATCGAGTTGGCCGCACGGGCACTGGCGCGAGCGCAAGAAACGGGAGACGACGTAACCGCGGCCCGTTCTCAAGCCCTGCTTGAAGAGTGCGGGGTGGGACCAGCGCCCGAGGACGGAGGGACCTCCGGTGGCCCCACAATCGGCGAGTTCCCAGAACAGCTTGTGGCGAACTTCCTCATTGCCGAGAACTTGTCGTTCTCGCGCGCGCGGCCAGGCGTATACGAAGTGATAATGCCTCTCTCCGACAACGTAGCCCCCGACGGCCAAGGTTCGTTCCGTCTTGTGCTCGCGCCCGAGGGAGGGTTCCTGCAGCTGGTTACATGGCTACCGACGAAAGTGCCCGTGGACATGCGATCGCATGCCTTAGAGGTCATCAACAGCTGGAACGCCACCCGTCGGTTCCCTCGCCTGTCGCTCGATGAGGATGGGGACGTCCGCATAGACATGCTCGTACCGCCCGGGGCCGGGCAGGACGCCGTGACCCATGGCTCCAGAGCCATGCTGTTCGGCTGCTACCAGGTGCTAGACCACCTCGTGGCTGAGCTCCCTTGGGAGATATCTGGTGCCGGACCTGCCTGAACCGCCCCCGGAAGCGGTCCGTTGCTTTCGGCTCGCAACCAAGTTACTTGACGCCCACCAGTTCGAGGCCGCCATCGAGGAGTACAGTTCAGCCATCGAGCGCGCGGCGGGGCTCTACCCCGACGCCTTTTTCAGACGTGCCATCGCGCGGGCGGCACTCGGCCACGACGACGAAGCCCTTACTGACGTGGCTGCCGCCGAGCACCTCCTCGACGGCGAAAAGGCGAAGGAGGGACCATACATTCGAGGCTGGATTGCCCAGAACCAGGGCAGGTTTGACGAGGCCGAGGCGTGCTACGAAGAGGCGATTAGGCGAGCCCCCGACTGGGGAGCAGCTCACGAAAAGCTGAGCTGGTTGACGGCTACGCGCACGGTAACAGACGACCCCACAGAGCTTATGTTGGGAGGGGACCCGACTTCGATCGCGGCCAGGACGTCGACGGTTGGAGCTGCCGGAACGGGGCGCCAGGGAAGACGTTCCGGGGCGGCCTCGGCGAGCCACTCGCGTGAGGTGCCTACACCCTCGCTCGACAGCCTGGGACAGGACTTGACTGCTGCTGCCAGGGAGAGCAAGTTGTCCCCGATTGTGAGCCGGGCAGACGAACTCGCCGAACTTGAGGCTGTGCTGTGCCAGCCCGCTCCCTACCCGTGCAGCGCCATGTTGGTCGGCCCTGCCGGCAGCGGGAAGACCTCTATCGTTGAGGAACTCGCTCGGCGCATCGCTGCAGGTGAAGCGGCTGTACCCTTGCGCTCGCGAAGGGTGGTGGCTCTGGACCTGACCGCGTTGGGCGCCCGCAACCGCACCGTAGGTGCGCTGGAAGAAATTCTGCGGCCCGTGCTTGCCGAAGCTAAGCGCGGCAATGTCATCGTCTTCATCGACGAGGTTCACCGCATGGTACACCTCGGTGGCCACCACGATGACCCTGCTGACACCCTCGGTCAGATGTTGAAGGAGCCTCTTGGCCGGGGAGAGCTGACTTGCATTGGGGCAACCACGGAAGAAGAGTTCGAGGTCTTCATCAAGTCCGAGGCGGCGCTAGCGCGTCGGTTCGAGCGGGTCACGGTAGCTCCCCTGGACGACCAAGGCGCCCTGGCGGCACTCCGAGCCCACGCCGACCACCTGGCAGAGCGGTTCGGGATAGAGCTTGGACGAGACGTCCCAGAGATGCTGATGACGAGGGCCCGTGGCGTGGCCCCCCAGCAGATCGAGCCGGAGCGATCACTACTGTTGCTAAGGCGGCTGGCGGGCCGGCTTCGTACCACTGGTGAGCCAACCCCACCGACGAGGGAGCGGTTCGACGAGTTGCTCCGAGTGATCTCAGGGTTGCCCTCAGACCTGCCCGTGCGCCTCAATGAATTGCGCGCCGGTTTAGTTGGCCGTCGTGGCCTGAGCTCGGAGCAGGCAGGCCAACTTATGATGATGGTTGACCCCGAAAAGAGTTATAGAAAAATAGGGACTGCTGGTACTCGTGCTGTAATAACCATGCTCGGGGAGGCTGCTCCTACGGCACGCGACATGGCAAAGACGATCGCAGCGGCCTTCGCCAAGCGGTCTGGGCCACTGGTCGCGACTGTCGACCTTCGCCCTTATGAGCATCTGCCTGCTCTAGTCGAGGACCAGTGGGAAAGCGCTGCTGCACCTTTGCGTTGCCTGGAGCGAGGCCCTGTCCCGGTTCTCCTGCTCGAGAACGTGGATGCGTGCGGGTCAGCGCTGGCCCGGGCAATCGGGCTCGGGCTAGCGAGCGGTTTCCTCATCGACAACGTCGGGAGGCGCCTAAACTTAGCTCACGCGCTAGTCATCCTCACCGCAACGAGCTTCGCGAACCTCGCTGAACTCGCCGCCCGCGAGCCTGCCTTAGCCGAAGCCACCACGCTGCTGTTGGGAGAAGTCGCAAGGACAAAGGACCGTGACGACACCCCTCCGCCGAGCCCGGGCTACTTGTAACACGACCACGCCGCAACGTTTTCCGCCGAGAAGAGCCACTCACTCTCGAGCCGGGTTCGCCACGACCGCGGCGAGGGCCTCCTCAGGCCGGGTGGTGGCCGTCACCAACTGGCGTAACTGGGCTGCAGCCAGCGGCCCGGCAACGGCAATGACCAGCTGCGAAGGCTGGGCCTCTCCGGCCATGACCGATAAGCCAGTAGCGACCGCAGTGGGAGGATTCGTCCTAGAGTTGATTGAAGTACTGTTGCCGCGAGCGGGCGCAGCTTGCGGTGTGTACACCTGGCAGGCCCCCGCGAGAACGGCCACAGCGAGGACGACTGGTGTCATCAGGGCCAAACGAGGAGCGGGCATCTCGTTGTTTCTGCTTTCGGTGCCTTGAGATCGAACCTCTATGAACAAAAAGCCGGACGCTGAGCTGAACCCGAAGGTCCCGCGGCGCTAGGCAAGCGCTAGGCACCGCTTTTGTCATTCCTGAAGGAGCGCCCCCTGTCAAGTCAGCGCCGGCCTCCGGGCCGGCACATTTGGGTTTTTTTCCTGTCCCCATGACGCCTCGGGGTAGCACGAGGGCGCGCCGGAACAGGCCCCCTGCTAGGGGCCTCGTAGCGAGGGCAGTCAAGCCGACCGTTGTTAGGGGGAGGGGCCCGCTTGCGGGAGGGCCCCCCTAACGGCGCAGCGGCTTGACGGCCCGGTCGTCCTCGGGGAGGACAATGGACCTCGGAGCCCGTCAGGGCTTCGTGGTTGAGCCCCCTCCTCCTCGTGGCCGAGGCGTTTGGGGGCGCAGTGCGGTCGTTCTCCAGGGCCAGCAGGTGCTGGCAGGCGGCTCGGGAGGCCGAGCGCCAGTCATTCCTACGCGACGGCGACGTCGCATGGAGGGTCCCGGCCGCGACCAGACGGCTCGATCACTTGCTCGGCCACGCCTTTCGGGGGCCATGACAGACAGCGAGCACGGCCTGGCCGCGTCCCGGCCTTTCGTCACCCGGCCTCGGCCAGGCAACGGATGTCCCCGTCGCGTAGGCCGTAGTAGACCAGGGTCACGATCTTGCGAGCGGCCGCCACTGTGGCGACCCCTTTGCCCCGCCGCCCGCTGACGCGCTGGCGGTGAGCTTGTACGAAAGAGGAGCCTTTCGCCCGCTGTGCTGCCTCCACCGCCGCCCAACGCACGAGCCGGCTCCCTTGCTTCGTGGTCCGGCCCCGGCGCACGGTGGTGCCCGGCTCGTGGTGGCGTGGGGTGAGCCCAGCCCAACTGCACAGCTGCGCCGGGGTGGAGGACCGCTTCGCATCACCCACCTCGGCCACGGACACGGCCCCGAGCACCGCCCCGACGCCCGGGATGGCCCGGACGGCCCAGTAGCCCTGGTCGTCTTTCAGCCGCCCGGCGATCTCCCGGTCGAGCTGGCCCACCTCGGCGTCAACGGCGTCGACCAGGTAGCGGGTCGACTCGACCCTGGTCCCGTACGCCTCACCGAGCGGGCAGGTCCCGAGCAGTTCCTTGCCGGCGACCCCGAACAGGTCCGACATCGGCACTGCCACCCCTTCTTTGGCCAGCACGGAGTGGGCTTGGGACTCGAGCCCATGAGCGTGAGCTGCAGGTCACAGTTCACCTTCATGGCGACGACCGAGGACAGGGCATCCATGTGGAAGAAGTCGACCCCGTCGGAGATCGAGTTCTCGATCAGCATGCGCTTTGCGTAGGCGTCGACCAGGCCCACCACCCCCCGGCGGAGCTGGTTGGTTATGAGCAGGGTCGGCTCCTCGTGGCCTAGCTCGGTTATGGCGACCTGGCGGACCGGCCCCTCGTAATCGCGAAGCGAGATGCGCTGGTCCAAGGAGAGGGCTGATTTGACTGTCGGGGCTACCACGAGCCTGGGCACGAGGATGCAGGGCTCCAGCGAAACGCGTGGACCTGGCTCGTCGGTCGTCGATCAACAGAACCCCGGCGCGGCCTCGCTTCTCGGGTCGATAGCACCCGGTTCGCGGCAGCAAAGAAGCACACTTGCGGCCATGAAGCCACGTCCAAGTACCCTCACGCCCCCTTTGGGATTTTCGCTTGGAGCCAGCCGTAACTTCGGTTCCCAAGGTCTCAACGTGCAGACTGGTTGACCATGACCAGCCAGGTGCGGTGGTTGCTCGTCTTTCTAGACGCCTCATCAGCCTTCTGTCTGTCCGCTCATGTTGTCCTCGGTTGTCAACGCATGTCTTCCCAGGTTCGCGATCGCGCTCACGAAGCCTTCTAGGACTGGCAACACTTCTCGCCAGTTGTCCAACAGGGGGCCGCCTGGGAGGTTCGGCATTGTCGGCGTCACGCCCGCTCCGAACAGCTCACGGAGGCGCCGAAGGATATCGCCGGCCTGTTGCGCGCCCTCGCCGCCTTGCAGCTGGGCCATCCAAAGGATGAGGTGGGTAGAGTCGCCGCCATAGGTGCGAGTGTCGAACGTCGCCACGGTGGCGCCTCCCTTGGTCAACCTGATCGTGCGTCCCGCAGACGAGATGTCGAGGCCGACGCGCTGCGCCCATTCTTTGAGCTTCTCGAACAGCCGACGCCCGTTGTCGCTGGCGCCGGCGAGGATCTGCTCGACCGTCTGAGACAGGGGCCTCGGGCCCTTGGCGCTCTCGGCCGCTGCTGTAGCGCCAACGAGCCTTGGCGCGAGGAGGTACCCGTCGTTGTGGCGGTACCTGCGGGACCTCCACCGCCAAGACCTCGGCCATGCGGAGCTGGCCGTTCAGGAACTCGACCTCTGGAGCTCGATGGGCACCTCGTCGGCCACGAACACGAGCCGGGCACGTCCAGCAGCGAGGTTGGCGGCCACGCGTTGGAAGTAGCCGTCCACGTCGTCTTGAGCGCCCGCCTCGGCAAGCAGCGGCTGCAACTTCTCAGCCAGTGCCGCGGCACCGCCGTGAGTGCGCTCAGCCTCCTCTCGCAATAGCGAGGCCGGCCAGTACGCGAGGCCGTTCGCGGCGTAGTCGAGCATCTGGCCTACTACCTCGCGGCGGATGCGGGTATCGCTCGCCCGCTTTACTTCGACGAAAGTGGGCACCCCATCTGCGTCCAAGAAGAGGTGGTCGAGGCTCCAGCGCACGCTGCCCCCAGAGTGGTCGGGGACGGCCATCTCTCGGTGCACCAGCAACCAGTCGCCGTTGCCCCCGGCAGAAGCCACCAAACTCGCCAACAGCTTGGGGTGGTCGGCCAGGTCCTGTTGGAACTCGGCCTCACTCGGGTAGGGCGCAGGAGAGCACTAAGCCAGGTCGTCCGGGCAGTCGGCGTGACCCTCCTTTAGGAAGAAGATCCGGTCGGGCACGGCCACCATGATGGCAGGACCGGGGGGACCAGGGTCTACTGTGTGCGCCGACTAGTCGAAGACGGCCAGGTGCCCGAAAGCGGCACAGGCTCGCGCAGTGTTCTGTGCTCGGCGCCGTAATGGACCTCCGGTACAGAGTTGGCGGCGGCTTGGGGACCGGGCCACAGCCGGCGCAGGGCGGCCAGGAAGGCGCCGTTGGGCAAAGTGGTGGGGGAGCTGGGCGCGGACTCGCTCGAAGGACTCGGCACCCCCCAGCCCGAAGCGCTCTGCCAGGTACGCTGCCGCCACCGCCGGAGTCCGGCGCTCGGCTTGAACGCAGTGGACCAGCACGCTTTTCCCCTCGGCCCGCCAAGAGACGACCGCTTGGGCAAGGTCCTCGAGCACGAAGTCGAGGTTGGGGTTAGCATCGGGTCCGTCCTCGTCGATAAGCGCCTGACTTCTATGGCACGTCGGCCGGCGAGGTCCCGCCGCCCCATCCTGCAGAGGGAGACGGTCACGTCCGCCCTGGCGGAGAGCGCGCCGTAGACATTGGCAAGCAGCACCCCGGGGTCCTCGGCCAGCGGTTGGCAGAGCGGTCCCGCCGGCCAGCGGGACCTATAGTGGCTGAGCATCTCGTCGGCCTCCGGCCAGCCCGCCGAGCCCGTGGCGCCGTGCCGGACGCTGAGCAAGCCAAGACGGACCAGGTCCCGGGCAGAATAGCCAGGCCAGCCGTGGAGCATGAGCGCCCACTGCACGGGGATGGCAGTAGCGCCCCAGCGTGCGCCGAGCCAAGCCCCGGCGATGGCCGCGACGGTGTCGGTGTCGTGGCCTATGTGCACCGCGCTCTGGAGCGCTGCGGCGAGGTGCCTGCAGGGCTGCTCGTCTGGGACAGGTGTGTGGACGATAGCGGCCAGAGCGGCCTGGAAGGCGCGCACGACAAAGCCGTTGGGCTTGAACGAACCAGGCGGCCCCGCTGCTGCTTCGTCAACCCTTTTCGCCCAATAGAGGCGCCCGGGCGGGGGCGAGCAGCCCGACGCCTTCCCTCACGGCTTCGAGAGCGCTCGTCCCGAGGCGCACCGCCCGGTCGATGGCGACACACCAGATGGCACAGGCCTCACCGGCCAGGGGGTCGGCATGGGTCAAGGCCGAGATGGCCATCGCCCGCCCTACCAGCGCGTCGTCGCCGCCGAGGCAGGCGAGCGCCACAGGCGCGGTACGCATGAGGCTCCCGTTGCCCGCGCTGCTCTTGGGGTTCGCAGAGAAGTACCGGGCAGCAGCCGCCGCCAGGTCGTCCGCGCCCAGGGCAGAGGAAAGGACCTCGCGCGTCTGCACCCCCCCATGTCGGTGCCCACCGAGCGGTACCAGCCGAGGAAACGGCGGGTCACACCAACCTCGTCGAAGTGGCCGCGGGCCGTCTCTTCGGGCTATGCAAATGGCCATCTGTGTGTCGTCGGTCCACTCGCCCGGCTCCCAGTTACAGAGTCCCCCGCCCCGCATCATTGCCTCGCCCACCGGGGGGCGTACCGAGCTCGTAGCCTGCCCCGAGCGCGTCACCTGCAGCCAGGCCGACAAGGGCCCCCGCGCAGCGGTCGAGGTCGAACTGTGGCGGTGCCGTTGTCACCTCCCTATTGTGCGCCAGCGGCGGAAGCCGGCACCTGGTATCGCATCGTGATAGGTGAGAACCGCTCGGTCACCCCCGTCAGTACCCCGCGGCGGTGAGCGGTTCCTTCGACCAGGTCGACGAGGTCCAGGTGGAGGCGGCCCAGCCGAGGTGGGCAGCCAGCAGCGACACGTCGTGCCAACCCGGTCCCCGTCACATTGACAAGTAGTGTGGGCCCGCCTACCCCCCCCCGGGGGGGCCACTCCCCCACCAGGCCATTTTCTCCCAGGCCGTCGGCCCGCTCCTCTAGGGTCCCGGCTAGTCCGGGCCCCCGGTAGCAGTTGCCCTGCGTGAGCGCGACCGGGGCTGTGAGGGGGGGGCGCCGGCGCGCAGCTCAGCGAGCTGGGAGACCAGACGGTTGACCTCTTCGGCCCTGGTGGCCGCCAGCTCAGCTGCACCCTTGGCGCGGGCTTCGGCTAGCGCCACTTGGCCGTCTGCCTTGGCACGGACGCTCTCCAGCTCGGCCGAGTGGCGGGCGGTCATTGCCTCGGTGACCTCGCTACGCGTCCGTCCGAGGTCGGCCTCGTGGGCCTCTTTGAGCCCGGCGAGCTCGCTACGGAGCTGCTCGGCCGCACCCTCGGCGCGGGCACGGGCCTCGGCTGCCTCGGCGCGGGCGGCTCCGGCTTCTTGGACGCGACGCTCCGCAGCGGCCCGTGCCTCGGCCAGCTCTGCCTCATGCGCCCGGTTCTTTTCGGCGAGCTCGGCGCGATGAGCTTCGGCGAGCCCCGCCAGCTCCGCCTGGTAGGCCTCTTTCAGGGAGCGCTCCGAGGCGAGGTGTGCCTGCTCGGCCTCGGCTGCCAGGCGACGTGCTCCCTCAAGTTCGGCCCGTAGCTCGGCTGCCTCGGACTCCAGGGCCTCGGCACGTTCCCAGGCGACGGCGGCGGCCTCTTCGGCTTCGGCACGCTCGGCACTGGCTTCGCGTGCCGCTGCCTCGGCGGCTGCCCTCGCCTGGTTGGCCTTGGTCACCTGCTCTTTTGCCTCGGCCATCTGGCGGGCCGTCTCGGCCCTGGCGGTGGCGAGCTCGTCGGCGACCGCTTCTGGGTCGGCCAGGGCGGCTATGGCGTCCTCCACCCGGGCGACCTCGCCCGCCACGGAACTTTGGTGGGACGCCAGGAGCTCTTTCAACCTGTCGAGGGTGACGGCCAGGCTGGCTTCGGCCAACGCCGGCGTGGTGGCAGGCGCCTGGGCTGCCTCGGCACGGCGTGCCTTCTGGCGTTCCCTCCAGGCCCGGGCGCGTTCGGAGGCGTTCGGGTACTGCTTCACCCAACCGCCTGTGGCTGGCCTCTCCCCTACCGGCGTCACCCCTGCATCGCTCATTCTGACTTTTCCTCTCTGTGTGCAACGTCCTTTTCGGGCGCCACGTGGCCCCCACTGGTACATGCCGATCGTCGCGATGGCCGTTCGCACGAGGTCAGCGGTCACTCCCTCATTATGCCTTTCGTGGCGTTCGTGCGTGTGCGTGCGTGCGTGCGTGCGTGCGTGCGTGGCGAGTGATCGTTCCGTTCCCGCCCAAAAGAGCTCCCTTTGACACTGAACAAATTTACACCATGTACATGGTGCACAGGGTGTGCAAGGTGCACTGCACGTACTTGCTGTACACACTCCACATCGTGTAAACCATGTGCATGGCCATAATGGCGATGGTTCAGTGGAAGGGTGGGGTAGGGAAGTCCACCCTTGCGGTCCATTTGGCGACGGCCCTAGATGCAGTCCTGGTCGA
>JAJYMB010000091.1 GCA_021787365.1 Actinomycetes bacterium | reverse complement strand
ATGCCCGGCGATACCTGGAGCTGGTGCTACCTCCACGAGCAGACCGGCCAGCTCTCGTGACCGGCTGCGCCAAAGGCGACGGCGGGAGGTAGGAGCCGATGGCCGAGGTCGTGGTCTTCGGGGCGGGGAGGCCGGCTTCGGCGTGTCGGTGACCGTGACCTTTCGTGACGTCGACCTGGGCGACAAGGCGTCCCACGGCCGCCTCTTCGAGCTGCTGGGCGCCCTTCGGCCCCACCTGACGAGGGCCGAGTCGGACCGGTTCCTTGAAGAAGGGAACCGTCAGGGCTTGCGCTGCGTCGTGGCTGAGGACCGACAAGGTGAGCTGGCCGGTGCGGCCTTGTACCGGATACTGGCGACCAGCCGAGGAAGGATCGTCTTCCTGGATGATCTGGTTTCGAGTCCGGACGTGCGCTCGCGCGGGGTCGGCGCCGCGGTGCTCGAGGAAGTAGAGGCCCGTGGCCGTCGGGCGGGATGTGCGCGCATCGAGCTGGACTCGGGGAGGTCGAATGGGGGCGCCCACCGCTTCTACGAGCGTCACGGCCTGGCAGTCATTGCCCTCCACTTCGCCAAGGATCTCGGGTGACGACTTTCACCCCCGGATCCACTAAGTCCGTCCGGCCCGAGGAGCGTGGTAGCGGATGTCCGTGCCCGTAATAAGCGTGCCGACGGTCATGGACGCGGCATGGATTGGCGAGCGTGGCTCTCCGGACGCCATCCGCTACGGGAAGCTCCCCGTTCCGAGTCCGGGCCCCACGGACGTGTTGGTGCGGGTCGAGGCGGTGGCGGTCAACCCGGTCGACACCCTGGTCCGCTCCGGCCGCTACGACACGCCGCTGCCCTTCCCCTTCGTCGTCGGCCGCGACCTCGTCGGTACAGTCGCCGCCTGCGGGCCCGGGGTGACCGGGTTGGCTGCCGGAGAGCGGGTGTGGTGCAACAGTCTCGGGCATGCCGGCCGGCAGGGACCGAGCGCCGAGTTCGCGGTGGTGCCAACAGACCGCCTGTACTCTCTCCCCGACAGTGCCGACCCGCTCGAGGCCGTCGCAGTCCTGCACCCGGCGGCCTCCGCGTACCTCGCCCTCATCACCCACGGAAAGCTCCGGGCGGGCGACACGGTGCTCATCGCTGGTGGCGCAGGCCATGTGGGGCGGGCCGCCATCGTGATCGCGGCGCACGCCGGGGCCAGGGTACTTGTCACTGCCGGAGCCGATGACCTCGACGAGTGCCGCCGCCTGGGCGCCGAGGCAGCCTTCGACTACCGCGACCCCGACCTCGCCGGCACGCTCCAAGAGGCGGCCAGGGGCCAGGTCGACCTGCACCTCGACACGTCCGGAAATCACGACCTCGACCTTGCCGCCGACCTCGCCGCCCGCCGAGGGCGCATCGTTTTGATGGCAGGCATGGGGGCACGCCCGGAAGTTCCCATCGGGCGCATCTACACCCGTGACCTCTCCCTCGAGGGGTTCGCCATCAGCACCGCCACCACCGCCGAGCTCGACGAGGCAGCAGCACGGGTGAACCAACTCCTGGCCGCAGGCGCGCTCGTGCCCCGACGTGTGGAGCGACTTCCCCTTTCGGGAGCCGCCGAAGCGCACCGGCGCATCGAAGCCGGCGAGGCTCGCGGCGTGCGCCTGGTGCTCACCCCGGGGTGACGGATCGGTGCGTGTCGGGCACGTAGCTGATCAACTTCGGCCTCGGTCCTCGGTCCTCGGTCCTCGGTCCTCTTTCCTCTTTCCTCTTTCCTCTTTCCTCTTTCCTCTCGCTGCGCACGCTTTGGCGCCTTCGACAAAGAGGGCACGTCTCAGCGCTGACGAGTCATGGTCTCGTTGGTTCTGGCAACCACCTCGGCCGGCCCCTCAGCGGCATCTGTCGCCGGCGAGGTCGTGAGCCTGGCGGTTCTCGCCTACATCCTCTACTCACAGCGCAAGGTTCGGCCTCTCCGGACCAAGCTCACCCTCCCGGTCGTTCTGGCCGTCGTCGGGCTGTCGAGCGTGCTCAGTGACGCGAAGACCCACCCGCTGTCGTCGAGCCAAATTGCCGTCCTCGTCGGCCTGTTCGTCGGCGACGCCATCGGGCTCGGCGTACTCCGTGCCTTCACGGTCCGGCTGTGGCGCGAAGGCCAACAGGTTTTCCGCCAAGGGAGCTGGCTGACGATCGCCCTGTGGCTGGTCGGTGTCGCTGTGCACGAGTCGGCACTTGCAGCCGCCCACATCAACTCGTCGAGCCTTCTGCTCTACGTGGGGCTCACCCTGGCGAGCCAACGCCTCGTGCTCGACGCCCGGGTGCGCCGCCTAGGCCACGTCGCAGACCGAGCGCGCGGTGAGCACGGCCCCGAGGAGAAATGCCCCAGCGGCGGCGAGCACGCCGGCGCGCAACCCGGGGAGGAACGTGGCTCGGGCGGCGACGAGGGTGCCGAGCAGGGCGACGCCGATGACACCGCCGACCTGGCGGGCGGCGTTGACGGTGGCCGATGCAAGCCCGGCCCGGTCGGGTGGCGCGGCCTCCATGACCGCGGCGGTGGCCGCGGGCATCACGAGCGACATGCCGAGCCCCGTCGCCATGAACGGCGCGACGAGCAGTCCGTAGGAGCTGTGCGCTCCGACCACGACGAGCGAGGCGAGACCGGCACTCCCGAGGAGCAAGCCGGCCACCATGGGGAGCCGCGGACCTGTGCGGGCCATGACCCGCCCCGAGGCCGTGGAGCCGATCACCGCCATCGCCGCCTGGGGCAGAAGGGCGACCCCGGCTCGGAGCGCGCTCATGCCCCGGAGCTGCTGGAGGTAGAGGCTCATCACGAACAGCTCTCCATAGAAGCCGAGGTTGATGAGCAGGCCGACGACCGTCGCCGCCGAGAACGTGGAGGAGGAAAACATCGACAGCGGCAGCATCGGCCGGCTGGCCCGGTGCTCGACAGCGACGAATGCCGCCGCCGCGAGGACGAAGACCGCGAAGCCGGTGACGACGACCGGCGCGGTCCACCCGGCGGCACCGGCTTCGATCAGGGCGGCGGTGAGCCCGACCAGGGATACCACGGCGGCGAGCTGGCCGGAGGGGTCTGCGCCGTGCGGACGCCGGGGCGGAGCAGGTAGGCGCCAAGCGGCGAGCAGGAGTCCGGCGCCACCGATCGGGACGTTCAAGAAGAACACCGATCGCCACCCGAGCCCCGACACGAGCGCCCCGCCAACCACAGGGCCCGTCGCTGCCGCGACGCCAGCCACGGCGCCCCAGATCCCGAGCGCTCGGCCCCGTGCTGCCTGGTCGTGATAGGCAGCTTGCAGCAGCGAGAGCGATGCCGGCACCGCCAGCCCCGCGCCGAGCCCTTGGGCACAGCGGGCGATGACCAGTACGCCGGTGGTCGGGCTGAGCCCGCAGCCGAGCGACGACAGGGCGAACACTGCCATGCCTACCTGGAAGACGCGTTTTGCACCCCGGCGATCCCCGAACGCTCCCCCGGAGAGCAGCGTGGCGGCGAACACAAGGCTGTAGGCGTCGACGACCCACTCGAGCCCGGTCGTGGTGGCATGCAGCCCTCGGGAGATCGCCGGCAAAGCCACGTTCACCACCATCGTGTCGAGGATCACCATGAAGTAGCCGACGCAGACCGCGATGAGCGGCCACGGCGAGCTCCGGCTCAAAGCCCGGCTGTCGCCGGCAGCCTCGGCAAAGCTTGGGGATCTGTGCATGGAAAGAGCCTTGCCGCTGGATGTTTCGTCCGAGGTCGAACCATGAACGATCTAGCGTGGGCGCCGTGACCGAAGAGAGCGTGGGAACCGGAGACGTCGACATCGCCCCGGTCGCAGCGCTCATGGGCGAGCCGGCCCGGGCGGCGGTCCTGGCGGCGCTCGTGGACGGCCGGGCACTTGCCGCGAGCACCCTCGCCGCCGAGGCCCAGGTGGCGCCCTCCACCCTGTCTGCACACCTCGCCCGCCTCCTCGACGGCGGGCTGGTCAGCGTCGAGGCCTCCGGGCGTCACCGCTACTTCCGCCTCTCCCGCCCCGAGGTTGCCGACGCGATCGAGGCGCTCGCCCGCCTCGCGCCCTGCCGGCCGGTGCGCTCGCTTCGCCAGAACACCCACGCCGAGGCGATCCGCCGGGCTCGCACCTGCTACGACCACCTCGCGGGGCGCCTGGGGGTAGCGCTGCTCGACGCGCTCGTCGCCGGCAAGGTGCTCCGCGTCGAGCCAGGACCCGACGATCGTCCCGACCCGGTCCTCGGCGCGGGACGATGCCGGCGCTACGTGGTCACCGACAACGGCAGGGCACGGCTCACCGAACTCGGCGTACAAGTCGACGAGTCGGGCCGCCGCCCGCTCACCCGCTACTGCTTGGACTGGAGCGAGCAGCGGCCCCATCTCGCCGGGGCGCTCGGTGCCGCGCTGCTCGCCCGGTTCGTCGAGCTCGGGTGGGTGATACTGCGCGAGCGGCGGGTGGTGCAGGTCACCGACCTCGGGCGGGCCCCCTTCGAGCGTGAGCTTGGGGTCGACCCCGGCGCGTGGAGCTGAAGCACCCCGGGGTACCGCCCCCGAGCGGCGTCGCAGCGCGGCTGACCTCGCCCCCGCCGCGCACCTGCGCGCACTTGCACAGCTCGCCGACGGTCACGAATGTCAGCCACCTACGGGCGCCGACGACGTGATCCCGGGCCCAGGCGGGCTCGGTGCCTTTCTCGAGACGCGATGCGACATCGGTGTAGATCGCGACATCCGCCATGGCGGCGTCAGCTCAATGAGGCGTCGCGGCTGGCTCGCCAGTCGGCCAGGGACTCGTCCCGTTCTTCATCAGAGGACCACACGTCGGCGCGCAGCTCTGCGATGTCGTGGATGGGGCGGGCGTGCTGGTCGCGCGCCAGTTTCCCGAGGACCGGCGATCGCCCACAGGGCAGGCCGTGGGCGGCACGGTGCAGCTGCCCTACTCAGTGGACTTCGGATGCCGCTTACCGCCGGCGCTCCACGCCGGGCACCTCGGTGTGCACCAACCTCATCAGGCGGTTGCCGTCCAGCCGCTAGACGAGCTGGGCGTTGGGGCCATCTTCGCGGTACAGGAGCCGGTAGTGCTCGACGTCATCGCCGACGGCGCGTTCACTGTCGCTCATGGACATCTCCCTTTCTCGCCGACGGCAACGTTGGCTCCCAGGCGACCCCGGGGCCCTCTGGCGACCTGCCAGCCGGTGACCGTCATTCCCGCCGGGCGCTTGCGCCACCTATAACTGGTGGGGGTCTACCTTCGAGGCTTGCTGACAGCGCCGGGTCCCAGTCGCAGGCCGTGCACGAGTGGCGGACGGCTGACCGGGCGAAGGCGACCGCAGCAACATACGGATCATCGGCCGCCACGACGTCGTCCCAATCGAGGACGTACTCGCCGAGGCTCGGCTCCCACCGTGCTCGGGAGGGCTCGAGCCTCGCCGAGTCGTACCCGGGCGGAGCCGGATGTGCGTAGGCGTAGAACGCGGCCTTCGGGTACCGGCCGTCACCCGGCCACCAACCTACGGCCACCTCCTGGGCGTCCATGGCGTTGCGCCGGATGAACTCCGACGACCCGGGATCCGCGGGTCGGCCGGAGAACAGGCTCACCGCGAGGTCGAACGACCCCCACCAGGCATTGACGGGTGTCGCCCGGCCCCGGTACGGCGCGCGCAATTCGGCGAGTACGGCGGCGGCGTGGATGGCGGCAGCGAAGTAGGCAGCGACCTGGTCTGGGTCGTAGGTGGCATGCTCGTCGTCCTCGTCGAGCGGAACGGACCACGACGTCTCCTGCGGCCGAGGGTCGAAGGCCACCGGCCCGACCATCTCGTGCACCGCAGCCAGCACCTCGCGGGTTACCTCACCGACCGAGCGGTTCGGCATCAGGGCGACGCTGCGCCGCCGGCCGTCGCTGTGCTCGAGGGTCGTACGGTGGGCGTGCAGCTCCAAAGCGATCACCATGGCCCCTGACCCGTCGGGAGCCGGCAGCGGAAGGGTTTCCCAGCCCCGGGCGGTCAGGCGCAGGGCGGCGTGCTGGAGCTGCGGCTCGGGCGGGGCCAGGCGGGCGGCCAGCTTTCCGAGCACTTGGGTGTGACCGTGCAGCGTGTCGCAGGTCGCGCTCCAGCGTTCATAGGGGATGGCAGGCCAGCGAGGTGATCCCAGCACGTGCACCTGCCTTACAGGTGCGACGGTGCCGGGGGAGCGCCTTCCACCTCGAAGAGGAGCTGGTCCGGGTAACACCACCACCAGTTCTCACCCGGCTCGAAGGACCGGATGAGCGGATGGTCGGGGTGCGTGTTCCAGTGGGCGGTGGCGTGACGGTTGGGCGAGCTGTCACAGCAACCGACATGCCCGCAGTACATGCACAGCCGGAGGTGTACCCAGCGCCCGCCGATCCCGAGACAGTCCTCACACCCCCCGCTCGAAGGCGTCACGTCATGGACGGTGCCCAGGTGGGTGCAGGTGTCAGCCATGTCGAGATCGTCTCTGACCATACCAGGGAACCGTCGGGCAGTTCCCATCGAAAGCAGTCGACTGAGAAGCCTGCCCTCGCCTCGCCGATGTTGGTTGACGGTCGGGTTGTGGCTGGTCGGTGTCGTCGTCCACGAAGGCGCACTCGCCACTGCCCACGTCGACTCGTAGCGCCTGCTGGTGGCTACGGCGTCTGGCCCATGCGGCCGCCCGGGCGCGTGCACTATTCAGTCTCGGCCCACCGGCCCGAGGCCCCGAGAAACTCGCCCTACCCTCAACCCCTCATGGTTGGTCGCCGACGGACTGCGGAGCTGCCCGCCGGGGCGCCCCCATCGAAGTCCTCACCGCGATCACCTGTGCGCCCATCAGCCGCACGATACGGGCTATTCGATCCGAAGTTGAGGTAGGCGCAGCAGAAGGTTTGATCGACCGCAGCGTTATCAGCTGCGACAACCTCATTAGCATCCCGATCAGGTTGTTCGACGCCGAGCCGGTCGGACATATCGACCTCGACATCCGGACCAGACTTGACCAGGCGCTCGGCTACGCCCTCGATATCGAATATTGACCTCCGACCGGTTCACGACGAGCTGGTGGCGGTCAGCCGCTAGCGGCTAAACTCTCGCTGCCGGTAGCCGATCGATGTCGTGAACTCCTTCTTGGCAGGTGTGAATGATGCTCCCTCATGATTCGTCCGTGCCCGACACCTCAGTGGGGGGCTTACCTGGCCCGCACGACTGGACTTGTGGTGCGTGCAACCGGCGCAACGGCCACTGGCTCCGGCTCTGCCTAGCCTGCGGCACGCACCGCAGGCACGCTGCTGCCCGCCTGGCACCTTCTCTGTTCGGAGGGCCGAGGAGAGGTTTCTTGGGTGAGAACCCAGTTCGGGGCGTGGCGTCGCCAGCTACTGAGCACGCCTGCGGGCGCTGCGGAGAAGAGCCTGTCGCAGGGCGGTGCCGCTGTGACCGGCCGCGACGGGGCGTCCCGTCGACGCTAGCCATGGACATCCTTGAACTCGACTGGGTGGCCGAGGGTGTCTCGTTTGACCGCGTCCTGAAGGAGGAGCAGGCTCGGCGGCTGGCCGAGTGGCAACGGAAAACGGCGAAGTCGTCGGACTAGTCCTGCGCGGGTACCTCGACCTTCAGCGCGTCAGTGGCTACGGCTGGCCCACCGAGCCCGTTGTGCTCGCAAAAATAGTGCGTCAGCGGCACGATAGTTCCTCGAGCACGGCTGCGAGCCGGTGCACTCCGGCGGCGCAGTCTTCCACCGCATCCTCACCGTTGGAGCTGACGAGCGACTCACGTAGCGTCGCGACCACGGCGGCTGTCAGTACGGCTATCCGACTGAGGGTACAACGCTTTATGCTGCCTGGGCCGCTTGTGGGCCATGCTCTAGCCCAATCGTTGCAGCCGGCATCCGCAGGCTCGTTCAGGCCGGCCGCCGCGATAGCCAGGGAATCGAGGACGCAAGCGATCGGCGCACCGTGGAAGTTGCCGTTCGGGCTGACCCGGCCGTCGGTGACGGGGTTGTCGATCTCGGCGGCCAACTCGTGCTCTGTCACCGTACGGGCGTGGGCGAGCTACGATGCGCTCCCCAGGTAACAGGGGCGGTACGCCCGGCTCTAGATCACGCTCCTTTCCCAGAGGGGTGGCGAGCCGAGGCTGGAGGCCCCTCTCCATCGCGAGGGCCGTCCATGGCGTCATCTAGGACTGCTGGGCGTTTGGGAGCGGATCATCGAGAATGCTCCGTCCGCTCCTGGCTCTTTCCGACAGGTTGGCCCGAACCGCCTGGGCGAACAGTCCGACTGTGTGAGGGAAGCTTTTGAGGAACGACGGGTCGAGGACACCGCCGGCACGGCTGTCGAAGATGCCGTGGGCACCGAAGTCCCGATCCTCGTCGACAGGGTGGTGAAGGTTGGCCGGGCGGTTAGGGGACACCCTCTGGTCGGTCAATTGCGCCCCCCAGGCAGCCTTGGCCGCGTAATGGTTGCCGACACCTCGGAAGAGGGAGTCGACGACGACGAGCATCTTGTTCCAGGTGCCGACAATCTTCTCTCTCCGCCCGTCGAGGGCGACGTCAAGGATGGCTTTGGCGGGCATCTCGGGCTGGTAGATCGGCGGGACGGGTTGCGGGTGCTTGTCCAACGTGGTCTGGCACCAGTCGAACTGGGGAGTGTTGACGGCCGGCAGGTGCACCATCGATAAGCGGACATGGCTTCCTTCGTGGAGCAGTTCGGCCCGGACCGACTCGAAAAAGCCACGGCAGGCGAACTTCGAGGAGCAGTAGGCCGACTGCAGAGGTATGCCGACAAAGGACAGGGCGGAGCCGACGTTGACGATGCTGCCCCTGTCTCTCGGCCTCATCCGTTTCAAGGCCGCCATCGTGCCCCAGACCTGGCCGAGGAAGGTGACCTCGACGGCCCGCTTGAAATCCGTCGGGCTGAGGTCCCAGAAGGGGGCGAAGGCGGTAGTCATGGCGTCATTGACCCACACGTCGATGGGCCCGAGCCCGGCTTCTACCCGGTTGGCCGCCTCGTCCACCGCCTCGGGGTCTGCCACGTCGGCCGCCAGTACCAGTGACCGGCGCCCGACTGCTTCCACATCGTCGGCTGCGGCCTCGAGGCCGGTCTCGCCGCGGGCGATCAGGGCCACGTCGAAGCCATGCCGGGCGAATGCGATGGCGGTGGCCCGGCCGACACCGGCGGATGCGCCAGTGATCACGGCTACGTGAGGTTCAAGCATATCGATTTGATCCACCTTTCTTGCAGCCAGGTTGGTGACATGCTCAGCTGCGGATCTTCACCCGCCACGCAACCAACCTGATACGGTTACGAACCTTTGACGACATGCCACCGAAGCGGCCTCATGGCCGTCCAGACGACGCGATTAGGACCTCGGGCAACCCAACTAGCAGACCCTGGGTGGCGCGCCCATACGTACTTTCCTACCCAGATCAGGGCGCCAAATCACTCTGCAAGGGCCGAAATCTCACCCGTACCCGCTGACCTGGGATTTGTTGCCCGGATCACTAGCCCTGCCTGAGCCGGCTCGATGCTCGGCCCGACGAGGGCGTGGTGGGGTGGAGGTCGGGTGAAGAAGGGGGGACAAGAACGGGGCCCACGTGGACCAGGCAGCATCCTGGTGCGGCAGTGTTTTGACGGCGCCAGCGCATTGGGGCAAAGCTGCCAGCGATGACGACTCGTGATATTGACGCGCTGGTCGCGTCTATGACTCTTGACGAGAAGGCTTCCCTGACCGCCGGCACGGACCTCTGGCATACGGCGGCGATAGAGAGGTTGGGTGTACCCACCGTCAAGATGACCGACGGCCCCAATGGGGCACGTGGCGCCACGGGTGAGGACCACCTGAGCCTTACCACCTCGATATGCACCCCCTCTGCGTCGGCGCTCGCAGCCACCTGGGACCAGGGGGCAGTGGCGGGGGCGGCCGCGGCAGTGGCCCGCCAGGCGTACCAGAAGTCTGCCCGGGTACTGCTCGCCCCGACCGTGAACCTCCATCGCCATCCCCTGTGGGGGCGCAACTTCGAGGCGTTCTCCGAGGACCCGTTGCTGACCGGGAAGCTGGCGGCTGCCTACATAGAGGCCGTCCAATCAGAAGGGGTCATGGCCACGGTCAAGCACCTCGTCTGCAACGAGAGCGAGCACGAGCGGCGTATGTGCTCGTCGGAAGTCGATGAACGGACGTTGCGCGAACTCTACATGCTGCCCTTCGAGTTCGCCGTGCGTGAAGCCGGCGTGGCGGCGGTGATGACCAGTTACAACCGCCTAAACGGCCGCTATGTGGCAGACGACGCCTGCATCCTGGCGGGCATCTTGCGAGGTGAGTGGGGCTTCGATGGGATAGTCATGACCGATTGGTGGGCGCTCTCCTCGACCGTGGAAGCGGCCGAGTCTGGCCTCGACATCGAGATGCCCGGGCCAGGGCGGAGCTTTGGGCCGGCGCTGGCTGAAGCCGTGCGCAAGGGCAACGTCAGGGAGCCCTTGGTCGACGACAAGGCCCGCAGGCTGCTCAGGGTCTTCGACCGCTTCGGCGCCCTCGACGCGGCAGTCGAGGCCCCCGAGGCACCCGAGGACACAGCCGAGGACAGGGTCGTGTTGCGGAAAGTGGCGGCAGGAGGCACCGTTTTGCTCCGTAACCTGGACGGCCTTTTGCCCCTCGACCAGGCGCGCCTGCGGCGGGTGGCACTGATCGGCCCGGCGGCGTCGCAACTGGCAGTCATGGGCGGTGGGAGCGCGAGGGTCCGTCCTCACTACGAGCTCTCCCTGGCTGGCGCGGTGGCCGAGCGTCTAGGGCCCGACGGGGAGGTAGTGGTGGAGGCCGGCTGCCCCCTGGCCCGCAGCGCCGAGGAGGCCGCGGCATTGGAAGACCCCGGAGCTGGCGGCGCTGTCGGCGCGGGCATCGCTCGTGCGGCACAACTGGCGGCCAGCTGCGACGCCACCATCGTCGTCGTCGGCACCAACGACTACTGGGAGTCCGAGGGCTACGACCGCACGAGCATGGACCTACCTGGTGCGCAGGCCGCGCTGGTCGAGGCCGTGCTCGACGCCAGCCCCGATGCCGTCGTTGCCATAAACACGGGCGCACCGGTCTCTTTACCCTTCGCCGACAGGTCGAGGGCGCTCTTGCTGTGCTGGTTCGGCGGGCAGGAACTGGCCCACGCGCTCACAGACATCGTCTTTGGCGACGACGAGCCGGGCGGGCGCCTCCCCTTCAGCATCCCCAAACGTCTCGAGCACACGCCGGCTTTCGGCAACTTCCCGGCCGAGTCCAGCTCGGTGCGTTACGGCGAGGGGCAGCTCGTCGGTTACCGGTGGTACGACGCGCGCCAGCTCCCGGTCCTTTTTCCCTTTGGCCATGGGCTCTCGTATACGAGCTTTAGTATCGGGCCGGCGAAATTGAGCGCGGACAGGATCGGCCCCGGCGGGGCCATTTCAGTTGAGGTAGAGGTGCAAAACACCGGGGCGAGGGCGGGGAGCGAGGTGGTGCAGGTTTACGTCGCACCGCCTTTTGGGGGCCGGCTCTTGCCTTTTGGGCGCCTTCGCGCGGTCAAATCCCTGAAGGGCTTTGCCAAGGTGCACCTCGCGCCTGGTGAGCGGGCGACTGTTTCCATCCCCCTCAACGCCCGCAGCTTCGCCTACTACGACGTGGCCGACAAGGACTGGCCGGCTATCCTCGAGCACCTCGGGAGCCAGCACGCCGACGGTTCCCCGGGCCTCCATCGTGACGAGCCGGGCTGGTACCTGGACGGCGGGACGTACGAGGTCCTAGTGGCGCGAAGCGCCGCCGACATCGTCGAGCGCCTGAGCGTGGAGGTCGAGGGCGACTATCGCCCGTTGCCGGCCAGCGAACCCGTCGGCTAGAGGAGGCGGGCACCCGCTTCACGGTCACGCGCCCCTACCTCGGGCGTCACCGCTTCGACGGCACGTTCCAGCGCGACGGGCTCACCGTGACCTTTCGTGGTTGGACTTACGCGCTGGAGGAGTACAGCAAGGTGTTGGAGGAGCCCAGGCTGGTGATCGAAATCGTCCGTGAACCGAAGCCCGTCAGCGTGGCCGACGACAGGGGGTCGGCGTTCCCCGTCTTCCTCTACTTGGGAGCGTTGAAACCTGCTGGTGCGCCGAGCAGGCGTGTCGAAGCTGTGGAACCGTAACCAGGTCGGGGCACTTGGCGATGTCGCCTATCCCTCTACCGGTGCAGACTACTAACATCTTTGGCCCGATGACAGGAGGCAGCATGGCTTATACGGGGAACGTGACCGTCTGGGGGCCGCCCGACGTTAGGGAACTGGCCGGCCTGACCGTGAGCAAGTTGGCGGTGGGGCCCATGGACAACAACTCGTACTTGCTGCAATGCCCGGAGTCGGCTGACATGGTCCTGGTAGACGCCGCCAACGAAGCGAACCGGATCCTCGAGCTAGTAGGCCGCGGACGCCTGAGCGCGATCGTCACGACCCACGGGCATTGGGACCACTGGCAAGCACTGGCCGAGGTGCAGGCCAAGACCGGGGCGGCCGTGCTAGCGCACCCCGACGACGCCGGCGGGTTGCCGGTGCCCGTGACCACACTGTTGCGCCACGGCGACACGGTGCACGTCGGCGCCGCCGAGCTTTCCGTGATCCACCTGCGCGGGCACACCCCTGGCAGCATCGCGCTTTGCTACGACGCCGGCGGGCAACTCGCCTCCTCGCCTCACTTGTTCACCGGTGATTCGCTCTTCCCGGGCGGGCCCGGCAACACAGACCACGACCCCAAGCGCTTTGGCCAACTCATGGACGACCTGGAGGAGCGCGTCTTCGCCAAGTTGCCCGACGCCACCTGGGTCTACCCGGGCCACGGCAAGGACACCACGGTGGGTGCCGAGCGGCCGCACACCCCAGAGTGGCGCGCCCGGGGTTGGTGAGCTCGAAAGACGCCTCTCGGGCAACGGTCATTGCGGTCGTGCGGGACGCCACCACGTTTGAAGTGGCTCCGCGGACGCCACCTCGATGGTACCGCTACATAACTGGCGCGCCGTTGGCCGAGGCGGCCATGCTCGCGCTCAGGTGACGCCGCCCGTGGTGCTCGCTCAGTTGGCCCCGGCCATCGAGGGGATCCGCCTCTCGCTGCACGTACTTGCCGCGACCGTATGGGTGGGAGGCCAGATCACCCTTGCTGGTCTCGTCCCGACCGCGAGGCAGTTGGGCCAGGATGCCCCCCGCCGGGTCGGTTGCTTGCGGGCGCTGGCCGCGGGTCTCCATGGCCGGGCCCGCACTCCGGTGGCCGTGTCCATATGGGGCTCGGTCGCCGGCGTGACCTCGCTGGCGGCGCTGGTGATGGGCGTGTTCCTCGCCGGTTAGTGCCGGTAGGGCTGGCCAGGTCGCCCCAAGAACGCCTGGCATACGGAGGCACGGTCATGGCTGGCGGGCAGGTGAAGCTGCAGGCGTGCTCATGGTCGAGGTGTTTCCCGACCACCCGCCCAAAGGAACTATGTTGACGAACGGCTGGAAGGTGTGAGCCGCTTATTTGCCGTCGGGCTCAACCTGGGTTCCGGCTGCACTGCCCATGCCGATATCGTGCTCATCAGGCACAGCAACTGCCAACGCGCTTTTGTGCTGTGAGCTCCCTGACCGGTGCCCGTAAAGGGACACGAGCGCAGCCCCGAACCCAGCGAAGCAAAGCAAGAGGCCCATCACTTGCACAGCGGCCGCTCCCACGTGACCGGGGTAGGCGAGCCACAAGTGCTCCTCGATGAACCTGTCGAGGCCCCAGAAGCCCACCGCCACCGAGATCACGAGCCCGCGTGGCCCTCCGTGCCTCGCCGCGTACCGCTCGACCTGCCAGACGATGAGGAGGACCGCAAAGGTGAGCGCTGCCTGGAAGATCGGGACTGGCAGGCGGCGGCCCACCTGGCCGGCGTAGTACATGCCGAACCACTGGTGCGTCGGGTGCCCGCCGCCCGCGTACATCAGTTGCGGGCCGAGGAGGCGGCCGATGGCCCATGAAGCGAGGAGCACCGGGGCGGCCAGGTCAGCCAGTACAACGGCGGGCACCTCAGGCGCCTTTCGCCTGGCTGTAAGGAAACCAGTTGGTACACCGAGCGCGAGCCCCCCGAACGACGACAGGCCGCCGTTCCAGATTTCGAGCACTTGCACCGGTTGGGAGGCGTAATAGCCGACGTTAGCTATCACATGCATGAGCCGGGCACCGATTATTGCGGCAACGACGACGTAGACGGCTGTACTCCGCACCCACTCGTAAGGGTAGTCGTGGTGGCGGAGCCTGAGGCTCAGGTAGTAGTAGGCGA
This sequence comes from Actinomycetes bacterium, assembly GCA_021787365.1. Classification (GTDB taxonomy): domain Bacteria; phylum Actinomycetota; class Acidimicrobiia; order Acidimicrobiales; family Palsa-688; genus JAJZYO01. The sequence goes on along the minus strand of JAJYMB010000091.1, from coordinate 8,918 downwards.
AGTAGAAGGTGACGGCCAAGCCCAGGCCGTAAGTGTGGAACACGAGCGGGCCCAGGTGCCATGCCACAGGTATGGGTTTCACTCGCTTGGACCTCCTAAGTGGTCGGCGGACCAGGGATTGGAGTGGTCACCTGCCGCCTAGCCTACCGGGGTCAAGGGCTTTGCCCGCCCCGCAAGGCGTCTCAGCGGCCAGCCGGGGCCGGCGGGCTCACCGTTACGAGAGTCCCGTAATGGAGCCAAGTCCATGCTACGGCGGCGTTGCCCACGGGCAGCTCGACGCAGCCCAGGCTCTGGGGGAAGCCGTAGGAGGCGCGGATGAAGCCGTGGATGGCGTCGCTCCCATCGAAGTAATTTACCCAACGTACTCCGTGGTCTATGTAGTAGCGCCCATTGGGGTTGTACCCTTGCATGGTCTGGGACCGGTACCGGAGGTAGATGAAAAACGTGCCTAGCGGCGTAGGGTCTGACGGCAACCCCGTGTTGACTACCGACCGGTAGACAATGGTGCCATCGTGCCAGATGGCGATGGACTCGGGCTGGTCCTCGGAGACCATGGCATAGCTGTAGCCCTTCGGGTTGGAGGTGCCAGCCTGTTCGGCCGCGAGCAGTGCGGGCCACAGTCCGGGCCGCACGGTCGTGTACGCCACCATCTTGTTGGCGCGTTCGAAGGCCACGATCGCCCCACGCGTCATGATGTCGGCTGCTCCAGGTACCCATGCTCGCTGCAGGCTGGCCGGGATGTCTCGGTAGCGCCAATGGAAGTCGCCGTGCGGCGGGTGAAAAAGGGCCGCGACCTCGGGAGCGGGGCCGCCGGGGAGGGGGCCGGTCTGGGAGAACTGGACCGGTAGGAAGCCAAGCTGGGCGAGGATCTGCTGGATCCGCAGTACTGACCCATTGGCTACCTGCCATTTGATGCTGACTGACGACGGCAAGGTGGCACCGTCTCGTGAACGTGGCCCTCGCCGCCCTCCCGGTATGACGAGGTGCTCGGTCGCGAGCGGCAGGGGCGGCGCGGTGGGCTTGAACTCGAGTTCAGTGGGCGAGACTTTTTCCCAACGTCCCGCGATTGGAGGGTTGAGCAGTGGTGGTGGGGCAACGGCAAGTGCAGAGGAGAACACGACCTCTATCGGCTGTAGGGGCGGCACGCCCAACGCGCCGTTACGGGGCCAAGTCGACAAGGCCCGCAAAGGCGCAGCGCGAGGCGCAGGGGCGGGGGGCGTTTCGCCGACGCGCCTGGTAGCGGCAACGACGGCCACACCGTGGTGGCCCGCCGCTCCCAGCGTGAGGCTGGGGTCAGTACGGCGATGGGCGGTGAGGAACGTGGGCCGGGCTGCGAGAAGGACTGCTGAGGCTGCGATGGCGAGGACCACTGCCGCGAACATCGAGAAGACCAGCGGGTTAGCTCGCGCGCCGTTGCGCCTCCCCGGCACCGGCCCGCCGTTGCCGTGCACGACGTGCATCTCCAACCTCCTATCCGCCGCACCGTACCCAGGTGTACAAAGGGCGCCGATCGCGTTCGTATTCTACCGAGAGCCATGCTCGTGACACCGCCAGCCCTCCCCATGCACCGGGCGCGGGCAGCCCTGCCAGCGCGCAACTGCCTGCCCGGTGCCATGCTGGTGCGGGTGGGCACCGAAGCGATATTGACCAACAGTTCAGTTCCAAGTCGCCGTGCCGTTCCTTCCACGAAGGAGGCCGGTCTCGGCATCACGCACCAGGTGCCCGAGTACGAGCAAGCGCCGCCCGAGATAGATAGCACATCCGCCAGTGACTGGAAGGCCGCCTTTGCCTCAGTTCGCCGGCACCTAAATCAGGACCGGCTCAACGTCGCCGCCGGCGCATTCGCCTACCGTTGGTTCCTCTCGTTGTTCCCGGCCGTCATTGCCCTGCTGGCCCTCTCCTCTCTGTTCGCCATCCCCCACGGGGTGACTGTGAGGCTGATCAACGGCATCGCCACTGCCCTGCCTTCGGGCGCGTCGAGCGTCCTCACTGGTGCCATCACGGCTGCCCGCCACCGCACCGGCGGGTCGTTGCTCGCCGCTGTGCTGGCGACCGGGGTGGCGCTCTGGAGCGCCGCATCGGGAATGGTCGTGCTCGAGGAGGGGCTGGACATGGCCTACGAGGTGCCCAAGGACCGCAGCTTTCTCGGGAAGCGCCTGCTGGCCGTCCCACTGCTCATCGGGGTGGTCGTGCTGGGCGGGGCCGCGTCGGCCCTGGCTGTCTTCGGCCCCCAAGTCGGCCACGCGATCAGGAATGGGTTCCCAATCGGGGGTAGTGAGTTTTCCATCGGTTGGACTGTGCTGCGTTGGGCTGTGGCCCTGGTGCTCATCAACCTGCTGTTGTCGTACATATATTGGCTCGCACCCAACACGAGCACGTCTTGGCGCTGGTTCAGCCCCGGGGCCACGGTCGCGACCGGCCTGTGGGCGCTCGTTTCCTTGGGTTTCTCTTATTACACGAGCAGTTTTGGCTCTTACGGAAAGACCTATGGGGCATTTTCCGGGGTGGCGATCCTCATCTTCTGGCTTTTCCTCACCGGCATGGCCGTACTGCTCGGGGGAGAGATAAACGCGGCTTTCGGGCACCAGACTGCCGAGGGGCGACGGGGCCAGTCACGCACCGGCCGATAACCGCAATCATGGCGTAGGGGCGGACGTTATCGCAGGGCATTTGCAGTGGTGGCCTGCCCATGGCACCCGTCCACCCCGGAGCGGTCGAACGAGGCCAGACGGCCACGCGCGAAACCCGGCAAGTCCCGGCCAGGAAGGCCCGGTCCATTTCACTTCGCCAGCTCACGGGTGGCGGCTGTGCTCGTGGGCCGCGTGGCTCGCCGGTTCGAGCTGGAAGGTGGCGTGCTCGACGTCGAAGTGGCGGCCGAGACAGCTCTGGAGGGCGTCGAGGATTTCGGGGGCGTGGCCCGAGGCGAAGCAGTGGTCCTCGACTACCACGTGAGCGCTCAATGTGGGCTGGCCCGACGTGACAGTCCAGGCGTGCAGGTCGTGGACGCCGACGACGTGCTCGAGACCGATGAGGTGCGAACGGACGTCGTCGAGCGAGAGCTCCTCGGGCGCGCCCTGGAGCAGGATTCGCCCTGCTTGGGCGAGGAGCTTGCGGCCGGCGACCAGCATCAGTGCCGCCACCAAGAGCGACGCCACGGCGTCGGCCCGGTTCCAGCCGGTGAGGACGATGACGAGGCCGGCAACGGCCGTGCCAAGGAAGGCGTAGAGGTCGGTGGCGACGTGGGCGAGCGCCCCCTGGACATTGAGGGAGGGGCGGCGGTGGTTGGCCCGAGCGAGCGCCGCAGTAGCGGCCGCGTTCACGAGTGCCCCGGCGAGGGCGACGGCGAGGACGACGCTCCCGTCGACGGGCGGAGGGCCGATCAGGCGCCGGGTGGCCTCGATGGTGATCACGACCGCTACCACCACGAGGAGGACGCCGCTACCGGTGGCCGAGAGGATCTCCGCCCGCTTCAGCCCGAAAGTCCAGGTCCTGGTCGCCGGTCGGGCGGCCAGACGCGCCGCCCACACTCCCGCGACGAGGGCGCCCACGTCGGTGAGCATGTGGCCGGCGTCGGCGAGGAGGGCGAGCGATCCGCTGGCAATGGCCGCGACGACCTCGCCCGCCATGAAGGCGGAGATCAGGCCGAGCGCCATGAGGAGGTAGCGCACGTCGGCATCCGGGCCGACCCGGTGGGAGTGAGGGTGACCGCCGGCTTTCGGGGTACCGAGCCGAGCATGGGTCATCGTTGCGCCGGCCCTTCGCCGACGACGTGCTCTTTGGAGACGTCGAGGAGCAGGCGGACGTGGGCGTCGTCGAGGCGGTAGTAGATCATCCGACCGTCTCTTCGGTTCCGGACTATACCGGCGGTGCGCAGGAGGCGCATGGCCTGGGACACCGTAGTCTCTGACACCTCGGCGGCGGCGGCGATGTCACAGACGCAGAGCTCTCCGGCCTGGAGGAGGGCGTAGAGGATGCGGACCCGTTTGGCGTCGCCAAGCAGCCGGAAGCAGGCCGCGAGCTCGTCCGCTTCCTCTGCACTGACCATCCCTGCGCGGGCCGCCGCGACCCCTCCAGGATCCACCTCGCTCACGGCACAGCCGTAGAGTTCGACCACCTCGGCGTCACCATCAGTTGACATCTTCATATTTGTGAAGGTATAATCACAAGGATAGCGCAGCCAACGGCAGGCCGGATTTCGGGGCGACGAGCCGGTGGCTCTGAAGAACCTTTGCCTGATCGGGCACGCTGTGTTCGCTCGGCCGGGAACGGATCAGAGCGCCTACATCCACGGCCGGCCGTGTGCCGGAGCCCCCCGGAGCCCGGGAGGAGAGTCGAACTCCTGTCGCCTGATTACAAGGCAGGTGCTCTACCATTGAGCTACCCGGGCAAGTGCCAGCCGAACGGCCGCGGGTCCCCAATTTTAGTACGAAGGCCCGTCCAGGAGCCAAGCCCGTGCAAAAAACTCACCGAAGTGAAGTCGTTAGCCGTACATCCACCAGTTTTTGGCGCGAAAACGTGCAGATTCCTCACAGATGCGGCCTCCGCCGGCGCACATCTACCTGTTTTTCGCGCATCTGTGACCCGCCGGCGGGGGACGCCAGGGGACAGCCCTACTACGCTCGCATTGGTGTCCGACGTCCTGCGCTCGCTTCTTGAAACGCGTTCGACCCTGCTCGCCGATGTGGAGCGCTCTTCGGAGGAGCGGCTACTCGTGCGCTCCGACCGCTCGGGGACTATGCAGCTGTACGAGCTCCAGCCCGGGCCGGGCGACCTGCGCCGGCTAACCCACCTCCCCGACCCGGTTGCCCGAGCAGCCTATGTGAGCGGCAGCCGATCGGTGGTGGTAGAAGTCGACCGGGACGGCGACGAACGTCACCAGTTGTTCATCCTCGACCTCGACCAGCTGCCGAGCGCCGGTGCCCGTAGCCGCGAGGAACTCACCGCCATCACGCGCGACCCGCGTTTCGGCCACCACCTCGCCGGCGTGGCCCCAGACGGCTCGGCCCTCGCCTTCACGTCCAACCGCCGCAACGGTGTGGACTTCGACCTGTGGATCCACGAGTTTGCGAGTGGTTCACAACGTTGCCTTTACGATGCCGGCGGGTGGTGCCAGCCGGCGTCAGGTTTCTCCCCGGACGGCCGTTGGGTGAGCGTTCTCCGCCCCGGCCCGAGGCCCCTCGACACCGACCTTCTCCTAGTCGAGGTGGCGACCGGTACGGTCTGTCCGGTGCTGCCTCACCCGGAAGAAGCAGCCCTGGTCGGGGCCCCCGCCTGGGTCGGCCCCGGGCGGTTTTGGGTGGCGTCCACGGTGGGCCGCGACTTTGCCGCCATCGTGAGCGCAGGCACCTCGGCGGCGACACCGGCCGAGGTGGTCTCCGAGGACAGCTGCGCCGACCTGGACGTCCTCTCCTCGCCGGCGGGCCACGCGGCTGCTGTCATCGCCAACCGGGACGGGGCCTCCGAGGTCAGCGTCGTTGTGCCCGGGGCCACCGAGGGGGGAGAAGGGACGCTGGTACAACTGCCCGAACCCGGTGTGGTCCTCGACTACAAGATGACCCCGCCGCGGTTTTCAGTGGACGGGCAGCGTCTCTATTTCAGCCTTTCGACCACGCGGGTGGCCGGCGACGTGTGGGTCTTCGACCGGGCGACCTCGGTCACCCGCCGCCTCACGAATAGCCCGGCCCCTGTAGCGCCCGAGGAGCTGGTCGCGCCCGAACTGTACCGGGTCGCGAGCTTTGACGGCGAGGAGATCCCCTTGGCCGTTTACCGCCCCGAGCGCGCTGCGACTGGCCTGCAGCCGGTCGTCGTTTTCGTCCACGGAGGCCCAGAGTCGGAGGCCACGCGTTCGTGGAACCCAGTGGTCCAAGGCCTGGTGGCTGCCGGGTTCGGCGTAGTCGTGCCCAACGTCAGGGGTTCGACCGGCTACGGGAAGCGGTACGCCTCCCTCGACGACACCACTCGCCGGCTCGACTCAGTGCGCGACCTCGCCGCTGTCCATGCCTGGCTGGCGGGGGCCGGATTCGACCCGAGAAGAGCGGCCCTGTGGGGTGGGTCCTACGGAGGGTACATGGTGCTCGCCGGCGTGGCGTTCCAGCCTGAGCTGTGGGCTGCCGGTGTGGACATCGTCGGTATCTCCGACCTGGTCACGTTCCTCGAGAACACCTCTGACTACCGCCGCTCCCACCGGGAGCTCGAGTACGGCTCGCTCCGTCGTGACCGGGACTTCCTGGCGATGGCCTCGCCCTTGCGGAGCGCGGAGGCCATCCGCGCCCCGCTTTTCGTCATCCACGGCCGCAACGACCCCCGGGTGCCCGTCTCCGAGGCTGAGCAGCTCGTGGCCATCCTCCGTTCTCGGGGCGTGCGCTGCGAGCTCACGGTCTACGAGGACGAGGGCCACGGCCTCGCCCGCCTGACGAACCGCCTCGACGCTTACCCGCGGGCGTTGGCGTTCCTCCGCTCGGTCTTGAGGGCGTGACGCCGTTGCCCCTCCCGGGCTCCGAGGGCCGGGTCCTTGATCTCGCTTGGCCTGGGTGGCAGGGTGAGCTGATGGCCCTTTGCGAACGTGACCGCGCCGTGCTCGATGTCGAGCGCACCTGGTGGCAGGAGGACGGCACCAAGTCGCAGGTGGTGAAGGGCAGGCTCGGGATCTCGCTGTCCCGTTACAATCAGTTGCTTGGCCGACTGGTCGCCAGCAAAGATGCAGAGCACTATGACCCCCTCCTCGTCCGCCGGCTGCGGCGTGCCAAGCTCCACAGGCGCTGGCGCGTGAACGCCGACCTGCCGGCGTCCCGCCGCCCCGAGCGGTGATGGTGGAAAGCTAGCCCCCTTGTCCGAGCCCGCTCCGCCCACTCCTCCGGCCCCCCCTCCGCCGCCCTCTGGCCCGCGTGGTGGTGGGGCGCCCCTCAGGCCGGGTTCCGTCCAGCCCATGCGCGCCCTATTGGTGGTCGTGGTGGCGGCGGTAGTGGCCATCTTCGTGCTGGCCCGCTTGACCTCTTCGCCGAGCGCCAAACCCGCGGCCGCGCGCTCGTCGACCACCACCTCGGCGCCGCACCGGAGTGTTACTACGACGAGCGTCCCCGCCGCGACCACCACCAGCACCACCGTCCCCGCCACCACTACGACGACCCTGGCGCCCTCTTCGGTCACCGTAGCGGTGCTAAATGGTTACACGACTGCCCACGGGGCGCTCTTTTTCCAAAAGCAACTGGCCGCCAAGGGCTACGACACGCGGGCGCCCGCCAATGCCCTCACCGATACCAACAAGACGTCCCTGGTCTTTTACACGAGCCCTGCTTACAGGGCAAACGCGTTGGCGATAGCGGCTGAGCTCAGCCTGCCGGCGACTGCGGTCGTCGCACCGACGACAGCCAACGACACGATGGTCCCGGCCTACTACTTGTCCGGCACCGACATCATCTTGATGATCGGGGCGGACATATCGGCCAGGGTGCCGGCGAATTACACCGGGTGAGTGCCCGGCCAACCTGCCACCGGGGCACGCGCAGACTGGTCGCCTTGGTTGTCGGAGCCGAGGGCTGCCGGTTTGCTCTGTGACTACGACGGAACCCTCGCCCCGGTAGTCGAAGAGCGGGACAGGGCCGTCCCCTTGCCCGGTGTGGCCGACCTGCTGGCCCGGTTGGGCCAGCGCTTCGCCGTAGTGGGTGTGGTGTCGGGAAGGCCGCTCGCCTACCTGCGGGCCAACCTGGGGCCTGTGGCCGGGCTTTCGCTTTTCGGCCTGTACGGCCTCGAGAGGTCGGCTGGCGGTGTGGACCCAGCCGCCCTCGCCTGGGAAGACGTCATTGGCGCGGCAGCTGCCGAGGCCGAGCGCCAGGCCCCCGCCGGGGTGGAGGTGGAGAAGAAGGGCCTCTCGTTCACTCTCCACGTGCGCCGGCGCCCTGAGATGGCCAGCTGGGCCATGGGGTGGGCGAAGGAAATGGCAGGCGAGAAAGGCCTGGCCGTCCAGCCGGGACGCCTGTCTGTCGAGCTGCTGCCCCCGGTGGCAGCCAGCAAGGGGGCGGTGGTCGACGAGCTCTCCACGGGCCTAAAAGCGCTCTGCTACATAGGCGACGACCGGGGCGACCTGCCGGCGTTCGCCGCGCTCCGCGGGCTTCGTTCGGCCGGCAAGACCACCCTCGCGGTGGGTGTCGCGAGCCCCGAGCAGCCGCCCGAGCTACCGGGTGCCGTGGACCTCATGGTGGACGGCCCGGCCGGGGTGCTCGGTTTGCTGGAGAGCCTCGCCGGGGGCTCGGCGCCGTAGCACAGGTGCCGGCGGGTGCCGGCGGGTGCCGGCGGGTGCCGGCGGGTGCCGGCGGGTGCCGGCGGGTGCCGGCGGGTGCCGGCGGGTGCCGGCGGGTGCCGGCGGGTGCCGGGGGTGCCGTTTGCCCTTTGCCCGTTGGCCTTGGCCGCGGCAGGGGTGGCCTCACCGAGGTGTGTGCACCTGGGCCAACCGGGCCGCCAGCTCGTGTAGCTCGGCTCGCAGTTCGGCCGGCCTCACCACCTCGAAGGGGAGGCCCAGGCCTATGAGGTAGCTGGCGAGCCAGGTGGCGTCATCGGCCCCCAGCCGCAGCAGCGAGCCGGCGTCGTCGGCCTCGACTACGCCGACGCTCGGGGCGACCCTCTTCGCCAGGTCCTCGGCGCTGATGGCGAAGCGCACCTCCGCGTGGTAGCGGTAGGGGGTGGCGCTGATCGCCGCAGCCACGAGGCGTCCGGGGTCGTCGAGGCGTCTCGGGGTAAAGGTGTGGCCAGTCACGACGACCTCTTTCACCCGGTCGACCCGGAACGTGCGCCAGTCAACCGGAACTGGCACACGTTCGTAGAAGGAGATAACGCCTCCTAGCAGCTGGTTTCTGGGGTTGGGAGAACTCCTCGATTTGTAAGGTAACGTACCTAGGAGTTAGGTGCAACCTTTATTTCTGTGG
>JAJYMB010000004.1 GCA_021787365.1 Actinomycetes bacterium | reverse complement strand
GCGTTCCCCTGGGCGCTCGGGACGATCACGTCGCTCACGAAGCCCCTCGTGAACATGAAGGGCTGGAGCTGCAGCGCTCCGTCGAGGAGCCAGATCGCGCCGAGCGCGTAGCGCAGCGCCCGGACGCCCTGGTCGCCGGTCGCCGCTTCGGCGTGCAGGCCAGGGCCCGAGTCGACGGCTTGTGGCACGCGGCGGGCCGGGAGCGGCTCGACGACGCCGACACCTGAGATGACGGCTCCCTGTGTCATGGTCCAAGTGTCGGGGGCGGCGTCCTCGCTCGACCAAGGACCAAGGTCACAATCGCGGCAGGGACCAATGTCACATCCGCGAGCGCCTGAGCGCCCGGGCGGGGTGCGTGGCGACCTCACCACCTAGATCCCAGGACCGGCCAGCACTGCCGCCGGCGCAGCGAGGAAGACGGTCACGAGCCGGACACTCGACGACTCCCTCTCGCTCAAGACCGACCTCCGCGACTTCGCTGCAGGGTTGGCTCAGTCGCAGTGCTTTGGCCGAGGATCTCCTCGAGTGCCTGGTCGAGGGCGTCGGGGAGCAGACCGGACCGGCCTCGCCGATACACGGTGACCACGGTGACGATCGTGAAGCCAACGACGTACGCGGCGATGACGCACAGCGAGCTCGCGACTACGACCGCGAACAGGACCCGCAACGCCGCGACCATGGGTCCATTCTCCGCTGACAGCTGCCGCGCCGGAACCCAGAGACCCCGGGCCAGTGGGGCAGGATCTCACGCGGTGTCCTCCGTGGCATCCTGGAGACGGTCGGGAGGACTGCCCCGTGGCGTCCGGGCCCGAACGGGGCACAGACTGCAGGCGTGCACCTGGCGATCGGCGACAGCTCCGAACCAGGGGCCTTCCGGCCAGGCAGTGCATCTGGAGGTGGCGCCGGGCCGCGAGCCCCGATCCGGGTGGCGATCATGGACGATCATGCGCTGGTGCGCGAAGGGACCGTGCAGCTCCTCGAGCAAGACGCAGACCTCCAGGCCGTCGGCCAAGCCGGCAGCGGCGAGTAGGCGCTCGTTCTCCTCGGCGCGCTCGATCCCGATGTCGCCGTCGTAGATGTCAGCCGGCCGGGCCTGAGCGGCCTCGAGCTCGCCGGCCGGGTGGCCGCGAGTGCCCTTCGCCGCAGGGTCCTCGTCGTGCGCGCGTACGACGACTACGCCTATGTGTGCGAGGCACTCGAGCTGGGTGTCGCGGGCTACTTGCTCAAGACGACATCCGCTCGCGGGCTCGTCGACGCCGTGCGGGCCGTGGCCGACGGCGTCGTCGTCTTGGATGCCGCCGTCTCCGCTCGCCTCGGGCGCAGTCATCGCCGCGGCCGCGACTGCTCGTCGCCGTCGTCCACCGGGTGACGCACCTTCGTGTCGCGACCGGTGCTGCCAGGTCATCCCGGTGATGGTGGTCCTGCTCGGCGGGCGTCACCTCCCCGACGACGAGCGCGATCACCGCGTCGGCGTGGTGCCCACTGCCGCCTGACGACCCCGTAGCCGCTGTCCCGCTCGTCTTTGACGCCGTACACGACGAGCGCATCGAGGACAGACGGCCAATGTGCTACGGGGCCCCCGTCGTTGCGGCCCAGGACGTCCAGCGCCACTGCCTCGCCCGCGAGCTCGGCCCGTTGGTCTTCGACCGGCCCGGGTCCCTTGCCGTCGTGTCGCGCGTCCTCGACGGGGTGGCCGCGCACACAAGCCTCAACACCGCCGTCAAGGCGATCGGACCGGCGGGGCCTCTCTCCCGCGGTGTCGAGCCGCTCGTCGCCCCCGACCATGGCCGAGGCCTCGAGGGGGGCCAACGCGGACGCGCTCACCTCAGCCTCCCTCGGCGGGGCCGCGAGCTGCAAGGCGCCCCTGCGGATGCAACGCTCGTCCGAGCAGCCCTTTCGCGCGACGCACCCAGAACCGCCCCGCGGTGCCGCCCCGAGGGCGACCCCGAGGGACCTCGGTCTCCGCAGCCAGGCGCTGACGCCAAGGCCGTATGGCCCTACCCCGCGAGGACAAGGAGCTTCTAGCGTCGATCGCGTGGCGAGGCACGAGGGCGGTGCCCGAGCACCGCAGGCGGGAGCAACCCCCAGCCCCGAGCAGCGCCGACCGCGGGCGGTGTTCCTCCTTGACTTCATCGACGTCAACCGTCCGCTTGAGCTGTTGAGGACGGACTTCGGCGACGATGGGCGCTGGCTCGCACCGCTCGCCAACGAAGCACAACAAGACGGCACCGCGCTGCTTGCGCGCATCGGTCCGACGTGGGTCCCCACAAGGCTTGGCCGCGAGGTGAGCATCGCACTCGGACGATGGCGAGCCCGCGAGAACAGTATCGCCGTGCCGATCCGATGGGAGGCCATTGAGGCCGGGCGTCTCTTCCCCATCCTCGACGGCGACCTAGAACTTGCCCCACTCGGTCCCGACCGGTGCCGCCTCATCCTGGCGGCCTCCTACATCCCCCCGTTTGGCATCCCCCCGTTTGGGTCGTTCGGGCGAGTCCTCGACCGAGCGCTCCTGCACCGGATGGCCGATTCGACCGCTCGGGCCTTCCTCGGCCGGCTCGCCGAGCGCCTCGAGCGCACCGTTCGCTGATCGGCCCTGGTGCCGCCGGCTCCGTGCTCCCTTGTGGACGGTGTGCCACGGATCAGCGGCCGGTGTTGAGCGCGCACGTCCGGCGCGGGTCAGAGCGCGAGCATCGCCTGCATGAACGTCGTCTTGCCCGCGCCCGTCCCGCCCGAGACGACGACGTTCAGCCGTCCCCACACCGCAAGCGGGATCAGCTCTTCCATCTCCGCCGACAGCGTGTCGTTCGCCGCGAGCCCGGCGCCCGACGCGCCGACGCGCGAAGAGGGCCCGCCGCCTTGGCCGGCGACGACGGGCCGCCAGATCGGGCGGGCCCGTCCGGGCAGGGAAACGGCCGGGGGATGCCCCGGCCGTTTCCTTGACTTCTACACCCGCTGTGACGCCGAACGCCACGCGACGCCCGGCGCGCACATGATCCACCGGGGCGGCCGTCGGTGCAAGCACTGCAGCCGACGACAAGGGTGCACGCGGGCTCAAGCACCGGATGCGCCGCGCCGTAGGCAGGGAGGCCAGTACCGGGGAGGGAAGGAAGGAGGTCGGAGCGCAGCACTGGTAGGACGTAGCGGCAGCCCTCGCAGCAGCGGCGGGTAGCGTCCTGCACGTCGCTGCCGCGAGGGTGCGCCGTCCTGGAACGCGGCAGGCGAGCTTGCCATGGCGTGCAAGCTGATCGAGGCGGCCAAGGACTGCCGGCGCTACGTCAAGGGCATCCACGTCGTCGCGCTCGTGTGGGCCGGTGCGAGCTCGCCTCCGCACGTTCAGCGCGCCTGCACCAAGCGCCCCGGTGAGGCTGGCCGGCTACAGGGCCGCCGACTGGCATTTCATGCCCGTCTACGCTCATGCCGGCTATAGGGGCCTGGCCCCTATTGGCCCGAGCGGGCACGGGTGCGCTGTGGTTCGGCCAGGCCGGTGGCGACGGGCTCTGGAGGTTGAAGGTCGCGCCGACAACTCCCGGTCAGGTGGACTTCAGCGTAGATCCACCTTCCCGCTGGGCATTGGCCCCTCGGGGCCATCGTCCCCTCGTTCACCAACGAGCACTGCGCTGCCGGCCGGCGCGGAGGTGGCGAGTGCCGACATCAGCAGAGCTCACAGACAGGCTCGGAAGACCGAGGTGTTCTTTTCGTCGGCGAGGTGGCCGTAGAAGCATGCCACGCAGCCGGTGTCGTCGAAGACGGGGGAGCTCGGGCTGATCCGAGACGGCTCGTCCGAAGTGGAGGTAGCGTTGGTCATGGCAAGGGCCCGGCCGGGGCACCGGCCGGTGCGCGAGACAGGCTCGGCCACGATCCGGACGCCTCGGCAACTGTCGAGGGTCTCGTTCCCCGAGCCCTGCCCGAGGTAGAATCCCGCCTCACGATGTGTCGGACCTGACGATTCGGCACGGTTCGGCGTCCGGACGGACCAAGGGGGCAGGCCGAGCAGGAGGTTCCCGAAGCGAATCCCAACCCCGGGGTGCGGGCAGGGAGGGAGGATGGACCGCATCTCGGGTCTGCGCTCACGGGCGGCTGCTCCGCTCGCGGCCGTGGTAGTGACGACAGCACTGGTGCTCAGCCCCGTCGGTCCGGCCCTCGCCGGGACGGCGCACGCCGCCCAGGACTACACGTATAGCGGGCGGTGGCCACCGACCTCGGCGACGGTCTCGCTGACGTTGGTACCCAACGTGACCGTCGAGAACCTGCCGGACTCGAGCCTGCAGTCCTCCCAGCTTGTCGACTTCCAGACGAACGACCCCCGTTACTCCTGCTTGAACGGCGAGGCGCTC
>JAJYMB010000115.1 GCA_021787365.1 Actinomycetes bacterium | reverse complement strand
CCGTCGCACCTCGTTGAGCGTGCCGCGGCGGAAATCACCCACTCGGGCAAGGTCGCCGTAGAGCTGGGAGCGGAGTCGCTCCAGTTCCCTCAGGTCTGCCGGGCCATCTGGCACAGGGCTCCTTCCTGCTCTGAGTGCGGACCACACTCAGACTACCACGCCCGGCCTCGAGAGGGAAGCATTACCTACGATTTCGTCGCACACCCGCGTCCTCCCCCCTGGGGAGCCCTCTGGCCGGTGCCGTGTGGGCCCCGGGAAGTGGGTCCCGGCCGTCCCTCCCCGGCGCCTCCCAAGGCGCCGTTCGGCCCACAGAACGCCCGCCCGCCGCGGCCCCGCCCGCCTCGTCCCGCATGCCACCAGAATGCACGTTCCCCCGGTCCGAGGCAAGGACCGGGGGCGATCAGGTCACCTGATCGCATATCTTGCTGCTGTCGGGACGCGGTGCGGGGGAGTGGCTTTCGTGTAGATCCCGACGAAAATTGCAGTGGTTCTTCAAGGATAAATTTCAGTAGTCCCAACCAAAACTGCAGTGGCTCCCCAGGGGGGCGACAGGCCGCTTGGGGGAGCGAGGTGGTCAAGGGTCACCGGGCGGCCGCCCAATCGACGGGGAGCTCCTCGGGCTCGAGCTCGCGACCGACCTCGCGCTCGTACCCAGGAGATCCGGTCAGGGACGCCAGCAGATCTGCGCCGGGGTCGCGGCGGAGGTGCCAGAGCACCAGTGCGGGCGCCGGTAGGGCCGGGTCGGTCAACTGGAGGCCGGTACGGCGCTCGGCCAGCTCCAGGCGGACCGTCAGGTATGTGGCCGCGACGTCGTCGGCCCAGTCCGTCTCGATCAGGTCCCTGCCGGCCCAGCCGCGCAACAGTGCCCGGGCGTAGTGGGGGACAGGGAGGTGGGCCCCTTCGGCAGTGGCGACGCTGGTGGCATCGGCGCTGACCCGCGGCCGGGCGACGGCAACGCTACGAGGGTCGAAGCGGCCGAGGAGGACCGTGGCCGTGGCCAAGGCAGCGGCTTCGATGTCGTGCAGGCGCCGGAGGCGCCGGGCAGTGGCCAAGGTCAACCCGGGCGGGCCTGTCGAAGGGAACGGGGCCGGACTGTTGAGGTCCTCGCACGGGCCGAGGTGCCCGCCACAGCTCGGCTCGTCGTCGTGGCGACCTCGGCCGCGACGAGCGACCGTCATTGCTTCGGCCTCTGCCTCCATCTCGGGGTGCTCGCAGGCGAGCTCGGCGAGCGGCTCGGGGCTCACCAGCCGTAGGAGCAGGCCTTCGGAGGCCGCTAGGCCGAGCAACCACCGTAGCGCCGCCCCCCGGACCTGGTGGGCGCGTAGCACGGTCAGCTCCTTCGCCTGCTCGGCACGAAGCCACGCGCTCACCAGCTGGCCACCGGTGGCGTCCCCGCGCTCGGAGGCCCGGTCCCAGTGCTTGCCGAGGGCCATGAGGACCTCGGCCTGCAACCGTGCCACGCCGCCTTGGCTCGGGCTCGCGTGGACGACGAAGCGCCCGGCACGCCGGCACGCCGCCCCGGCACTGCGGGAGACCTCGGCGCTGTCGTCGGGGTCGATGACGAGGGCTACCCGCCCCGGCCCGGCAACGCAGGGACCGAGGGCCCTCGCGACGGTCGCGGTGGCGAAAGCAGTGCTGCACGGCCGCGCCGGGCGCCCTGTAGTGCGCGACTTCGGCCAGGGCTCCGCCGGCTCGCCCGGGCCGTGGCCGGTCGGGAGGTCACGCACCGAGGCAGCCGTGCAACGTGAAGGCGTTGCGGGCCGTCTCCTCGTCGAGGCGACGGCGGCCCTTGTCGGCACAGAGCTTGGCCGCGGTGTAGGTGAACGACGCCCAGTCGCGGAGGTTGCCGTGGGCGAAATGGTCGTCGACCAATAGCAGCAGCTCGGCCTCGACGCCGCGGTAGATGGGGTGGAAAGCACCGATCAGCTCGCATACCTCCCCGGGGGCGAGCGGAGAGAAAGTGACGCGGCGGAACACCCGCGAACGCAGCATCGGCTCGCGGCTGAGGACTTGCCAGGTGCCGTCCCCGCCGACCAACAGGAGCGTGAAATGTGTAGCCGGGTGGTCGTGGAGGTGGCGGAGGAGCTCGATGCACTCGCGAGTAAGGCGTTGTGCCTCGTCGACGACCACCACCCGAGGGCTACCGCTGGGGTCGGCCACCAGCAGCTCGATCACCTGGTCGGTCAAGCGGAAGCGGGTACGCCCCTCGGCATAGAGGCCGCTCAGGGCCTCGAAGAGGCTCGCCGCCACCAGCCGCATGGTCGGGCGCGACGGGAAGGCCGCCCAGCACACCGATGCATCGGGGCGGCGGGACAGCGCCGTCTCCACTGCAAAGGTCTTGCCCAGCCCGGCTGGGCCGTGGACCACGCCCATGGCACCGGCTTCGACGAGGTCCGCTACCGCCATGCCGGTCGCCAAGAGCCCGGGGGTCGGCAGCGTCCGCGCCTGGTCGAGGTCGAGGAAGTGGCGCCCCTTCAGCTCGTGCCCGACGACGGCGCCGCCCCGGCTCACGAGCCCCCACGTCCTCTCTCGTCCGCTGCCCCGCCCTCGTCCTCGGGTAGGTCCGGGTTCCAGTAGGCGAAATCGGAATGGAAGTCCAACAGGTTCGTCATCGCAAGGCTGCGCAGGTCGTCGTCGCGGCGCGTCGTCCGGTCGGCCCGGTCGGCACGGGCTTGGCTGGCAGTGACCACTGTCGTCTCGGCAACAGGCGTCCCGGGCTCCGTGATGGGGGCCAGGCGGGCGCGGGCGCGACGGCTGGCACGGCGCTGGCGTCGGCCGAGCTCGGCAGCGTCCCTGCGCCGGGCGGCCAGCACCTCGGCCCGCTGCTCGTCGGAAAGGGCGCCCTGGGGGTAGGCCGTGGCCAGCCACTCGTCGGCGCGGAAGACCTCCACCTGGCGCAGGTCGTGGGGCGTGTAGCGGACCTGGACCCGCTCGCCGACGAGGCCGTTCAGGGCGCCGGCGACGAAGGCGATGCCACCGAAGTGCACGCCGTCCTTGCAGACGGTGCGTTCCACGTCGGCCATGAGCATCCACCGGAGCTGCTCGGCGGGGACTTCCCGGAGCGGGGTGGCGTCGGCGAGCCAGCGCGCCAGGGGGGTCTCACCGAGCTCGGAGTGGGCCCTGGTGGTGTTGTAATGCCTCACCCACTGGGCGAAATGGTCGACGAAGAGCGAGAGGCTCATCGGGTCGGTGCCGGGGCCGAAGAGGTGCCCGTCGGCGGCCCGTGGCCCACCGGTGTAGAAGGGCAAGCCGGAGAGGAACTCTTGGTCCATGCTGCGGTTGACGCGCTCGACCTTGCCCTTCGAGTAGCCCTGGTAAGGCGGTGCCGGGTCGAGCTCGACGCCGAGCGCAGCGCACGAGCGCTCGATCGCCTTCGCGGCGAACTCGAGGCCGTTGTCGGGGCGCAGGCGCTCGGGGAGGCCGCCGAAGGGGCCACGGTCCGGGTCGACGACGATGCCCTGGCGCAATGCGGCGAGAACGACCGCCGAAGTAGGCACGAGCGACAGCGCCCAGCCCATCACGAGGCGCGAGAAACCGTCGACAAAAAGCGTCGCCCATGGCTTACAGGGCTTGTGAGCCGGTGGGGGAGGGACCACCAGCACTGGGATCTCGACGTGGTCGGCCTCCCAGAGGGCATTGCGGGCCGCCGGCGCCCAGCGCAGGTAGACCTCGTGGCGGCGCCGGCCTTCCACCCCGTCGGCAACCGCGGCGCGCTCGGCCGGCGTGATAGCACGGGCGAACGCCTCGTACAGGGTTTGTAGCGAGGGCATCACCGCCCCAGCAGCCACCCGGTCTCGGTGCACTGCGGCCACATTTCCGCGCCAGGCCCAGTAGGCGTCGCGGTCCGCCTCGGTGACCTCGTAGCGGGTCCGGGGCTTCCGTGACTGCGTCTCGGAGGCAAGCCAGCCCCACACCGACCGCTCGCTGACCCCCATCGCAGCCGCGGTATCGCGGACCGATGTGCTGGTGGGCTCGCCTCCGGCCCGCTGCTCGCGCAGGCGCGCTACCAGCAGCCGCTTCAGTTCGGGGCCGACATGCCGGCTCACCGCTGTCGCCCGGAGGTGGTGTTGCCTCGGCGGGTCACATCGCCGGCGAGACTGGCTGGCGGGTCATCTCCCTCTAATCGGCGCACTGAGGGCCGACCCTTACTGCAATTTTCGCTGGAACGGGTCACTGCAGATTTACTTGGAATCCACACTTCTGTTGTAGAGCGACACGAAAACTGCAGTGGGTTGCGAACGGAAAATTTCAGTAGGCGCCACCAAAACTGCAGTGGCCGGGGCGGGCTCCCCAGAGGGGGCGGGACCCGGCAGACCTTACCGTGAAGTGCAGCCCCTTGCGAGCGGGGCCATCGAGCGAGCGGTCGACCCTCACTGCAATTTTCGTGGCGCCAATCCGCTGCACTTTTGCTGGCGCTCTACAGCTCTCTAGATCCAAACGGGAGTGGCAGCGGTGGCACGCGCCGCTCGTTACCTCGCTGCTGTCGGAACGGGGCGCGGGGGAGTGGCTCTCTAGATCCAAACGGGAGTGGCAGCGGTGGCACGCGCCGCTCGTTACCTCGGCGCAGGGCAGGGCGCCCTTTACTGCCTTCTTCGCTGCTCAGTGCACTTCATCACTCCTGCCGGCACGGCGACCGCAGCCCCTGCGCAGCTCCGTGCCGCCCATGGCGCCGGTCAGCCCGCGTCTTCCCAGGGGGGTTACGCTCGGCTCTCATGGCACGGGTTACCGACGACGCAACGGCTCGACGGCTCCGGGAGCTAGCTGCCCAGGAGGCGGCGGCCACCAAACAACGCCTCGCCACTCGTACCGCCGCGGCGCGTTCGTTCTCCGCAGCGGTGGTCCGGCTGGCCGAGGCGAGGGCTGCTTGGGAAGCCGCCCAGGCCGAAGCCGAGGGCACCAAGGCCAAGGCGGTGGGGGAGCTGCTCGGCTCGGGCATGGGGCCGGATGAGGTGGCCGAACTGCTCGGCATCTCGGAGAGAGAGTTGCGGTCCTTGCGTGCCACGATGCCCAGGGGAAGGGCGAAGACGAACGGTGCGACAGACGGGATGCAGATGTTCGGAGAGGAAGGCACGCGTCTCGCGAGCTGAGCCCTGGGTGGCGCGGAGCCCAATCGCCGGATGCGGTACACCGTGACTGCTCGACGATTCTCCGTGAGGGCTTGCCGACCGGTTGGTGTGCCAGGGACTGGTCGCGAAGTCCGGTCCCCGGCGTGCTGTCTAGTGCCCGACTTGGTCCCAGAGCTCAGACAGTGCGGAACGGACATCGCTCACGAGCGCGGCCAGGTGGGCTGCCCCCTCGTTGATCTTGTTGGTGGCGGCACTTAGGCAACCGCGCGCCGTCTGATGGCGTTGCAGCGCTTGGAGCGCCTTGGTGATAGCGGCCTCCACTTGAGCGACGTCGAGCAACTGAGCGTCGGTCGTCAGCTCCCGGCGGCACACCCAGCGCGCCCAGGCGTAAGCCAGGTGGAGCGCGTTCTCGTCCGGCGCGTCCTTGTCGTAGACGAGCAGAGCGCGGTTGCCCGACCACCAGAAGGGGAGCGGCGTGGGGGCGAACTCCTGGCGGCTGAACACGGCGATGCCGGCGAGGGCCGAGTGGTTCGCCATGGCCCGGGCGAGCTCGTCCATCGTCTTCTGCATGCTCAACTTTCGGTCCTTGCACTCCCACACGAAGCGCGCCTCCTGGCCGAGGGTGTCCTCGGCGTTCAGCTGGACGACGAAGTCGCCGTGCATGTTCCCGCTCGCCCCGGTCGTCCTGCCGACGCGCTCGGCCACGTCCTGGTGGAACACCGCCACCGACGTGATACCAAGGTGAAGGAGGTCTTCGTAGTCGAAGCCTTTCACAGCGCTGCGCTCCGCAGCCTCAGCCCTGGCCTTGGTCGTCGCGACGGCAACCATGAGCTCGCCGAGCTGCTTGGCCAGGGCCTGCCCCTGGTCCTTGACCGTCTCGAGGATGTCGCGCTTGGTCTTGGCGAGGGCGCCGTCAGGAGCGTCCGGGTCGAAGACCGCCCGCAGCTTGAGTTCCATGGCCCGGACAGCCTCGTCCAGCACGACCTGGATCTTGGCGATGGCGCTCGACTTCGAGTCCTCGTCGAATGTCTCGTCCAAGGCGGCTTCGAGGCCGGCCCTGGTCTTGGCGAGGATGAGGGCCAGGGAGCCCGTGTCCTCGTCCAAGAGCTTCGAGCCCAGCTCTCCGAACTGGCCCACTGCCTCGTCGAGCAGGTTCCCGAAGTTCGCGCTCATGGTCTCGAACCTGCGCTCGACGACCCTTGCTTCGAGGTCAGTCTGAGCGACAAGCGTGGCCTCGGCGCCCACCCTGAGAACGGTATGGAGCACCTGCTCAGGCTCGGCTGCTTTGGCCAGTACCCGGTAGACGGCCGGGTCCGTCTCGATGAAGCCGTCCACACTGACGATGCCGTCCTGGAGGACAACCCTCTCTGGTTGCTGTTGGTGCGCCGCTGTGTCGACTGCTGCGGCTAGTTCTGCTCTTGCGGTGCTCACCTGGAGCCCCTTTCTCCTCGCCGAGCGAGGTCTTGGGGTCGCACCGCAGGTAAACTGAGATCGCTTACATCGCCGTTACCTGCGGCGTCGGCCTGTTGGTTTTCAACCGGAGCCGAGGGTTGAGGTCCGTTCTTACCGGAGCGGGCCTCTTCCTGTCTCCAGGGGACATGATAGTGGCCCTCACCCCGAGCCGGCAGTAGGCTTGAAGTGGGCAACTTAGCCTTCCCAGCCGGGTGCCCGCCGCTCTTCTGCGGAGGAGCTGCACGGTAACAGCCTTGCAGTTATACGATTGTGGCGGTGTAACTTCTGGTCTGTGACCGACAGTATGGAATTCCGGATCCCCAACACCCCCGCGAACCCCGGCACCCCTGCTCCGGCCGCCGAGAAGGTGCGGCAATTGCGGCCCGGCCCCTCTGACGAGGCCCTTCGCTTGCTCAACTGGCTCGTCAACCGGTCACGGAGGACCACTGGGCTCCCACTGGCGGAGCCTTTCGTGCGCAGGGCCGAAGCCTCCGCCCCAGCGCCTCCCCTGGCACGCTTGTTGCGCGGTGGCCAGGGGGGCGAGGTCCGTCTGAAGCTCTACCTGACAATGTCGCTGCTCGCGGTCAACCCGCCCTATGACATCGCCCAACCGGTGCCAGCAAGGTCTTGGGCCGAGATGCTCGACCTACCGGACCCTGGGCGGAACGGGGCCCGGCGCGTGAACGACGCCATCGACTGGCTCGCCGACAACAAGTTGATCGTCTCGGAACGACGCCAAGGTACGCCGGGCGCAGTGCGGCTCTTGAGCCAAGACGGGAGCGGCGAGCCCTACACGAGGCCGAGAGGGTCCGAGCGGTACGTGCGGCTACCGCTTGGCCTGTGGCAGGACGGCTGGGTCGTGCGGCTCTCAGGAGCTGCGTTGGCCTTGCTCATCATCTTGATGGACATGCAGGGAGCCCGAGCCCGAGCCTCCTGGGTGTCACCTGCGCAGGCACGGGCACGTTACGACCTTTCTCCCGACACCTGGACAAAGGGCGTGCAGGAACTCGAGGCGTTCGAGCTGGTGAACGTGGTCAAGAAGCCCCAGGGCGACTTCTTTGACTACAAACGTATGCGGAACTCGTACTGGGTTAGCGTTGAGAAGATCCAGGGTGCTGCGCCTCCGGGAGCCGGTCCCGGAGGCGGGAGAGCAGGACGACGGGTACGCGTTAGTCTTCGCGTCCCTTCGGCGGCGAGCAAATGAGTGCGCGCAAGCGTGTGCACCATCCCCTCCCGCCGGCGACGGAATCGCCGCAGAGCAGAGCGCGAAGTGGCGTGGTCAAACCATAGACACGCCTGGCCAGGACGTACGCATGTGCCATTGGCGTGATGCGCGCCACGGCCCGCCAACTCGTGCACGCCCGCGGGGCACAGCGGCAGTAATTCCCGGGCGGACGACAATGCCGGTCTGCGAAGATGTCGGGCCAGACGAACGGTCGAACAGCCACCACCCCTATGTTCCGTTAGCTGAGACCGAATCGATAGTGGTCCCGGTCGACACCTGTGCTGTGCCCTGGGTCGGAGCATGTGGCCCCTACCCGGACGGACACGTTGGAGGTCGGCAGCTCGCCGGCCAAGACGGTGACCCCTTGGGAGCCCAAGCGGCTAAACTGCAACTTGCCTGCAACTTCGCTGACCCTGAGACGAGTGTCCAGCCCAGCTGGAGAGAAACGAGGTGCTACTGGATGCCTGGACTGCAACTGCCGGAGCCGTCGACGGAGAAGCTTGAGCGCTCGCCGCTAGAGCTGGTGGTATGTCAGGTTCGCCACGAGCGCAACCTGGCTGTCGCCGACGCCAAGCGAGCGCTTGAGGTCCATAGAGGGTTAGGAGGCAAGTACCCGGTGCTCGACGAGGCTGCCGGCATCGCCCTCAACATCATGGGCGGACCGGCGGGCGTGTCGACTGCGTCTGACCAGCAGCGGGGATGGAACTTACGGTCCTCGGATGGGGCGTGGACGGTCGTGCTCATGCCGGAGTTCTTCGCGCTTGAGACCCGGGCGTACACCGACTGGACGGACTTCTCCGCCCGCCTCGATGAACTCGTTGGGCTCGTCCAGTCCGCTCTCGAACCGAGCCTCGAGCAGCGTCTGGGTCTGCGGCTCATCGACCGCGTCAAGGATCCGGTGATCCGCTCCCCCGAGGGCTGGAGGGGCTGGATCGACGACCGTCTGCTAGGACCCGTTCTTCACAGCACCTTCGGTCCGGCGATCAAGGCAGTCCAGCAGGTGCTCCAGCTCGACGGTGGCGACGATATGGAAGTGCTCCTCCGTCACGGCTGCGTGCCGGAAGGCCCCGCCGACAATGCCGTGTGGCACTACGTCCTCGACCATGACTGCTCAAGGTCGGGCGGCCGAGCGTTCTCGCCGGTGGACATCCACGGCGGTGCCGAGCGTCTGCACACAGTGGCACTAGCGGTCTTCCAGGCAGCCGTCACGGAGAAGCTGTTCAAACATCTGCGGGGCGACGCCTGATGCACCAGACCGCTCTCGCCCATCCCGAAGAGGACCGGGCCTTTCTCGGATCGTTCGACTTCACACCCGTCTTCACTACCAAACCCCGAGAGATCGTGGCGAGCCTCTTCCTTGATCGGCCGCGAGCACGACCAATGGACTGGGGCGCCGTCGGCGCACTCGCCGCAGCTACGGCCATCACCACGCAGGCGCAGCTCGCCGAGCGGCTAGCCGCCATCTCCTCTACGATTAGCCAGACCATCGTCGACATCGCCGAACAGGTCTGGGTCCTGGTGCGGGCGGAACCTGCCGATGTCATTGGTGACATGCGAACGTGGATACCCTCTCCGGCCGAACCGGTCACGCCGTCACCGGCACAGGCCGCGCTCGCGGCTGTCTCCGACATCCAGCGCTGGCTGGCCGTCGGCCAGGACCAGGTGGCGGCGCTGGCTGGGTACGCCCCACGGTCCGTCAAGAATTGGCGGGAGGGCATGGACCCATACCCGGCGACCGTGCGCCGGCTCTTCGATCTTCATGCGTTACTCGGGTCGTTGGACCGTGCCATGGGCACGGAGAGAACGCGACTGTGGCTGGCGGGTACTGGCCCGGCCGGCGTCAGCCGACGCGAGCATCTGGCGGACGACGCGGGGCTCCGGTCCGTGATCGCCGAGGCAAGCACGACCTTGTTCGAGGCGCCGACGGTCGCCCCCCTTCACGCTCTTGACTTCGAGGAGGAAGGGCGGCGGGATGTCCCGCCACGTCCGGACGCCTTTTCGGGTCCTGTACGGCGTATGCGGCGCCGTTCGTAACCGGCGGGGGAGCAGCGTGATTGGAGCGGGGGTACCCGGATCGGCTGTCGAGTGGCCGGACGGAGTCCTTGCTGCGCTCCGAGCGTTCCGACAGGGCGATCTTGTGGCCGGTCCGCCGATGGCGTACCTGGCCGATCCCAAGGCCCCCGTGTGGGCAGAGAGCGTGCGGTTCGCCGAGGAGGCGGCCACGTCCGGTGATCCACCCGAGCCAGACATCATACGCTTCCCCGAGGGGCTCACGCCGCCGTATGGGATGATCACGACTCAGACGTGCGATCTCGTGGAGGAGGACGCCGATCCTCCCGGATGGCCCTGGGCCCAACTCGTCCCCGTTTACGACATGGACGAAGCGTTCAACTCTGGCGAGAAGAACCTGCTGCGCCAAGGACGGTTCCGCCGCTCTCTGCTGCACGTCCCGGCACTCAAGCCCGGCTTCTACGTCGCCGACTTCCGCATTTCGTTCCCCGTAGAAAAGGGATGGCTGGCACGTCAAGGGAGGATTGATGGTTTCGGCACCGAGGAACTGCGCCAGCGCGTGGGCGATCGCCTCGCGCTCCTGAGCGGGCGACCGGCTTTTGCGAGGTCGTTCGTAGCCACCATCCAGAACCCCTTGACCGAAGCCCTACGTACGCTGAAACGGGTCGATCGGGCTGCGTTCGACCGCATGGACGAGGTGGTCCCCGAGGTCGGCGTGCTGATGGACAGTCGGCTCAGCCCGTCCAATGTGCAAGTGGTGGTCGTCTCGACCACACCGCTGGACGCAGGCCAGACCGAATGGTGGAGCGCGTGGTGGGATGGTTGCAGGCAACGCGCGGCCGCGATGGGCATCACGCTGCAGGCGCTGGACTTCAAGGTGCTCGATAAGAACTACTCGGCGGCCGAGTACCGACGGCTCACCCACCTGTCGTTGCCCAATGTCAGCCCAGACTAAGCAGCACGCCTAAAGGGGTCTCCTGGGTAATGGCGGCAAAACCACGAGGCATACTCTCTTCATGGTGCGGCATCGAGCAAGTACAGGCGAAGCTCGAGCGTGTCCAAGAGCACTTGGCGGAAGCCAAACGCCCTGTCGCGGCCTTCCGCGACCAACAGCTCAGCAAGCCGTCAGGTTGATCTAGCCCCGACGGTCCAGGCATCGACATAGTGCCGGTGCCGCCAGCTCGCCTGGCAGCTCTCATAGGGGACTGTGTGCACAACCTCCGGTCCGCCCTCGACCATCTCGCAACCTACCTCCTCGAAGCCAACGGGGCAAGGCCATCACCCGGGACTCACTTCCCCATTGCCCTGACACAAGATGTCTTCGCCCACACCATCTCCGCCTTCGCCCCGTTACCTCAGCAGGCGAGGGACACGCTCCTTGCCGTTCAACCCTTCCAGCTTGGTAGCGAGTCGGCCGACGCTCACGAACTCTGGGTCCTCCACCAACTCTGAAATGCTGACAAGCACCGCTCCCTTCTCATACAGGACGAGCACATTCACAACGCCTAGTTAATTCCCGACCGCGTCCCGCGGACTGTGCGAGGCACTTGGCACATCGACCGGACACCTATTGACGGAGCCGAGTACATATTCGTCCGCGGACCCAACAGAGCCCCTGACCAGCCATTGTTTCATCGAGATTGGCTTCGTCCCAGGCACTGGTACAACGGGTGGAAGCCGCCGAAGAAGGTCCGCACCTGCTGGGAAGGCCACCCTCCCTGTCGAACCCTGACCGGCTGTCTGAGTTACATCCGCGAAGAAGTGGTCCCTCCCCTCGCACCGTACCTTGGCTGACCGATTCCCGCCCGAGTGCGCTTCAAGCTCACCGTCCCGTAACGCGGGTGTGCCTACCGGCTCCCTTGGCACGCCCCCGTGCCGGCCTCTGTCCCGCGTGCACACGGTGCGCGCTAGACTAGCAATGCCGAGCGACCGCCGTTGGCAGCACCCGGCGGAATTGTGGTAAGGTTATAGCCAGGAGCCGAGGAGTTCGGCCCTCAGGTCGCGGCGGGACCCGTCTCGATAAGGCGTCAGGCTCTACAGCTCGTCGAGCCTGCTCTGTAGCTGATCATTAGCGTTCTGCTGGCGTTGCTCGGCCTCGCGCTGTCGCTCGACTTCGGCCTGCTGACGTGCCAAGAGTTGGGCATAGGCGGCGTTGGCCACTCCGACCACCCGTCGAAGATAGAAGACGGCGTCTGCCATCGCTGCCTCAGGTACCTCCCAGTCGAAGTGGTCGCCAACCAACTGAGGCTCAGGACCCATGACATACTCAAGGGGTCCGCTCTTCCCCGCGCCGCTCACATGCAGGCCACCTGCCCAGACTGGCGGTGGCACTTTCGTAAGCGGGATGTGCAGTCTCACGCGCCCACCGGCCGAGCCAACTACCTTCTTCTCCTTTTCGTTGATGGCTATCGGTGTCCACGGAGATGCCGTCATTAGCCGAGCGTCCTTTCGTTTTCGGCACACGCGCTGAAGTCGATATGGAAGATAGCACCGACCCGAGGCGCAAAAGCTGCATTTGCGGGTGGGGATCCACCCTGTTGCCACTGTCCCCCTTTCGTCCGCCGCCACCTCAGCGTGCACGCCGAGTACTCCGTCTCGCTGCCCAAGCTGGGGCGAAGGACCCCAGGTCCTGCATGATCCCGAGGCCCCGGGGGACGACGAGGGGGGACACGGGCTGAGCGCGCGGTCGGCCTTCTTCACCTCGCCGTCGGCTGCAGGTGGCGGTAGATGGTCGGCCGGGAGACCCCGAACTCGGCGGCGATCTCCGCGACAGTGTGGGCCCGGTGCCCATCGCGACCGAGTTCGTCGTACATGTCCTGGGCGACCTTGGTCTGGCGGAGAGTGAGCTTGGCCTTCTGCCCGCCTGTACGGCCCCGTGCCCGGGCCGCGGCCAGGCCGTCCCGGGTGCGCTCCGACATCAAGGAGTGCTCGAACTCGGCTATGGCGCCGAGGATGTGGAAGAACATCCGCCCGAGGGAGGTGGAGGTGTCGATGCCCTGGTCGAGCACCACCAGGTCGATCCCGTTAGCTTGGAGCTCGTTGGAAAGAGCGATCAGGTGCTCCAGGGACCGCCCGAGACGGTCCAGCTTGGTGATTACCAGCTGGTCGCCTTTCCTGGCAATAAGCAAGGCCTTGTCCAGCTCGGGACGGCGGGCAAGCTTGCCGCTCGCCTTGTCGATGAAGACTCTGTCGCAGCTGGCGGCCGCCAGGGCGTCTCGCTGGGCATCGGGGTTCTGGTCGGCCGTCGAGACCCGTCCGTAGCCGACACGCATGGGTCGACTGTATCACAAACAGGGGTGGGCATTACATAGGTGCGGACACGGGTAGTGTTACACTCATGACCTGGGGGAACGCCTGGTAGGGCGGCCGCGTCCGCAAACGATCGTTAGTGTAACCCGCACTTGACCTTGGAGCTCGCCCCGTGCTCCCGGCGCATTGCAACCTTTTTGCGCGAGCATGTCGACGTTGCCCGAGTGGTCGCCCTCTTTGCCCAGGAAGCGGCACGCGGGCATGACACGGAGACGAGGAAGTTCCTGTTGTCAATATGGGTGGACCGGCCCCAAGTACAGCCGTCGTACATGAACGCGTCGCCACCACAGCGCACAGGAGCGCAGAAATTGGCGTTCGGGCACCTAGGAGGCTCCCCTGAAGCCTGGCGGTGTAGCCATCGGGGTCCTTTTTCCACTTACCGTTCGCCCAGAGTGCTTAGACGTAACTCTGCCTGTCCTCCACCGAAATTGTGGCCGCGCTCAAGCACTCGGAAGTTGAAAAGCAAGCCAGGGCTGGCTGGAGAGGACGCCAGCTGGGATAGAGCCGATGACTGGGGAAGGAGGTACCCTGCTCCAGCTGTGGTCGTCCCAACGGACACCTGTCAGACGTCTGCTCCTTGTTGCGCCGATCGCCATGCACAGGCCCCTGTCGCGAGCAGGACAGCAAGGGTGCCTGCCCTTCGCTGGGTAGGTTTTCGAGTGACCGCCGCACAGCGGCGTCGTCTCGTGCGCTGTGGTCTTCTCGTCAACGCCTTCGTCCTCAACTTCAGTGCTTTGTTCGCGTCGCCCAACGGACGAACCGGTCGACCTGTTGCAGCGACGGGTGCTCTTGGGGACGTTCGGGGACAGTCCCGTCTTCGTTGACCACCTGCAACTGCGCGACGCGGTTGAAAGCGGCGCGCACTCGTGCGCTGGCCCGCCTACCTTGGCGGCCGCCGAGCAGGCCGGAGGGCCCGCCCTCCTCGGCGGCGAAACTGACCGCACGGTTGACCCGTGTGGAGCGGGTGATACCCAGACGGTGCAGCGCCTCAGGGTCGGACTCGGGCGGCACCCCGAGGTGCGAAGGCGCGGGCTGGAGCACGGCAGCCACCAGGGCCTCGACGTCGGCTACCTCGCTCCGGTGGTAGAAGTAGTCCGCCTGCGCCTCCCGCATCCGCCGGCGCAGCGCGTCGTCGAAGAAGTGGGCAGTTATGACCACCACCCTCGTCTGCTCCGAAGACCGTTGGCGCCTCAGTGCCTCGACCACGGCTACCCCGGGGAACTGGTCACCCTTGGCCCGGTCGTCTGCCGCGTCGATGACGGCGATGTCAGCCTCGTCCCATTCCTTGGACCAACGGGCGGCTTCTTCGTGGCTGACCGCCGCGACCACTTCGATCGCGGGCTGGTCGGCCAGGAGCTCGGCGAGGCCTCTCCGGCTTATGGCGTCGTCGTCGACCACCACGACCCGACGCCTCATTGGAGCTCCCTCAACATCTCGTCTATGGCCTCCAGGCGCTCAGTGACCCGAGCCGCTTCCTCCGTGTTCCGCTCGCCCTGTCGCCGTGCGGCCCTCCAGGCCTCCCACCGTGCGCCCGAGACCAACCTGAGGACCGAGGAGCGCCCTTCGGCGAAGGCGTCGTTCAGTACCTTTTCGTCCTCTTCGGCCAGCTCTTGGCGAAGTGCCTCGGCCTGTTCCTGGTAGCCCGCGGGCAACAGCCCCGCCGAAGCCCACGCCGCGGCCAGCCAGAGCGCCTCGCCGCCAAGGCGCAGCATGGGGACCGGGCGCCTGGCGAGGGCCAGGCCCGTAAGGCCCAGGAGGAGGGCGCAGGACGTGACGGCCCCTTTCCAACGGCCCGCAAGGTCTGGCCAGCACAGGCCGGCCAGGATGACGGGCGCCACGGCATTGTCCATGAAGGGGAAGTGCACCTGGCCGTCAGGGCCCAAGTGGCCACGAACATGGCGCGTCACCGTCGCGCTGTTCCCGGTCGCGGCGAGGAACGCCAGGCACGCGAGCGGCCCATACGGCAGGTCCCTCTGGCGGGTGCAGCACCAGTGCGCCCAGGCGGCCAAGCAAAGCTGGGCCGCTGCCCAGGGGAGGACGCGCGCTGGCGGGGAGCCGCCGTAGCGACGCGCCATCGTGGGCAGGGCCCACGCTGCCCCCATCGCGAGAGCTACAGGGACGGGGCCGAGCGAGACGAGGTGCTCAACGCGCTCGAGCGGCAAGGTCACCTCGAAGTCGCCGACCCTCAAGACCCTCGCCTCCCGGCTGTCCTCCCGCCGCCGGGAGCGTGCGACGCTTACGGCCACGTCCCCTGCGATATCGACCTCGTCGAGGGCCCGAGCGAGGGCCGTGGCTTGAGCGGGCGAGAGCACCACGGTGCCTTCCCCGGGGGGAAGGACGAAGTAGACGTCTTCGGAAAGGTCGTGGCCCTGGTTGTGCCCACGTTCCCAGAGCCACAGCACGTCGGCCAAGTAGAAGGCTTTCGCACGGGTCAACCGGGCTATGTCGGCCTTCCACGCCGAGAGTGCCTTCAGCGCGGAGGCCCCAGCAGTGTCCCCGAGCAACCACCCGAGCCGCCAGAGTTGGTCCATCACGCTGTCGGCGCCCATGGCAACGTCGTTCTGCCCTAGGAGCCGCGCGTGCCCGACCTGTGCAGACAGTTGTTCTTGGTGGCGCCTTTTCGCCTGGCGCTGCAGCCAGGCTTCATAATTGGATGTGCCAGCGCCGGCGAGAACAGCGAGCAATTGCCAGCCATATACCGACCAGGACGGTGCCTCCCGCCCGGCCAGACGCGAGACCGACCTCGCCAAGGCTCCTTGACCGGCCGCCAGGGCCACGGCCCGCAGCCCGGTGCGCACGCCGGCTTCAGCGGCCAGGGGCACGCCCACCAGCACGGGGAGGTCCTGGGGCACGCCCCCGGCCGCGGCCCAGGCAGCGGTCTCGGCCAGGCCACGGGCGACGCGCAAACCGTCTCGTGCGGCCCCCTTCCGCAGCCAAACGGCCTCGGCTACATCTGAAAGAAGGCAGGCCGACAACAGCGCACGCAGAGCCGGCCGCGCCCGCAACGCCGGTGCCATTGCGAACTGGGCGCGGGTAGCGGCCCGGTACGCGAGCACGAAGCGGGAGCGCGCCCCCAATAGGGCTCCTGCAGGACCGCTGGGCATCGGGGGATCCCGTTCACCATTTTCAGCACCACGGCCATGGCCCCCTACTGACCGCACGGGAGGATCGTAGCCAACCCGCCATCGGGCTTTCGAAGACAGGCGCTTTGGGCGATGGCCCCCTTGGTGCGGTGCCAGGCCCGGCAGGGCGCACGCTGGCACCAGTCCCTTCGAAGCGGCACCTGGTGGCGAGGTGGCAGCGCCGGGTGCAAGGCAAGGCACCCGATTGGCTGACAAGATGAGCGCGACCGGCTCGGGCAGGGGCATCGCAAGCCTTGGAGCCTACGCCTGCCGGGCGCGCGATTTACCTGTCCAAAACGCGCGGTCAGGCCTGGTTTTGTGGGGAGCTAAGGGCCGGTCTCGAAGCCTTGCGAGGCTCGGCTGCTGGGGTTTTGTCGTTATCGTCGCCGAGAAAGGGGGCCCTGCTAGTGGGGCGAGGCGTTGAGCTTGGCAACGTTGGTGCTAATCGAACGGCTAACGCTGACGGGGCCCCTATAGGGGATTGCCGGGCGGCCCAGGTACCGGCTTACCTGGCCCACTACCGCCAGCAGTCGAAACGCTCCTGGCCATCGACGAAAGGCCGTGTGCCATCGAGTGGCACCTCACCCGGGCGCCCAGCCTCGAAGGCGAGCGTGCACAGGTCACTGCCCTCGGTCGGGGAGAGCCCGCTGGCGCATGGCCCCTCGCTCCTGTCGCGCTGGGCTGCCGGCACTGTCTCGGTCGTTCACAGTTCAAACGGCGCTTTCGCCTGTACCGCCGGTATGGGCACCTATCGCGGTTGCAACCACGCGCAAAGTCGAGCTCTGTCCGACCTCTGTACGAGGATAGGGGCACCGGGGCCGCTTGTGGCTGTAACTACCCAGCGCCTCGTGTACTGTCCCCGCCAACCAGAGTGCATGTAGCGGACCTAAGGAGCAGAGTTGGAGGATAACAAGGGGAGCCTTCCTCGGCGTCGCCGCATTATCGCGGTCGCGGCTGGTGTCTTTAGCCTGGTCGGCTTTGTGGGCCCAGTGGCGGCCTCGGCCGCGCCTGTGCCTGTGCCCGCCGCCGTCCGCTCGAACGGCATCTGCGTAGTCCCGGCCTGCCCGTTCCACGGCCGCACGGTGCACTTGTCGTTCGGGCAGCGCTTTGCCGACGAGGCACCGAGCGCCAACCCCCGCAGCGCTGACCCCTCCTACTGGCTGGCGGGTGCCAACGGGGCGGTCTACTCCTTCGGCGACGCCCGCTTCCACGGCTCCATGGGCGCCAAGCGCCTAATAAAGCCCGTGGTCGGCATCGCCTCCACCCCCGACGGCAAGGGCTACTGGCTGGCGGGTGCCAACGGGGCGGTCTACTCCTTCGGCGACGCCCGCTTCCACGGCTCGATGGGCGCCAAGCGCCTAATAAAGCCCGTGGTCGGCATCGCCTCCACCCCCGACGGCAAGGGCTACTGGCTGGCGGGTGCCAACGGGGCGGTCTACTCCTTCGGCGACGCCCGCTTCCACGGCTCGATGGGCGCCAAGCGCCTGGTAAAGCCCGTGGTCGGGATCGCCTCCACCCCCGACGGCAAGGGCTACTGGCTGGCGGGTGCCAACGGGGCGGTCTACTCCTTCGGCGACGCCCGCTTCCACGGCTCCATGGGCGCCAAGCGCCTGGTAAAGCCCGTGGTCGGGATCGCCTCCACCCCGGACGGCAGGGGCTACTGGCTGCTCGGGGCTGGAGGAGGGGTATTCGCGTTCGGCGACGCCCGCTTCCACGGGTCGCTGGGGAGCAAAGGCCTCAGAGGTGCCACGGTGGCTATCGCCCTCTTCTGGCACCGCGAGCCGTTGTTGAAGATACCTGGTCGCCCCCGGACGGCGGCAGCATCAGGATCCCCCACAGAGACCCCACCTACCACCATTGCTCCAACGACGCCGGCACCGCCAGTTTCTCTTGGCGGTAGCGGCGGTAGCGGCGGTAGCGGCGGTAGCGGCTCCGGCACGGGCGGCGGTGGGTCGGGCGGCGGTGGGTCGGGCGGCGGTGGGCCGGGCGGCGGCAGCACCCAAGCTGCCAGCCTCACGATCGCAGTGCAAGACCTCCTCACCGGGACGGCCGCGAGCATCACCGCGACCGCGCCCAATGGGACGGTTACGGATGTGACCGCGACGACCACCATCCAACCGGCCGAGCCCGGCAACTGGGTCGTCACGGCGAAGCCGGTGACCGTCGGGACGGAGACCTACTACCCCTTGGCCCAGACGACCGACGTCTCCCTGGCCGCAGGTGCACAGGGGAGCGTGGTGGTCGACTACGCCAACGCCGTCAACGACACCACCATGGTGGTGGCGGGGAGCGCCGTCACCTCGCTCACCCAGACCGCTACCACCGGCGTCTTCACCCTCACGGTCTCCGACTCCCAGCACCTCATAAAGACCGGGGACGTGCTCGCGATCGGCATCGGGCCCAGCTCCCCAGAAGGGCTCTTGTTGAAAGTTGCTACCGTCACGACCTCGGGTGGCTCGGACACGGTCACGGCGACCCAGGCGAGCCTCACCGACATCGGCCCCCAAGGCGACCTGGTGGCCGACCAGGCCTACACGAGCAGCTTCACGCCGGTCAGCCAGGGCGCGGTGCAGAACTCCCCGATGCGGCGTTACGCGACCAGCGAGAGCGGGCCGGGCAGCTTTGCCAACCCCTTCAGCTGCAGCGCTGGGGTCACCGCCTCCCTGAGCGGGGGCGTGGGGTTCGCCCCGCACGTCCACGTCCAGGTCCGCTGGGGGGGCATCTTTAACCCAGGGACCATCTACGCCAAGGCGACCGTGAGCGGCACCGAAACCGCTTACCTGGACGCGAAAGTCGAAGGCAAAGCCTCGTGCACGCTGGACAAGTCCTTCCCGCCAGCTCCTATCGTCTTGGGCGCACCAATACCCGTCGGTCCCACGGGTATCTACGTCGTCCCCAAGCTCAGCTTCGACCTATCGGGGAAAGCGTCTGTCGACGGGAAGGTCGAAAGCTCGGTGCACCAGTCATTGACGGTGACCGCTGGCCTCGGCTGGAACGGGAAATCCCTGTACCCGATCGGGGGCGTCACGAACAAGTTCAACTTCCAACCCCCTACACCCAGCCTGTCCGGCTCTGTCACGGCCGAAGTCGGCCCGCACTTGGCTTTCGATATTGAAGGTGTCGCTGGCCCGTTCATAACTGCTTATGCGGACACTCAATTCACTATGAACTCGGCGAAGTCCCCTTGGTGCGACCTGAGCGTCGGCTTCGAAGCAGGCGGCGGCCTCGCCTTCGATGTCTGGGGGCTCTCTTTCAGCGTGGCCGACCCCCACATCCTCTCCAAGAGCTGGGACCTCTACAAGTGCACCTCACCTGTCCCGCTCACCATAACCACCAGCTCGCTACCGCCAGCACAGGTAGGCACGCCCTACAGCCAGGTGCTCTCAGCCGGCGGGGGGACGGCCCCTTATACCTGGGCGGTCAGCTCCGGCGCCCTGCCTGCCGGGCTCTCGCTCTCCAGTGGCGGCACGGTCTCGGGCACGCCTACGACTTCGGGGACGGCCAGCTTCACCGTGCAGGTCACCGACAGCAAGGGCCAGACGACGGCCCAGGCCCTCACCCTGGCCGTGATCCCGGCGGGCCTTGCCATAACGACGACGAGCCTGCCCAATGGTGTCGAAGGCCAGGCCTACTCAGCGACCCTGGGAGCCAGCGGCGGCACTCCTCCCTACACGTGGTCGGCCAACTCGAGCTCGTTGCCCCCAGGGTTGACCTTGTCGAGCGACGGGACCATTTCTGGTACCCCGACCGTGACGGGGACCTTCTCGTTCACTGCCGAGGTAAAAGACGCTGCCGGCAATATCGCCGTACAGGACCTCAGCTTGACGGTCAGCACAAGCACGGCCTCCCTGACCTGGAGCGCGCCGGCACAAATCACGTTCAGCGGCTTTCTCGTTTCGGTGTCCTGCCCGAGCGCCAATTTCTGCGCCGCCGTCGACAACAACGGTGATCTCCTCACCTTCGACGGGACGACCTGGAGCGCTCCACAGGCCATAGACCCGAGCCATGACAATCAGTTCTCCAGTCTCGTTTCGGTGTCCTGCCCGAGCGCGAACTTCTGCGCCGCCGTCGACGACAACGGCAACGTCGTCACCTTCGACGGGTCGACCTGGGGCGCGCCGCAGGCAGTAGACCCGGGCGGCAGTCTCGTTTCGGTGTCCTGCCCGAGCGCCAACTTCTGCGCCGCCGTAGACGACAACGGCAACGTCGTCACCTACGACGGGTCGGCCTGGGGCGCTCCACAGGCAGTAGACCCGAACGGCGCCGGTCTCTATTCTGTGTCCTGCCCGAGCTCCAACTTCTGCGCCGCCGTCGACTACAACGGCAACGTCGTCACCTACGACGGGTCGGCCTGGGGCGCGCCGCAGGCCATAGACCCGAGCGGCGCCGGTCTCTATTCTGTGTCCTGCCCGAGCTCCAACTTCTGCGCCGCCGTCGACTACAACGGCAACGTCGTCACCTACGACGGGTCGGCCTGGGGCGCTCCACAGGCCATAGCTCCGTACGGCGACAATCTCTATTCTGTGTCCTGCTCGAGCGCCAACTTCTGCGTCGCCACCGACAACAACGGCAACGTCCTCACCTTCGACGGGACGACCTGGAGTGCTCCACAGACAGTAGACCCGGGCGGCAGTCTCAATTCGGTGTCCTGCCCGAGCTCCAACTTCTGCGCCGCCGTCGACTACGACGGCAACGTCCTCACCTACAACGGGACGAGCTGGAGCGCGCCGCAGGCAATAGACACGCAGGGCGACACTCTCAATTCCGTGTCCTGCCCGAGCTCCAACTTCTGCGCGGCCGTCGACGGCGTCGGCGACGTCGTCACCTACAACGGGACGAGCTGGAGCGCTCCACAGGCCATAGCTCCGTACGGCGACAATCTCTATTCTGTGTCCTGCCCGAGCGCCAACTTCTGCGCCGCCGTCGGCTACTCTGGCCAGACCGCGTCCGAAAGTTACTCTGGTGAGTACTCTGGTGAGGTCGTCACCTTCGACGGGACGACCTGGAGCGCTCCACAGACCATAGACGCGAATTATGGCCTCGATACGGTGTCCTGCTCGAGCGCCAACTTCTGCGTCGCCACCGACAACAACGGCAACGTCCTCACCTTCGACGGGACGACCTGGAGTGCTCCACAGACAGTAGACCCGAACGGCAACGTCCTCAATTCGGTGTCCTGCCCGAGTTCCAACTTCTGCGCCGCCGTCGATGGCTCCGGCTACGTTTTCACCTTCGACGGGACGACCTGGAGTGCTCCACAGGCCATAGACCCGACCCATGACAATCTTGCCAGTCTCCTTTCGGTGTCCTGCCCGAGCGCGAACTTCTGCGCGGCCGTCGACCAGTATGGCGACGTCGTCACCTTCGACGGGACGACCTGGAGCGCGCCACAGGCCATAGACCCGAGCCATGACAATCAGTTCTCCAGTCTCGTTTCGGTGTCCTGCCCGAGCGCGAACTTCTGCGCGGCCGTCGACGACAACGGCAACGTCCTCACCTTCGACGGGACGACCTGGAGCGCGCCGCAGGCCATAGACCCGAACGGCGCCGGTCTCACTTCGGTGTCCGGCCTCGGTCTCACTTGGGGTACAGCCACTTCGGTGTCCTGCCCGAGCTCCAACTTCTGCGCCGCCGTTGGCTACTACGGCTACGGCGTCACGGGCAGCGGGCAACAGGCTGTCCCACCTCCGGCCCCGTGAGCCTCGCCCGCACCACGACAGTGCTTGTACCGCTATTACAGACTGCGGCCAGGTGCCCGTAACGAGCTGGGCGGAGGCGGACGATAGAGGTCGAGGACAAGCCACGGGCTACATCCACGAGCCGGGGCCCGGCGGCTGCTGGCAACGAAGAGCCCCAGCCGCAGCCCAGAGCCCTCAGCACCTGCGGCGACCAGGCCGGGCCATCGGAAGGCTCGCAGCCCTACCGGGCTCGCAAACCCGTACAGCAAGGGTAATGGCCCGAATGGGTGCCACCAGCCGGCCGCGACGTCGTGGGCTTGGCGGGCCCAATGGTGAGCCCGCGGCTGCCCGGTGCCCTCCAGGCAGGCCGCCGTCCCCGGGCGCCCTAGGTCCCGACGGCCGGTGCTCGTACCCCCTCAACCCCTGGCCCAAAGAGGGCGGCATGCCGCCAAGAGCGACGGCTCCCCAATGGTGGCGTAGGTGACCTCTTCTAATTGGGCCGGGTTGTGTGATGGACTGAAGGACCGGCCGCCCCAGGTTCACGGTTGTGGCCAGCCACCTTGCGGCTCTACAGCGGGCGACGTAGTTGCCCGCTGTCTTGATTGGAGACGTAGCCGGGCTGGGATTGCCAAAGGCGGTCCCAGTCGATAGCTTGTTCAGGCGCGCCCCTCGGCGGTATGAGGCTCGCTCGCTACCGCTAGCTGCCACAGACCTGATAGAAACGACACGCAGAAATGAGCAAGCATGATCTCCCGGCGGTGCCCGAGAGCGTAGTGGGGCACCAGTGAGCAGGCGTCCAGCACTATGCCGGGCTTGTGCCGTGGCGGCCATTTCGCTGGCCGGCGCTCTCCTGGCCGGGTGCGTGCACGTCGGGGAAGCGGCCACGGTCAACGCCAACGGCAGCTCTACTGAGGTCCTCACGGTGACCCTCAGCCCTGCGTTTTCTTCTTTAGCCCACACCAGCCCCGGCAAGACGCTGGACCAGTTCAAGACGGCTTCTGAACGGTTCCCAGGCAAGGTCTCGGTTTCCCCGTACAAGGACCCCGGCGGCTGGAAGGGCGTCAAGGTCGTCGTCAAGCTGAAGAACCTGGCCGAACTGGAAAAATTGGAGACCATGAGCAGTGGTGGCCCCGGCGGCACCCCGATGTTCTCGACCTTTTCCATCTCGCACCATGGCACTACCTGGACGCTGCTAGCCAAAGTGGCCGAAAGCGGGTTCCTTTCGGCTCGCAACGGCCCGAGCAAGAGCAACCCCTTGGGCAACCCCTTTTCGAAAAAGACCCTGGAGGCGATGGGTATGAGGTTCGTCATCAGCTTTAAGCTCCCCGGGCGGCCTGTGTCCAGCAACGCCACTTCCACCGCGAGCAACGGGGCACTATCGTGGGACATGTTCAAGCTGAACGGGACCACCCTCAGAGCAGCCTGGGTCGCGGCTTGAGCCTTCTGCGGGCCACGGGCCCTTTGAGCAAGCTGCCTCAGGGGCAGCTTTGCCACCCCTGGCCGCGCTGAACGCCATCGCACGCGGTCTTGCCGATGTGGCACTGGGGATGTTGGGCCGCCGGCGCCTTGGGCCCCTGAAGACGGAGCGCACTGCGGCGGAGGCCTGTCACAGCCCGCAGCGAGCCACCATTGACGCCCGTCAGCGGCTACTTCTAGGCCGCTGATGCATAAGTGTTATTATGCAGCACGATCAGACGGCCAGCCCGGCTCAAAAGATGTGAAGGCCGAACAGGCTCGCCACCGATATCAGGGCAGGCATGTCGGGGGTGATCGGGACGGTCTCTATGACGTCCACCTGTAGGTC
>JAJYMB010000016.1 GCA_021787365.1 Actinomycetes bacterium | reverse complement strand
GCGACGCAGATGGGAACCGGCGAGGGCGGTGTGAACCGGTCGCTGTTCATTATCGCAGCTGGGTGCGACGCGGACGACGTTGGCGTCAAGGTGCTCGGCCGTGTCGCCAGCGATGGTGACCTGGACCGTCGCGTGGTGGTGCCGTTTGTCATAGCGGACCACGAGCCGGAACGCTTCGAAGAGGGCCCGGAGCTTGTCGTGGGGGGCGTCGAGGAGGTCCGCGTCTAGTAGAGGCAGCTCGTCGAGGAGCCATACCGGGGGTGCCTGGTCGACCTCGGCCGCCTCGAGCTTTGCGAGCGCCTCGAGCTTGGACCGGCGTTCGGCCTCGAGTTCGCCCATGCGCTCCCTCACCCGAGCGAAGACCGCACCCGTCGGGTCGTCTTGGGACTCGAGTGTCCGGATAAGGCGGTCTTGGCGCTGCCCGACCTCATCCAGGGACCGGTGCAGCGCGTCGAGTCGGGCGGCTTGCTCATCGTCGGCGTGTTGGGTGAGGTCGCCGAGGTCGGCTCGAAGTAGGGCGGTCCGCTCTGGCCCGAGGACACGGGTGGCGAAGAACTCGGCGACGGCGTCCAAGAGAGGATCCTCTCGCACCCAGATGCTCGTGGGGTGGCCGGGGAAGCGTTCGGCCACTTTGCCGGCGTGGTTGAGCGCCGGCACGCACACGTAATAAGTGCGGTGCTTGCGGGCTTTACCGAACATGCGCCGCCCGCACATGCCGCAAATGACAAAGGAACGGAGCAGATAGGCCCGTTTTGGGTCGGGGTGGGCAACGTTGGGGCCCGCGCCATCACGGGAGCGTTCGCGGCGCTCGAAGACCTGACCCGCTGCCTCGAAAAGGCCTTTGGTCACCAGAGGTTCGTGGGTGGGCTCGGGGGACCACACCCACTGCGAGGGAGGGTTGACCTTCCCCCCTTTCTTCATGGCCCGTCGGTTCCAGACCATGTACCCGGTGTACTTCGGGTTGGTGAGGACCTCCTGCACCGACGAGCGCCCCCAGGCGTCTCGTTGGCGCGCGACGTCGCGCGAAACGGGGACGGGGTAGCGGTCGGGGTCTGCGTTCAAACGGTCCGCGATAGCCCCGTAGCCGAGGCGATCGCTGGCTCGCCATTTGAATACCGGGTGGACGACTGGCGCGCGCAAGGGGTCTGGGACCAAGCGGGTCTTGGTGCGTCCTTCGGCGCGTCGGGCGGGCACGGGGTAGGGGACCTTTTCTGCCATGTACCCGTAGGGAGGGACGCCCACGTTCCAACCCTGGCGGGTGTGCTCGCAAAAACCGTCCCACGATTTCTCGAGGATTTCGAGGACGTACCACTCGGCGACGCTCTGTTTGACCCGGCGGGTCAGTATGGTCGTGGCCCGCTTGCCAGTTGTGGTGATCGGCTCGTCCGCAGCGAAGAGCGCCACCCCGCAGAGTCGAGGTCGTGCTCGATCTTGGTGCTGAAATAGGTCCGGCGGGCGACACGCTCGATGGACTCGCAGATAACGGCGTCGAAACGACGTGACGGGCTCTTCGCTTCGGAGAGGAGGTCATGGATCCCACCGTCGCGCGGGATTGGGATGTCGAAGTTCTCGTGCGCCCGCGACCGGCCACGAAGGGCGAGGTCTTTCCGGCCCGACTCGACGTCGTAGTAGTGCGCCACGATCAACCAACCGGGGGGCAGGGCCTGGCGCGAGTTGTGCAGCTGACGGGGCAACGAAAGGGTGGG
This sequence comes from Actinomycetes bacterium, assembly GCA_021787365.1. Lineage (GTDB taxonomy): Bacteria > Actinomycetota > Acidimicrobiia > Acidimicrobiales > Palsa-688 > JAJZYO01. Next base: position 22,217 of record JAJYMB010000016.1, on the reverse strand, counting down.
GTCCTGCTGGTCCTCGGTGGACACCCGGCCCCACCACGCCAGGCGCAAGCCGACGGCGTACTGGCTGGACGATGCGGGAGCGGCGATCTCGTGTGCGGGTGCGCTGTGGTCGGCGTCCAGGTCGTTCAATACTCGTGCGCTCCCTGTCGCCGGTCGATTTGGCGTTGCGAGAGCGGGCAAGCGGGTGTCGGTGACTGTGTCCGCTGGTCACCGGTACACCGTTGTCGCGACTCCATGCCGGTCACCCAGTCAGTTGACGTCCTGCCGGACGGACAGGGCGATACCGACGACCGCCAGCACGCCGGCCCAGGCGATCAGAATGATGGCGCCGGCGCCTGGCGCGAGGAGATGGTGTTCGCGGAGGCCCATGAGCGAGTCCGACGCCCGGTCTGGCATGAACCGCCCAACGGAGGGGGCGAGGCCGAAGAGGAGGTTGTCGACGGCGAGGCCCCAGGCGAGCAGCGCGATGATCGCGCCGACTTGGTTGTGGATGATCGCTCCGAGGCTGGCGCCGATCGCGCCCCACAGGGCCGTGCCGGCGAGCCCGCCGAGGGTGAGCAGCAGGATGTCGCCGCCGCTGAGCACGATCGTGATGCCACGCCCCTCGAGGTGGCCCTGACGGCGATCAGGGTGTTGACCTGGCTGGGCGAGGTCGTGCTCGACACCCTCTGCGGCTCAGGGACGACGCTATTGGCGGCAAGTTGCTCAGCCGGCGCGCTGTCGGCGTCGAGGTCAGCGAGCGCTACTGCGAGCTGGCCGCCCGGCGCTTCAGCCAGCAGACTTTCGATTGTGGCCTGGCTGCTTAGGTATTTCAGCTTGCCCGGTTCGGCCACCGGCCGCCTTAGCCCGGGCCAAGCTAGCCTCCAGCGCCGCCATCAAGTCGACCACGACCGCTTTGCCCTCTTGGGCGCTCACTTCGGCAGCCCAGCGCCCAAGGTGCTCCTCGAGGGCGTCGCGTACGACCTCCGACCGGCTCCGGCCGGTCTTGGCCACGGCCGCATCAAGCAGTGCGGCCAGTTCGCGGGGCAGCCTGGCCTGGATCTGGACCGACTCGCCGGCGCCGAGGCGCGGGCGGCCCCCGGCCGAGCGGTAACGCCCCAGTTCGTCAGCGCCCAGGGGCTTGCCCCGGGCGAGCATCTCCTCGGCCCACTCGTCGGTGGCGACCTTGGCTGCCTCCCGCAGGTACTGGCGGTCCTCGGCGGTCGCCACTTCGGAAGGTGCCGCACCCATCAGGGCGGCGACCTCGTCGTCGGTCATGGCATCGATAGTGGCCACGCTGAGCGGGGCGAGCCGCTGGGCCAGCGTGCTCTTGGGCCTGGTCTTTGTCATAAGAAGTACTTCTTTCGGAACGATTCCCTAAGTGGCATGGCGTGAAAGACGACGAGCTCGCCTCCGGCTTCCCGCCCGATGAGCTCGAGCAGGTTCCCGGCCCGGTCGGGGCCCATGAAGAAAAGCTCGCGTCCGAGCCGCCGGCCGTCGACGGCGTTGGTGATGGCGTGGCGGATATCGGCTTGCCTCACACCGTGGTGGCGAGCCGAGCTCATGATCCTCACCACGGGTATTGTACGACAAAACCTGTCGGTGCTCGAGGAACGGGCTGCTCAGCGCCCGCCTGAACCCCTCGGCGGCCCCGGCCGCACCGACACCCGACGCGCCGACCTGGGGCTAAAGGTGGGGTCCTCCCATTTGCCTGGGCCTGGGATGGCAAGGCGGAGGCGGGCAGCTCGCTCCAAGGCCGCCGGCCATCGGTCGAGCGCTACCAGAGCATGGTCAGCGTGGCCGGCTCCCCTGGGGGCCCGGAGCTTGTCATGGGGACGTCGAGGAGGTCCACGTCCAGTAGCGGCGGTTCGTCAAGGAGGCACGCGCGCCAGGCTGGCGGGCAAGTCGCTCTCAGGCAGCCCGTACGTCACCCGAAGCGTCAGCGCCCGCGGCGAAATTGCTGGTCCGATGCGTTCCCATTTGGTTCGAATCCCGTTGGGGGTGCGCCCAAGCTCTCGCCGAGGGTCGAACATCGAGTGCGCGCCTCGCCCCCCTGGCCTAGAAGGGTTCCTGCCCCAAGGCATACGTCGCTGCCGGCACGCTGAGCTGGGCGAGCTGGAGGTGTCCCTGGTCGGTAGCTGTCACCGGGGGACGGGTTCGCTACCAGGCGGTCTTTGGCTGATTACACGTTCTTCCGCCGGCGACCCCCGCCGGTCCGAGCGGTGCCATCTCCGCCAGCGGGTCGCCCCCTTTTGGGGCTGCCGCACAAGCGCCTCGCCGGCGGGCGTTGCGAGGAACTGGTGGACGTGGCGACAAGAAGGGCACATCCGTCAGTTATCTTGGCAAAAACTGTCCCTATTTCTGGTGGACGTGCCCCACCGGCAATCACGTCCACTAGTTTTGCGGCCTTCCCTCTACCGTGTCCCCCGATTGGGCCCCAGGGCCTCGTGGCTGTGCGCCGCGGGCTTCGAAAAGCTGGGGCCCCCGAGGCTCCTTTTCCGCCGGCGTGTGGACACAGCACGCCCCCAAGGCCGGGGCCCAAACCGTGGCGGGCCCACAGAAGCCGCCCCCGGGGCGTTCGCGGCATTCGACCCCGGCCCTCGAGTCCCTAGGTGCCTCTCTTTGGGCCGACCCGACGAGGCAGTACGGGTTCTCCGAGCGCGAGGCCGGCTTCTACCGAGAGGTCGCGCAAGAGATGGCGATCGTCCCCCTGGGTCCGCGACCGGCGGGAACCCCTTGAGTAATGTCGGGGCTGTGGGTGGAGGAAAGGTCGGTGGCGAGCTGGGGCTCGTCTTGGACCATGAACGGCGTAGCGGACGAGCACCGGTGCTCGAGGCGCTGCTCGAACTGCGCAGCGGCGAAGCGCCCGCCGAGGTGAGCACCGCCACGGGACGCCTTCTCCGGGCCCACGCCCCCTGGGCGCTCGACGTGGTCGGCCTGGCGCAGTGCCTCATCGAAGCCGCCGGGTGTCCCCGAGACCAGCGGCTCTTCCTCTCCTGGTCGCTCGGTGCCGACACGCCCAGCTTCGCTGAGGTCGCCAAGCGCGAGGGCGTCCCCGCCCGGTACGCTAACAAGCTGGTCCGGCGGGCCCGAAGAGCGCGTCCGGCGTGCCCTTCCCGGCGCGCCCGCGCCGCTGCCCTGGCTCGTGTCGGCGCTTCAGAGCCGCCTCGGCGGTGTGGCGCGGGCTGTCCAGCTGAAAGAGGATCTCGAGCGACGCTAGGTGTGGCCGTTGCCGGCCAGGTCGACCGGGGCCAAGCGGGCATCACCCGTTGCCCCGGCCAGCTGCCCTGTTACCGGCAGTCACTTATCCCAGCGTGGCCGTTGTCCCCCAGATGTCCCCAACGGTGAACCCAGACGGGAACGGGTCCTCGGGATCCAGTACGTAGCGGGCGTGGCCGGTCACCCAGGCCTGGCCGCTTATGGTGGGGACGACCGCGGTGCGGTCGCCGACCTTCGCCTCAGCCACCAGACGGCCGGTGAACACGGTGCCCAGGATCCCCTCGTTACGGAACGGGCGCCCGATCGGAAGGGTGCCGCGGGCATGTAGGACGGCCATCCGTGCACACGTCGCCGTCCCGCAGGGCGAGCGGTCCAGGGCGCCCGTCCAGGTCTCGGGACGCGACCAGTCGAAGTCCCCGGTCGAGACGACCACAGCATTGCGCTGGTCCGCGCCGGGTACGCTCGGTGGGCCCGTCAGGCAGGCGATCGTGGGACCGGCCATGTCCGGGTGGTCGGGGTGGAACTGGGGGACCTGTTCCCGAGCGGCGGCTTTGATGCACTCGCCCATGCGGACGATGTCGCGCCCCTCGTCGGGGCTCAGGCGAAGCCCGAGCGCGGCGGCGTCCGTGATCACGTAGATCATCCCGCCGTAGGCCAGATCTACCTCCAAGGTCCCGATGCCGGGTACCTCCACTTGGGCGCCGAGTTGCATGGCGAAAGCGGGAACGTTCTCGAACATGACCTGGCGCGCCCGCCCTTCGCGGACCTCGACTTCGACATGGACCAAGCCCGCCGGGGTGTCCAGGGCAAACCTTGTGACCGGCTCCGTCACCTCCACCATGCCCATTTCCACCAGAACAGTGGCCACGCAAATGGTGTTGCTGCCGGACATGGGCGGGTACTCGACCTGTTCCATTATCACGAACCCGGCCGCCGCCGCCGGGTCGGTGGCAGGGAGCAGCAGGTTGCAGTTGGCCGCCGGGTAACCGCGCGGCTCGCGCAACATCCGTCGCCGGAGGTCGTCATGGTAGGCGGAAAGGTGGAGCATCTTTTCGAACATGGTCGCCCCGGGAACGTCGGCGATGCCGCTGACGATGACCCGCCCTGGTTCGCCGCCCGCGTGGGCGTCGACCGCCACTAGCTCGGTCAGCGGCGACGGGCACCCGGTGGCGTGGCAAGAGGGGATGCCACGATGCTAACCCCGGGGGGAAGGGCCAGGGCTTCCTAGGTGCCGCTTGGCGGGCTACATTGGCGGCGTCAGTGGCGCCTGCCACCGCTTGGTGGCGGCAGTGCAAAAGGAGCAGCGCGCATGTCAGTCAAAGTCGTGGCCATGGCGGCGGGGGAGGCCGGCGCCCGCTTCGAGACGATGATGGTCGAGCGGCGCGAGCCTCGCCCTCACGACGTTGTCATCAGCATTGCCTACTGCGGCATTTGCCATAGCGACATCCACCAGGCGCGCGAGGAGTGGGGCCCAGCCATCTTCCCGATGGTGCCCGGCCACGAGATAGCCGGCACTGTTTCGGCCGTGGGAGAGGCTGTAGCCCGCTTCCGGCCAGGCGACCGAGTGGGCGTGGGCTGCTTCGTCGACTCGTGCCGCGAATGCGCCAACTGCCGGGCCGGTGAGGAGCAGTACTGCGAGAAGGGGGCGGTGTGGACCTACAACGCCCGCGATTACGAGGGGAACGAGACCTACGGCGGCTACAGCGCGCAGGTCGTGGTGGACGAGAACTATGTCTTACGCATCCCGGACAGTATCGGGCTGGAGGTCGCCGCGCCGCTTCTTTGCGCGGGCATCACCCTCTACTCTCCCCTGGTGCACTGGGGCGCGGGCCCCGGCAAGCGTGTCGCCGTCTTGGGTATGGGCGGCCTCGGCCACATGGGTGTGAAGATAGCCGCTGGGATGGGCGCCGATGTGACCGTTCTTAGCCACACCCTTTCCAAGCGGGATGACGGCCTCCGCTTCGGCGCCAGCGACTACCGTGCGACCAGTGACCCGGCCACTTTTTCGGACCTCGCCGGCCGCTTCGACCTGATCGTCAACACCCTGTCGGTCAACCTGGACGTCGATGCTTACCTCGACTTGCTGGCGCGCAACGGCTCCATGGTCGTCGTCGGCTTGCCCCCCCAGCCTTACCAAGTCAAGGTCGGTTCTTTGACATCGCGGAGGCGCTCGTTGGCCGGCTCGTCGATAGGGGGTATCCGGGAGACCCAGGCCATGCTCGACTTCTGCGCCGAGCACGAGGCTCTGCCCAGCGTCGAGGTCATTGCTGCCGACGCCATCGACGCCGCCTACGACCGTGTTGTACGCAGTGACGTCCGCTACCGCTTTGTGATCGACATGGCCACACTGTCGTAGACGCTGCCACGCGGCTCGAGTTGCGTCCTCGCCGACGCCCCGCTGCCTGGTCAGGCGGAGCCGGCGTCGTCCGCCGTCGAACGAGCGTGTGCTCCATGCCCAATGACCTGGCAGAAGAGCCGATTGGCCAAACGTGCGCTATACAGGTCCTATGACCCCAGTCTGCCCCGCCCCTGACGGCTCGAGCGCCAAAACGATGCACTTCGCCGAGCCGCCTCCGATGTGCATCGACCCATCTCGGCGTTATTCGGCCGAGATGGTCACTTCAAAGGGGAAGGTGGTGGTAAACCTCGACCCACTGGCCGCCCCCAAGACTGTCAACAACTTCGTGTTCCTCGCCAGGTACCACTACTTCGACGGCATCGTGTTCCACCGGGTCATACCGGGCTTCGTCCTTCAGGGCGGGGACCCGACCGGGACCGGCTCGGGAGGGCCTGGCTACCGCTTTGAAGACGAACTACCCAAGCCTGGGCGTTACGAACTCGGCTCCCTCGCCATGGCCAACTCGGGGCCGAACACCAACGGGAGCCAGTTTTTCGTGGTAAGCGGGCCGAGCGGTGTCCAGCTGCCGCCGAAGTACTCGCTTTTCGGAAAGGTTGTGAAGGGCATGGACGTCGTGAGCGCGATAGACGCGGTAGGCACGTCCTCAGGCAAGCCGAAAGAGCGGGTCGTGATCGAGTCGGTCACCGTCGCAGAAAGCGAGTAGGGCCGCGCTCTCCTGGAGCGGATGGTACGGATGGTACAACCGAAAACTCCCGCCGGTCGCGAGGAACGGGAAGTGCGGGAGGCGGGCGCGCCTAGGCCCCCCAACCGCTTCATGTGCGCGTTCCCCGACGGGCGCACGTTCGGCCGCCGCCCGGTGACCGTCCGCTCGCGCATGCCCTCGAGCGTGACGAGGGGCACGTGGCGGCGACCGTCGTAGACGAGGTGCTCGTAATTCCCCGATAGTACCTCCAGCGATCTGGCCGGCGGTGAGCCGGTCCGGCTCCTGGCATGGGACAATGGTTGTCGTGATCCAGGAGATGGGCTCGCCGGAGGCAGAGCAGTTCTTGCGTTCCCAGGTCGTCGGGCGTGTCGGCTGCCATGTAGACGGGGTGACCTATGTGGTGCCGGTCATCTATGCCTGGGATAGCGGCTGTGCCTATGTCTACTCGGTCGAGGGGCAGAAGGTGCGGATGATGCGCGAAAACCCTAAGGTCTGCTTCGAGGTCGACGAGTACCAGGCTGGCGGTGGCTGGCGGAGCGCTATCGTCCAGGGGACCTACGAGGAACTGTCGGGCGAAGACGCCTCCTTTACGCTGCGCCTTTTGGCCGAGCGCTTCGCTCGGCGCACCGGTGACGGGGAGGGCGGCGGCCAGCGTCCGCGCGGCGAGGGCCGTGTCCCTGTGGCGTTCCGGATCCGCGCCGAAGAAGTGACCGGGCGCAAGGTCGACCGTTCCCCGCCCTCGGACGCCGGGGGGCAAGCCGGAAGGTAGCTCGCTGGGGCGCCTCGGGTTACGCGCTCAAGCGTCGAGCACTTGCAGGCGGACGCGCTTGTTGCCCTTGCCCTTGGACTCCGTCTTCAGCACCCGGGCACGGCCAACCTCGCCGGTCGAGCGTACGTGGGTCCCCCCGTCGGCTTGCTTGTCCAGGCCCACAATGTCGACCACGCGGATCTCGCTGACCGTTTCGGGTACCAGGTTGGCCTTGGTCCTGACGAGGTCCGCGTCCGCGCCGACGGCTGCTCGGGGGAGGAAGCTCACCACTATCGGCCGGTCCGCCTCCAGCTCGGCGTTGACGAGCTGCTCGACCAGCGCGCCAAAACCCTCGGGGAGCGGGTCGAACTCGAAGTCCATCCTGGCGCTGAGCGGCTCCATGTTGCCCCCCGTGACAGACTTGCCCCACTCCCTCCAGATGACCCCGCACAGCACGTGGAGACAGGTGTGGGTGCGCATCAACTCGTGCCGGCGAGACCAGTCGAGGTCGCCGTGGACGGGCTGGCCCACGCGGGGCACGGGGCCGTCACCGCCGAGGCTGTGCCATACCAGGTCGTCCTGTTTGCGTACATCGAGCACGGGTAGGTCGGCCAACACGCCTGTGTCGTGGGGCTGACCTCCGCCGGTCGGGTAAAAGGCCGTACGGTCAAGCGCAACGCGGCGCGCCTCCTCGTCGGTGGCCGCCACTGTGGCCTCGAATGACTTCAGGTACGCGTCGCGCATGTAGAGCAGCTCGGTAGCCATGGCCCCATTGTGACGGAACCGGAGGGGCTAGAGGGGTCGAGGGTAGGAGGTTTAGACCAGTTGGGGCGTGAGGTCTGGTTCGGGCCCGTCTTGGTCCAAAGGGAAGACGGGCCGGTCGAGGTTGTAGTAGTCGAGGCGGATGAGGTCCTGGTCTACTCCTCCCGGTGTGAGCGCAAGCCGCCAGTCCGCTGCAGCATGGTACAGCTCGGGTTCGAGATAGCCGATCTTTACGACAACGACGTCGGTCTTGCGAGGGTCGAGCCCGAGGTCGGTAAAGTCCGAGATGCGCTGGTACGGCTTTCGCCTCGAGGTGACGACGACGTCGAGGCGGCCCATAGTTATGACGACGATGTCGCCGCCGACGGGGTCGTCCAACTTCACGCACCCCACGCGGCCGACCAAGGTGGCAGGCGGGGCAGGCCCGCTGTCCACCTTCGCCCCGACTTGGACTTCCACGGGCGCGCCGGCACCTGCTGCGACTGCTGTTGCCACGGCGTCTCGGTCGGGGATACTCGCATAAATGGCGCTGACGGCCCCGTTTACCAATTGAGGCGTAGCGAGCATCCGGCCGAGGGCATAGGACACGTCGCCGGCGCCGCCCGCTGTCGGGTTGTCGCCGGAGTCACTTATGAAAAAGGGGCGCTTTTCGCTCTCGATGGCGCTCTTCAGGCAGCCGTCAAAGGTGCCGGTCGGCGCTGCGAAACCGAAGCGCTGCCGGGCATCCCAGTAAGCCTGGGCCAGCCTGGAAGCTTGCCTTTTCACGAGGTCGGCGTCGTCACCGCTGACCACGACAGCTGCCCGGCAGCGGGGCTCGTCCGCCCAGGCGTAGCCCACCCACACCGCGGCGTCGAGGACGCCTTCCATGGCCTCGACTTCTCTCACCATCTGGTATATGCCCTTGGCGGGCTCCAGCCGTGTGCTCGTCTTTTCGCCGGGCAGTAGGACGGGTACGCTGACCCATGCTTTCACCGGTTTGCCTCCCGCGCGGAGGCGGCGCACCAGGTTGCGGGCCGCCCGCTCGCGCGAGTCCCACGCATCTTCGTGGGGTGCCATCCGGAAGCACGTGATTAGGTCCAAGGCCCGAGCGAGGTCCTGCGACACGTTGCCGTGGAGGTCCATCGAAGCTGAAACGAGCACGTCGGGGCCGACGACGTCCCGGAGCGCCCAAGCAAGGTCGGCCTCGGCATCTCGCCTCCCCGTGACGCTCATGGCCCCGTGGATGTCGAGCAAAAGGCCGTCCAAGTGGCCAGCGTCCCTGGCGCGGCTCAGTATCTCGGCTTTCAAGCCGTCGTACACGTCGGGCAAGACGGCCCCACCCGGCAACGCTACGGCGTGGAGGAGCGGCACCCACTCCACGCCGGTGCACCAGTCGCGGGCTCGGGCAACCCATGGGTAACGCTTCAGCAACTGTTCGCCCCGCGTGACGGTGAAGTCTGTGAGGTGGGTGCGGTGGGGGGAAAACGTGCTCGACTCGATGGCGATGCCTGCCACGGCGACTCGGAGGGGCCGGCCGTACTCTGGCTGTGGGCTGTGCTGGGCCATCGGCGCACCTCTCGCAACAATCACGCCTTTCGGGGACAGAACCAACCGTAGCATCCTGGCTCGGACCGAAAGCCCTGAAGGCATCGCCTCGGGCGGTGCTTGCCTTCAAGGTGGGCCCGCGCGACAGTAGAGCTATATGTCCAACCAGGGAAGCTGGCCGCAAGCGCCGAACTGGGGCTCCGGGGGCGCGCCCGACCAGCCGGCGTGGGGCGCGCCGTCCGCGCCAGTCGCTCAACCCCCGGGGTCGCTGCCGACCTACCCTGCCGCTAACCAGGCGTTCCCTCCCGAGGCGCCACCGGGCATGTACCTCGACCCCTCGAGCGGCCTTCTGCTCCCGAGCGGTACACAACTGGCGAGCAGCGCTCGCCGCATAGGTGCCTATTTCTTGTCCATACCGCTTGTGATCATCACCCTTGGCATCGGGTACGTGATCTGGGGGGCAATCGTCTGGGGCCGCGGGCAGACGCCGGCGCTGCAGGTGCTCGGGATGCGTTGCTGGCGCCCGGAGACCGGCCGCGTGGCGGGCTGGTGGTGGATGGCGCTTCGCGAGACCATAGGGAGGCTGGTCGAGGGCATATTCGGCTTCGTCACCTTGCTCCTTTCCTTTATCCTCATGCTGGCGACACGGGAGCACAGGTGCCTCCACGACATGGTTGCCGGGACAGTGGTGCTTTATGACCCACAAAGGGCCCTGAACGGTAGGGCGAGCCCGGCCAGCTGACCAGCAGGGGGGCACGACCCTTTGGGGGAACGCCTAATCGCGGATAGGAGAAAAGACCTTCCATGAGCCCGGGGCGAGCCCGAGGCGCACGGTGGCGTCGGCGCCGGCGGCCAGGGTCCTCGTCCACGAGTGTTCGGTAGCTGGTTCGCCGTCCACGAGGACCTCGGTGGCATCGGCCACACCTCGCAGGCGGAGCTCGGCGGGGTTGCCAGGCGGGATCTCGAGGTCCAAGTGGACGGCGTGGTCGTCACGCTGCCAGCGGACGGCGATGAGCCCGCGCGGCGAATCGTACCTGGCGCTCACCCATTCCATGGCCGGGTCGAAGTGCGGCGCGATCACCAAGTCGTTGTACGCGACCGACTCCTCTGACTGGCTTATGCCAGCCACTTGCCCCCACAGCCACGCCCCGACAGCACCGAAAGCATAGTGGTTGAACGAGTTCATCTGAGGAGTCTGGAATCCTTTTTCCTCGGTCCATCCGTCCCAGCGCTCCCAGATGGTGGTGGCGCCGTGGCGCACCGAATAGCCCCATGACGGGAACTCCTTTTGGTGGAGGAGGCGAAAGGCGAGGTCAGGGCGGCCAAAGTCCGTGAGCACCGGGCAGAGGAGCGGAGCGCCCACAAAGCCGGTGGTGAGCCGGTCTCCGGCGCTTCGGTGGTCGATGCGATGGACATTTCGCAACGGCTCCTCGGGGTCACGGCCTCGGTGGTGGAGACCGACATGTTCCACATGCTCCAACGGCTCTACCTGTGCACGCCCGAGGACGTGTTGGTCGTGTTCTCGCACAGCGGCCGCCTCCTTGACCTGCTGGAGGTGATGGCGACGGCGGGGAAGACCGGAGTGAGCACCGTCGCGTTCGCGCCACCCGGGTCGCCGATAGCGGCTAGGGCCACTTGCAGCATCGGGCTCGACCTGCCCGACGACACCGACCTGGCCAACCCGTCGCTCACTCGCATCACGACTGCGATGCTCATCGAGTCGGTGGTTACGACGATCGAGATGCAAAACCCGGAAAAGGCTGGCCGTCGTCGCGAGTTGGCACAGAGCGCTCTCGTCGGCCGGCGCACGCGCCCTCGCGGGGCGCGGAGCCGAACGCGCCGATTAGCAGCCGATTAGCAAAGGAGCTGCGAGCTAGGGCGGCCTCGCCGGCAGCGGAGGCCCGCCGCACGCGGCCGCCACGGCGCTGGCAGCGTGTGACCCTAGGCTCGGGGTGTGAGCGACCGTGGGGACCCGTGGGTGAGGACGGTCCTGCGAGACGCCTTTTCGCGACTGGCGTCCCCGGGAACGTGGCAACTGGCTGCGGTGGGGATGGCCGGGGGACGAGCGGGGAGTTGGCTCTCGGGCGCGTCTTGTGACTCGAGCTTCCAGATAGGTTCGGTGACCAAGACCTTCACTGCGCTGTTGCTCGCCACGATGGCGGTCGACGGCCGGGTGGCCCTGGAGGACCCGGTTAGCCGGTACCTGCCGGAGGCCGGGCCCTCGGGGATCCGGCTGGTGGACTTGGCCACCCACACCTCGGGGTACCCGAGGATCCCGCGGAGCATCAAGGCCAGGATGCTCCTCCGTCTCCGGGACCCCTACGCGCTCGTCCGTGACCGCCACGTGGACCGAGCGGTGCGCAAGCTGAGCCCCCGGCTCGGGCCCGGGCCTCACCCCTTTGAGTACTCGAACTTCGGCTACGGCGTCCTTTCCCGCGCCCTCGCGGCCGCCGGCGGGCAGGCCTTCGGCGCGTTATTGCGCCAGGACGTCTTGGGCCCGCTCGGGCTGGAAGAGAAAATCGCGCTCGAAACAGATGCGGATCCTGGCCACCGGAGGCTCTTCGGCCATAACCTCGGCGGCCAAGAGGTCGAGCATTGGCATAACCCGGCCCTACCCGGTGCCGGCTTCCTTTTCTCTTCGGCAGAAGGGATGGGCATCTACCTGAGGGCCAACCTCGTTCCCGAGAACACGAAATTGAAGGCGGCGTTCGAGCTTGTCCACCAACCCCTCCAGGTAGCGGAGCCCGGCATGCAAGTTGGCCTCGGCTGGCTGGTGCGCGACACCGACGACGGCCCGGTCCATTGGCACAACGGGGGGACGGCGGGTTTCGGCAGCTTTATAGGGCTCGACCTGGCGCGGAGCGTCGGTGTGGCCGTGTTGATGAGCCGCCGCCACATGGACGACCTCGACGAAGCGGCCATGGGGGCGATTTCGGTCCTGAGGCAGCCATAGGCGGTGGCCTACGGGGTGGGCGAGGTCAGGACGGCGACACAATTTTGCCCGCCGAAGCCAAAGGCGTTGGCGACCGCGGTGCGCACGGTGACCGGGCGCGCCCTGTGGGGCACGTAGTCGAGGTCACACTCCGGGTCGGGGTGCTCGAGGTTTATGGTCGGGGGGACGACGCCGTCGCGTATGGCGAGCGCGCAGACCATTGCCGAGAGCGCGCCAGCCGCGCCTATCAGGTGGCCGACCATCGATTTCGGGCTGGAAACGGGGATGAGGTCGGCGGACGCCCCGAAAGCGTCGCGGATCGCCGCCGTTTCTACTCGATCGTTGGCCTTGGTCGAGGTGCCGTGGGCACAGATGTAGTCCACTTGTTCCGGCCTCACGCGCGAACGCGAAAGGGCGGCGGTTATGGCGGCACGCGGCCCGGACCCGTCTGGGCGGGGGGCGCTTACGTGGAAGGCGTCGCAGGTGAGGGCACCGCCGGCGAGCCGGGCGTAGGGAGTTTTGCCGCGCCGGCGGGCGTGCTCGGCGCGTTCGACCACGGCTACGACGGCGCCTTCACCGAAGACGAACCCATCGCGCATGGCATCGAAGGGCCGGCTCGCCCCGGCGGGGTCGTCGTTGCGCGTCGACATGGCGCCCATGACGGCGAGGCCTGCGAACATGACGGGCGTGATGGCGGCGTCGGTCCCCCCGCACACGACGACGTCGGCTTCGTCGGACATGATCAGCCTTCGGGCTTCGACGAGGGCGTACAGGCCACTTGCGCACGCCAGAGAACTGGCGGACACCGGCCCGCGGATGTTGAGGTCTATCGCTATCTCGCACGCGGGCATATTGGTGAGGGAGGAGGAAACGAAGTGCGGGCTGATGCGGCGGAACGCCTCGTCTACTAGCGAACGCGTGGCGGCCTCGATCGTGTCGAACCCGGCGACCGCGGCGTTGACTACCGCGCCGATGCGGGCGGGGTCCTCGGCACTGAGGTCGAGCCCGGCATCGGCAATAGCCTCACGAGCGGCAGCGACCGCGAACTGCGTGAAGCGCGCCGAACGGCGCAGGCGCTTTCCTTCGAGCACCGTGGCCGGATCGAAGCCGCGCACCTCGCCAGCGATGCGGGTTGGGAAGCCCTTGGGCTCGAAGTGGGTGACGGGCCCCACCCCCGAACGCCCCGCCACAAGGTTGCGCCAGGTCGTCTCCCGGTCGTTGCCGACGGGCGTCACAGCGCCGAAGCCTGTGACGACCACCTCGTCCCCCTCGCCGTGCGCACGTTGGGCCACCTCGCGCGTCCCTCTGACCTGCGTTGTCGGCTGGTCAGCTAGGTGGGTGCTGCGCGAGCTTGGAGCGTGTCGCGTAGACCGCCGCCTCGGTGCGGCGGGCGAACCCCATCTTGGCGAGTAGGTTGGACACGTAGTTTTTGACGGTCTTTTCGGCGAGGTAAAGCTCGGCCCCGATCTGGCGGTTGGTCTTGCCCTCTGCGATCAGGTCGAGGATCCGACGCTCCTGGGGCGACAGCTTGGCCAAGCGCTCGTCTTCTCGGTTCCCCCGGAGGCGCTCCATGACCGTTGCCGTGAGGGCGGGGTCGATGAGCGACTGGCCGGACGCCACCCGCCTGACCGCGGACACCAGCTCGGGGCCCCGGATCTCCTTCAGGAGATAGCCGCTTGCACCCGCCAAGATCGCCGAGAAAAGAGCGTCGTCGTCGGCGAAGGACGTGAGCATCAAGCAGCGCAGGTCGGGCAAGGCCGCCCGTAGCTCGCGACAGAGCTCGATGCCGCTCTCCCCCGGTAGCCGTACGTCGAGGATAGCCACGTCGGGCTGGGTACCCGGGACGCGGTCGAGCGCCTCCTCGGCGTTAGCGGCTTCGCCCACGACCTCCAGGTCGTCTTGCGGCTCGAACAGCTCCCGCAGCCCTCGCCGGACGACCTCGTGGTCGTCCACGAGGAACACCCGTACTGACATGCCTGCAGCCTACTGGCGGTCCCAGGGGGTGCGAAAGGGCTCACGGAGACGCGGAGGCGGCCAACTCGCCGGCGAGGCCACCCGCGGGTACGGCCGCGCCGGTGCGCGAAAGCGACCGGGGGAGGGCTATCCGATGAGGGCCCTTGCCCCGGCCGCTTTGAGCCGATGGCTAGCTCAAGTTGGTCCTAGCCGGCGCTAAACGGCGACGCCTTGGGTCAGGCTCGGCTGGGCCGTGCGAAGTTCCGGTATCTCGGCATCGAGGGGCACCCGGCGGGAGTGCCAGAGGCCGAGGCCGGAGAGGACCAGCGTCAACGCGGCCATGGCGAAGGAGACGATCCCGGCCCAGAGGGCGACCTGGCCGACCTGCCACCAACCGTAGGCGTTGAGGAGCAGGCCGCGGAGCGTGGTGCCCTGGAAGACGGTCTGGACGGTCGCCTCAGCGGCCTTTTGGGCAGCGCTGCCCGGGGGGAGCGCTCTTGCCTCCGCTGACAGCTCGGAGTACGTCTTGCCCCCGCCGATCTCTTTCAGGTGCACGGCGATGAAGTCGTTGGCGTACACCTCCGCCTGGGCGCCGGTCGCAAGTTTCTGGCCGGCGTAGCGGGAGACCGATGGGATCATGCCGGGCGTGATCTCGGTGCCCGCCTTGGCGTGAGCGAAGGCCGCCTTGGAGGGGAAGGTGATCTGCTGTTCGGCTAGCTGGCTGTGGACGGTCGAGGTGGCGTAGCTGTAACCCCACATCGCGAGGGCCCCGGCCACGATGAGCACCAGGGCGAGCATTGCCCCGCCGGCGCTCACTAGGATGTCGAAGCTCTTCCTACGCATCTTGTTTTGTGTTCCTTTCCTTGCTCGCCTCTTTGGGCTTCTTGAGAAAAGTCTCCGGCACTCGGCCGCGACCGCGTTAGGGCCTAATGTCCCTGCTTAGGACCTTCGAACGTCCCTTGCGAGGCAACAGGGTGTCCCGCCAAAGGGGGGAACGAAGCAGCGGCGCTACGGCTACCTGGGCGAAGACGGCGGTATGTACAGGCGCCGGCCTCGGAAGACCGGGTTGACGATCCCTATCCAGCGGTCCTTCGTGCCGGGGGCCCAGTGCTCTATAGGGTGGCTGCGGGCGGCCACGGAGCGCGGGTCGATGCTGTCGGTGATGTCGGCGCCTTCGCCGCTCACCACTACGTCCCAACCCTCGTGCGTCGAGGGGTCGATGCTGTCGGCTTCGAACGCTACGTGGCCCAGGGGAGCCCGGCCGAGGAGGACCGAGGACGCGGTGCCGAAGACGACGGTGCGGCCTTCTAGTGCGAAGTTGATCGGGAAGATCTCGGGGCGCCCGTCCTCGGTGACCACGGCCACGCGGCCGTACTCGACCTGCCCGAGCAAGGCCACGCACTCCTCTTCGGTCAGTGCCTCGAACTGGCTATCCCAAGCCATCTCATTGCTCCTTTCCCGGTTGACGCAGCGGTACCCTCCACTCGAAGCAAGTCCCACCGCCATCGGCTTTCGACAGGTCCAAGCGCCCGCCGAGCAGCGCCGCGCGGGCTCGGGCGTTGGCTATGCCCGAGAGGCGCTTGGGTTCCCCGATGCCCACGCCATCGTCGATGACGCGCACGGCGAGCTCGCTGCCCACTTCGACATGGACCTCGACCTTGCTCGCGCGGGCGTGGCGGGCGACGTTGGAGAGGGCTTCGCGCAGCACGGTGGCTGCTTCGAGCTCCGCTTCGAGGGGCACGTCCCGGCTTGTCGTGCGGTGGAACGAGACGGCCGGTTCGAAGCCGAGCGCCTCGCCGGCGCGCGCCACGACTTGGTGGACCCTCGACTCGAGCCCCGTGCCCGGTGCCGCTTCGAGGGAAAAAATCGCTTCTCTTATCTCCCTTATGGTCGCGTCCAGCTCGGAAACGGTGGACGACACTCTGGTGGAGGCGGTTGGGTTGCTGATCAGGGCCAACGCCCCCTGCAGGCGCAGGCCGGCGCCGAAGAGGCGCTGGATGACGAGGTCGTGGAGGTCCCGAGCGATCCGCTCTCGTTCGGCTGCGATAGCCATGCGGTCGCGCTCTGCGCGGACGGTGGCCAGCTCGAGGGCGAGCACTGCCTGACCGGCCAGGGACTCGAGCACTTCGGTGCGACCGGGTTCGCCATCCGGCCAGTCTTCGCCGATGACGACCAGGGCGGCCTGGCGGACCTCGGCCTCCTTTGGGCAAGCGATGGGCAGGGACCGCGCCATGAAGCCTCTGCCCAGCTCTGCCTCGTCGGTGCCGCTTACCAGAGAAGGCTTGTCCCCAAGGTTTTCGGCCAGGGCTGCGAGGGCCTCCTTGTCGCCAGCGCTGGCCAGTACCCCCGTCCCGCTTGCCTGGGCCGAAACGATGGCGGCCGCGCTGGCGCCGGCGAGCTCGGACGCCCATCGGCATACCAGGCCGAGCGATGTCTCGAGGGGGCCTTCGGACAGCAGCTCCAAGCGGATCTGGGCCGAGGCGGCCTGTGAGCCGGCCTGTAGCCGGAGCCGCGCTTCGGTTGCCTTGCGCTCCGTGATGTCACGTAGCGCGGCCACGACCACGAGGCCCTCATCGCTTTGGAGGGGGGCCAGGCTGATGTCGAGGAGTATTTCCGTGCCGTCGCTCTTCCGGCCGCGAAGGTCGAGACCCGAGCCCATGTAGCGGACGTGGGGGTCGGCGCTGAAAGCGGCCCGTTGGCGCCGGTGGCTGTGACGTAAGCGAGCAGGCACGAGGACCTCGATCGGCTTGCCCTCGAGGGCCCCGGCCGGGTACCCGAACATCGCCTGGGCGAGCTCGTTGACGGCGACGACCTTGCCGTCACCATCGACCGCGATGGCTGCATCGGGCATGAGCGACAGGAAGCTAGCGAGCTCTTCCCCGTCGAGCTTCGGCCCTCTGGCCGGGCGCAGTTGCTCGGCTGGCTCGGCGTGCCTTGCCATCTCTCCGCGGGCAGCTTACTGCCCAACGACCTGCCGGCCCGGGCCCTTAGGCCCTTCCGGGAACCCGCCCGCCTGGGCGATCCTGAGGACATGGCTCCTGCCCAGGTGTCGGTGCTCACGGGTTCGGTTTTGGCCGGCGAGGCCACGAGCGTCGCGGCGGAGCGAGTCCCTTCGGGTCGCTGTCTGGAGCTGCTGACCAGTGCCACGTCAGGGTACCTTGCGCTCTCGCAAGGAGCGCTGCCGCTCGTGGTGCCGGTTACTTGTGCCCTCGATGGAGGGCGTTTGCTGGTGCGCGCCGGGCTCGGGCTGCTCGGTGCGACTTCCGGCCAACCGGGGGTCGTCGCTTTCCACACCTCTGCCACTAGCCCTGACGAGAACACGCGGTGGGAAGTCCTCGTGCAGGGTAGGGCGGAGCTTGACCGTGGCCCCGAGGTGGCCAAGCGTGCCAGATCCGTCCCGCCGGCGCTGGCGTTGGTGGCCGAGGAGGCAACAGTTGTACTCTCCATCTCCATCGAGCTCATCACGGGGCGGGAGTACGTTGGCTCGGGAGGGCATAGCGCAGGCATCCCTCTCACCACGAAGGCTAAGAAGGAGGCGGCCCGATGACCGATGTCCCGTCCGGGACACGAACGGCCCCCACCAGCAGGCCAACTCAGGCTTGGGCGCGCGACGTGGTCCTTTCCGACGGGTCGACGGCGCGCATCCGGCCGCTCACTGCCGAAGATGCCCCGGCGGTGGCGGCGCTGCACTCCCGGCTTTCACCCGAGTCCGTACGCCTTCGGTACTTCGGTCCCCACCCTGAGCTGTCGGCAGAGGAGCTTTCCAACCTCCTCGCCGGAGGTGACCACCAGCACTTGGCGCTGGCTGCCGAGAGGGGCGGGCAGCTCGTGGGACTGGCCCAGTACGACCGCCTGCCGGGTAGTGACGTGGCCGAGGTGGCTTTCGAGGTGGACGACGAGCACCAGGGGCTCGGGGTTGGGACGCTCTTGCTCGAGTACCTGGCGAGCGAGGGACGCCGGTTCGGTCTGAAGCGCTTCAGGGCCGAGGTGCTCCTCGAGAACAACCAAATGATGACCGTCTTCCGCGACGCTGGCTATACCGAGAGCTCCAAGCTCGAGGCTGGCGAGATGACGGTCCTCATGGACATCTCGCCCACCCGCGACGCGCTGGCCGCGCTCTACGAGCGGGACCGCTTGGCCGCGGCCCGCAGCATAAAGCGCCTGCTCGAGCCGCGTTCCGTGGCCGTGATCGGCGCCTCCCGCAAGCCAGGCACGGTCGGCCACGAACTCGTGCGCAACTTGGTGAACGGTGGTTTCCAGGGGCCGGTCTACCCCGTCAACCCGACCGCCACCCACGTCGCCAGCCTGCCGTGCTTCCCCAACATCGAGGCCGTCCCCGGACCGGTCGACCTGGCCGTGATCGCGGTGCTGGCGCGCGCTGTGCCAGACGTCGTAGAGGCCTGCGGGAAAAAGGGCGTGTGCAGCCTGGTGGTGGTGTCTTCCCACTTCGCCGAAGACGGCATGGTCGACCTGGAGCGCCAGGTCGCGCGCCTCGCCCACTCCTACGGCATGCGTATGGTCGGGCCCAACTGCTTCGGGGTGCTCAACACGGCCTCCGACGTCTCGATGAACGCCACCTTCGCGAAGGACACGCCCACTGCGGGCAACCTCGGGTTCGCTTCGCAGTCCGGGGGGCTCGGGATCGCCCTCCTGGCCGACGCAAAGAGGAGGGGCATCGGGCTTTCGGGCTTCGTCTCGATGGGCAACAAGGCCGACGTGAGCGGCAACGACCTACTCAGCTGGTGGTCCGAGGACCCGGCTACAGAAGTGGGGCTCCTTTATCTCGAGTCGTTCGGGAACCCACGCAAGTTCGCCCGCCTGGCGCGCCAGCTCAGCCGGAAAAAGCCTCTGATCGCCGTGAAGGGCGGGCGGAGCGCGGTCGGCCGGCGGGCCGCCTCCTCGCACACTGCGGCCCTCGCCAGTTCGACCGAGGCTGTCGGCGCCCTTTTCCACCAGACCGGGGTGATAGGGGTCACCACGATCGAGGACATGTTCGACGTGGCCCAGGTCGTCGGGTCGCAGCCGCTCGGCGGGGGCCTCCGGGTCGGGGTCCTCACCAACGTGGGGGGTCCGGGGGTGCAGGCCGTCGACGCGTGCGACGCCAACGGGTTGGATGTCCCCGAGTTTTCCCCGGGCCTGCAAGAAAAAGTGGCGGAACTGTGCCCGAGGAACGGCGGCACGAGCAACCCGGTCGACTTGGGCGCCGAAGCCAACCCACCTATGTACGAGGAGGTGCTCGGGCTCCTGCTTGCCTCGGGGGAAGTCGACGCGGTGGTGGTCAACTTCACGCCGCCGCTCGTCACCCGCCGGACCGACGACGTTGCCGCGGCCATCGTTTCGGCAGTGAGCAAGGCGGCAGAGGCCGGAACGGCGTGCCCGGTGGTGGCCAGCCTGCTCGGCGCAGAAGAAAGCGGGCGCGAGGTCCTGCGTTCGGGCCGCTACCCGGTTCCGAGTTTCACCTACCCCGAGACGGCCGTGCGGGCGCTCTCTCACGCCTTGCGCTACAGCGTGTGGCGCCAGCGCCCGGCTGGAGCGGTCCCCTCGCTCGACGGCGTGGACGTGAACGAGGCTCGTCGCCGGCTCCCCCGGGCGCCCGACGGGGGCCTTGCAGCGGGTTGGGTCGGAGGGGCTGGCGCGATGGACGTGCTGGCTGCTTTCGGCGTGCCCGTCGCCCGCACCGTCGAGGCCTACAGCGCCGAGGAGGCCGGCAAGCTGGCCGCGGAGATGGGCGGCCAGGTGGTGCTCAAGGTGCTCGGCCCGCTCCACAAGAGCGAAGGCGGCGGTGTGCGCCTCGGCCTCAGCGGCTACCAGGAAGTGGCCGACGCCTACGGCATCATGAAGGAAGGCTTCGGCGACGAGATGACCGGCGCGCTGCTCCAGCCGATGGCCCCCGCCGGCGGTGTCGAGGTCATCGTCGGGGCCTTGCAGGACCCCTCTTTCGGCCCGCTCGTCGTCTTCGGCCTAGGTGGCGTGGCCGTGGAGGTCTTGGGCGACCACGTGACCCGCCTCGCCCCGCTCACCGACGTGGACGCCGAGGAAATGGTGAACGGGTTGCGGGGTTCGGCACTGCTCAGGGGTTACCGTGGGCGGCCGGCGGTGGACATGGAGGGCCTTGTCCAGGTGCTCCACCGCGTGAGCCGGCTGGCCGAAGACCTTCCTGAGGTGGCCGAGCTCGACTGCAACCCGGTCATCTGCGGGCCGGACGGCGTGGTTGTCGTCGACGTCCGCCTCCGGGTCGACCCCGCGGTACGGGCCGTCCTCGGGGAGGACACACGCTACCTGCGCTAGAGCTCGGCTAAAGCCAGGCGTGGCCTGCCCCCGGCCAAAGCAGTAGAAAGAGCCCATGACAATGCTCGGCACCTCCAGCACCCCCCAGTGCCTGCTCCTGCACCCCGACGACGACGTAGCCGTCGCCGTCCACGACCTCGAGCCTGAAACGGTCGTCTCGGCCGGGGGCCTAGACGTGGAGGTGTGCGGGCGGGTGCCGGCAGGACACAAGGTGGCGATCCACGACATCCCGGCGGGAACCCAGGTGCGCAAGTACGGCCAGGTTATCGGTGTCGCCAGTCGGGACATAGCGCGCGGTGAGCACGTCCACACCCAGAACGTCGGGTTCGCAGAGCTGGGGCGGGACTACGCCATCGGCCGGGACCGGAAGGAGGTCCGGTTGTTACCCGAGGAGCTCCGGGCGAGCTTCCAGGGCATCGTCAGGCCCGACGGGCGCGTCGCCACCAGGAACTACATCGGGATCCTCACGTCGGTCAACTGTTCGGCGACCGTCGCGCGTATGGTGGCTGCCCAGTTCGCGCAGCCCGGAGGTCTCCTCGCTCAATACCCGCACGTGGACGGTGTGGTGGCGCTCACTCACGGGTCGGGGTGCGGTATGGCGGGTAGCGGGGAGGGGTTCGACGTGTTGCGGCGCGTTCTGTCCGGCTACGCCCGCCACCCCAATTTCGCTGGGATCGTTGTCCTCGGCCTCGGCTGCGAGGTCAACCAGGTGCGCGCGCTCACGGAGGGTTTCGACCTGCCAGAGACAACCCCCGTCGAGGTCATGACCATCCAGGGGTCTGGGGGCACGAAGGCGACGGTGCGAGAAGCAGCCGCACGCGTGCTCGAGATGGCGGCTGTGGCGGACCGGGCGCGGCGCACCGCCGTGCCGGCGAGCGAGCTCGTCCTCGGGCTCGAGTGCGGCGGTTCGGACGGCTACTCGGGGATCACGGCCAACCCAGCTCTCGGCGCGGCCGTGGACCTGCTTGTCCAGCATGGCGGGACCGCCGTCCTCGGGGAGACGCCCGAGATATACGGGGCGGAGCACCTGCTCACGAGGAGGGCGGAATCCCCGGAGGTGGCGGAGCGCCTGCTCGAGCGGATCCGCTGGTGGGAGGGTTACGTGAGCCGTTGCGGCGCCAGCTTGGACAACAACCCCTCACCGGGCAACAAAGAAGGCGGGCTGACCACCATCCTCGAAAAGTCGCTCGGCGCGGTAGCCAAGGGGGGAAGCACCAACTTGAAGGCCGTTTACGAGTACGCCGAACCCGTGACCTCCAAGGGCTTCGCCTTCATGGACACGCCCGGCTACGACCCGGTTTCGGTCACGGGGATGGTCGCCGGCGGGGCCAACGTCGTGTGTTTCACGACGGGCCGGGGGTCGGTGTTCGGGTCCAAGCCGGCGCCGTGCATAAAGCTCGCCACCAACTCAGAAACCTACGGGCGCATGGTCGACGACATGGACGTCAATTGCGGTGTCGTCCTCGACGGCACCAAAACTGTCCAGGAGGTTGGCCAGGAGATCTTCGACCTGGTGCTCGCAGTGGCATCGGGCCAGAAGACCAAGAGCGAGGAGCTCGGCTTTGGCGACGACGAGTTCACCCCCTGGCAGCTCGGGGCTGTCCTGTAGCCGCGTGCGTAGGTTTAGCCTGGATCCACCGCCTAGGGACGTGTAGTTCTGCCTGAGCATCCACCAAAAGCTGCCTCCGGCCTGGGAGAATTGGTGTCGCCAAACAACCAGTCGGCCCAGGGACGGAGGCACCTTTTAGAT
>JAJYMB010000114.1 GCA_021787365.1 Actinomycetes bacterium | reverse complement strand
GCAGAGCCTCGCGGTAGCGGCACAGTTGGCTCTCCGGCGTTGCGTAGCTCGGCCCGAGAGAGCAGTATGCGCAGGCGTGACCAGTAGCGCGTCCAGGTCCCGAGAGGTCAACCGGGTCACCACGGACGACGGCGTCCGGCTCTGGACGGAGACCGGCGGTTCAGGCCCGGGCATGGTCCTCCTCCACGGTGGGCCGGGCCTGTGGGACTACCTGGGACCCCTGGCTTCGTCCCTGGAGGACACGCTGACGATCGTCCGCTACGACCAGCGGGGGGCGGGCCGCTCGGATCATGCGGGCCCGTACTCGCTCCAGCGGTTCGTCGCCGACTGTGAGGCGGTCCGGGAGAACTCGGGCTTCGAGGACCTGGTGGTCGCCGGCCACTCCTGGGGAGCGGGCCTTGCCCTCCTCTACGCCCTTTCGCACCAAGAACGAGTGCGCGGGGTGCTCTACATAGCCGGCGTCGGCTTCGACTGGCCTGCGTGGAAGGCCGAGTTCCACCGCGAGCAGCTTTCCCGGCTCTCGGAGGAGGAGGCAGCCCGCCTCGCTGCCTTCGACGCTCGCGACAGCCTCGGCCCGGACGAGGAGCGCGAAAGGGCCCGGTTGCGCTGGGTCACCGACTACCGCTACCGCACCGTTGGGGAGGAGCGGGTGGCGGAGATGCTCGCTGCTGGCTTCGCGGTCAACCACACGAGCAACCAGCTCCTGTCGCACGAACTCGAAGCGACCACCGCGGACGAGTGGTACAGCCGCCTGGCTGAGCTCCACTGCCCTGTCCTGGTCGTCCAAGGGTCCGCCGACCCTCGGCCCCTGGCAGCCGTCGACGGGATGGTCGAGGCACTGCCCCAGTGCAAGCGGGTGATCCTGGAAGGCGGGCACTTCCCGTGGGTTGAAGACGCCACCACCTTCCACACGACGGTGCGGACCTGGCTGAGGGAGGGGCTCCGCCTTGTCCGATCAGTGCCGGACAAGGCTTATTAGCCCATTGCCTCTTAGCCGTTCCGGCGAAGGGCCGGCGCTCGCCCTGGGCTCGCCGCATATGGCTCGCTCGGCTCGAGGTAGTTCGCTCCGCGCAGCGGTTCAGCACCGGCTCCTCGACCCGTCTGCAGAAGGAGGCACCATCTGGTTCAGCGATGGCCACGCAGATGGAACATGATGGGCGCGTGACTGTCGCCCCACATGATCTGCGCCAGTACACCCTCTACGGGCGCTCGTTCCAGGGCCTGGCCGGGTTCTTCGACGCCGTCAGCTTTGCGCTCGGGACCAAGGGATGGCGAAGGAACTTGGATGCCTTCAACGACATCCTGAGAGGCGGGTTCGGGACTCCGGACGAAGGTTTCGTCCTGCGATGGGCCAACGCCGATGTTTCAGCAATGCGACTCGGCTGGGAGGAGACGATTCTGTTCATCGAGAGGAAGCTGACAACCTGTTATCCCGACAACGTCCCCGACGTGAGGAAGGATCTCGAAATGGCTCGCTGCCACGAAGGCCAAACGTTCTTCGAGGTCATCGTTCAGATCGTTCGAGAGCACGGTTCCCGGCGGACGCGAGGCCGAGGACAATGTGCACCTGCTCCTGGAGTGAGCCCAACCAGGAAGGCAGATAGTGCCAGCGTGACCTCGGCTTCCTAGTACCCCTCAAGGCAGGACCCAGTCAGCAGGGGCGACTTGAACGTGTTGTCAAAGCAAGTCGTCAATGTCTTCCACGATGACGTATTCCTCCGCACCCAGGACTTCGCCGGCTTGGGAGACCTGGAGGCTGGTGACTGGCTGCGTGCGGTCCGGGGACGGCACGCAGCGACCTGTGGCAATGAGAGCACGCTGGTCTACCAACCAGACGAGCTCTCGGCTGGGCACCCAAACGGCGTACCGCACCCCTTCGCTATCGCAGCTCCAGCCCTGCACCTCGCCTTGCTCTCCAGCGGCTTCGCGGTCGGGGTACGAAGGCGACACAACAACAACGTCTCGAGCTGAAAAGAGGCCGGGCGCTGAGAAAATCTCGAGGCCGACTCGTCTGCCGGTCGGGACGAGTTGTTCCTCGCCGTAGAGCCCCGCGAGGTCGTCGTCTTCCCTGGCTACGGCGCCGACCCCATACCTATAGCTCCTGTCGCCGTATCGCCGGAGGGTCGGGTAGAGCGCTGGCGCGGTAACGGCTGATCGTCGGCTGGACCCCGCCCAGGCCATCAGGGTGGCGTTTCCCAGCCACCGGCCGGGGGCCCGCAGATGGCCGACGGGCCTGTCCCGTCTCCAGCGCTCCCCCCGTTATGTGGCTAATCGCGATGCCATACCTTTCCGTTTGAAAGAACACAGGATGGTATCGATTAGCCACATGTAACGGCGGTTATGTGGGCCCGAAGGGCGAACTAACGTTCCGTTAGCCACATAACCCAAAGAACCGTGCGTAAGGTTTTCCCTTACACGGCTCAACCACACCTCTTCACCGGACGGCATGCACGGGGCCGTGCCGGACGCTCCCAACCAGGCGGACGAGCCCCAGGTACTTGTGGTCGATAAGGACCCGCAGGCCGTAGCCCCGCCCGTGGTGGCCGTGCTTGTTCGAGATGAAGCGGGCGAGCCGCTCCACCGTGAACTCCTCGAGGTCATGGAAGACGGTGGTCGAATTGCCATAGGCAAAGTAACCACGCCACCCCCTTAGGAACAGGTTGAGGCGTTCCACGATGTCCTCGACCGGGAGCAGCAGCCATTGCCGGTCGGTGTGCGACCTGATCTTCAAGGGCGGCAAGCGCCAGTAGCCGATCCGGGGGGCCTCTTCTCCAAGAGTTTCCTACACCACGGACTGGTAGGAGGCCCCAGAACGCTCGTCCAGAACCCCGGGTCAGCGTCTCGCGTCGAGAGCGCGTAACGGCACCTCTTGTGCACTGTCGTTCATGCCGACCGAGCGTGACTAAATGGTGGGCTGTTACCGCACCGGCGCGCGCCAACGAACGGGTAGTCACGACAGGGTGCAGGTGCTACCCAGTACCGAGCTCCGTGACTATGGTCTCATCCGCGCACTCGATCAGTCGTGGAAAGGTCCGAACGGAGGTTGGGCTGCTCCCGGTGGCCATCGTCGCTGCTCCTCGGCCGGTCGGATAACAAACTCGAGGACGTCGACGGCCAATGAAGCCCAGCCTCGCGCTTCGGTTCACTCGGCACTCATCTGATTAGGCCAGACATTTTATATCCGTGAAAAAGGGCCGCCTGGCCACATACAACATAATGCGCGTCCGATAATCCGGGACAGCGACCATCACCACCGGACAGCGAACGGGGCGCTCACCAAGAGCGTCCTCGTAGGTGGTGGCAGGGTCGAGAGTGCGAACCGAGGCGCGAGGACTGCGCCGGCCCGGCCCACCGAGCAGGGCGCCGGGGGCGCTCAGGGCGCCCAACGGAGGAGAGGCGGCGCGTCGCCGGCAGGGCCTAGCATCTACCGGTGAGGAGGCATATGGCAACAAGCGCAGTGTGGCAGGTCCCTGGGGTGCCAGCTGAGTTCGACTGGCTCGGCGTCCCTGTTCATGCCGAAATGGGTGGTGGCTCGCTCGTAGTCGCCGCTGGTGGCCACACGGACTGGTTCGTCGACCCCGGCTCGGGGGCGACGGTCCTCAACGCGCCTGCGCTCCTCGGCGCCGCTCCCGGTGAGTACACCTTGTCTTGCCGGGTCGAGGCCGAACTGCGTGCCACCTTCGACGCTGGCGCCCTCGTACTGTGGGCCGACGAGCACACTTGGGCCAAGTTGGCCCTCGAGCGCTCCCCGCAGGGGGAGGCCATGGTGGTGAGCGTCGTGACCCGGGGGGAGTCGGACGACTGCAACTCGGTCATTGTCGGCGCCGAGAGCACATGGTTGAGAGTTGCAAGCCTCGGTCCCGCCTACGCCTTCCATTTCTCGCTCGACGGCCGGCGTTGGCAATTCGTCCGCCACTTCCGTTTCCCTGAAAGGACGGCGCCGAGGATCGGTTTCGAGGCTCAGTCGCCGACGGGCGAAGGCTGCCGAGCTCGTTTCTCCGAGATCGTCTACCGGCCCGGTCCCCTGACCGACCTGCGGGACGGCTCCTGACCACCAAGTCCGTCGACAAACCCTGTGACGGCGGTTGTACAGGGGGAGGATGTCGACGGCGCCCGAACCCCTGGACATCGGGCCGTCGAGTTTGGCCACGTACTACCCTCCCGTGTCGCATGCCAGGCCGCCGGCCGACCCGACGGCCCCGTTATGAGCGGTTCTAGACCAGCTGGGACCGTCCGTTGTGACCTGCCGGGCCCAGGCCCCGAGAACGCGACTGGCCTCTGACCTAGATCCGCGAGTTACAAGGCTGTAAGCAATAGCAGCTCTCTGGGGCGTTGTGCTTAACGAAATTCGTGCGACTCAGGAAGCGACAAACTCCGTTTTGGGCGCGTTGGACTGCGGTCGTGAAT
>JAJYMB010000081.1 GCA_021787365.1 Actinomycetes bacterium | reverse complement strand
CTTGCCGAGGAGCCCTCGGTCACCGACGTGGACGGCATCATGCCCGGCCTCACGGAGGAGGCTTGCCACCCGGGACGACAAGGCCTCATCCACCAGGAACTTCACGCCGTCGGTCGCAAAGGGAGCTGCCTCTCATCGACAGCCGCGGCAGCATAGCGCAGAGCTTCGGCGACATCCTCCAACGCCAACTGAGGGAACTCCCTGACCAAGTCGTCGGCGGTCATACCCTCAGCCAAGGACCCAACCACAGTGGCCACCGGGATGCGAGTGCCACGGATACAGGGCACACCGCCCATCACCCGATGGTCAACAGAGACACGCGCGAATTCCACGACCACATGGTAGATGTGATGGCTGCCGCATCCCGGGGATGTCCTGGGTACCTGCGTCCGCGCTCGTCACGACCATGCGCCGTAGGTGGAGGTCTGGTGCTGCGTGGCAGGAGGACTCGAACTCACAGCGTGGGCATGTTGAGCGGTCCGGTTGGTGCCGCCACATCCGGCCTGAACAGCTCTTTCGTGGTTTGCTGAAACCGAACCGTGGCGTTCCGCGGCGCCCTGTTGTGGCGCGTTTGTGATCACGCTGTGATCAGCGGCCCCATCCGGCGCAGGGACGTGAGCAGCCCAAGGCAAGGCTATGGTGCGGGGCGTGGACGCGAGCCAGGTTGACGCTGATCCCGGCGTCGAGCCGTTGGGCGGCCTCGCGCTGGTCCTGGGCGCGGGCTTCTCCAAAGCCGTCCACGAGGCGGTCCCGGCCGGCTGCCCTGGCCTCGGGCAACGGGCGCTTGACCGGAGGTGGGATCAGCCGGCAGGCGTACGCCCTTTGCTTCGAAGAACGTCGAGTTTGAGTGCTGGCCGGACCACATCACCTATGGGGTCGCTCGTCGAGCCGGAGTTGATGGCATGCTCGATGCGACAGCCACCACCTGCGCCGGGAGCCGGCTCATCAGAAGAGCCGCTCGGTCGCTCCCGGACGCTCCCGAACTCGACGGGCCTGGGCGAGAAGTCGCCATCTGGGCATGAGGCCGTCGGTTTTCGTCAGGACGGTGGGAGTCCCGGTGTGCCCGAGTCGATCGCACGTCGGGTTGCCTGGAGCATTTTGCCGATCGGCAGGCCGGCGAAGGGGAACCGGAGGGCGACGCCGGATCCTTGGAAGGCGCAGGTGAGGGCGGCTCGGTACTCCTTGCCGCCCAGCCCGACGACCTCATCGAACTCGCCTAGGGCCATCTGCTCCACCTGCGCACGCAACGCCGCCGTTGCCACCGGTCCGGTCGACCGGCGCTTGAAGGTGACGTTGTAAGGACCCGGAATCTCGTCGGACGGGTGCACGAAACCGTACTTGGCGCTGAGGATCACCCACGCCGTCCCGAATCGCTCCGCGAACTCGCGGTTGAGCACGAAAGGCGCGCCCGTGTACGCATCCCGCGCAGCCACAGCGCCGAGTCCTGGCTGCTTGTCCCAGACCTTGGCGCTCCCGCAGGGAACGACGACGAGTCGACTATCCGCTGGTGACATGGGCGGCACGCTCGATGTCCTTGGCGCAGACGGCGGTGAGCGGGCAGGGGGCACACTCGGGGACACCTGGGTGGCACCACCCACGGCCCACGAGCCAGGTGGGGTAGTCCAGCTCGCCGGGCCGTTTGGCGTGAAGCTCGCGTGCCCGCGCGATCATGTGGTCGCGGTCGTCATGGTCCGCCAGTCGGGCTCGTAGGAATACGCGCCGAAGATGGACGTCGTAAGCGACGTCGCTCCGCTCCATCGCCTTGATAGGCACACCCATGTCGCGCTCCAGGATTTCGACCGCCATGGCAGCCTTCTTCTGGCCGATGCCGGTGAAGGCATCGAAGCGCTGCTGCACCTCGTCCGCTCTCGGCTCTCCTGACCAGATCTGCCCGGCATCGCCGCCCCAGTCGGTCATCACCCGGCCCGCTGCGGCGACGATCCATCTTGGCATCTTCTCGATATAGCGGTGGAGCTTCGGCTCGGCCGCGATCGCACCGGCGACCGCAGGTAGGTCGCCGGCGACCTTTTCTGGGTCCAGGTGACCGAGCCGCTGGCGCAACTCGTACGGGGCGCGCCAGGCTCGCTCCGCAGGAACGCCCTGGTCGAAGATGACGGCAAGCAGAAAAGCAAACGGATTCGTCCGAAGAAATTCATTTGCCTCGGGCACGGGCGTGAACTTCACTGCGGTTCCCGGCGGCGGCTGCGGCTTGGTCGCGGCATAGGCGAGGAGGGCTGACACAACCGCCCCCTGCTGCTCGGCCGACACCAGGGTGGGCGCACTCGCTGGCGCCGGCCCTGCCGATTTCGGCGATGGGAGCGACGTGCGCTCCCACTTGGCACCACCAAGCTTCAGGCGTCCCCATGCGGCGGCTCGGAGGATAGCGTGGCGTGACCAGCGGTCAATGTCGTCCTCACGGATCCTCACGGCCATGCTGCGCGGGCTGTAGGGACCCTGCGCCGCCGCGGCCATGATGGCGGTCTGGAACTCGGCATAGCCCGGCGGCAGTGGCTCGCCCGGCTTGAGGTGCTTCTTGGTCACCTTGATGAGGCTCAGTAGAGACCGCGTCTCGTCGTAATCGTCAGCGCCCACTCCTTCGACGGTGGGATCGTTCTCGACCCAGGTGACCGAGTGGGGTCGGGAGCCACCGAAGACATCCCGTCGGTTCACACCGTGCCGGATGTGGACCTCCGACCCGTTGACCTCCACTAGGGCGACCCAGCCGCGCTCGAAGTGCTCGACGCCCTCAGGCCACCTCCATGAGAAAGGCCCAAGATAGGTCGACTGGAGGAGACGGCTTGCTGGCAGCCCCACCTCAGTGTCCCCCGGGCTCCGAGTGGGCTGACAACCCATTGACCAGTCGGTCCAGAGCCACCCGAGGGACGAGGACAAGGCGGTCGATGCGGATGGAAGGAATCTCACCTCGGCGTCCGGCGTCGTAGGCGAAGGCCCGGCCGGTGTCGAGTAGGGCCGCGGCCTCCTCAACACTGAAGGTGAGGCGGCCAGGGGCGGTGGTTGACCTGGCGCCCGAGGATCGACCCTCGCTGGGCGGGTGCACTGCGATCGGAGGCGGTTTGAGCCGACTTGTGGCAAGAGCTTCGGCGAGGGAATCCGGGAGATTGGACCACAACTCACGGTCCGCCAGCGAGGCCATCGGGCTTCGGCCTGCGGGCGCTCCCGCTGGGTCGGCGATGACAGCGCCGGGCGCTGCCTGTCGGAGCCGGCCGGCGACGTGGTCGTGCCTGAGCGCCCACGCGCGGGCGTTGATGACGGTGACCTCCGGAGCGATGTCGTCGTTAGCCACTGCACCATTGTGGCCCGCCCAGCACGAGGATGGCTCGGTGGCCTGATGACGGGCCGGCCCGTCCAAAATATCCCTCGGGAACAGAGTCGGTGGAGTGCCACCCGGTAGAGCGATCCCGCCAACTACTGCTTAGCGCTCGGGCCCGCCCGACCTGGTGAGGCCACGAGCGGCCCGGCGGGGCCAGAGCCCGCAGGGGCCTCCGAGGGCGGCCCCTGGACCCCGCCCCCGAGCGCCACGGCCTCAAAGACCCTCAGGAGCCGACGCCGCCGTCCTGGCGGCTGACGACCGGCCCACCCGCCGGCCTACCGGCCGGGAGGTCGCCGAGGGAGGTGGGAGCGCGGAACGGGGACGAGCTGGGCCACGTCGACGCACCCCATGTAGGCGACGACCAGGGCGACCTCCAGCGCCTCAGCTCCCCGGACGCCCGACCTCGCCATGTACGGAACTCGCTTCCGTACACCGCCGCATCATGCGCCGGCTTGCGCTGACAGCCGTAGGGCTGGCCATTGCAGCCAGGACCGGGGCTCCGCTTCGCTCGTGGGTCAAATCCTCTGGGGACCTCGAGACGATGGGGCCGGCAGCGAGCCCTACCAGTCAGGCAACCACACCACCTGATCGCCGACCGGGGCTCCAGGAGCACGACACGTACTTTGCGGGCGCTGTGTTACAGGGAGCGCACCCGTCCCAGAACGCCGAACCTGGCTCGCTCGTGGCCGCGCATCTGACGTCGTTCTGTTCGCAGGGGGTCGCACAGAACGGCCCCTCTATGCATTTAGAACAAGGCGCGCAGTCGAGTAGTCGGTCCGAGCAGCCGTAATTTCGATGTCGCCCACGAGATGCGCGAGGATTTCATTATATGCCGCTTTGATGCGCTCTAAAACCTCCGGCGGCGTCGGCTCTGATGAAGAATAGACAAACATTTTCTCCCACTCGGACGACCACTCGGGATGAACATCTCTTCTGCGCCGAAAGCCCGTTGTACTTGGATAGCGCCTTCTGACCAGGGAGTTCGCGCGGATCGCGCGACCATCCACCACTGAGGGCCCGCCTAACTGCTAGCAAGGTAGGGTGCGCCTTGAGGAGCGTGTCGCCGAACTGGAGACGA
>JAJYMB010000088.1 GCA_021787365.1 Actinomycetes bacterium | reverse complement strand
ACAGGTCTATAGAGTCGGCATATACGGCGTCCTGTTCGAGGCTCGACGGCACGAACGACACCTGTGAAGCCGACGTGCCGCCCGAAGAGCCGGACGGGATGCTACCGACCTGCGATATGTGGAACTGACGTCTCGCATATTGCAAGAAAAGGTTGAGAATGGCTTGCTCGGACTGGGCGTCCAAGGCTGCGCGGGCCATGGGTCATAGTCCTTTCGTCGCGTAGTTGAAGGCGGCACCCACCGGCACTAGAATGTCACGAGCCAGGCCGTTGCCTGGCAACGTCCCCGCTGCCCACAGTTGGAAGAACGTGAGGACGAGCAGGGCACCGATGGTAGCCACCAGGCCGATCACAACAAAGTTACCGACTGTTGCACCGATCCTGTTGATGGGTCACCTCCTGGGCTCCGCCAGCCCTCCCCGCCAACAAGGTTAGCGCACTTTTCAGGCCTCGAAGGCGCCTCGCCATTCCTGGACGCTCTTCCAATAGGCCCACCGGCCGTCCCGGCCGAACTGGTCGAGAGATTTCAGCCAAAAACCGTGCGCGTCCGGCAAAGGGTCTTCGTCCCCCTTTGGCCAATTGGGCGCATAAAAAGGGCACAATTTCTGTGCGATCTCGATGTCACCGCGATGGGTCAGGTTGAAAAGCGCCAATAGGCTCGCTTGAGAAAAGAGCACCCGAGGTGTCAACACCGGTTCCTGCACCCCGCCAAGGAGCCCGATCTTGCCCCGCCCAGACTTCTGCGCCCGCTCGATCCCGGGACCGGCCCGTTGCGAGGACACCACGACGTGGGACCACTCGTCGAAAACGAGCAGCACAGCGGTACGGGCCATGGCCTCACGGGCAAGTTCCTGGGCCTGAGCCACGACCTCGGCATCGCTGCCCCGGAGCAGGACCAGCTTGCGCGGGGTCAGCTCGGCGGCCTTACTGCCACGTTCTCGGAACCCCCAGGCGTGGAGCAGCTCCAGATCAGGGGGGTAGTCCTTGGTGTCGGCCCACCAGCACTCCCAGCCGTCGACGTCCATCGGCACGAGCAGGCTTATCAGCACCAAGGCGAACAGTGTCTTGCCCGAGCCCGTCTTGCCGAGCAGGGCATAGCGCATGTCCGGGCGATAGACAATAGCCATGACCCTCCAGCGTAGCTATGCTGGGAGGTGAGCCAGCCCCCCCTGGCCACCTGCCCGGCAGGGAACCCCCATGGTCCCCCCTGCCGGGCAACTAGACAGAAAGGTGGGAAGCGATGAGCGAGATCTTTGGTGCCCCCCAGGCCCCCCAGGCCCCCAAGCCCGCCGGCCCTGAAGACGTCGTGGTCACCCCGGCGCAAGCCAGCACGGGCCGCAGGGCAGACGACGTGCTCACGATCACAGTCGTGCCGTGAGCGAGGTCATCGTCGTCCCGGGCCCCGAGACCGACGAGGGCCCTGACAACATAACTGAGGCAGCGACAGAGGCAGCTGAGGCAGCGACAGAGGCAGCTGAGGCAGCGACAGAGGCAGCTGAAGCAGCGACAGAGGCCGTCGAGGCAGTCGCCGACGTGGCCGAGGCACTCGCCGAAGTCGTCGAAGCCGTTGCCGACCAGGACAACGAGGAAGAGGAGGTCCCAGAGTGGCGCACACGTCACGACGAGCACGCAGCGGTCCTGGCCGACCACGAGGCCCGGATCATCGCGGTCGAGTCACGCCTCGTGGCCCAGGAGGCCCAGCAGGAGCCCCAGCCCGAGCAGGTGGTGCCGGAGCCGGACCTGACGCCTGGCCAACAGGAGGCCCTAGAGGAGCTGGACCAGCAACAGGCCAGCTTCTGGCGGCGACTGGGGCAGTACATATGAGCACCGACGGCATTGCCCCCAACGCCGGTCCCTCGCCCGCTCCTCCTCCCTCGGGCCAGGCCCCGGGCGAGACCGCGTCCACGCGCGGTGCCCCGATGGCGATAGAGGCTTCTGTTTGCCCGGTGTGCAGCCAGGTCTTCGAGCCGATGCCCTTCTACCGGGAGCGTGGCCAGCTCTACAAGCACCTGAAGAGCGACCATGGCTGGGCCGCCGAGCAGGTAGACGAGCTACGCGGCAAGCCCAAGGCAAGGTCTCAGCCTCGCCCCACGGCCAAGGTAGAGCGGCCCCCCGCCCGCCCGAGAAAGGCCCCCGCTGCCGCCCTGAGCGGCTCGGATTTCTCCCGCCGCGTGCAACGCATGGGGGAGGTGGCGCCTAGGATCGCCACCAGCGGGAACCAGCTCCTGCTTCAAGGGATGATCATGCTCGGTTGGTTCCCGCCCCCCCTCCTGGTGGAGTTCCGCTCCGAGCCGCAGACAGGCATCCCCTTCCCGCAATGGGACCGCCCAACCGAGTTCGGACGGGCAGTCATGTTGGACGACCGCGAAGTCATGGCCTACGCTGCCGCCTGGGCTTTCTCCGAGGACACGCCGGCCATGGATTGGCTCGAAGCCCACATCGGCACTATCGCCCCCATAGGGGCCGCCCTGGCCTGCGCAGCCGTGACCTTCGCCCACTTGCGCCAGATGCGTGCCCTGGCCAAGGCCCCTGCCGTCGTGGCCTTCAAGGACCAGTTCAAGGCGGCCATGGCCGAGGCACAACGCCAGGCCCAAGCTCAGGCCCAGGCGCCCCAGGCCGAGGCATGACGACTTGCGCCGGCCCCGTTACGGGCCTGCCGGGCCGGCGCAACTGACCGATGCCCTGGTTCGTTTTCGTCGTCCCGTTGGTCGGCATTATCGACCTCACCATCGCCTACCTCGTCGCCACCAAGATCGTCCCCCGCAAGGTAGCCAAATCAGGTGAAGACGTGCTCAAGGAGGTACGCCACCAGGGCGACGTGCTGAACGCCCAGCTGACGGCAGCCCTCACCGCCGCCGTAGCCGCGTGGCAAGCGGCCCAGGCCCCAGACAAGAAAGAGCCCTGTTGACCTTCGCCAAGCAGTACCCGAGCACCGTCGAGGTCCCAGCCGTGCAGCCCACGCAGTTGCCGAACCTGCCGGGCAACGGCGGCATCACGGTCACCAACTTGGACGCTCAGTTCTCAGCTGACGTGTCCACCTGGCAAGCCTTCCCAGCTGGGCAGGCCCAGACGCTCGCACCGCACCAGAGCACGATCTTCGCGGAGGGCTCCCCGGTATGGGCGAGGGTGACGCCAGGCCAAGCCGGCAGCCCGGCCAGCATCGAGCTCGGCATCTGGCCCGGCGCCCCGAGCGCTCCCCAGGGCGCCGTAGACGTCGCCAATGAGGTCACCATCAACGGCACCGTAGACGTCGGCACCATCACCGGCACGGTGGACGCCAATATCACCAACGCCAATATCCCTGTCTCGGGCACTGTGGACGTGTCCACAGCGGCAGGCTCCACCGTGGACGTGACCGGCTCGACCGTCAACATCTCCGCCGGCCAGGTGGTCGAGGTCACCAACGAACCAAACGGGAGCTTGACGGTAGCGGGCGCCGTGGACATCGGGACTGTAACGGGCACCGTCACAATCGATGCCAACGGCAGCGATATCACCGTGGACCAGGTCCCCCAAGGGACGCTGATCGCCACCATCCCGGCGAACAGCACGACGTTCAACATCCCCGCTGCGTCCATCGGGACCGCGAACACTCTAACCTTCATCCAGGCGCCGTCCTCGCTCGGGGCTACCGACGTCGACAAGATCACGTCGGTAGTGCAAACGAACGCCCCAAACGCCAGCCTGCCCTTCGGGCTCACCTCAGCGGTGATAAACGGCGTCTTCGGGTACCTGGCAGCGGTAGTCGACCTCGTAGACGGTTCGGCGGTGACCGTGAACTTCCTCATCGGCACGGTGAACGCCATGTACGTCTATGCTTCCAGCGGTATCGATTCCGTGGTGGCTTCCGTCTCCAACTTGCCGCTTGTGGCGGTCCAGGGAGCAAATAGCTCTGTGGCATTGCAGGTCCGGCCTGGCCACACCATCAGGAGCGAGACCGTCGCCAACCCGGCTGCCGGCGCCGACTGGTCCTATACGTTGCCCTTCGATGCCAAGCTCGTAGCCGTAACTGCCGAGTTGGCAACTTCGGCCACCACGGCGACACGGTACCCCCAGCTAAGAGGGATCTTCGGCCCCAATGTCCCCACCTATGCGCAGGTACTTTCCATGACCTCAGCAGGTCTGCCCGCTTCAACCACGGCGAACTTCCAAGGTTGGCCGGGGCCACCCTCATCGCCCGTGTACAACGGAGCGTCCCCGGGTTTCTACCTGTTCCCGGTCCCCGATTTTGTACTGCCCACCGGGGCCATCATCCTAAGTTCGACCCTGGCCCTCCAGGCAGGCGACCAGTGGTCAGGCATCATCCTCCTACTCGAACCGGCCTAGCCCTCGCCGCTCCGGGGCCTTAGGGATAGCGGCCTCTCTCTTTGCCAGCCTCCTGGCGCCATCCCTGACGAGGCAGGTACCCCTCCCCCGGGCCTCCGGACCGGGGGAGCCCTCAGAGGACTGTAGCCATGCCTACAGATTTTGTCCTAGGAGAGCAG
>JAJYMB010000006.1 GCA_021787365.1 Actinomycetes bacterium | reverse complement strand
ACGACCGCAGTCCAACGCGCCCAAAACGGAGTTTGTCGCTTCCTGAGTCGCACGAATTTCGTTAAGCACAACGCCCCAGAGAGCTGCTATTGCTTACAGCCTTGTAACTCGCGGATCTAGGTCAGACCTACGCGGGCGAAGACGAGCTTCTCCAACCAGGCCAGCCCTGGCCCAGGGCGGCCTGGGGCCGAGACTACAAGGCACACCGTGTAGACGTCGGCCTGTGGCCCGAGCAACACCAGTACCAGCATTTGGCTGACTTCCTCTTTTACCCCCTGCGTCCCTTGTCAGAGCGAGCACTCACGGGTTTTTTGAGCCGTGCAAACCGAAGCTCACTTCGGTTCCCAGAGGGCCTACTGGAGTCCGTTGGCCGGCAACTTGCAGTAACAAGCTCGCATCCCTTGGTGCTTGGCAAAAGGGTACCCAGAGCAAAGCCGGATGGGCAATTGGCTCTAGAGATGCCCCGGGTAACCCAGTAGCATGGAATACATACGGAAGCTGCAGCTTAAATTGACGCCTTTCATACTTTGGTAGAACGCCCAAGAACATCTAGACAATTGGGGGAGACGGCAAGAGACCCGTTAGGCTGACAGCACTTGGACGTCGTACAGACTAAATCCCTGGGACATCGTCACCACCGGCTACGCAGAAGTCACCAAGGTGTCTCCCTTTCTCAAGAGCATAGGCTACGATGGCGAGAAAGAGGGAGCCGCTGGCAGATACTACAAAATCACCGGAACGCACAGCGACACACAATTCATCGACCAGTCCCTTGAGCACTTCCTCGTTTCTGCGCCGCTTCTCAGCGGACTTGATGGCCGACGCCAAAGCATAGACGTTGCTTGCCGTCCACCACCGCATACTTCTGGTTACCATCTTCATCGATGTCTTCGTGAACAAATATGGATCGAGCACGGTAGCCGAGGAGTATCGTTTCCACGAAGTCTTCCCGGTAGCGCTGGTTCCAGACGCTACACCGCTGATAGGGAGGGTCGAGGTCGAGAAGTTCTCGTCGGTGTAGGTCGACAAACCAGGACGCCGTTTGACGGTTGCCGCACCACTTGTCAAGCTGAATGACAAGATGGCTTGTACCCTACGCCTTGATACTTGATGCTTGTAGAGGAAGTTCTCACAGCCCTGACCTTGACCAGCCTCTTTGGCTGCCGGCGCCGCAGGCGCCGGCTCAGGGCCAGCCTCAAGGTGGTCCGGTCTATACGGCTGCTGCGGTTCGTCCGCGAGGATGAAAACGGTTGGCTGTGTTGCCTGGAGCTGCGCTAGCCAACGACGCACCAGAGGGCCAAGTTGGTGAGAGCACCTCTTTCACGCGACTATTCTGCGGGCCCCGCCACGGGTCGCGACGAACAGGCCCAGCTCATGCTCCTGGCAGGCATAAGTGATGCCACCGAGGTGATCGCGGCGCCCCGGCGTCCACGACGGCAGGGGCCGAAGCCCTGAGTCCGGCCACGGTCGGCGCCGACAGGGCGGCCGTCCCGATAACCCGTGAAGCCCAGAGCCGGGCAGGGCTTGGAAGCCCACGGCGTTCGACGAGCACCTCTCGGGCCACGAGGAGCAGTGTGGCGCCGGCGGCCCAAGGTGCCGTCGCAGGGGCGGTGCCGACTAGCCGGTCGTAGAGGGAGGCGCGCATCGACATCCCCACCTCGTCGGGGGTGCTACCGCCGGGGTCACCCCAGGGTGAGGTAGCGAGGACGCTACGGACCTCGCCCGAGCTAGCCGTACGGGACAAGCGCGGCCACGTGGTGGCGAGCCCACTTAGTTGGTACGGCGGAGGTGCCTCCGAGCCGGCGAGCCTTTGCAGGTGGTCAACAACGTTGGAGATTTCGGCCTCACCAGCCAGGGCCCGGAGCACGGTGACGCCGTGGCGCGGCGCCCAGCCGGCCAGCACGCGGAGGTTCCACAGGAGCGTCGAGGTGACCGCGCGCTGTGCCTGAGCGAGCGTCTGGCCCGCCTGAACCTGGTGACGGTACTGGGTGGCGTTGAGCGCCGCCAGTGCCGACTGGAGCTTTGGGCTGGCCGCCAGCGCCCGGGCACGGTCCCGGTCAAGACAGCTGCGGGTCATGCTCCCGGCCCGTACGCTGACCGCGACCCACCCCGCGCTCATGGCCGCCCCTGGGCGGGCAGGTCAGCGATCAGGTCGTCGACTGTGGTGACGATGCGGGCCACGTAGCCCGGGATGCGTTCGAGGCCGTTCTGGTGGATGACCGCGGCTCGGCCTTCTGCTTCCGCAAGGACCCGGGACGCCTCGTCGGCGACTTTTGCGCGCCGGCGCGCAGCCGCACGGCTGACAATGTCACGGGCCTCCTCTTCCGCACGGGCACGGGTGGCGGCGGCTTCACGTCGCGCCTCTCACTCAGGACGAGGCACTCCTCTTCGGTCGCGGCCAGCCCAGCGAACAGTGCGCTCAGTTCAGCCTCCAAGCGGCGGGCACGATCCGCCGGCACAGCAACCGCCCGTGCCGCGCCTAGCACACCTGCCGGCCGGTAGCGGTAGAACAGGTCACTTACTCTCGGCACGCTCAGTCTCCGGTGAGCCCGGCCACATAGTCCACTGTTCCTCGTACCCGTCAGGACCCTCTAGGGGAGAAAGACCCAAGTCAGAGGCCCTTAGCCCTGACGCGCCAGGCCTCTGGCGGTACCCTACCAGCCACTTTGGGACATGGGCACACGGGGGGACGTGCTGGGGACGGTGGCCAGTGCCAGTCTCTCGCTCCTCGCGTTTGTAGGTATGAAAACAAGTGTGAGGGCGGAGAGGGGCTTTCATGCCGGGGCCAACCCGAGGGTTGATGAGCTTTGGGCGCCGTGTCCGTACCGTTTTCCTGAGCACAAAGAGGGGCCCGCCGGAGCGGCGGGCCGACGAAAGGTGGCAACAATGAGCTCGTTGACGACGGATCTGGTCCTCCTTGGCGTTGTGGTCGCGGTGATCGCCTCACAGCTCAAAGGCATGACCATCGGCACCAGGAGGCTCGTGGTCCTCCCCGCGGTGCTTACCGTTCTCAGTGCCGTAGACCTCGGAGGGCCCGAGCACGTGAGCGCTACGGACATCGAGTACATAGCTGCGAGCGCAGCCATTGCGGCCGCGGTCGGCGTCGCCCAGGGCGCGGCCATGCGGCTCAAGCAGCGCAGCGGCGCCCTCTGGGGACAGATGCCCCCCTGGGGCCTTTGGCTGTGGGCGGCGCTCGTCGTGTCACGCCTCGCCGTCTACGTAATCGCGGACGCCCGCGGCGCCACAGTGGCCGCATCCTTCGGGGCCATCGTCTTGACTTTGGGCATCAACCGCCTTGCTCAATCAGGGGTTATGGCCCTTTGGGCACTGGAGAAGGGGATACCGATCCCGCTGGGGAGCACGGGCGGGGGTCTCGTCTCGGGCCTGCTCGGGGGCCGCCGCACCTGGTGACAGGAGCGGGCAAAAGTGGCCATAGGGGCGCAGCGTGGGGACGGATCCGACCAGGTGATGGGCGCGCCCCCTATCGGCCGGCTCCTCCGTGTTTACCGGGCCCAGGTCGAGCAGTCGGCAGCGCTTCTCGCCGAGGCTGACCAGCCCAGGCAAGAGCAGAGCAGGTCGGCGACCCTGGACGACACATCCACTCGCTCGAGAGGTCAACGACGTGCTGGCCCACTCCCTCGGCGCGCCCTCGCTCCAGGTCCCAGCACATGATTTTGTCGTGCATCAACCACTCCGGCTCTCCGGCGACTCCCGGTGCTTCGGCAGCCGCACGCGCGCCCCGTTCTGAAGCTAGGCCCCTCTCCCAGTATCGCACGGGCGCTCCGGCCGGCGACTTGGGATGCCGATCGAACTTGGTTGTTGAGCGCGGCTCCGCGCCTCACCTCCGGCGCTTGGTAGTCCAGCTAGTTCGAGGCAGGCTACAGGTATGGTCCCAACCGATGTTGCCTCCTTCGGTCGGGAACTGGCCCGGCGATTGGATGAGGCGCTCGACGGCGGTCTTGTCGGGGCCTATTTCGTCGGGTCGGTAGCCCTGGGCGGGTACGTCGGCGACGAGAGCGACGTCGATATCGTCGGCGTGTCAGAGCACCAGGTCCCGGCGGGAGCGAAGCTCCTGGTCGCCCACGCGGTCCTGGATTGCACGACGGATTGCCCAGCCAGGGGCCTGGAGTTCACCCTCTATCGTCAAGAGGTCGCTGGAGCCCCGCCCAGAGGGGCCGACTTCGAGGTC
Source organism: Actinomycetes bacterium (assembly GCA_021787365.1). Classification (GTDB taxonomy): domain Bacteria; phylum Actinomycetota; class Acidimicrobiia; order Acidimicrobiales; family Palsa-688; genus JAJZYO01. Next base: position 316 of record JAJYMB010000006.1, on the reverse strand, counting down.
AACGCAAACTGGGGCCCGCGGATGGCCCGGTCCGTTCATCTGGACCCGGGTGCCGAGCCGGGGTTCTGGTACATCATTGACCGGGCCGTCGCGCATCGTGCCGGCATCGCCATAGTTGGCCTCCCAGGGCGGCAGGTGTTCGCTGACGTCCCCCGGGACGCGTTGTTGACTGCCTATTCCAGAGTATTTGTACACCCAGTCCGGAGTTTTCGTACACCCCGGTGGGAGGCCGTGTAACGACCAGCTGTCACGGCGCTGTGCCCGGGAGCTCACCTCCTTCGTTGGTGTCTTCAGTGGTCCCGCGCAACAGTGCTCC
>JAJYMB010000082.1 GCA_021787365.1 Actinomycetes bacterium | reverse complement strand
CGATCGTGCTCTTCTACAGCCTCTTGGACGAACGCCAGCGCCGTCTCTACGCCGGGCTGGAGGCGATGAAGGTCGGCCACGGCGGGGACGCCCAGGTCGCCGAGCTGCTCGGTACCGACCCGGGCACGGTCGCCCGGGGCCGCCAAGAGCTGCTCGGCGGCGACATCGCCCCCGGGCGGGTGCGCCGCCCGGGCGGGGGACGGCCGTCGGCAAAAAAGCGTCCCGGAGGTGATCGAGGCGATCGGCCGGCTCATGGAGCACGACACCGCCGGCGACCCGGTCAGTGGCATCAATTGGACCAGGCGCACCACCGAGAAGGTCGCCACCGAGCTGGCCTCGGCCGGCATCGAGGTCTGCCCCAACACCGTGGCCAAGCTCTCGAAAGGCCTCGGTTACCGCCTCCGGTCCAACGCGAAGAAGCTCAACCGCCAAAAGGGCCCCGGCCGCGATGCCCAGTTCGCCTACATCGCTGCCATGCGGGAGGCCTTCACCAAGGCGGGCCTGCCGGTCGTGAGCGTCGATGCCAAGCACCGGGAGATGGTAGGCGAGCTCGAGAACCCCGGCACCACCTGGGCTAAGGAGCCAGCCCTCGTGCTCGACCACGACTTCCTCTCCGACGCCACGGCCGTGCCTGCTACCCGGGGGCAACCGAGATGCTCGTGCTGGCCGACTCGGGCGGCAGCAACGGGGCACGATGCAAAGCCTGGAAGTACGGCCTCCAGCACCGCCTGTGCGACCCCTACGGCCTAACGGTGACCGTTTGCCATTACCCGAGCGGCGCCTCGAAGTATAACCCCGTTGAGCACAGGGCATTTTCGGAGATCTCCAAGAACTGGGCCGGCAAGCCGCTCCGTGACTACGAGACCGTCGTCAACTACATCAGCACGACCCGCACCAAGACCGGGCTACGGTTCGACGCCCATCTCGTCTGGGCCGACTACCCCACCGGCGTGAAGGTCAGCGCCAAGGAGATGAAGGACCTATCGGTTCGCCAGCACAACACCCAGCCGAGCCGGAACTACACCATCCGCCCCCGGCGAGCCACTGCCCAAAGTGGGAAGTTGTTTTTGCGTCAGCCCTTACGACGACGTGAAGCATGTCATGCGGACGCTCGAGCGCAGTGCGGGCCGTGGCAACTACGACTTCGTCGTAGGGCTGGCCGGCTGAGCCTCGTTCAACTGCGCGGGCGCGCTCTGCGGGTCGCTAGACGGGTCACGGTGGCTGTCGTGGCCAGGCCCTGTTGGGCTTGGTCGAGCTGTAGTGAGAGCTCGGCGGCGAGACGCCGGAGGGCGGCGGTGACGTCGCGTTCGCGGGCGAGCTCGTCTTTGAGGTTTGCGTTCTTAGCCGCGAGCCGGTCGCGCTGGTCGATGACGGCCTGTGTCGCGCCGGGAATGTTGTGCTGTGCCTTGACTTGTGCCTTGAACGCGTCGATGAGGTCGCGGTTCTCGTAGACGACATCACGTCGCAGCTGTGACTCGACGATCAGCTCGGTCTGGGTGAGCTTGCCCCTCGCCGAGTGGACCGGGGTGCCGGCCACGAGCCGCTCGGTGGCAGCGACGATGGCCGCCCGTTCGGCAGCCCGGTCACGGTGCCGGCGGCTCATCGTCCTCGCAGTCGTTCGGGTGACAAGGTTGCACGGACGGGCGGGCCCGTTCGTGGCGGCCGATGATGGCGCCCAGTTGGTCGGCGATCGCTTGGGCCCGGTCTCGGAGCGGCCGGGGGGCGAGTTGGTCGGTCGCGGCGGCTGTCAGGGCGTGGTGGCGGTCGTGGACCTGGGAGATGTCCCGGTCGGTGTAGGCCAGGTTGGCGCAGGTGCTGCGACATTCGGACTGCTCGGGGATGTCGTTGTGGGGCAGCCCCTGGTCGGTCCTGGCCTTGCGGCAGAGGGCGGTCTCGGGACGCCACACACAGGTCATGCCGTCGCCGTGGTAGATGGCTGGGTCGGCGCTGGCGAGGAGCCGTTGGACATTGCGGACTTGGGTAATGGTGCGGCCGGCGAAGTGGGCGGCCTGGCGCACGCGGGTCTTGTACTCGGTGGCTGCTGGGCCGCTCACGTGCTCGCCCTCGCTGAGCAGGCGGCCGTCGGCGTCGGCTTGTTCGAGCACCATCTCGAGACGTTCGACGGCAAGGTCGTCGAGCCATGATGTGTCGGCCATGCCGGAGTAACCCAGGGTCACCTTGGTGTGGACGTGGCCGTACTGCAGGGCGGCGGCGATGAGGCCGCGGGGGCGGCGGACGATGAAATAGGCCAGGGTGTGGCGGAAGCGGGAGGCGTGGATGTGGCCGGCCGGGTCGGGCGGGATCGCAGGAGTGTTGTCGGGCCCAGGGAAATTGTGGTTGACCCAGGCGATGAAGTCCTCGATGTCGACACTGAGATGGTGAGCGCCCCGGGCTTGCTCGTCGGCGCTGCGCCGGCTTCCTGGTCGGGCCAGGCTGGCGGGGGAACAGCAGCTCGCCGCGAGTGACCTGTTCCAAGACGGCGATCACATGATGGACCGGGGCGACGACGACCCACGGCCGCCGAGGTGATGGCTCCCCCTCTCGGGCTGGAAGGCGGCCGGGGCCCTTGCCGGCCCTTGCCCAGCCGACCGCAGACGAGCAGCTCCCCGGTGGCTTCGTCCAGGGCTCATAGCGGGCCTGCCACACCTGCGGTTCGAGGTGGGGGGCGAGAGCGGCGAGCCGGTCGGCCATGGCCATCTGGACCGGCAGGTGCCGCGGCAGCGCCCGGGCGTTGGGGCAGTCGAGGCAGGCCAGGAAGGAGGCAGTGCACAACTGCCCCGGTTGGCCGCCCGGGGCGGCCCAGTGCCCGGTGCATGCGGCCAGCACCGTGTCGTGCCCCCCCTCGATCAGCTCGCCGAGGAGCCCGGGCGCCAGGCCCGCTCGGGTGGCGGCAGCGGGCAGGTCATGGCCTGCTTGGGCGAGGAGCGTCGGTGTGAGCACCTGCGCGCTCTGTCGTGCCCGGGCCCGCTCCAGCTGCTCGCGCAGCGCGTCGCCCACTACGACCCGGCTTTCAGCGACCACGGCGGCGCTGCGGGCCAGGTAGTGGTCGTTCATGGTCGCGCGGGTATGCGAGACCGGCGAGCGGCGACGTTCGACCACCGTCTTGCGGATCCGGCGCACCTCGACCGCGGGCCGGCCGACCCTCGGAGCGTCAGCCGGAGAAGGGAACCCATGGCCGCGCGCCCAGGACCAAACATGGTTGCTCGTCACCCCCTCCACCCAATAGGTGCTTGCTCCGGCGCGCTTCGGCGTGTAGGCGCTGAACGCCGATCGGTGGCCGCCCAGCCGGCGTGAAGTCTCGCTCAGCTCGACCAGCAACCGGTACACCTCGACCGGCGAGCGGAGCCGCCCCGGCCCGGCGTCGTCGCTCCCCTCTGGCCCGTTCGTCCACAGGTCGGGAGCGTCCTCCAACGCGGTGACCATGTGCTCACGCTCGGGCCCTCGTCGTGGCTTGGCCTGCTCCACCAGCGCGACGGCCGGCGACTCCTCACCGAGGGCACCGCCGGGCTGGTAGGACACCGCGGGCCAGGCCGCGACCGTAGAGAGGTTCTCCCCGGTCAGCGCGCACAGCAGCAAACAGAAAGCGGCCATCTCTCGCAGCGTCAGGCACAGCATGCTGGTGACCGCCGGCACGCCGCCGGCCTGGCTGACCCGCCCGGTCATGGACCCGCCGCGGTAACGGGGCACGTCACCGGTGGAGTCGAAGACGTCCAGCAGCGAAGCGAGCCGAGCCTCCCGGCCCCCGGGGACGAGCGCCCCCGCTCGATAGTCGGCCAGCAGCTGGCGCCCGGCCCGGATGCGGTCCCGGGCATGGCGCACATCCGACCGCGCCGCCATCATGATCAGCTGCCATTCCCGGTCGTCATAGGCCGCCGGCCGGGTGGTCTCGGGCCTGCGGGGCGGGCGGGCCAACAGCGCGCTGCGAACCGGCTCGGGAAGCTCGGGGTCATCGCGCAGGACCGAGCGCACCTGGATAACCCTCTCCGCCCCGCCCGGCGCCCCGGTGTGGCGGAGGCGGAAAGCGGCGATGTGCCCAGCTGTCAGCTGCTGGGGGCCGGCGACCGGCGTGCTTGCCTCGGCCAGGGACTCGGCGAGGGCCCGCAGCACCCTGAAGTAGTTCCGCGCGGTACCGGTCCGTTTGACCCCCGACCGGGGGCCGGTCCGGCGTGCGAACGCCCCGGCTAGCCACTGTTGCATGCCCGCCGGCACCGGGAAGCCTGAGAAGTCGAACTCCCTCAGCCGGCCCGTACGCTCCTCGACGAACCTCACCAAGGTCGGGGCCGCCGGGTCGACGCGCTCGACCGGCTGCCAGCCGCCGGCCGGCACGCGGGCCCGGTGGCCGCCTCGTCCGGTCATCCAGCCTCCTCGTCCGCCCCGGCGCCACCCCGGAACGGCTCGACCGGCGTGAGGACGCGGCCCCCGCTGTCGGCCGCCACGGCCCGCACCAGCGCCTCGAGAAGATGATGGCAAAGCTTTCGACTCGCCGCTACCGGGCAGGGCTCGAGCCGATGGGCACAGAGGTGGGAGCTGCCTCCGGCTCGACCTCGAAGAGCTCCGTCTCCCGGCGCTTCGTGAAGG
>JAJYMB010000046.1 GCA_021787365.1 Actinomycetes bacterium | reverse complement strand
GGAGCACTGTTGCGCGGGACCACTGAAGACACCAACGAAGGAGGTGAGCTCCCGGGCACAGCGCCGTGACAGCTGGTCGTTACACGGCCTCCCACCGGGGTGTACGAAAACTCCGGACTGGGTGTACGAATACTCTGGAATAGGCACTCAGACCTCGCGAGCCAGAATGTCGGCCGCCGCCCGCATCTGTCGGGCCAGGTGCTTGCGCGCCTCGGCCTTGGAGGTCTGGCGCATTTCCTCCTTGGCCTCGCGCACGGCGCTGCGGAGCCCTTGGATGGCCTCGTGAGCCTCGGTTGTGGCGGCTTTCACGGCGTCGCGTTCGGCGCCCAGGCGCTGCAACAACTGTGTGAGTTCCGCCCGGGCGAGGTCAGCCCGGGCCACGGTTTCCTCAAGAGGTTCAACCATGCCCACCAGGCTACGGCTGCACCTGGAGCGCGAACGGCCCAAAGGTTCCCGCTATGGCCAAGGTCCAGCCAGCGGGTACTGAGCGTGCTCACCCAGCCCGTCCGCCTCCGGGCGCCTGCGAGGCAAGGAGGGGCTCGGCCGGCTAGCCCTCGGGTGCCTCCGAGGCACGGAGGACGCGCTCGGTGGAGCTGGCGAAGCGGGCGAGCCGTTTCAGCGCATCGACACGCTCGGCCCGCTCGGGTGCCGGCCGGCCCAGGGCGTCGTGGAGCACCTCGATCGTCTTCTCGTAGGTCGACCGGTCAACCGGGTAGGGCGTCCCGTCCTTGCCCCCGTGGGCGAAGGCGAAGCGGGCCGGGTCCCGGGTGCTCGTCGGGGTGCCGTAGATGAGTTCGCCGACGAGGGAGAGGGCCCGCAGGGTCTTGGGGCCGACCCCCTCGGTGCCAAGCAGCGCCTCGAAGTCCTTGGGTGCCTGGTCGTACGTGCGGAGCAGGGTCTTTTGGAGGTAGCGGCGGTCGATGTCGGAGGCGGTGACCTCGTGGCGGTGCGCCATGACGAGATCAGGGGCCCGCTCAAGGGCCTCCAGCACCGGCGCCGGGCCGCCCCGGGCGAGCGCGGCGGCGACATCGCGTGCCTCGGCGCTTTCTTTGGCCACGTAGTTGAGGACCACGCCCCGCTGGTTGTCGCAGACCGCCTCGTGGGGCTCATCGACGAAGTCGGCAACGTGCTCGCCGAGCCAGTGGTAGCGCCGGGCGGTGCCCGTCGACTCGTTCATGCCCTGCTGGACGACGCACCAGTCGCCCGCCGCCGTGAAGACGAGCACATGGTGGTAGAGCTGGTGACCACTTTGGACGGCCGCGTTGTCCACCTTCGCCGCGGTGCGGCTCGCATGGACCAGGCCGGCCGGCTCGAGGCCGAGCCCCTCGCAGGCCGTGGTGATCTCCTCGGGCGTGCGACGAGAGACCCGGCCTTTCCCCCCGGCCGCGTAGAGCCCAAGCTCGGGCCCCATACCACGCAGCGCCTCTTTGACGGCCCCGCAGGTCGTCGTGGTGAGGCCGCTCGAGTGCCAGTCGAAGCCGAGGACGCAGCCGAAGGCCTGGAACCAGAAGGGGTCCGAGAAACGGCGGAGGACCTCGCCGGCACCCTGCTCGGCCACGAGATGGGCGAGGACGAGACAGGAGAGGCGGACCATCCGCTCGAAGAGCCAGCGCGGCGCCCGGCCCGAGTGGAGCGGCAGTTCCGCCGTGCCCGATCGTTGCACGCCGCCCAGCATGCCCCCTGGGACGCCCTTACATGCGGATGCTCGTCCGGCGAGGACGGTGGCTGACGGTTACTCGGCATGCCCGGACGAGGGACAATCTCGTCATGGACAACCTCAGCTATTCGGAACCGGTCGTGATCGGCAGCCAGCCCGTGACCGCGTACGAGATGATCGCCGACATCACGCGAATGGGCGAATGGAGCCGGGTGTGCAAGAAGTGCTGGTGGGACGACGACGCGAGCCAGGGCGTCGGCTCCTGGTTCACCGGCCGCGACGAGATGGGCGAGCGGACCTGGGAAACGCGCTCGCAGGTGGTTGCGGCGGACCAAGGCCACGAGTCCGCCTTCATCGTCGGTGGCGACCGACCCGTTGGGGCTACCGCTTCGAAGCGGTCGACGGTGGCACCAAGGTCACCGGGTCCTGGGAGTTCCTCCCGGGCAACGTCTCGGTCTTCAAGGAGCGCCTCGGGGGCAACGCCGAGGCCGAGATGGCCCCGCTATGCGTGCCACCACAGCTCTGCCCTCCCGGCGGCATCGGCTTCGATCTCGAGGAGGCGGTTCCATTTTGCGGTGCGCTCCGAACGCTGGGTGGAGCCGACCTTCACCTGCCCGGCGCGCCAGCCCACGGCCAGGTCGGCGAGCCAGTAGTCCTCGGTGTCCCCTGAGCGGGCGCTGACGACCGTCGCGTAGCCGCCGGCCTGCGCGGCCTTCAGCACCGCCGCAGAGCGAGACAGGGTCCCCGCCTGGTCTGGCTTCACCAAGACGGCGTTGGCGACGCCCGAGCTCAGCCCCCTTTTCAACCTCGCGAGGTCCGTGGCGAAAAGGTCGTCTCCTATCAGCTGGCGGCCCTGCCCGAGGCGCCGGCTTGCTTCTCCCCAGTTGGGCCAGTCGTCCTCGTGGAGCACGTCCTCCAAGGAAACGACCGGGTAGCGGTTGCACCACTGCGACACCCGCTCCAGCCACTCGGCCGGGCTCAAGCGCTCGTCCTCCAGGGCCAGGTTGTAGGTGCCGTCACCGTAGAACTGGTTGGCCGCCAGGTCGATGGCGATGCCGACGTCCTGGCCCGGCACGAGACCGGCAACCTGGAGCGCGTCTGCGACAGTGGAGATGGCCGCTTCGTTGGTCGTGAGCCAGCCGGCCACGCCGCCTTCGTCCGCGACGAGCCCAGAGGGCACCCCCGCTCTTGCCAGCAGCTCCGCCGCCGCCTCCCGCACGCGCCATGCCCATTCGAGGCACTGAGCGAAGCTCGTGGCACCAAGCGGCACGACGAGCACATCTTGGATATCGATCGTGCGCCGGCTATGAGCGCCGCGCCCTTCGGCATGTGCACCACCGGAGACCACGTTGACCATGGGCCTCGGCAACAGCGGTGGGCCGTCTCCTGCCAGGGCCCGCCACAAAGGCAGTCCGGACTGGTCCGCAAAAGCCAGCGCCGTCGCCAATGAGACCCCGAGGACGGCGTTGGCCCCCAAGTTCGCCAGTCGTGGGTCGCCGTCGACCTTTTCCATAGTCGCGTCGAGCTCCGACTGGTCCTCCGCGTCCAACCCGGTCACTGCGCCGGCCAAGACGTCGTTCACGGCCGCAACGGCTTGGCGTGCCCCTCGCCCGCCGTAACGTTCGCCCCCGTCCCGGCGTTCCCGGGCTTCGTGGCTGCCCTTCGACTTCCCCGCAGGCACGATCGCACGGCCCTGGCCACCTCCCGCCAGGGTGACCTTGCACCCGACTGTCGGGAGACCCCTCGAGTCCAGGGCCTCCCAGGCCCTGACCGTGCGCACGGCGTTGTTGTTCATTGCCTAACGTCCTCACGGCGCGAGAAAAGCTCCGCCAGCGACCCGACCGGCTCGTGCAGCAGGCTCACGCCGAGCCGCCACGCCACCTCTTTCCCAGGGGCGCTCAAGTACTCCGCGGGTGACTTCCCCCTTACTCGGGCCAAGAGCAGGCAGGCGACATGGCTCGAAACGTAGGGCCAGGAGAGCTCCGGCGCCCCGCCGGCCCCCAATTCGTACGCCCGGGCGAAGGCGAGCGCGCAGGCGTCCAGGCGCTCGGCGCACCCGGGCAGGTGGATGGACTTCAAGACCAGGTGGCAGAGCATGAAAGCGACGTCGAAGGTGGGGTCGCCACGATGGGCCACCTCGAAGTCGACCACCCAGAGGGCGCGGCCCCCGACCAGCACGTTTTTGGGTGAGAAGTCGCCATGGACAAAGCAGGTCCTGCGCTGGCGGAGTTGCTCGGCCAGGCCCAGCACGTCGGGAGCCAGCTCCGGCGCCTTGGCCGCCACCGTCGCGTAGTACGGGGCGAGCCGCAGGTGCTCGAAGTGCGAAGCGCTCTCGAGCTCCTCAGGCAGCGCGCGCGGCGCCAAGGTGGCGCTGTGCCAGGTGGCGAGCAGCTCCCCAAGCCTGGCGGCCACCCATGGCTGTTGCTCTCCTCCCAGCAATAACCCCTTCCAGTCGCGCCACCCTCTCGGTGCCCGCTCCACCGTCAGGCTGTGGCGCTGCGGGTCCCGGTCCACCAACCGCGGCACCGCGCCCGGTGTCAGCTCGCCGACCAGCTCTAGAGCCGCAGCCTCGACCATCGCGCGCCCTTCGGGGGCGTACCATTCCTCTTCCACTCGGAGCTTCGCCAGTGCCTGCTTCACCACGACGTCCCTCTCGGCGTCGCGGACGGCGAGCACCACGTTGCTCACGCCGCCGCCCAGGCTCTCTACTTCGGCGGCGCTCTCCTCACCGAGGACGCCGCGCCCGACAAGGTAACCGACCACGCTGCCGGCGTCCAGCACGGTGCTGGTGCTAGCACTCAGGACGGCCGGGCGACAACCTGCTTGCGGAGGTAGTCGTAGTACGTGTCAGCCGCGTTGACGCCGCCTCCCCACCCGCTCAGGTTGACCCCACCGTAGGGGAGGCCGTAGGCGAACAGGTTGTG
>JAJYMB010000065.1 GCA_021787365.1 Actinomycetes bacterium | reverse complement strand
CTTGCCACCAGACGGGTGCCTTTCGCTCGGGATACCGGAGTGTTTCCTGACACCATTTTCCCAAGCGGGAGGCACCTTTGTCACGTATTCGAACCTACGTTCGCGCCGTTACCTGCGGATCCAGGTCAGAAGGCGGGAGCCAGGGGGTGGTGACGCTCGCCTGCTTGCAGGACCTCTCCCAGGCCCGCGTGCGCTGGGGGGAGGCGGCCGAAGGGTTCCTCACCCTGTTCGCCTGGAAGATGCTCCTCCCCGGGGTGGCAGACCTGAGGACCCTCCAGCTCTTCTCGGCCCTGGCGGGCGAGCGCTGGGTGCAACGCCAGAGCACGACCGTGACGACCGGTGGTGGTTCTTCGGGCCGCCGCAGTTGTCCCGGGCCAGGAGCGTCTATGCCCAACGGGTGCCGGCGCTGCCGGTGAACGAGGCCTCGGCCCTCCCGCCCGGCACGGCGCTCGTGGCCGGGCCGGGCCAGGGGCCGGCGCTCGTCCAGCTCGTGCCGGCCTGGGAAGAGCCCTGGCGGGCCGTGATCGAGGCCGCCAGAGTGCGTTAGCAGTTAGCAATAAGCGGCTAGCGGCCGTCGCGGAGGCGCTGGTAGGCATCGAAGAGAACGGTGCCCGGCGGCTGGGGGCCGCACGCCCGCTCGGCGTCGTGGAAGGCCCGGTCGAGGGCAGCCCAGCCGCCCCTCGCCGCTGCCACCGCCAGCTTGTCCTCCCAGACCTGCTCGTCGCCAGGGCCAGCCCTGAGCGCCTGGGCCACCGCCCACTCGGCCTCGTCCAGGCGACCGAGGGCCAAGCAACGGGCCGAGGCGAGGTGGGCCGCCTTGGCCACGGCCATCTCGATCTTCGCCACCAGCACCTCGTCGAAGGCCCAGCCGTAGCCCTTGCCCGCCCCTTCGAAGGGCTGGCCCCGCACCAGGGCGAGCGCTTCTTTCAGTACCTCGGTGCCCTTGTCTTCGGGGAGGGCGGTGGCGGCTTCGGCGAGCGCCTGGAAGTGCCCCCAGTCGGTCTCGACGCTCTCCGCCAGCTGGTAGCCGCCCTTGGCCTCGGGGAAGTGCTCGGCACCGAGGCAACGCCTGAGGCGCGACAGCTCCTGGTGGACCGTTCCGGGGGAGACGTCGGGCTTCCCGGGCTGGTAGGGCCAGAGAGCCGTCCGGAGCTTCTCCGTGCCGACGGGCCTTTCCTTATGGAGGGCCAGGTAGACGAGCAGCTCGGTCGTCTTCTGCCTCGTCGGGGGCTCCGCCCAGCCCTCGGCCTCGGGCGGGCCGAGGAGCCTCACGAACACTTTCCGGCCCTCGGGTTGTGGCGGGGGAGGCGCCGGCTGGTCGTAGGGATCGCTCGCCGGCGTGACCTCCTGCTCGACCGCCTCGTCGGCACCTGGCACTTCGGGCTCGCCAGCGATCGTGGCCCACGAAGGCGCGGCCTCGCCGGCCGTCACCGCTCTTGCCCGGGCGGCGGGGAGGGCGGCACCGGGGGTAACCAAGACCGGCCGGGGAGGCTCGAGCGGCGGGGCGAAGGCGACCCTGGCTAGGGACTGCCAGGCTTGCTTGGCCAGGGCAACCTGGTCCACCTTCTCTCGCCTGGGCGAGTTGGACCACATGGCGCCCACGACCGCCATAGCGACGGGCACCGGGAACAGCGCAATGGCGCCAGCGACCAGCCACGTGGGCCATGTCGAAGTGACGAGCGCCTCGAGCGTGCCATGACCGAGGTCGACCAGTCTGCCGTGGTTGCCGTCAGGCCTCCAGAGACGCAGGCCCGTCTTCACTGCACTCCCCACCCAGGCGACCGGCTTGCCGGAGATCTCGCCCTCCCATCCCGCTTTCCCTTTCGTCAACTTGAACGGGACGGCGAGCACGAAGTCCACCTCGGGGTCACCCTGGCCACAGTCCTTGGAGCAGTAGTGGTCGAAGAAGGCCCCGCCACAGGTCACGTAGTGCGTGAAGACACCGGTCGGGGCCCGGAGGAAGAAGCACTTGTCGGGGTCGTCGCCCTGGCCGGCCGCCTGGAGCTCGGAGATCGGGTAACCGTAGGCCTTGTCCACCCGGGTCATGGCGGCCGAGAGAAGCCCGAAGCTGTTGACAACTCGGTGGCCGCCGACCACGGCGTCTGGCTCGCTGGCGGCCAGTGCCAGGACCCAAAGGCCCAGGTCAACTGCCACCAGACAAGAGAAGAGCGTCGCCAGCGCCTTCCGACGCCTCGTAGCCAGGGCTCCGCTCCCCTGCCCTCTCACCGCTGCGCAAGTTTATGACGTGCTGCCTCGTCGTCCCGTCCCAGGGGCACCCTGCGCAGCGACCGCCCCGCTCGATGGCGTCGGGATCGCCAACAGGTGGTCGGATGTCAACTTGGACCGAGGGACCGACGACCGGCCGGATGGACGGCCCACGGCCTAGATGGACAGGGGATGGACAAACGGCTCCTGCCTCGCCTAGCCACTTCCCGCCTTACCGCCTCTGACCTGCTCTTTTCCTGGCAGCCCCAACGGGGTTCGAACCCGTGCCTCCACCTTGAGAGGGTGGTGTCCTAGGCCTCTAGACGATGGGGCCAAGCGAAAGTAAGTCTAGACGAACGCCGCCGGCCGCCGGCCAGGTCCCTCCACCTCACGGCGACGAGCTTTCCCGCGCCGCTCCCCTCGTCGGCTACGTTCCATCCCGTATGTCCACGAACACAGCCCTGCAGGGCACGCAGGCATGGGCGAAGCCCTCGCCCCGTATGTGGGCCATGCGCAAAGCAGAACTTGGCCTGCTGACAGTATTGGCGCTGGCTGCCGGCGTAGCTGGGGCAGCCGGTACCGGCAGCCTGCCGGGAACGATCGGGGCGCTCGCCGGCGTGGCCCTGCTCGCACCGTTCAGCCTGTGGGTCACCCTCCGTCGCTACCGGGCCTGGGCTTACCAGGAGAGGGAGGATGACCTCCTCGTTTCGAGGGGCGTGATGTTCCGCCGGCTCTCTGTCGTCCCCTACGGGCGCATGCAGTTCGTCGACGTAACCGCCGGCCCCGTCGAGAGGCTGTTCAAGCTGGCGAGCGTCAGGCTGCACACTGCGGCGGCGGCAAGCGACGCCCGCATACCTGGTCTGGAACAGGCAGAAGCAGCGCGCCTCCGAGACCGCCTCGCCGCCCTCGGCGAGGCCCGGGCTGCAGGCTTGTGAACCCTTCGGCCTGGCCCCGAGGCAGCGGGGGCATGCCGGAGCGGGGGGTCCCTGCGGCCCCGGGGCCCACCTGGCAGCGCCTCCATCCCCTGACCCCGGTCGTTGCCGCGGTCCGGTCCCTAGCCGTGCTCGCGCTGGTGCTGTTGGAGGATTCCCGAAGCCACTCGGGGGGCGTAGGACCAGCGCTCATAGTGGTGGGTAGCTTCGCTTTCCTCCTGCTCCTGGCGGGTTTAGTGCGCTTCGCCGTCACCCGGTGGGCGCTCGACGGCCCCACTCTCCGCATCGAGACCGGGCTCCTGCGCAGGGATGCTCGCCAGCTGCCACTGGCCCGCATCCAGGCCGTCGATGTTGTGAGACCGTTCGTGGCGCGAGCCTTTGGGTTGGCCGAACTACGTGTCCGTCTCGCCGGCTCCGGGCGGGCCAACGGCCGCCTGGCCTACCTCACCGAGCCCGCAGCCCTCGACCTCCGTGCCCGTCTCCTCGCCGGCCACCACGGCCTCGACCAGGCCACACCCGAGCCTGCGGAACAGCCGCTCGCCACCGTGCCGCCGGCGCGGCTCATAGCCGCCGCGCTCCTGTCGCCGGCGGGCGGCATCACGCTTGTGCTCGCCGGCGCCCTGGTCGCACTGACCACCGTCTCCCAGGCTGCCGCCGCGGCGGTCGGCGGAACCCTCTTTGTCTACGCGATCAGCTTCGCCCATCGCACCTGGCGGCGGGTGGCCGACCAGTACGGGTTCGCCGTGGCGTTGGCCCCAGACGGGTTGCGGCTGCGACGGGGCTTGCTCTCGACCGTGGCCGAGACTGTCCCCTTCGCTCGGGTGCAGGCTGTCCGCAAGGTCGAGCCGCTCGCGTGGAGGCCGATGGGGTGGTGCCGGGTCGAGGTCGACGTGGCCGGTTCGCCCGGCCGCGAGCAGGGGACGAGGTCGTCGCGCCTGACACGGGCGCTCCTGCCGGTGGGCCCGACCGCCACCGCCGACTGGTTGCTCGCCTCTGCGCTCGGGCTCAGGCAGTTCGAACTGGCCAAACCGCCCAGAAGGGCCGCCTGGAAATCGCCTCTCAGCTACCACTTCTTAGGAAGCGCTTCAGAAAGCGGGGTCATCGCGGCGTCCAAGGGAAGGGTCAGGAAAACAACTATGTGGATGCCCCTCGAGAAGGTCCAGAGCATCCGCTGGGTGGAAGGCCCTCTGCAGCGAGCCCTCCACTTGGCCACCGTTCGAGTGGACGCGGCCGGTCGGGGCGTCGTGGCAGATATGCGCGACCGGGACTCGGCCGAGGCCAGCGACCTTTTCGAGTCGCTGCTAGCCTGGACTCCCACGTAGGTTTTACGGGCTAACACGATGGCGGCCCGGGGTCAACCAAAGGCCAGCCTGAGCCTGCGCCCTCCCCACCAGGGGACCGGGACGTCGGTCTCGGCGAACCCGGCGGCGAGCACGTACGGGTTGTGGGCTCGTTTGCCGAAGCGCACT
>JAJYMB010000078.1 GCA_021787365.1 Actinomycetes bacterium | reverse complement strand
AGTACTTTCATGTCCTCTCGTTGACGTAATTACACCCTTTTATCTGTAGTTAATTAACTAGATATGTGAGAACCTCCTAGTTGGGACGTGGATGACGCGTTGGTGACGTTGTGACGTCGAGGACGGGTCACGGACCGGCTGTCGGACGCTGAGCTCAGGGGCCGTGGGTTTGCCAGGCGAGACCGCCCCCCACCGTGCTCATCTGACTTGGCCCCGCCTTTTGGTCAGTCTGGGCCGAACTGTGCTTGGTGGACAGCGGTGCCGCCGTAGCGTTGTTGGGCGCTGGCACGGGTGAGGCCGAGGAGGTCGCCAACCTGGGCCCAAGAACACCCTTGGCCCCCTGGCGTCGGCAACGGCCCCCGGGCAGCGGCGCTGGGCTTCGGCTATGAGGCTGGCGAGCAAGTGCAGCCGGGCAGCGGCGTCGTCTTGCGAGGAAAAGCCACGGAGGTTGCCGAGCCTTTCGATGGCGGCCCCCATGACGGCCTGGGTGCCGTCGTCGACGGCCGGGACGCGGTAGCAGTCACGTCGGGGACCCCTCATAGTGTATGGCCAACCATACAGTTAGTCGGTTTTCAAGCTCGAGGCCGAGCGGCGGCACTGCCCTGGCCGGAGGCCAACGCCCGGGTGAGACGGAGTATCTCCGCGTGCGCCGCCGCGAGCCGTTCCTCGAGCTCACGAACCTGTTCGAGATGGCGAGCCCGCTCCTTTTTCATCTGACCAGCGAGGACCGACACAATAGCGTTGGAGCTCGATGGCTCGCCCTGCTCCAAGCGCCGGCGGTTCGCCGCGGAGGCGGCCTGCTGCTGGGCGCGGAGGTGTTCTATTCGTTTGCGAAGATCAGGTTGCTCGTAAAGGAAATTGAGGCTGACAGGGCCAGCCCGGGCGACGGCCCGGAAGTTGACCTCGCCGCCGCTCTTGACCAATTGGCGCAGCCCCTTGTCGGCCCGCGCCAGCGCGTCGGCGTGGCGGGAGCGTGCCGCGAAACGCAGGGCCTCTACTTGGCGTTGGACGGCTCGGGGTCGGGCGGGCGCGTCGCCCTGGCGGCCTCGAGCCACGGGGCTGTCAGGGCTGCCTTGGCGCCGGCGTGGGGTCATTTCCGTCCCTTTTGCGGTGGCCGGCGCTTGAAGGTGACCTCGACCGGTTCTGCGCCGTAGCCAGGGCGGGCGAGCACCCCGGCACCGCGGACGGCATTGCGGGGCACGCCGTCGTCGGGCTGGGCTTCAAGAGCCTTCACCTCGCGGCGCATCGCTTGGATCTCTGCAAGCCGTTGGGACAGCCAGACGTTGTCGTTGCTCATAGGCTGGCCGTAGCGCTCCAGGTACTGTTGCTTGCGCGCCTCGATGAGCGCCTCGGTCTCGGAAAGCTGGCGGCGGATCTCGGGCAGATAAGAGCAGTCGGTGGCGAAACGGTCGCAAGTGTGGCAGGCGTTGCCCTTCTCGCAGGACTTCGTCGGGGGCAGCAGGCAGTAGCCGTTGGGCAGGATGCGGTCCGTGCGCCGGTCCAGGCCCACCAGGTCCAAGAGGTCCTGGCGGTCCATGGCTATTTCCCGGCCGTCGCGGTTGACCTTCGCCAAGGCGAGGAACTCCCGCTCGGCGGTAGTCGCCAAGGTTTGTGCGTAGTGCATGAGCATCGCCGGTGAGCCGTGCCCCATGTAGCGCTGGACGACGTGTATGGGGGCCCCCAAGTTGAGCAGTGTTGTCGCTTTGGTGTGGCGGAGCCGGTGGCTCTTGGAGAACGCCAAGGGGCGCCCGCGGCCGTCGGTCAGGCGGACCAGGCGGTCCAGCTGGCCAAGCCGTGCGAGGTAACTGACTGCCGTGCGCGGCCGCAGGCCCCGTGGGTTGCTGATAAGGGCCGGGAACAGGTAGGGCAGCCGCTCGCCCTCGGCGAGGCCGTAGCGCTCACGTACCCAGGCTTGCTGCTCGCGCACTACTTCGACGACGTCGGCGCCGATCAGGATCGTCTCGGGCGCGCCGGCGATCTTGGTCTGCCGGTAGCGCAGCCTGGCCACCATCGCACCGTCCGGCGCGCCATCTGGGCTCAGGCCGGGCACGTCCTCGATCGGCTCGAAGTCGATCATCAATATCTCGCTGGCCCGCCTGCCGGTCAAGGCCTGCAGTATCCACGCCCTCACGGCCGATGGGTCGCCCAGGCCAGCCAGTTCGGCCCGCTCGCCGCCGACGGTCACCGCCATGGTCTGGTCCCGGCCCAAGCCGACAAGCTCTATGTAGCTGAACATCTTCGACAAGTCGGCGTCGGCGATGTAGCCCGAGCCGTCAGCGTCTGGGAGCGCCCTCCTACGACCTGCCCGGCCGATCTCCTCGGGGCGCCACAGCCGGCAGTGCGCGCTGGTGAGGCGCAGCCACCGCCGGTCGCCCGTCGCTGCCGCCGCCTCGTCTTTGTAGTCGGCCATGAAGGCGTAGAAAGCCGCCACGGCCTCGAGGCACCTAGAAATCGTCTCGGGGTCACGGGTCTGCACCCGCCGGCCCGGCAGGGAACGTAGGAACGAGGCCAGGTCCAGGGCCACCCCTCGTAGCTCGCTCTCGGGTTTGGCGCACAGAGCAGGGTGGCCGATGTCCCGCTCGGCCAAGAACTCGGCCAGGGCCGCGTCTACCCATCGACGGTGCAAGTGCGCGCTGCTCCACGTCCAGTAGCCGGTCTCCAAGCGCATGTGGAGGTAGAACTTGAGGCCCTCGGCCAACCAGGCCGGCTTCAGCGTTGTAAAGCGGATCGGTTGGCCGAGCCGGGGCTCATGGGGCCGTCTTGGGATCCGAGAGTCGATGAGCGGGTCCCAGGTGTCGTGGTGCCACCACTCGGCCGGGCTGTAGGCGACGCCGAGGGCGGCCAGGAACGGCTCCAAGGCGTTGCGCATGTCCTGGCGCCAGTCGGGCGTCGGCACCCGGTGCCGCCTGGAATAGAACTCTTGCGAGCAGGACCTGAGCCACGGCCCCAGTTCCTGGTCGGTAAAAGACTGGAAGCCCTGGGCCTCGGCAAGGGCACCAGCCGTCTGTGCCCAGGCCCGCCACGCCCAGAGGCTCATGCGCCGGCACCCTGCCTCATGGCAGGTGGCCACCCACCACGCCAGTTCTTGGCGCATCGGCTCGGGCAGCCCGGAGGTGTCCAGGCGGCCGTCCGGTGGGCCAACCAGGATCTTGCCGAAAACCGGGTCCGCGACCGTGTAGAGGTCCACCCTGAAGCTGACCGGCACCCCACCCGCCAAGGCGGCCGCCCGCTCCGCCGGCGAGAGGCGCTCGTCCCTCGGGTTTGCCAGCTCAGTGCCGACTGTCCGTAACTGTGGGCGCCTACTCACCGGCGCTCGCACCTTTCGGGCAGAGCGACTGCCATCCGGCGAGCGCCCTGAGCTCGGCGTCTTCTGTCACCCAACCGTACAAGCTGAGCGTCGTCTGGATGTCGGCATGGCCGAGGCGCCGCATGACTACGTGCTCCGGCGTGCCGTTCAGGAGCAAAGCGCTCGCATGGCTGTGGCGGAACCAGTGCGGGGACCACTCGGCTGGGGCAGCCGGCCCCAGGTGTGCCTTTATAGCGCGCACCTTGGTATAGACAGACTCCGGCCGCAGTGCCGAGAAGCGCTGGCCGCGTGACAAGTTGACGAACACCCAGTGGCCCTCCAGGTCGTCGACCTCGTCCGCGGCGCCGGCGTCGACAAGGGACCACAGGTACTCGCCATAGAGGCGCTCGAGGTCGTCGCTCACGTAGACCCGCCTGAACCGGCCCCCTTTGGCCCGCATTTGGTGGGGGTGGTCGCGAGTCGGCACCACCTCGACGAACGGCGTGGAGCCCTGGCCGAGGTGCCAGTCACGGTGGCGGAGCGACAGGCACTCGCCGAGCCGGAGCCCCGTCTCCGCCAACGTGGCAAAGAGCAGCCTGTCCCGGACGGAGCCCACCCAGGAGCCGCTGGGGGGGTCGAAACGGGCACAGTCGTCCAAAATCGCCGCTACCTGGGCTGGCGTGAGGAGCGGCACCGGCCGCCCGTCGCCCTGACGTACCCGTACGACAGGTACCTGGCTCGGCCCCCGGTGGGTGTGCACGAGCGCAGGCACGTAACCAGAACGCCGGCCACGAGGCCCTGACCCGTACAGTTTCTCGCCCACCGGCACTTGGTGGACCTCGGCGTGGTAGCGGTAGAAAGCGCTCACCGCAGCCCAACGCGTCGCCACTGTCCTATCTGCCCGGCGCTGCTCGGGCGAACCCGCCACGTCCAGTCGGCGCACGCCGCCCTCCTCGCCCGTCCGGAGAGCCCTCAGGTAGCCGGTCAGCTCCGACAGGCTCAGCTCGTTCCAGGACAAACGGGCCTGGCCCACATAAGACCACAGGCCCGCCAAGGCTGTGGCATAAGAACGCACCGTGTGGGGCGAAGCCTCCCGCGCGACCCGCATGAACTCCAAGAACTCTTCGACCGGCCCGACCGGCAGGTGGTCGTCCCCCACCACCGTCCAGGTCGCCTCGGCCCCGGCACCTACCCGCTGCACTGTCACCACGCCCCGAGTATGGCAACTTCACCAACGTCGTTGGTGGACCTACAGATCAGACCGTCATCGACGTACGCCCAACGGGTCAGGACAGACGTGGGACAACGTCGCCAATGCCCCTCTATGACCTACAGATAAAATTCTGTAACTCGGGGATCAAGGTCTGAGGTG
>JAJYMB010000039.1 GCA_021787365.1 Actinomycetes bacterium | reverse complement strand
AAGCCGTAAGGCGATGTATACGCTGTGACGCCTGCCCGGTGCCGGAAGGTTACGGGGAGGGGTTAGCCCGCAAGGGCGAAGCTCTGAACCTAAGCCCCGGTAAACGGCGGCGGTAACTATAACCGTCGACCCTGGCGGTTGTAAAACTTGGCTATATGCTGGGACATCCCGCGTATCCTGCACTACTCGCTTGATGGTCACAGGGCCCTGATACGGTCCTGTGCCTATGGGCAGTGACAATGTGACAGGTGGGGACAATCAGCAGGAAACTGCGAGGCCGAGGCTGCTCGAATGCGTACGCAGCCTCGACGTCTTGCTTGCAGGATCCTCAGAGACTGTACGCCAAGCGCCTATCTTCGGAACAGGTGAAGAGACAGTCCGACCTGCATGGCGACATGCAGAGCCAGGCAGAAATGACCTGGCCTCCGGGGGACGTATTCCCTGGAAGTAACAATTGTGCCTAAGGTAGCGAAGCCCGGAATCGTGCCCGGGCACTGCCCCTGCCAAGAGCGATCTTGGCAGTGCAGCTGGCTATATGCTGGAAACCCCGAGAATCCGGCGGTACTAGTTCGTGGTCACACCCGCTACATAGGGTGGGGCCGTGAGCAGTAACAATCCGACCGGTGCGGGCAATCAGCAGGAAAGGCCACTAGCTGTCGAGTGGGTGGTCGGGTTCGTAGACGGTGAAGGCTGCTTCAGTGTGCCTATTTTCCGCAATGGCAAGTGCCGATTGGGCTGGCAGGTCCAACCGGAATTTGCTGTTGTGCAGGGTGCACGTAGCATGGAAGTGCTCCATGCGTTGAAGGAGTTTTTTGGGTGCGGTCTCGTGAGCGTCAACCGGCGCCACGACAACCACCGCCAAGACATGTGGCGTTATAGCGTCCGGCGTCTTGGGGACCTGGTGGATCGCATCATCCCGTTCTTCGAACAACATCCGCTCAGGACGGCGAAGACTGGAGACTTCTCCAGCTTCAGGCAGGCGGTGCGGCTGATGAGTAGGGGCGCCCACCTCGAGGTGGGCGGCCTACGTCAGATCGCGAAGATCGCGGAAACGATCAACCGCAGGCAGCCGTCGCGGCTATTGGAATCCTCAGAGGCCATACGCCAGCCACCTGGAGTCGACACTCCAGGTGAAGATATGGTCCTAGCCTCATGGCGACATGGGGAGCCCTAGAGCGAAATTCCTTGTCGGGTGAATAGTTGCCCCTCACGGGAGCGATCCCGTGTGACAAACCCGCTCATAACGGCGAAGCCCTCACCGGCTGCCTCGTACAAGGCGAGGCGGTAGCCGGCGGGCAATGCCGTGGGAAGCCCTCTGTTCGCCCTGCAAGGGCGAACATGGCCCCGTAACGACTGATCCCATCAAGGGTGAGGCCTCATTCGCCGTCACACCCCTTTCGTACGATCGAGGTGTGGCGAATCTAGGGGTGAGGCAAGACGCGGGCTCTCTGCGCAAGGATCTGTTTGGTTTGCGTAGAGATGAAGGCATAGTCTGTCCCCCTCGAAAGAGGGGATCGAGATGAAGTTCCGACCTGCACGAATGGCGTAACGACTTCCCTACTGTCTCAACCACAGACCCGGCGAAATTGAAGTACGAGTAAAGATGCTCGTTAGCTGCACCAAGACGGAAAGACCCCGTGGACCTTTACTACAGCTTGATGTTGGTTTTTGTTGCGTGTTGTGTAGGATAGGTGGGAGGCTTGGAAGCTCCGGCGTCAGCCGGGGTGGAGCCGACGTTGAAATACCACCCTTCACGTGACGGGAACCTAACCTACGTCCGTAAGCCGGATGAGGGACAGCGTCAGGTGGGTAGTTTGACTGGGGCGGTCGCCTCCTAAAAGGTAACGGAGGCGCCCAAAGGTTCCCTCAGGCTGGTTGGCAATCAGCCGTTGAGTGCAATGGCACAAGGGAGCTTGACTGTGACACCTACAAGTGGAGCAGGTGCGAAAGCAGGGCATAGTGACCCGGCGGTTGCGTGTGGAAGCGCCGGCGATCATCGGATAAAAGGTACCCCGGGGATAACAGGCTCATCTTGCCCAAGAGTCCATATCGACGGCAAGGTTTGGCACCTCGATGTCGGCTCGTCGCATCCTGGGGCTGAAGTAGGTCCCAAGGGTTGGGCTGTTCGCCCATTAAAGCGGTACGCGAGCTGGGTTTAGAACGTTGTGAAAC
Source organism: Actinomycetes bacterium (assembly GCA_021787365.1). Taxonomy (GTDB): domain Bacteria; phylum Actinomycetota; class Acidimicrobiia; order Acidimicrobiales; family Palsa-688; genus JAJZYO01. The sequence continues at coordinate 2,562 of JAJYMB010000039.1, read as the reverse complement.
AGTTCGGTCCCTATCTGGTGCAGCCGTTGGAGACCTGAGGAAGGCTGTCCCTAGTACGAGAGGACCGGGACGGACGCAGCTCTCGTGTGCCAGTTGTCCTGCCAAGGGCACGGCTGGTTTGCGACCTGCGGAAGGGATAAGCGCTGAAAGCATATAAGCGCGAAGCTCGTTCCAAGATGAGGTCTCCGTCCGGTTCGACCGGGAGAGGCCCCTGGCAGATGACCAGGTTGATAGGCCGGAGGTGTAAGCGCAGTGATGTGTTCAGCCGACCGGTACTAATCGGCCGAAGGCTTGGGGATCATACTCCGCTCGTGCTCGCTATGGAATGCTCGAGGAGTGCGACCTCGCGGTCGTGGAAAATAGAAGAGCAGGGTTTCCCGGTGACCATAGCGGTGGGGCCACACCCGTCCCCATCCCGAACACGGAAGTTAAGCCCACCAGCGCCGATGGTACTTGGGGGGCAGCCCCCTGGGAGAGTAGGACGTCGCCGGGATATTCGTACAGAGCCCGTGCCCTGGCGGGGCACGGGCTTTTTCGCGTCCGGGGCGGCTAGCGTGACGCGCATGGCTAGTGGCTTTGGCGGCGGGACACCTCGGCGCCCGAGGGGCGCAGCGGAAGGTCGCGCCGGGCAAAGCCCGTCGGGCCGGGCCGGCCGAGCGCAGGGCGCACGATCCGGAAACGGAGAGAGCCGAACGCGAGGTGGAAGCCTGGCCTCGGCCGGTAGCGGGGCCGGAGGCCAGCGGGCTCGACCGGGACCGGCCCGGTCAAGCCGCGCGCCGCACGAAGGGGAAGGTTCCTGGGGCGAGGGACAAGCTCGACGGACCGGGGCTGACCGCGACCGGCGCTCGGCCGGGCCTGCCCGTGGCATGGCTGACCGCGACCGGCGCTCGGCCGGGCCTGCCCGTGGCATGGCTGACCGCGACCGGCGCTCGGCCGGGCCTGCCCGTGGCATGGCTGACCGCGACCGGCGCTCGGCCGGGCCTGCCCGTGGCATGGCTGACCGCGACCGGCGCTCGGCCGGGCCTGCCCGTGGCATGGCTGACCGCGACCGGCGCTCGGCGGACGGTGGCCGCGGTAGGGGTCGCGAGCCCTGGTCCGAGGCCCCTCGCGGTACTGGGCGCGATACCACTCGCGGTCCTGGGCACGAGCGCTGGTCCGAAACCACGCGCGGTACTGGCCGCCGCCCGCCCCCGCCCAAGGGCGCCTGGGGCACGGGTGACGACCGTCCCAGGCGACCTCCTGTTCGCACCGGCGCTCGCCGGGACCAGGTCGGACGCGGAACAGTCCCCGGGCCGAGTGGTGGCAGCACCGCCAGAGGCGGCGCGAGCAGAATGGCTCGGCCTCGCCCTTCGCAGCGTGAGGAGCGCCCAGTACCTTCCGGGTGGGGGAGCGTCACGCGGCGAGGAGCAAGGGAAGTCGAACGCTCAGGCTTCCCGCCTCCCGCCTCCCGCCTCCGTCAGGAGACGCCGCGGGTCAGCGGAGCGGCGCCGGCCGTGCCTTCCGGCGTAGAGGCGGGTCCCGTGCCCGTTCGTCCGCCGGTACCGCGTGAGGTACTTCGGGTCGCGCGACGGCCCGTGCTTGCAGAGGGTGCACGGCGTGGCGCGCCGCCGGAGGAGCGACGAGGAGCCGCGCCAGCGTGGAAGCGGCCCGCCATCGGGCCGGCGGAGAAGCGTCGACCGGCACGGGCCCAGCTTGCTGGGCCCAAGGACAAAGGCCGAACGCGAGCACGCGGGGTAGCCGACGAACTGCCAAGGCTTATAGCCGCGAGGCTCGGTGAGGCGGCTGAAGCCTACGCCGCGGACCGCTACCAGGACGCACTGAGGCTCCTCCGAAACCTGGTCCTCCGCTCACCTGGGTCGGCTTCGGTGAGGGAGCTCCTCGGGCTCACTTATTACCGGCTCGGCCGTTGGCGCCTCGCCATTCGCGAGCTCTTGGTCCACCACGAGATCTCCGGGAGCTACGACCAGTACCCGGTTATTGCGGACTGCTACAGGGCTTTGCACCGTTATGACGACGTCGAAGCGGTCTGGTTGGAGCTTCGGGAGGCTTCACCGAGCGGCGAGGTCGTGGCCGAAGGCCGCTTGGTGGCCGCTGGCGCCCTGGCCGACCGCGGCGACTTCGGTGGCGCTTTTAGGCTCCTCGAGCCGTCGCTCCGGCGCACGAAGCCGAGGCAGCACGACCTACGTCAGTGGTACGCGCTGGCGGACCTGTACGAGCAGGCAGGTGAGCTGCCAAGGGCCAGAGACCTGTTCGCACGCGTCGCGTCGGCCGATCCCGGGGCTTACGACGTGAGCCAGCGTCTAGCTGCCCTCGCTTAGCGCTGCTCGGCTGCGTTCATTTCTGCCGAGGTAACTCACGGACGCGCTGTGAGCTGACCGACGTGCGCCGGCGGAGGCCCACATTTGTGAGAAATCGGCGCGTTTTCGCGCCAGAAACCAGGACTCCCAGCATGGCGGGATAGTCGAGTTGTGGCTCGGCCTCATGGAGCAGGCAAGATCGTGGTCTCAACGTCCTGTGGCTGAGTGCTTCCACCCCCTCGCTGACGCCCGTTTTTAACCCTTC
>JAJYMB010000053.1:432-4778 GCA_021787365.1 Actinomycetes bacterium | reverse complement strand
AGGCCACCAGCGCCGGGCCCCGAGCCGGACAATGACCTCCACGAGTGCAAGCCCCCGCCACGAGTGCAAGCCCCCGCCACGAGTGCAAGCCCCGCCCGGACGAGCCGTAGGGCGCCGCACTGGAGAGGCGCGAGGATCGGCCTCGGCACTAAAGACCCGGAGCCTGCTGATCATGGGAGCGCACCTGTTCGGCCTGGCCACTTTGCAATGGCATAGCGCTCGACGACTTATCCGGTAGTACGGCCGCAAAACGTGTGTCGCCGCCACACTGCCCGCCAGAGCCCGATTAGACCAGCTCGGCACGCGGGCTAAACGCGGGATGAACGATCTTCGAGCACTTTGCCAGACGCTCCAATATGACCCCCGACCAGCCACTTCACCGAGTCGGGAAGGCGGGATTTGAACCCGCGGCCTCAGCGTCCCGAACGCAGGTTCGACCTCCTGGTAGGAGGGCCGCACCCCTTCTGAGCTGGCCCTTTTTGTGCCGCTTAGTGACGCCCAGAGCCACCTTCTGACACCTCGTTATGGCACGAATTTGGCACGCCAGCGCCCCGCGGCTGATCGGGCAGCGGCGCAAGGTGGTCGGGACGCAGTCAGCCACCGAGACGGCTATTTAGGGCTCGTACGAACGCCTCGAAGGCGGCAAGACTCATGGTGTCGGGCTCCAGCACGATCGAGTGCTCGACCGTCCCTCTTTCGTACTCCACCTCGATCACGCAACTCAGCACCTCGGAGCGCGTGACCCCACCGAGGGAGTAGCTGGTTACCCTGACGCGCCGAGCGCCGGTGAGGTCGAACCCGACGAAGCTCACCGCTCAGACGAGATGGCGGACGGTGACCGTGCGGACCTTGGCCCCAGTGCAGGCCTCCAAAAGATCCTCCAGGGCCGTGGTGTCCCCTGTCTTCAGCCTCTCGACATCGCCGGCATGTTCGTCTAGCCGCTGGTCCATGACCTCGTCCAGGTTCTCCTCCACAAGGACCAGCGTAGCGTCTCCCTCGGCTGAGGTGGCTCGCACAGCGTCGCTCAGACACCGACGGAGGGGTAGGGCCCGGTTCCACAGAGAGGACCGGCCGCAGCACCGTAGAGGTCAAACCACCCATTGTCACGCGCTTTTACGGCACCATGCACCTCGACCCTGCACGGATGAGCACCCAGGCCCGAGATCTGGCAGGCGACCTTTTCGCCAACCTGAATGCCCTCGATGGCACAACCGTGGAGGTAACCATCGAGGTTCGGGCAACGAACCCGGACCGGTTTCCCGAGTCGCTCCGAAAGCTCGTGAAGGAGAACGCGGACGCGCTCGGTATGCGCGACCAAAGCTTCGAGCGCGACTGACAAGCGAGGTAGCGGTCCGCATCCCAGGCGCAGAGGCAGACCTCAGCGGGCGCGGACTGAGCCTCGGGGACCTCGCGTTCGCTCCCGTCGCTCGAGCTATAACGGACGCGTCCGGAGAACATCATCTCGTTGGCGACTGAAATCGAGGTTGCTCTCCCGCAAGGGCTCCAGGGCGGGGAGGTTACTGCTGTCTCAGTCCAGCCTGACACAGAGGGAGCCGCAAGGTAGACGAGGGTGCAAGGGTTGCTCGTGCAGCCGTGGGCCGGCGCCTAAGCTGAGGGAGGGTCACGAAAGTCTCTTCCTCGCGTACTCCGCGACGGCGGCTCGTAGCGACCGCTCAACGTCGGCGAAGGGTACACGGAGCCCCTCGCGAGTGCCGACATCCTCGACGTCCTCGGTGTACACGAGCTGCTGGAGAAACATCCGCTCGGAGAACACTGGCTCTCCGTCCAAGACGAACCGCGACTTCGCCGCGATGACCTCCTCCAACGGGACGCCACCGTTTGTGATCACGGCCTCGATGTCGACATAGTCCCTCGCCGTCCCTCGCCGGCCAGCGTGTAAGCCTTCATCGCCGCTATGTCGAGCAGGTCGGCACAGAGCTGGCACGGGGTCCTTGCTCGCCAGAGCCGTCCCCGCCGCCGGCAGGGCGCCTTTATACCGCTGCCCTAGCGGCAGGTGCTATACCGCCCAGGTCCAGCTCCTCACGCACCCATTCGAGCCACTCGCAGCTCTCGCCGGCCCTGGCCGCGTCGTGCTCCAGGTTACGGAGCAGCGCTTCGAGCTCGATCCAGCGTCGCTCGTCGGCGGCAGCCTGGCGAGCCGTGAGGCCTCTGAGCTCGTCCAATGGCTGGTCGGCCCAGGCCTCGACGAACGCCCGACGCGCCTTGGGCCCCTTCGCCCGAGGGGCACGGGCTGGGCGGCGGGCGCGTCCTCGGCTCGCGGCGGCGGGGCCGGACCTCGCCCACTCGAGAGAACCGAGCAACGACGGCAGCATGGCCCCGACGAGGACGGAGAGGGCCCTGGCGGCGGCGGGTGGGAGGGGCGGCCGGGCGCCGGCCAGCACCCCAAGGCAAGACTCGGGCCCGGGCACCCTCGGCCGGCGGCGGAGGCCCGCGGGCAAGAGGTCGAACTTCTGCCCGAGCTCGCCCACGGCGTTGCAGAGGGCGTCCCCCTCGTCGGGCGTGAGCACGGCCAAGGCGCCCGTCGAGCGCCAAACACCGTCGAGCGGGACGACTGCGCCGGCCAGCACCGCCCAGGGCGCCAAGACCCCGGCCTGGTCGGGAGAGAGCTGCACGTAGCGGCGGGTCGCGCTCACGAGGTCCGTGAGCCAGAGGCCCGGCCGAGGTACAGGGCCAGAGACCTGCCAGAGCCCGTAGTGCACGTGGTCGAGCCAGGAACGGGCCGCCTCGGCCAAAGCTGCCGGGGTGCCGGGGTCGGCGGCGAAGAGCGCGAGCACCGACCGTTCGTCGTCGTCCTCCTCCTCGCTCATGAGCAACGCGTGCTCGCGGGCCATCAACTCCCAACCGGCGGGCCAGCCCTGCCCATCCCTCCCTCTCCGGGCAGGTGTCGCCTCAAGCCGGCAGGCGCGCCCGAGCCAGTCCGCCACGTGAGCGGAGACGACAGCCTCCAAGGGCGAGCCCTCGACCCAGGCCGAAAGGGCACGGGTGAGCTCGTGGAGCACCGAACGGTCCTGGAACGAAGCGAGGGCGCGGTCCCCCGCGCCACCATGGCGTCCTCCCGGGCCAGTGCCTCGGGCTGTCGCCTCCAACGCCTCGGCAAAAACGAGCTGGGCGCGGGTGTCGTCGGGGTCGGCCCGCAGCGCTTGGCGGCCGATCTCGGCCGCCTCGCCCGCCGGGACATCGGGGTCCATGACCTGGAGGGCGACTGCCGCCGCCTCCTCCCAGACGGCCTCGGCCACCCGACGGAGCCCGGACTGCTCGCAGCGCAGCCCCAGGCCCGCCCGCCTGCGCACGCGCTCCCGGCGCGCCCGCTGCCTTTTCGACGCCACCCGTTACCTCCTTCTTCGACGGCCTCTCCCGAGGCTATTCACGCCGCCCAGCCAGGTGGTGGACCCCCACTTTCCATCGGTCTTCCACGAATAGGCACTCTTGGCCTTATTGGCAGGGGGTTGGCCGGGCCTACGATCCCGCTGTTGGTCCGGGACCGGAAGCGCTACGCGTCGACAACCGGCCTCGTAGGGGCAATAGCCGGCGAGAGATCGTCGGCGCTTTGTATTGGAGGAAGGATGAAGAGACACAAGCTCGCAGCGGTCCTGTTATCGACCGGGCTCGTCGCGCCCGTGCTCATGGGCGCGACTACGGCGACGGCACAAGGAGCGACGCCTTACAAGGTGGCGTGGATCTACGTAGGCCCGCACAACGATGGAGGGTGGTCGCAGGCGCAGAATGCCGGCCGCCTGTACGTGCAGAAGATGCTCGGCAGCAAGGTGGAAACGACCTTCAAGGAGAACATCGCCGTCGGGACGCAGTTCAACCAGACCGTGGCGAGCCTGAACGCCCAAGGCTACAAGATGATCTTCGCGACCTCCTACGGGTACGTGACGCCGGCGCTGGCCAACAAGTACCCAGACATCAAGTTCGAGCAGGCGACCGGGACGCTCGTCATGAAGAACGTCTCCGAGTACTTCGGCGCGGCAGAGGACACGATCTTCCTTTCCGGAATGGCGGCGGGCGCGGCGTCGAAGACCGGCAAGCTCGGTTACGTCGTCGCCTACCCGATCCCCGAGGTGATCCGGCACACCAACGCCTTCACGCTCGGTGCCCAGTTGACCCACCCGGGCGCGACCGTGCGGATCGTCTGGACGCACTCCTGGTACAACCCAGCAGCAGAGCGCAGGGCCGCCCAAAGCCTGTACTCGACCGGGGTGGACGTAATCGGTCAGAACGTCGACTCCCCCGCCACGGGCCAGTTCTGCGAGTCAGTCGGTATCCCCTGGGTCGGCTACGACTCCAACTCGTCCAACTTCGCCCCCAAGTCGTGGCTGACG
>JAJYMB010000053.1:0-422 GCA_021787365.1 Actinomycetes bacterium | reverse complement strand
TGGGGCCCGTACGACCTGATGCGGGTGAAGGAGGCGATGGCCGGCACTTGGAAGCCGGGCTTCTGGTACGGCAACATCAACGACGGCTTCACCAGCCTGGCGCCCTATGGGCCTCGTGTCTCGGCCAAGACCAAGGCGCTCATCGCCAAGTACGAGAAGATGATCGAGAACGGCAAGTTCTACGAGTTCACCGGGTCCCTTTACGACCAGAGCGGCATGCTGCGCGTGAAGCCGGGCGTGCGCCTGCAGGTGCTGAAGGGCGGCACCAACAGCCTCTACGGGATGAACTGGCTAGTGAAGGGCGTCATCGGGAGCCCGACGGGCTGAGGGGCGAATAAGGACGGCCTAACCCACAAGGCAGGACGAGCGAATAGACAAGGCGGGGGGTGCCGGCCGGCCGGCACCCCCCGCCCGGTGGAAGG
>JAJYMB010000024.1 GCA_021787365.1 Actinomycetes bacterium | reverse complement strand
CAAGCACGAGGGGGTAGCGCACGAAAGCCTCGTCGACGAGCCCGTCGATCAGCTCTAGGTCGGTGCCGCATAGCCCGACGACCTGTGGGGCGACGAGCACCTGACCAGGCTGGGGCGACAGCGGGGGTCGCTCGGCCAGCAGAGCCTTCCCGTCGCCGCACGTGGTGAGCGCCCTTGCCATCACTGCCCCACCCGGTAGGAGGCCGGCGCCAACAGGGGGGCATGGTCGAGGCCCACGACAGGAGAAACGGCCTCGAAGCGGGGGCCGCCAAGGAGCGAAGAGGCTTCGTCGGCGAGGCGGCGGAGCAGGCCGCCCAACTCGGCGACTTTCCAGTGCGGGAGGTCCTGCTTGACGTCGGTTACGCTGAGCGCCCCCGCACAGCGCCCGGTGTGGTCGAAAAAGGGTGCCCCCACACAGAAGATGCCTGCCAGCTCTTCCTCGTCGTCGACCGCGTAGCCCCGCCGGCGCACGGTGACCAGTTCCGCGGCCAGCGCCTCTGGGTCGCTGATCGTGTGGGGCGTGTAGCGCTCCAGCCGGGCCTCGGCACAGATCTGCTGGACGCGCTCGCGGGCCTGCATGGCGAGCACTGACTTGCCCAAGGCCGTGGCATGCGGTGGTTCCCGGCGCCCAAGTGGCGCCTGGAAGCGGATGACCCCCGGTCCGTCGACCCTGTCCACGCACACGGCGTAGCCGCCCTCGGCGATGGCCAGACGAGCGGTCATGGCCGTGGCTGCGGACGCCTCACGCAGCACGCTCAGGCACACGTCACCGACGGGGCTCTGCTGGGCCGCGAGGTCCCCATAACGGATGAGCACCGTGCCGAGCTTGTAGCGAGGCCCTGGCTCGCTAGCCCTCAGGAAGCCGCCGCCCACGAGCGTCCTGGCCGCGGCGAGCACGGTCGACTTCGAGGCGTGTAGCTCCTGGGAGATCTCGGTCAGGGACATGCCTGACGGGGGGCCGGACCCCACCACCTCGATCAGGCGGAGCGCCCTCTGCACGCTGCGAAGGCTGTAGCGCTCGTCCGCCGACGGCCCCTGTCCTGTTTCACCGGGCTGCCTCCCATCGAGCCCCATATCGCCTCCCTTGGCTCCTCCACATGGCACAGCTTGTTCAGCCAAGCACAACACACTTCGGCACATCGCGCAAATGGCTATTGGTTGACCTCACGTGCTGGCTGTGCTTTGATTCATGCAGTACTAAACAACGCTGTTCGGCATAGCCGAACAGGCCCGCAAGTCGCCGCCAGCCTGGCCCTGCCATTCAACCGGGCGCAGGTTGCGGCAGCGGGGACAACCGAGGAGGTCTCCCATGAGCAGCCAACCAGAAACCAAAGGGCGAGCAGTGGACGGGTCTCTCGCCGTGCGGCGGTTCGGGATCGACCCAGAGGCGGTACCAGCCCCGAGCCCTCACCGCTTCCCAGACGGCGCCAACTTCCGCATCGAAATCCCGAGCGTGGAAGGCCCTGAAGCCCTCCGTGCGGTCGTCACGGCCGCGGACGAATCCCACTTGGTTGTCAATCGCGTTTCGCAGGGCAGTGGCGCCATGATGCTCACCAACGCCGAGTTGCGCGAGATGGCGGCCATAGGCGCTGACAACGGCCTGGAGGTGTCCCTCTTCGTAGGCCCTCGCGACGAGTGGGACCTCGGCGCGTCTGCACGTTCCGCTGACGGCCCTGCCTTCGCCGGACGCATCCGCGGGGCCCGCCAACTTCGCTATGCCTTCGAGGACGTTCAGCGTGCGAGCGAGCAGGGCATCCGCGGCTTCCTCGTGGCCGACCCCGGCCTGCTCGAAATGCTCGTCGATGCGGAGCGCAGGGCGGAACTGCCGGCCGAGATGGTCTGGAAGGTCTCTGCTTACCTCGCTCCTACCAACCCGGTCACCTTCCTCCAGCTCGAGCGGCTCGGGGCTTCTACGATCAACGTCCCATCGGACATGACCCTTGGCCAGCTCGCGGAGATCCGTTCGGTGTCCGAGCTGCCCATCGACCTCTACGTCGAGTCGCCCGACGGGGCCGGCGGCGTGGTGCGTGGCCACGAGGTGGGCGAGCTCGTCCGGGCAGCTGCGCCCCTCTACACCAAGTTCGGCCTGCGTAACTCCCGGGCGCTTTACCCGAGCGGGCTGCACCTGGCCGGCGACGTGGTCGCTATCGCCCGTGAGAAGGTCCACCGGGCCGCTCTAGCGCTCGAATGGGCAGAGCGCCTCGCTCCCGGCCTCGTGCAATCCGCCCCAGGAGCAAAGGGCCTTGGGGTACCCGTACTCTGAGCCAAGCGGCGCCGTGGGCAACGGCGCAGGCAGGGGTCGAGGCCTGAGGAGCGACCGCTGGGTCGTCGGCACCGATGAGGTCGCCCTCGAGCACCGTGTGGCCCTGGCGAGCGCTGGTGTCCCGGTAACGCCGACGGGCGGGCGTCCTCTTATCGGCATTAGCGACTCCGCGAGCGACCTCAACCCCTGCAACCTGCCTCTCCGCGACCTCGTACCCGCAGTGCGAGAAGGCGTGGAGGAGGCGGGAGGGTTCCCCGTCGTCTTCCCCGTCATGTCGCTCGGCGAAGACCTGATGAAGCCGACCGCCATGCTGTACCGCAACCTCGTAGCGATGGAGATCGAAGAAACCCTTCGCTCCTACCCTCTTGACGGGGTCGTGCTGCTGGCCAACTGCGACAAGACCGTCCCCGCAGCCCTTATGGGCGCGGCGAGCACCGGGCTGCCCGCACTGGTCGTCACGGGCGGCTCCCGGCCTCCCTGCACCTTCAGAGGCCGGCGGCTCGGTACGGGCACCGACCTTTGGCGCCTGTGGGACCTCCGCCGGGAAGGGGGGCTCGACGACGCGGCCTGGGCCGAACTGGAAGCCTGCCTGGCTTCCGCGAGGGGTGCCTGCAACACCATGGGCACAGCTTCGACAATGGCGGTCCTCTGCGAGGTCCTCGGCTTCTCCCTCCCCGGCTCGAGCACAGTACCGTCGGGGGACCCGCGTCTCTTGGCCGTCGCCCGTTCCGCTGGTCGGCGGGTAGTCGACCTCGTGCGTGAAGGCACCGGCCCTGACCGGGTGTGCACAGACGCCTCGGTACACAATGCGCTCGTAGTGCTAAATGCGATTGCGGGGTCGACGAACGCAGTGCTCCACCTCGCCGCCCTCTGCGGGCGCTTGGGGTTGGATTTCGACCTCGACACCTTGGACCGTCTGGGCCGTGGGGTACCCCTGGTGGCCGACGTCGAGCCAGCCGGGGACGGCCTCGTGCCCGACCTCGACGCTGCCGGGGGCGTCCCCGCCCTCCTCGCAGTGCTCGCCAGCTTCCTCGAAGGCGACACCGTCTTGGCTGACGGCCGCACCCTGGCCGACGTCGCGGCCGCGGCGCCACCCCCCCATGGCCCTGCCATCCGTCCGCTGAGCGCCCCGCTCGGCTCCGACGGGTCGTTCCGTGTGGTCCGCGGCAGCCTCGCCCCTGACGGCGCCGTACTAAAACGTCCCACCGCAACGGCGCAACTGCTGAAGCACCGGGGTCGCGCTGTCGTGTTCCGCAGCTACGAGGAAATGCGGGCGCGCGTGGAGGACCCGGCGCTCGACGTGGACGAGGCGAGCGTCCTCGTGCTCGCCGGCTGCGGGCCCGTGGGTGGGCCGGGCATGCCCGAATGGGCCATGGTCCCTGTGCCGCGAAAGCTCCTCGAGGCCGGGGTGCGCGACGTGGTCCGGGTGAGCGACGCCCGCATGAGCGGCACCTCTTTTGGGACCGTGTTCCTCCACGCCGCGCCAGAAGCGGCGGTCGGAGGCCCGATCGGCCTGGTCGAGGACGGGGACTGGATAGCGGTCGACGCCGACTCGGGCCGTCTAGACTTGCTGGTCGAGCCTCGCGAACTCGAGCGCCGTCGGCGCGCCTTCACCCCGCCCGCGCCAGAGCAGCGCGGCTGGACGGCCCTCTACCAAGCCCATGTCACCCAAGCACCGAGCGGTTGCGACCTCGACTTCTTGCGGCTCCCGCCGGGGCGGCGCCCCTGCCTCGCGGAGCCCGTGGTCGGAAGGTCCTAGCTGCATGAGACAAGCGTCCACCTGAAGACCCAAAAGCCAAATTGTAACAAGGCTCAACCACAAACCTCGAGAGCAAGGAGAGCAAGTAAATGAAAGTACCCCATCGTTGGGACAAACGGGTCGCCGCGGTGCTCGGCGCTTCCGCGGTTGCCGCGTCCTGCCTGGCTGCCACGGGTGGGACGGCGTTCGCCGCGGGTGCCCGCGAGGCATCGTCCGGCCCGTCCGTCACCTTGACCCTCTGGCAGAACTACGGGACCGAGGCGAACGCCACCGCGACGACCAACCTCGTCAAGGCGTTCGAAAAGCTCCACCCGAACATCAAGATAAACGTGGTCGCCCAACCCGCCAGCAACTACTTCTCACTGCTCCAAGCCGCGGCTATCTCGCACACTGGGCCAGACCTCGCCGTCATGTGGACGGGGCTCTTCACCCTCCAGTACAAGAGCTACCTCCAAAACCTGAAGCCATGGGTACCAGCCCAGGACCTAGCCCGGATGGAAGGGCTCCGGTGGACCGCCGACGGCCTGAACCCGGCCAACGGGTCCTATGTCATCCCCCTCGAAGACCAGTTCTACATAGGCTTCTACAATAAGGCCCTCTTCAAGAAGGCAAAGGTCACCTCCGTCCCCCGTACCTGGAGCCAGCTCTTCTCCGACTGCGCCAAGTTCAAGGCGGCAGGGGTCACCTGCCTCTACTACGGCTCCGGGTCCCAGAGCCTCGGGGCGGAGTTCTACCCCTGGTACGACCTCAGCTACATGATGATCGGCGCCTTCTCCCTCCCCCAGTGGGAGGGCTTGTTCAACGGGAAGATACCTTGGACGAGCCCGAAAGTCGTGAGCCAGCTCGCCAAGTGGCACCAGCTCTACGCCGACGGTTACACCAACAAGGACGTCATAACTGCTATTAGCTCGCTGCAAAACTTCGAGAAAGGCAATGTAGCGATGCTCATCAAGGGCAACTGGGACACCGCTATCTTGCAATCATCCATGAAGGGCAACCTCGGCACGTTCGTGCCGCCCTTCTCCAACACACCCGTGCACGGCGTCGTGCAGTACCCAGGCGACGGCTATTCCATGACTACCTACTCCCAGCACAAGGCTCAGGCAGCGCAGTTCCTCCAGTTCCTCACCACTCCCGAAGCCGCGCGGATCGTCGCTGCCAGCGGCCTCATCCCAGACGTCCGGGGCGTCTCCACGGGGAACACGCTGAGCCAAGAGATGCTCGACTTCGCGGCAAAGACCCACTTCGCCAAGTACCCGATGCTCGACAATGTCGTCCAGCCCGATGTCGTGACCGCGGGCAGCAAGGTGCTCCCTCAGTTGCTCGCCGGCCAAGTGACGCCAGAAAAGGGAGCAGCAGAGCTGCAGCAAGCATGGAAGCAGTTGCCCACCTCCGAGCGAGGCTCCTCGTGGGCTACTTATAAAGTCGGTGGCTGAGCTAGCACCCTCACCACTGGGCCCTCGCGCCTCGCTTCTCCCGACCGCCGGCCCGCTCTTCATGCGGCCGGCGGTCACCGGGGGCCGCGCCTGCAGCCGGCGACGCCCACCTCGCCAAGGACGCCCACGTGCCTGACACTCAGGCGCTGCCCAGGACGGCCAAGACCGCCTCGGGGGCCCACTCTCGGCCCACTCTCTTCTCCGCGGCCGGCCCCAAGGCCTCCCTTGACGCCCCGCGGCGGCGCGGGGCGTCAAGCCTGCAAGGCCATCGCGCCCGTGCCGGCGTGCTCCTGAGCCTGCCGGCGCTCGTCCTCGTCGCGCTGGTACTGGTGGTCCCCATCGGCGAAGCCGTGTACTACTCGATGACCAACTGGAACGGCCTCAGCGCCCAATGGATAGGCCCGGGCACGTACCTGTCGCTATTGGAAAACCCGGTCTTCTGGCGGGTCCTCGAGAACAACGGCCTCCTCATGCTCTCGGTCCCCGTCGCCCTCGCGGTCCCGCTCGTGATCGCTGCCTTGCTCCACGAGCACGTCTTTTGCTGGCGGCTCTTCCGCACGCTGATCTTCCTCCCGACCGCAGTATCCTGGGTAGTGATCGGGATGGTGGCAGTGAGGGTGTTCGCCCCGGCTGGGCCGATCAACTTGCTCATAGGGACCTTCGGCCTCGGGCGCTTCGAAACCGACTTCCTCGGCCACCAGTACACGGCCTTGCTGGCCGTAGCGCTCACCTTCGTGTGGTCCATGGTCGGCACCAACACGATCATCTTCCTGACCGGCATGTCCACCATAGACCCGTCCATCTACGAGGCCGCCTATCTCGACGGGGCTGCGCGATGGGCAGCCTTTGCACGGGTCACTGTCCCATTGCTCAGGCGGTACTTTCAGTTTTCCTTCGTGATAACCGTCATCACCGCCTTCACGGCCCTTTTCAGCCTTATCTTCATCATGACCGGCGGGGGGCCAGGCTACGGCACTACGACACTCGAGTTCTTCGTCTACCAGCAGGCCTTCAACCAAGGGCAGTTCGGCACAGGGGCTATGCTAGGCATCGTCTTGTTCGTCATCCTGTTCGGGGTGAGCCTGGCTCAGCTGCGCCTTTTCCGAGGAGAAAGATGAGCGTAGGCAGCCTCGCCACTAAGGACAACCGGCCCGACCGCCGCCGGCCCCATGCGCCCAAGCGCGGCGTGCCTTCTCGTGCCCGTTTTGTCCTGAGGCGCATACGAAAGGACCCTGCCAGCATCCCCATATTCCTCGCGCTCTTGGTCGCGAGTGGCGTGATGCTCTACCCGTTCGGGTTCATGCTGCTCAATTCGCTGCGCAGCCAAAGCCAGTACCTGAGCGGGTCCGGCTTCTCGACAGCAAGCTGGTCGGCGCTCTTTTCCTACCTGCCCGTCGGGCGGGAACTGCTCAACTCGGCTCTCGTGTGCGCCGCATCCATAGCCATCATCCTGGCCGTGTCGAGCTCAGCCGGCTTCGCCTTCGCCAAGCTCAGCTTCCGGGGCCAGGGTGCCCTGTTCGTAACGGTCATCGGGTGCATGATGGTGCCCCTCCAGTCGATCATCATCCCCGAGTACGTCAACTTCGCCCACGTTCACTTGATCAACACTTATCTCGGTGCCATCTTGGTCTATGCGGGCCTTGGCACCCCGTTCGCGACGTTCCTCATGATGACCTTCTACAGAGGCCTGCCTGAAGAACTGGTGGAGGCCGCGGTCTGTGACGGCCTCGGTTATGAGAGCACCTTCTGGAGGGTCGCGCTCCCCCTGGCGAAGCCGGCGCTAGCGACGGTAGCCGTGCTCCAGTTTATCCAGATCTGGGACGACCTCCTCGTCGGGCTCCTATTCCTCCAAGAGCCGACGAACCGGACGATCACCGTGGGCCTCGGGGTGTTGTCCTCGGGGCGCGTTGTGGCCATACCGGAGCTCATGGCCGGGTCACTGATCAGCGCGTTGCCGGCTGTCATCGTCTACCTTGTTTTCCAGCGGTACCTCGTCGCGGGCCTGACGCTCGGCGTGAACCGGTGACCGAGGGCAAGGCGAAGCTGCACCCGAGCCAGTACTCGCCAAACAACAAAGGAGGCCTATATGGGCAATGAAGCTGCCATGGCACGTCAGCGGATGACGGCTGTCTTCAACAAGATGTTGGACGCGATGAACCGCCACGACCTCGACGCGTGCGTTGCGTGCTACTCCGACGATGCCGAGTTGCAAGACGCCCGCTTCCCGGAGCCAGCCCGAGGAACAGACATTGTGAGAGAAGGGTTCCGCTACTGGTTCGGGGCGTTCCCCGACGTAGAGGTGAGCGTGAAGAACCTCTTCATCGACCCTCCCCAACTCGCGGTCGAGTGGGTGTTCGACGCCACCCACAAAGGGGAGTACTTGGGGGTAGCGCCTAGTGGGAAACGCGTCCGGGTACTGACCGCGGCTCACTTCAGGATCGAGGACGGCTTGGTCACCAGGGACTTCAGCCTCTTCGACGCGACAGGCCTTCGGCAGCTCGAAGCTCTTACAGCGAAAAGCTAGCACCTTGGGAAGCAGGCGGTCCCGCTCTACGGTTCAGCGCTGCGCGCGGGCGCAGGGCCCTCGGCCTGGCTAGGGCACGATCACGACCTTTATACGCCCGACTTGAGGCTGTGCGTACAGCGAATAGGCCCGTTGTGCGTCGCCTACGGGTATGACATGGGAAATGTAAGCGGCGAAATCAGCGCGATGTCGCAACAGGTACTCAGCGGCTTCGGTGAGCACCTCGGGCCACTCTCCAATGGTGCAGCCTGAGGCAAGCGTCACGTCCTTCAAGTACATCTGCTCGTATGGGATGGTGTAGTCGGCGTCGTCCGGCTCCCCGAAACCAAACACGAAGCCATGATCATCCACACCGTAGATCGCATCGCCCACCGTAGCCTGCTGGTGCCCCACGGCTTCTACGACGACTTGGGGTCGGTCCTCTGCCTTTAGCATCCCCAGCCAGTCGGCGCTCGACATACGGTGGAACTCGTCTGCCCCAAAGGCCTTAGCCTCCTCTCCGCGCTCGATGGGGTCAACAGCACTGATGTGAGCTACCCCGCGACCCCTCAAGACGTGGCAAAACGCCAAACCGATGGGGCCGGCGCCGAGCACCGCTGCTCGCAAGCCCTTGGTGCTTGGGAACTTCGCTACGGCGCGCAGCACGGTAGCCAGAGATTGGATCGTAACTGCATCGACGTCATTTAGCTCCTCTGGCGCCGGAATGAGCTTTGACGCCAACGCGACCATGAATTCTGCCAACCCGGCATCGCGGCCCAGGCTGCCCACCACTCGTTGGCCGAGCCCCAGTTCAGGGCTAGCTGTCTCGACTACTTCACCGACGATCTCGTGTACGGGCGCGGTGCCGTACCCTCCGTCGTAACGAGGGCCGGCAACGCCCTTGAAGCGCGGCATATCGCTGCCGCACAGGCCGGCGGCGAGGAAGCGGAGGCGCACCTGGCCGTCAACGAGGGCTGGTACACTGCCGGGTGCAACCACCCGCTCTACAATTCCAGGCCTCAACAGACGGTACGCCCACACGTGCTTCTCCGCTCACTAGTACGAATGGTGCCGACGCCGAGCATGAGCTCTCGTCGAGAACTGATGCCGAGTTTCGCGTAAACGCGCGACAAGTGGTTGTCGACCGTCTTGGCCGAAAGGAACAATAGCCGCGCAATCTGAGCGTTTGTGAGCCCTTGCGCCGCCAACTGGGCCACCTCGCTCTCCTTTTCTGTCAGCTCGCCGGCCGGCCGCAGGCGGCGGCTCCGGCCGCCCGCCGCGGCCAGTTCTCCGCGAAGGAGCGCCTGCAAGCGCCCCGCTCCCGTCGGCTCGAGCACAACCATGGCGCGGTGGAGAATACCACGGGCCCGGCCGGGTTGGCGGCTGCAGCGGAGGAAGCGCCCGTGCGCGAGCAGTGTTTCGGCTTCCGCTAACGGCATGGGCACCAACGGGCGACCTGCCGCCAAATGGGCCTCGGCGGCCTCAATGAGAGTCGCGGCCATGCTCCTGCACTCGTCAAAGCGTTCGAAGAGCTTCGCCAGGTTGAAGTAGGCAAATACGACGTCCCGGCTCCACCCGCAGCAGCGGTGCTGCTGTGCCATTTCGGCATAGGCGGCCGCGCCGACCTCGTCCAGCCTCGAAGGGTCGCCGCCCAAACACGCGAGCTGGGCATCAGCGTTGAGCGCCGTCCGCCGGAGCGCCTCTTCCTTCGGGCCCGCCTCCTCCAGCAAACAAAGCGCGCTCCGCACCCGTGCGCCGAGCCTCCAGGGGCCTTCGAACAGGTGGCCAACGAAGGCGCCGTCTAGAAGGGCCTCTGCTGCCAGGCCAGGATCTGAGGCTGCGGCGAGATCACTCGCCTCTTCGAAGCGGCGCTTCCGGGTAGCGTGCCGACGCCATGAGTAGCCGGGCCTGAAGCCTGCTCGCTGCCACCCCGTCGACGTGACTGAGGGCCTCTTGGTCGAGCAGGGCCAACCACGTCCTCTGCTGCAGAGACCCTGCCGGTAAGCAGGTGGGCCTCGGCGAGCTGCAAGCGCAGGGAAGGCGGTGCGTTTCCGCCAGCGGCACGTAGGGCGGCCCCGAGGTGCTCGACGGCAGTGGCGGACGCCCCCGCAGCCAAGGCCTGGCGGCCCGCCGCTACCAGCACCGCTACCGTCCTGGGGTCACCTTTGACCTCGCTGGCCAGCGCGTGGGGAGCAGCTTCGGCTGGCGGGGCGCCCTCCTCCAAGAGGGCGGAGAGGGCGCGGGCGTGAAGGTCATGGCGCACCGGCAGGGCCAGGTCGTCGTAAAGGCGTGGCGGAAGAGCGGATGCACAAACTCGGCACCTCGGCCCGGCAACGCTCCTACGAGGCCGGCCGGTCGTAGCGCCTCGAACGCCTCCGAGGCCCCCGGGCAGGGTTGGCCGGAGAGCCGGCCCGCCAGGTCGGGACGGAACCGGCTCCCGAGCACGCTCGCGGCCCGGGCCCAGCGCAGTGCCCGCTCGGCGTCGAGGCCCGGATCTGGCCTGCTGCGGTCGTCGGCCTTGTCCTGTCGGCGGTGCTTTTCGCCTCGGCGCCGGGGACAGCGTCCCTCCTGCACCTGCCGGGGTGGGTGACCGCCGTCCACCGGGGTGGGGACCTGGCGGGCCGCGGGCTCGGCCCGTTGTGCGTCGTGGTGCTCATGCTGGGCGTGCTCGCCTACCTGGAGCGCAGCGGTACCCGCCTGGCCTACGCGGTAGTGTTCGCGGGCGTGGCGCTACTGGTCGACCTCTACGACCTGGAGAACCTCTTGTAGCGGCTCTTCGCCTCGAGCGTGCCGGCAGCGCTCAGTGAGTTCCCGGACGCCTGCTCCGCGGCTGGGCCCTTGTTGGTGGGGGGTGCCTGGTTCTCTCTTTCGGAGAGGAGGGCCTGAGTGCACCCCGCCGTCAAGCTGGACGACCTCGTCCACCAACGGGCGAGCCTCGGCATCCTGGCGATGACGAGCGAGGCCAAGCGGGTCGAGTTCCGCTTCTTGCAGTCGGAGCTGTCCATGACGGCGGGCAACCTGACGACCCATCTCGACGCCCTCGAAAAGGGCGGCCTCGTGAGCGTCGCCAAGGGCTACGAGGGGCGGCGGCCGCGCGCGTGGGTGTCGATCACCCGCCGTGGCCGTTCCGCCCTTCGCGCCGAGGTCGCCACCTTGAAACAGATCGTGGGGGGCGTCGAGGGGCCGGGCGAGCTGTGGTAGCCGGGCCCGACCTGCCGGGAAGCGCCGGCGCCCCGCTCACGGGCGCGCTCGGGCCCGGGTGGCCCTGCGCGATGCTGGGGGCCGATGTTCGAGCGCTTCACCGAGGAGGCCCGGCGCGTGCTCCGCCTCGCCCAGGAAGAGGCGCGCCTTTTGAACCACAACTTCATCGGCACCGAGCACATCCTCCTAGGGCTGCTCCACCAACCCGGGAGCCTGGCCGGCCGGGCGCTGGCCGCGCTCGGCGTGGACCTCTACAAGGCCCGCTCGGGGGTCGAGGAGACGGTCGGGCCTGCGGGCATGCCGACCACGGGGTCGCCCCCCTTCACGCCGAGGGCGAAGAAGGTCCTCGAACTGGCCCTGCGCGAGGCACTAGGGCTCGGCCACAGCTACATAGGCACCGAGCACCTCCTCCTCGGCATCGTGCGGGAGGGGGAGGGTGTGGGCGCCCAGGTGCTCGTGAAGCTGGGCGCGGATCTGTCACGCGTGCGCCAGCAGGTCGTCGAGCTCCTGGCGGAGGGCCCCGAGGCCGCCTCCCGGCCGATGGAGGAGACGAGGGCCCCCCTCGAGCGGCCCGGTCCACGCTGCAGCTGGTGCCGCTCGGAGCTCTCCGAGTCGGCCCGGTCCAGGACCGTCGACGTGCCCCCCGACGAGACCGGGAGAGAGGCGGGCCCACGTCGGATGACCTTGTTCTACTGCTCGCGCTGCGGGACGGTCCTCTCGGCGAAATAGGCCCGTCGGGCTACCGAGCGGCAAGGGTGACTTCGGTCTCGGTGGTGCCGCCAGCAAAAATGTAACTGAATGCGACTTCGCAGGTGGCAAGGCCAGCGCCTCGCCAGCCTTGTCATAAACGAGCGGCCTAACGTCGCCCAAAGCCAGTACGACCTGTTGAAGGCGACCATCCACGACGTCGCCCGCTTCAGCCCCGACAGCCAGAACCGTGGCAGCGTCACCAACTAGAGGCGGCGCCTCTTGGCAGCCTTCGCTCGCATCGAGTGGCCCCCGCCAAGTGGGCTGAGTGGCCCCGGCTCGAGCACCAGGCTTGCGTGCTGTCTCTCGCGCTCCACCGCAGCGTTGACCGGGTAGGGGACATCTGGCCCACCGTCCGAGCACGACGTGAGCACCCGCTTCATCTCGCGTTCGGCTGGAGGTGGCGGTAGATGGTGGGCCGGGAGACCCCGAACTCGGCGGCGATCTCGGCCACGGTGTGGGCCCGGCGCCCATCGGGGGCACAGTTCGTCGTACATGTCCCGGGCGACCTTGGCCTGGCCGGCGATCAGCTTGGCCTTCTCCCCACCGGTACGGCCCCGCGCCCGGGCCGCGGCCAGGCCGTCACGGGTGCACTCGGACATCAAGGCGTGCTCGAACTCGCCTATGGCGCCGAGGATGTGGAAGAACATCCGCCCGAGCGCGGTAGATGTGTCGATGCCCTGGTCTAGCACCACCAGGTCGACGCGCTTGGCCTGGAGCTCATTGGAAAGGGCGATCAAGTGCTCGAGGGAGCGCCCGAGCCGGTCCAGCTTGGTGGTGACCAACTGGTCGCCCTTCCTGGCCACGACCAGCGCCTTGTCCAGCTCCGGCCGCCGGGCTAGCTTGCCGCTCGCCTTGTCGATGAAGACCTTGCCGCAGCCGGCGCAAACCAGGGCGTCCCGCTGGGACGCGGCGCTCTGGTCGGCTGCCGAGACCCGACCCACATGGGACCGACTGTAATACAAACAGGGGTTGGCGTTACATAGGTGCCTACACGAGTAGCGTTACACACCCCACCTGGGAAAATGCCTCGTGGAGCAACCGCGTCCGGAAACGATCGTTCGTGTGACCAAGCAAGACCCAACAGTTGCCAACATCTCGCGACACACAAACATCCGCGATCGACGTAAACGATTCCCTGTGGCCCGCACGCAATTGTCAGTCCGGATCACGGCGCGCAATTGTCAGCAGGGTACGCCTGGCCATTCAAGTCAGCGAGTCAAAACGCCCCGCAAGTCCCGATCTTAATTTCGACTATCCGGTCCGACCCAGCAACCATATTCCGGTAGCCCGACCAGACTACGAACGTTAAGCCGCTCGGGGCCGTCCAACTGTCAGCCCCGCTTTGCCTAAGCCTCTTGTAGCGCGAACGGACTTCTGCGAGGTCGCTTCCCAGGGTGATGCCAGCCAAGGTCGACATAAAGGGTACTCCTTTAGCCGCTGGAACATGCTCTCGCGGTGACCGCTTTGCCTCGACAACGTACACATCCAGCATGTACCGATACCCCGAGAAGTGTCCCCTGTAGAATTCTGCTATAAAGTCCCTCCAAGCTACTTCAGCGTACCGAGGCCCGCATCCCGTGTTGATACCTTGCCAATTGGGCGGACCAAGTAGTCCCCGCAGACGTTTTACAGCTTCCATCCTCGCAATACCAAATCGGACCTGACCGACACCACGAGTTCCGAGTGTCACAGGAGGTCTTTGGGCTGGACTAGCCGACCGCTGAGCGAGTGACGCGCTTGCACCTTGAGTCGTCTGCACCACAGTTCCCAGCACCAACGTAACCACTGCAAGGGCTCTGGCGATAGCGGTCCTCTGCGACCACCGGAGCAGTCGACCGCGCGCTTTCGGGCGCTCGTCACTCGACCGCGCCATCACCTTCAACTCTGACGGCATTGTCAACTTACAGCTTGCCTCCAGACTACTTGATGGCTCAGGGTGACACGGCGGGGTTCGATGAGGCTACCAGCTGGGTCCTCTCGACCAATTCGGCCGTCTCGTCACCGCGGGCTGCGATTGAGTCACATAAGATGTGGGTCTCGACGGCCGTTCCAGTCGCCGAGAGCACAGCCACGCGCAACCACAAAGGGCTGGTACCCCCACGACTAGCCGAGACGACCGAGACCTGGCTATCAGTACCCCGAGAAACCTGCTCCATCAGCACCCGGCGGCCTTCCCTCCAAGTCTGACGCGGCCCACGGAGTTGGAGCCTCTCCGCCACCTCTTGCCAATAAGGTTCACCACCTAGAACTCGTGAGAACGAAAATGGGATGGCGGTAGCCTCTTGGCCCGAGGACAGGCACTTGGTGCCCGTCTCGGCCACGAGCGTGCCGTTCGCGTAGTAGCGGGCGTACGTGCAGACCGACGAAGGCGCCGTCGTCTCTGTGTACCAGTCGGTGACCGTGTCGCCCGAACTGTCGATCACCTGCCACGTATTAGGCGAGCACGCGGTCTCGGCGAACGGGGATGCTGGTCGGGTGCCGGCCACCGCCTGGCCGGCACCGCTAGCAGGAGCCCACCGGACACGGCCAAGGTGACCGCACCACGCAAGGCCGAACGACAAACGGTGCACCACACTGGAGCACCTCCCACCTCTCCCCAGCTATGACAAGCCCTCGAGTGCCAATGTCATGTGGCACCTACTACGTAACCATAGTCAATCTAGGGAGCCGTGTCAAGAGGCCTTGGAGCGCCCAGCGGCTACCTGTGAGCGTGCGCCGGGACGTGGACGGGGTGGGCCTGTAGGGGAGCCGGTGCCGTTACTCGGCTCGGGACCGCGAAACCGACGAGGGCCAGGAGGGCAACGCCGGCGACGGTGGCAACGAGCCTCGACCGGCGTAGGGCTATTTGTGGGTAGTTGCCGCCGAGGGCCTCGAGGCGCTTTTGGAGCATGGGTGGGTGGGCCATGGAGCTGAGGGCGGCACGAGGGTCGCCAGCCACCTGGGGAGCAGCGAGGAGGGGCCGCAACGCAGAAAGGAGCGCCGCCTCGCCGTAGCGGGCGACCGCTGCCCTGTCGGCCCTCAGCTCCTCTTGTAGCTGGGCCGCCTGCGCCAGGTCCCGGAGCAGGGGGACGAAGAAGACAGCGGAGGTGGCGACAGAAGCGGCGAACTGGCGGAGGGGGCCAAGACGGCGGGCGTGGGCCGCCTCGTGGGAGAGCGCAGCGGCGACCTCGTCGGGGCCGAGCAGCTGGAGGAGGCCGGTAGAGACGACGACGACCGGGTGGAAGAGGCCGATCGTGAAGCAGCAGGGTTCCTCGGTCCCGAGCACCACAAGGGCGCGCCGAGGGGCGCCCGGAGCCCTCGGTGGCTCGGCGCTCGTACGAGGGAAGGTCGCCATCAACCGCCGGACTTGCCCCAAGCGCCACAGCTGCCGGGCAAGCTCGACGGCCGCGAGCACCAGGGTCGCCAACCCTACCCCGCCCATCACCAAGGCGGCACCCAAGGCGTGCCTCCCGACCAAGGGGACTGGCTTCAGGCAGGCCGCCATGGCCGGCACGGCCAGCTCCCAGCCTCTCACGTGGCAAGGGAGCTGGGCCCAAAGCGCCCGGGAGGCGAGGAGCGACAGGCCGGCCTCGGCGACGAGGGCGAGGAGCACCAGGGCCCAGAAGCTACGTCGCACCCTTGCCCGCGTCTTTGCGGTTGCGCCGGAGGAGCTCTTCGAGCATGTCCAGGGCCGCCTTGTCCGCCCCGGCCCCCTCGACCAGCCCAGCGACTGCCACTTCGGGGCCGTAGCGACCCAGGAGCTCGCCCATCGCCCGGCGCCCGTGCCAGGCCACGAACTGCTCCTCGGGCACGACCGCCGTGTAGAGGAAAGCGCGGCCTTCGACTTCGTGGGCTGCGTAGCCTTTGGCGTCGAGGCGGCGCAGGATGGTGGCCACCGTGCGCTCGGACAGCTTGCGGGCCCGCTTCGCGTTGACGAGGGCGGTCGCGTCCTCGACATTGAGGCGGGGGTGGCGCCATACGACGGCCATGACCTCGGCCTCCAACGGGCTGAGCAGGTCCGCGGGCTCTGCGGTCTTGGTCTTCCGTTGCACTACTATCTCCCTATAGTCCTTTAGAGCAAGGATATTCCGCTCAGGCTGCGCGTCGCGTCTTCCGGCGCTTCATAAGCCGTCACGGCAGCCT
Organism: Actinomycetes bacterium; assembly: GCA_021787365.1. GTDB lineage: Bacteria > Actinomycetota > Acidimicrobiia > Acidimicrobiales > Palsa-688 > JAJZYO01. The sequence continues at coordinate 77,591 of JAJYMB010000024.1, read as the reverse complement.
CGACCAGCTTGTCGGTCTGCGCCCGCCCGATGTTCGCCGAAGTAGCCGGAGCGACAGCGTGGCTTGGCCGCGCCCGAAGGCGCTGATGACTCCAGAAGTTGGTCGCCACCCTGCAACTGAGAGCAGCTCCCGTCACTAATCCTCCAGTAGGGCGCCGTCGTTCACGGCAGAGCCCACAGCGGAGCTGACCGCCCCAGCACGGGGGCGTGCCCCTGGGTCATCCCCGTAGGCCAGGGGCCCGGACCTTGGCTCAGGGACCGCAGTCCGCCTCCGGGCCGGGCCGGCTCGAGCTGTTCGCCACGGGCTCGGTGACCATCCAACCGCGGCGCCGGAGCTCGGCGACGAGCTGCTCGGCAGGTAAGTGGCGCAGTAGCTGGCTTTGCGCGGAGAGCCTCGCCGCTGGGCCAACAGCGAGCGGGCCCACTTCAGGCTCATTGCCCTGGAGCCGGGCGATGAAAGCTGCTGCCTCGTCGCGGGTGAACTCACCGGCGGCCTGACGTTGCGTGAACCCCATCGGCCCGCGCGCGTCGCGGAAGTCGGTATGGCCGGCGTCGTTCAGGAGGGCGAGGAGCTCTCTCATCTGTCTCGTCGACGCAGGCGGGCCTGGGTGCTGAGCGAACGCCATCGCAGGCAGTCTTGCCGATGTGGCACTGGGGTGTTGGGCAGCCGGTCGCCTGAGTGGCGCCAAAGTGACCGAGAGGGGGCGTCACGGGAGAGCTATCAAAGCCACAGCGAACAAGCAGCGACAATTCCCGAGGCGGTTGCTAGAGCTTCCGATGCATAGGCTTGTTATGCATCAGATTGATGCCGGCCCACCGGCGGGCCAGTCTTCGCCACCGCCGAGGCTTGCGACGGCGAAAGTTGCCGCGTGCTTGACCCCACTGCCTGTCCGGCAGGTGACGCGAACGAGCCACACGAGCAACGAGCTCCCCCATCGGGCCGAGGTCCGCTCACCGGACGGCCCACAGGAAGGCAGTTGCCACACGCCGCTGGCCCTCGCCTCGTTCGACCAACGGCCGTAGGTGTGCGGCGAAGCGTTCGGCTTCTTCACCTAGGAGCGCCTGTCCCATGGCTTCGGCAAGGGTCGGGATGCGCGGGTTCCCCGCTGTGGCGAGGAACGCAGGCCACGGGCGCGGCTCGGGGCTCTCGATGTCGACTTGGAGCGTGAGGTGGACCTCCTGGAAGCCGGCGCCCTCGGCAAGGCGCACCAGGTCCCGCTCGTCGAAGTCCAACATCGGGTCGCGGCCCGGAGGTTGTACGGCCTCGTAGAGAGCCTTGACCTTGCCAGCAAGGTCGGCAACTGGGCTCACGTCGTAGAAGGAGAAGCGGTCAGCAGGCTCGGGTGACGCGAAGCGGTTGACCGGCTCAAAGAGCGAAAGACGCCCCCCAGGTCGGAGCACGCGGCAGAACTCGGCGAACGCTCCAGCCTTGTCGGCCTCGTAGATGAGCACGGACCGTAGCGTCACCGCATCGACGCTGGAGTCAGCGATGGCGGACAGGTCCTTCGCCGGTGCTCGGACGAACCGGCACCGTTCGAGCACGCCGGTGGCCGCCGCGTGCTGCCGGCAAAGGTCCAAAAGCTCGGCCGAGATATCACTGAAGACCACTTCGCCGGAAGCCCCGACGGCTTCGACGGCTGCAAAGGCCACGAGCCCGTCACCGCAACCTACATCGAGGACGCGGTCGCCCGTCGTCAGCCGCGCGTTGGCGATCACGCGGTCGCGCACGGGTGCGAGGTACTCGAGCACCTGGCGGAGCGACCTGGGGTCGCCACCGTGGCGGCGCTCGGCAAGCCAAGCGGCCCACCTGTCTTCGCGCTCTCCATCAGCCATGTTCACGTCGTTTTAGCCGCAAAACTCCCTTACTGGCTAGGCGCTTGCGCCAGCGGGACGCCGTTGCGGGAGTGACAGTCACAGAACGACAACAGGCCGGCCGGGTGCCGGTTGATGGTGCCAGAAACGGGCTCTCGGCTTGCGCCGAGGCAAAGAACTGCTCTCCGGCCTCATCATGCGCCGGCCCTAAGCGCGGGCGCTCGACGGAAGGGCCAGCGGCGGTCGGCGGCCCTCAAACGTAGGAGCCGTCTACGAAAGCCTGAGCAGCGCGGCGCACCTCCTCGCCCCTGCCCGAAGCCAACAGCTCGAGCGGGCGCGCGCCGCCGAGGAGCCGGTTCCGCGCATGGAGCCACTGCCCGGTCCCTCGCGGGGTCAAGGCGTCCGAAAGCAGCAGCACAAGGTCCCGCAGCTCGGAGAGCTTGTCGTAGCGTTGCGGGCGGATCCCAGCCGACGCCCAGTTCCGGACGGCACGGTCCGCCACTCCGGCGACCGTACCCACTTCCGCCTGGGACACCCCGTAGCGCTTCAGGGCCCGTACGATCTCGTTCGCTTCGACTGCTCGTTCCAGGTTGAGTACGTCCGTCACCCAGGCACCCTCCATTCCGACTTCATTACCGTACTCACTTCCGGTTGTGCTTCCAGCGTAGGGCGTCGCCGGCGTGCTGAAGGTGCCGAATTGGGCTGTATGGCTGCTGCTCGCGCTTGGAGGTTGGTACCTACTCGGTAACGAGCGGCGGGAGCGGGTCCTCAAAGGCCTGATGCCCCTCGGCCGCTTCCTTCAGGCCCAGATGGAGCAAGCGAGCGCGGCGTTGACCGTCCTTGGCGACTCGATTGCCCGAGTCGAGCCGGGCGACCGTCTCGAGTGCCGGGTGGCCAAGGTCCTGGCCCATGAGGCTCATGGCACTGCGCTCACGGCTACGTAAGGGTGTTCGGGGTGTTCGGCGGCACGACGAGGGCCGGGGTCCGAGCGGCTGCCAACGCCCGCCGAACGATGCACCGAAGATCACGGCGAAATTTCTGAGACAGTGATGCATAAGTGCACTATGCATCAGTTATTGCTGTGACCTCCCCACGGCGGAGGTCCGCCCCCGACGTCGGAAAGGACATGGCACGTGCCGTTGTCCCACGTGAGGGGGTCAAGTGGGCCGGCGGCCGTTGCGCCCGGCTTGGCGCCCACGGCTACATGCCTAGCGGCGTCGCGCTCCTTTTGACTGATCCGCTCCATAAGCGGCACGGACTTCTCCGCGAATGCGGCCGCGGTCCCCGACGGGATAACCCTGAGCTCGGGCCTATTCACGGATCTGGGCCTGGGACTCCCCTCGCACTGCGCCGCTGAGACGACCGGCTCCCGATGCCAGGCCCGAAATGTTGGAGCGTCGTCTCCCACGGAGGCCCCCGGGGACCCGCTCCCCCAGCGCTTGGCGGAGCGCATGCCCGACATCACCAGCGGCAAGCCCTCCCCATCCGGCAGTGGCTCCGGCCCGCCCGGTGCCGGCGGCCGTGAGACCGAGGGCGGCACCAGCCCGGGCGCACCAACCCAGTTACCGGTTGAACTGGGGCGCAGCCGTGGGACCGGCCCTAGGCTGGGTGCCATGGCCTCCAAACAAGTGCTGTTGCTGGCAGCGGACCTCTTCGAAGACATGGAGCTCCTCTACCCGCTCTACCGGCTGAAAGAGGAGGGCATCGGCGTCACCGTGGCCGGGCTCGACCGCTCACCGGTAAGCGGGAAGAAGGGCCACGGGCCGGTCGAGGTCGACGCCTCCGTCGATCAGGTAGCCGAGGACGACTTTGACGCGCTGGTCGTCCCCGGCGGGTACGCGCCGGACCGCCTTCGCCGGTCCAAAGCGGTGTTGGAGCTGGTGCGAGCCTTCGACCGCGCGGGCAAGCCGATCGCCTTCATCTGCCATGCCGGCTGGGTCCCGATCTCCGCCGGCATCCTGAAAGGCCGCCGAGCGACCAGTGTCGCCGCGATCCGCGATGACATGGTCAACGCCGGCGTCGACTGGGCCGACGAGGAAACGGTGGTGGACGGCAACCTCATCTCGGCTCGCACGCCGGCTGACCTCGGGCCCTGGATGAAGGCACTCTTGGCTGCTCTCGAGGCGGAGCGAGCGTAAGTGACCGTGAAGGGCCGCTCTCGCTGGTTGGTGTGGCGGCTCTTGCTCGCCGTGTTCTCAGTGGCCGTCTTCACGGGGGTCGCATGGGACAATAACGGGGGCAACGGCAAGTACCTCGCGATCGATCTCGCCGTTGGCGTCGGCACCACGGCCGTCATATATGGGTGCTGGTGGTTGGTCAAGCGCTCAGTCCAAGCCAGCAAGAGAGCCTTTCGCCGGAGTTACCAGGAGGCGCTCGCGCTCGAAAGCCATCATGCCCGCCGGCTGGGCCGCTGGCTGGGCGAAGCTCAGAGTCGCGCAAGCCGCCCGGAGCGCCGCGATGCGATGATCCGCGACGCGGCCGGGCGCGCTGGCCGCATCGTCGGGTCGGCCAGGCGGGCGTTCCGAGAGGGCTACGGCCAAACGGGGCACCAGGACCGCTGACGGGCTACAGGCCTGGCTGGTTCAGCCGGGCTTCGTCACATCCGCCACTTGCGCACCCAGCAAGTCGAGTAGCTGTGCTGCGTCGACATGAAAGTTGGCCCCCCGTGCTCCGGCGCCGATCGCCACGGTGCCCGCCGCGGCGACAGCCTCGTCGGCGACGACAGGCCAGGCTCTGGCCGAGCCCAGCGGGGTGATAGCTCCGCGGTCGTAACCGGTGGCCTTCTTCGCCTCCTCCTTGTCAGGAAGCGACAGGCGGCGTACGCCGAGCACCGCTCGCAGCTTCGGCCAGTCGATCTGGCGGCCGCCGGGCACGAGCACGAACACGTAATCGTCCTCCCCGCGGCGCACCACGATCGTCCGGAGAAGCTGACCGAGGTCGATCCCCTGCAAAACGGCGCTCTCCTCCGGGCCCGACGGGACCTCGGTCCTGACTATGTGGTACTCCAGCCCCGATCCTTCGACGCTGCGTACGGCAGGAGTATCGAGACCCACCCGCACCACCTTAGGGGTCGCGGTGGGCCAGTCTTCAGGCTCGCCCTCTCGTAGCCCTCGCTCCGGGCGAAACTGAGCCAAAAGTCCCAAGGCGACTGGCTCATTTGCCTAGGCCGAGCCGAAAGCGCTCCCCACCAACTTCTCTTCCCGGGCACCGCGTCCGGCTAGAGCGCGGGTGGTGGCCCCTTCCGCCAGCGGGCGCCACGTGACGGGTGCCATAGCAAAGAGCCAAGGGCCACCTCACGCCAACTGAGCCACCGCTCCGCCTCCTCGGCGACCCCAGTCACGTCGCATACCATGACGTCGGTGGCATCTGGCACACGAGCGTCTACCTCCACCTTGAGCACGTGGCCCTTGCAGGGTACCAGCGCCGAATAGCGCGTATTGTCCGCGACACTGCTCGCGGGCTCAGCGAGGACGCTCATCGGACCGTGCTCGGGGCAGTGGAATTGCACTATAGGCATGTCGGCTTGCCGAAACATCGCCACGTACTTTCCTTCTTTCGCATAAGAGCGTGCACGTCACCGCGCCTGGCTACTTTCGCCGAGCATAGCCCGTCCTCCGCACACATATCAAGAGGTTAGCTGCGGAAAACCTTTGCATACAGATCGAACTGAGCTATCAATTGGAAACGAATTCTCATTATTTGGGGCGGGCAGCGTGTGCGAAGGCGCACCGGGCGCTCCCGGCCACGGGCTTCGGGCACCAGGCTCGCCCAGCTTTTGTTGCGAAGCCCGCCCTTCCTTCAACCCGCCTCCCGCCGAAAGGGGTGTTTGTGATGCTCTTCGAACCCGGTTACTCCCGCGCCAGGCCGTGGGTCTCGGCAACGGGCCCATCGGCTGGGACCCGGTAAATGGCCCGGCGCCAACCACGGTCCGAGGCGAAGTAGACGAACCGGCAGCCGTGATCGAGGACCGGGTGCAGATGCTCGTCCTGGCTGGCCCACGGGGAGCCATGCTCGGCGAGCGGCCGCCATGTGACCTGACTGGCCTCTCAGTCGGGCTGGCCAGCGCCCACTTCATTCGCACCACTACTGGCCCCCACGAGACCAGGATGGCGGGCCCGGCGCTGAATAGCGGGCGGGTCGTTTCGCGGCCTCCTCCTGGATTTGTGCCAATGGCCCCTAGTGGCCCACTTGGGCACCGGGGTCGAATGGGGCACGTGAACGATCTCCGGACAACGGCGGCCGCACTGCATAGAAGGGCCCGCGGCTTGCGACCGTGAGCGAGGTACTAGAACTCGATGACCTGAGCCGTCGGTTCGGCAACGTTACAGCCCTCGACGGCCTGAGCTTCAATGTCCCTGCGGGTCAGGTCGTGGGGTTCCTCGGCCCGAACGGGGCCGGCAAGACGACAACGATGCGGGCCATCTTCGGCCTGACCGACCTCGACGTCGGCTCGGTGCGGTGGAAAGGGGCCCCGGTCGGGTACGACCAACGACGTCGCTTCGGGTACATGCCTGAAGAACGGGGCCTTTACCCGAACATGCTCGTCGCCGAGCAGGTCGAGTACATCGGCCGATTGCACGGAATGGACGCGTCAACTGCCGCCACCGCCACACTCCGGTGGCTCGAGCGCTTGGCCGTGGCGGACCGGGCAACCAGCAAAGTGGAAGCGCTCTCGCACGGCAACCGGCAGCGAGTGCAGTTGGCGGCTGCACTCGTGCACGACCCTGAGGTGCTGGTGCTCGACGAGCCGCTGGCCGGCTTGGACCCTGCCGGCATCGACGCCATCGGCGAGGTCCTCGTGGAGCGCGCCCACTCAGGGCGCTGCGTGCTCTTGTCGAGCCACCAGCTCGACCTGGTCGAAGACCTGTGTGAGTCAGTAGCCATCATCGACCACGGTCGGCTCGTGGCGAGCGGGACCGTCGATGAGCTGGCCACCAGTGGGGCGCGGCGGCTCGCAGTCCGGGTGGAGGGAGATCGCCAGGGGCTGTGGGCTCGTGCCATCCCCGGTGTCACCGTGTCGGAAGTAAACGGCGGTGACGTCCGGCTCGTCCTCGACGACACTACCAACAGCGACGTGGTGCTGGACGCGGCGCGTTCCGCTGGTCACGTGACCAAGTTTGTCTTTGAACGTCGCCGCCTTTCCGAAGTTTTCCGGGAGGCAGTGGGCAGGTGAAGCCCCTCCCGATCATCATCCTCGCCGTCCTGGTAATCGTGGCCCTCATCCGCCTCAGTTTCCGCCGCCGAGGCGAGCACCCATTGCCGCGATTGGGTGTTTTCCTGACGCGACTGCCAGGCCGCCAGCTGCTCGGGGACACCGGCCTCGTGGCCGGGCGCGAGATCCGTGAGCGCCTGCGGGGGCGGGTATTTCGAGTGGTGACGGTCATCCTCTTCACCGTGGTGGCGGCTGCCGTGGTCATCCCCGAGCTCAGTTCGGGGACGACCAAGAGCCAGAGGATAGGCGTGGTGGCGAGCTCAACGTCCCTCGAGGCCGAGTTGCAAGGCCTGGCCAAGAGCGTGGGTTTGCCCGTGGAGCTCGTGAGCGAGCCGGACCTGTCGCGGGCGCGCGCCGCTCTCAGCGTTGGCCAGCTCGAAATGGTCGTCGACGGTACAGACAAGATCTTGGTGAAGGACCCCGTCTCAGCCTCCGACACATCCGTCGGAGCCCGGTACGTTCGGGCCGTATCCGAGACCCTCGGTGCTCAACGCGCTTTTGCCCAGGCAGGCTTGACCCCGGAACAGGCCGCCGCCGTCGCCGGAGCCAAACCCTTGCCGGTCTACAGCATCCACCCCGGGAAGAAGGCCCGCACGACCGCGGAGGCCACGGCGCTGATCGGCGTGATCCTCGTCTTCATCGTGCTCACCCAGTACCTCACGTGGACACTTATGGGGGTTATGGAGGAGAAGGCGAGCCGGGTCGTAGAAGTCCTGCTCGCCACGGTACGGCCAATCCAGTTGCTCGCCGGCAAGGTCATCGGGATAGGCGCAGTCGCCCTCGCGCAGGCCGTCGCCCTTGTCGCCTTCGCGCTGGTGCTGGCCCAGGCGGTGGGGTCAAGTTTGGTGCAGGGTGCCTCACCACTGGTGGTAGTGGCCACACTCGCTTGGCTGTTGCTCGGATATGCCTTCTACAGCTGGATGTACGCGGCCGCCGGCTCGCTGGCCGAGCGTCAGGACCAAGTACAAAGCCTGGCCCTGCCACTGAGCGCGCCCCTCATCTTCGGGTACATCGTCTCCCTCACTGGCGTCAGTTCAGGCAACGCCTCGCTGCTGGTAAAGGTGCTCGCATACTTGCCCCCGACGGCCCCGTTCGCCATGCCCACCTTGATCGGGTTCGGGGAGGTGACGTGGTGGCAGTTCCTGCTGTCAGTGGTAGCGACGCTGGCTTGCACTCTCGCCGTGGCACTCCTGGCGGCCCGGGTATACGGGGCGGCGGTGCTGCAAACCGGTAAACGGGTGCGTCTGCGCGACCTCGTCCCGGCGCTCACGGAATAAGCGGCCCTGGCCTGCTATTCGGCGCGCACCGAAGCGCCATTTTCTGCGCCCACCCGCGCCCGATCTCCCATTTACGCCTGGCTTGGCGCCGCTCCGGAGCGACCTGGCGCAACCGCCATAACCAGGCCTCCTTTCGTACATAGAGCCATGCGGGAGCACCAGGCCCGCCGTTCAAGTACTTGTAACCGCAGCCGACGGCCAAGTCTGCTCCCGAACGGTCCAGCTGCAAGGGGAGCACGCCTGCTCCATGGCTCAGGTCGAAAAGCGCCAGCGCCCCGGAGCGGTGGGCCAACTCACTGACGGCGGGCGAGCCGTGCCAGCACCCTGCCGGCCACCACCTCGACCGGGTAGGCCTGGAGAGGGCGGGTCGCGGGGCGGCGGACTGCCTCGCCGGTGCGGACGTCAAAGCGCCCGTTGTGCTTCGGGCATTCGATCACGCAGCCGTCGAGGTGCCCCTCGCTCAGTTCGGCCTGCGCATGGGTGCACAGCCCGTCGGTGAGGGCGAACTTGTCCTCTTCTAGCCGGTACAGGGCGTAGACGTGCCCGTCCACGTCGACACGCCCCACCTCGCCAATCCCGACGACCTCGACCGAGCCGAGGTCGACCACTTCATCAGCGCCCTCGCCTGGTGTGGGAGCTAGTTGCTCGCCCTCAGTGCGCCCGATCGTCCCCGCGGGTCTCGCTGCTGGGTCAACTCCCGACGAGGGCTGGAAAGGGCCGCCAGGTAGTTCTGGGAGGGGTAGTTCCCAGGTCGGGTCCCGCCGCTGTTGGCGCAAGGCGTGGATGATCTCGCGATAGGCGGCCATGACCGAAGGTTTGGGCGGAGGCAAGTACGCCTTTATCTCCTGGTGCAACTGAGGCAGGTTGTAGTACGGGACCGACGGGAACAGGTGGTGCTCCAGGTGGTAGTTCATGTTGAGGTACAGGAAGCGGAACACGGGGTTCATGTACACCGTGCGGGTGTTGAGGCGGTGGTCGAGCACATCCTCACGCAAGCCGGCGTGCTGGGTTATGCCGAAGAACACGAGCAGCCAGGCGCCGTAAAACGACGGGAGGCCCACGAAAAGTAACGGGACCATGGTCCCGGACATGGCCGCTCCGGCCACGGCAGCGCCAAGGACCGCCATGTGCACCCGCGCCTCGCGCACCAGACGAGGCAGGTCGTCCGGGGGCACCAGCTCCCGGGTTGTCCCGTCGATGCGCCCAGCAGCGTGCTGGATGGTCCTGAGCAGCAGCCTCGGCCCATTGACGAGGTTGAGGTAGTTGAGCACCAAGGGCACGACTTTGGTCGGGCGCGGGTAGCTGATCTCAGCGTCGCGGCCGACGATTATCGTGTCCGAGTGGTGGCGAAAATGAGACCATCGCCACAAAGTCGGCTCGCGAAGCAACATGAACGACGCCACGTGGTACACCGCGTCGTTGGCCCATTTGGCCTTGAAGGCCGTGCCGTGGCCGTTCTCGTGCCAACGGGCGTCCGCCGACCCGCCGTAAAGCGCGCCGAAAGCGGCGAAGGCGGCGATTGCCAATCGGGAGCGGCGCCGGAGGGACATCAAGGCCGCTGTCCCCGTACCCGCCACCAGAGCGGCCCACAGGGCGGTATCTCGCGCCGGCCGCCCGTTCTCACGCTCCATCAAAGCCCGTAGCCTCTCTGGGTCGATAGGCGGTTGGTACCACCGCGCGTCCGCAAGGCCTGCCGCCAGTGCGGCCGCCGCCTGGGGCCCTGTCAAGCTGTAATCGCGTGGCGTCGGCCCTGGCCGCCGGCCCGAGCCTCGTTTGCTTCCTCGTCTCAACAACATGCTCCCTCCCTTGCCCATTGTGCCACGTAGGCCTGTCCTGCACCGCTCCGACCAAGCCGACAGGCTGCTAATCCGCCCCGACCCATGCGGCAGCGCCGGCGGCGGCACAAAGAACATTGGGCATGAACAGGGACTTCATGCACCCATCACAGCCCCCTCATCAATGGATTACGAGCACGGGGAATGTACCGCCTTGTCTCCTTGACCGTTGGCACGGCGATGTGCCGCGAAACGTAGGTTACGTGACGAAAGGGGCAACATGACAAGAGATAACATGACATCCCAATTTAGCCGCATCAACCGGCTGGCCAAGGCCTCGCTGATCTCCGGGTTGACCACCGCTACCGCTGCCGGGTTGCTGGCAGCCCCAGCGCCCGCCTCTGCCTCCACGACGGCAAAGACCACGACCGTGCTTTCTGCGTCGTCAAACCCCGTAAGCCAGGGTGCCAACGTAACGCTCGAGGCTCATGTCATTCCTACGCCGAGCGGCGGCACCGTCAACTTCTACGTCAACGGCAAGCCGATAAACCAATGTCAGGACGTCTCAATTGACGCCTCCAATGGATCTGCCATGTGCACCACGGAGTTCGGAGAAGCGGGCCGACTAGGTTTGCAGGCCTTTTACAAGGGCGTCAACGGTTTCCGGTCGTCGTCCTCGAACGTCTATGAAATGGCCGTCCACTTCCCCGCACCCGGGTACTGGCTCGTGACGAGCAACGGCGTAGTCCACGCGTCGGGCGCCGCTCAGGCGATGGGCAACTTCGCGACGTCAGCCGCTACGGGGCCGGTCGTCGGGATCACCGCGACACCGTCTGGCAAGGGGTACTGGGTGGTCACGGCCCATGGGTACGTGAAGGCGTTCGGCGACGCTACCTACTATGGGGACCTACCTGGCAGCGGCCTGAACGTCAGGGACGTAGTGGCCATCGCGCCGACGGCTGACGGGGAGGGGTACTACCTGGTAGGTGCCGACGGAGGCTTTTTCACCTTCGGTAACGCGAAGTTCCACGGCTCCATACCGGGCCTCCACATCCACGTCCACAACATCGTCGGCATGGTGGCGACGCCTACGGGCCATGGCTACATGCTCGTGGGCGCGGACGGCGGCGTGTTCAACTTCGGGGACAGCCGCTTCTACGGTTCGCTCCCGGGCATACACAAGCACGTGCGTGACATCCGAGGCATACTCCCAACGAAGCGAGACGCGGGCTACATATTGGTTGGCGCTGATGGCGGTGCGTTTGTCTTCGGCACGGGCGTCGGTTTCCTCGGCTCCCTGCCCGGGGAGCACATCGTCGTCAACGACATCGTCGGCATCGCCCTGACCCCCAGTGACCGCGGCTATTACATGGCCGGTGCAAACGGGAAGGTCTACGGCTTCGGCGACGCCGCGGTCGGTGCGCAGCCGCTCGTGACCTCGGACCTCCCGGTTGCGGCCATAGCGAGCACATAGGGCGGCGACTGGCGCCTGGGCAACCCGGGCTCCCCCACCTCGGCCGGAGGAGCGTACCGCGCTCCTCCGGCTCTTTTGACTCGAGCCCTGGGCCGCAGCCCGTCACATGACCGAAACCCGAGGGCTCCTTCAGAGCGTCACCACAGACGTGTCGGACCAGTTCCCCTGCCCGGAAGGACCATTCCTCTTTCCCGCTCCCCCAACCCGGCTTCAGGATGCGACTGCGGCGTCCCGACGTAACTTGGCCGCTTCGGCCGGCACGTGGAGTTCGCAGACCAACGTGGATGGCCCCCTGGCCGCCACCAAGGCCGTGGCCCCGCATCATCCCCGGCTCCGAGTGGAAGAGTTCGGGTCAGCCAGCGCGACCAAGGCTCTGATCAGCCGGGAACGGGACCGACGCCGGCCGGTCATCCGAACAGGGCCATCCGGGCGGGCCGCTCCGTGCGCTGGAGGAGTGGCGTACCGACCACCGTGGCGGCAGCAACGGCGCCCAGGACGGCGAAGGCCAGACCCAGGTGGGCGTGGGAACCGCCCATGAGCAGGCTCACGGCAAGCGGGCCGAGCGCCTGGCCTCCGGTCGAGCCGACCCCCCAAACCAGGGCGTTCCCGGTCGTTGACGACGCCCTGGGCACGTAGTCGGCCACCAACGACATCAACAGGGGGAACCCGCTGAAGGTGAACAGCCCGAACACGGCGAGCGCCACGAGCGCGGCCGCCCCGTGGCCGGCCGTGGACAAGAACAAGAAAATGCCCAAAGCGGAGCCCAGGCTGTCGAGGGCGAGCACGAAACGTTTGTCGAAGCGGTCGGCCAGCAGGCCGAAGAGCGGCTGGCCAACGATGCCGCCGGCGTACATCACCGTCACGGTCCACCCGAGGCCGGTCGAGAGCCCGGCGTGGCGCTCGGTGGTGAGGTAGATGGGGATCCAAGACACGATGCCGATGAAGGCGAGGGACCGGAAGAACGAAATGGCCATCAGCGCGACGACGCTCCGGCTGAGCAGCGAACGGAGCGGGGCGGCCGGGGAAGGAGAGCTTGTCCCGACCCGGGCTTCGGCGCCGGGCGCCGACGTGCGCTCGGCCGTGCCACCGGGCTGGCCCGGTGCCGGCGCTAAGACCGCGGTGCGCGCCGTGGGACGAGGGCCGGCCGGCCCGATCGGCTCCGCCGGGAGACCGACGGCGACGGCCAGGGCGGCGAGGAGGGAGAGAGCACCGAAGACGACGGTCGTGGCGGGCCTCGAGATCCCGATGGCGGCGATCACGAAGAACAGCGCTGGGTAAAGGGCGCGGCCGAGGCTGCCGGCGGCCCCGTTGATGCCGAGCGCCCTGCCCCGAGAGCTTTCGGGGAACCCGAGCTGGAGCACGGACCCGCCGAGGGGATGGTAGAAGGAGCTGCCGACGCCCGCTACGGCCGCGGCCACCAGCACCAAGGTGTCGCTCGGGACGCCCGTCAACGACAAGGAGGCGTAGAAGCCGAAGAGGCTTGCCCCGAGGGTGGCGATCCCCACGGCGATCATGGGCCCGCGCCGCCCGATCGCGTCGGCCGCCAACCCGACCGCGACCCCGAAGCCAGCCGAGGTGACGTAGAAGACCGTGAGCATCGCCGTCACCATGACCGTCGAGAGGTGATGGTCCTGGGATAGCAGGTCGCCGACCACGGGGACGAAGAACACCACGCCGTCGTTCAAAAAGTGAGCGAGGGAACTGACACCGAGGAGGCGAGCGGGCCCGGGGCGGGGGCGTGAGGTGATCGGGCCCGGGACGGCAGTGAGCTCGGTCGCTGTCATTGCGAGCCCTCTTCTCGTAGGGACCGCACAGCCCAGGCGACTACGTCCAACAGCGGCACCGCACCGTCGCCCACGCGACGTTGACGGCGCTCGAGGCGGAGCACTTGGAGGCCGGGAAAGGCGTCTTTCAGGTTGTCTTCGACATAGAGGCGCTCGGGGCCCGGCGGTCCCGCCCGTCCGAGCGAGTCGAGGTGGTGGCCGACAAGGAAAAGGTGCCCCCCGGGGCCCACTGCCGAGGCGGCCCCTTCCAGGATCTCGGCGCGTTTAGTGGGCACAGGGTGGATGTTTGCGATCACGACCAGGTCGAAATGCTCGCCACGTGCCAAGTACTCCTCCATGTCGGCGACGACCGTCCTTACGACCAGGTGTTCCTTTGCTGCTGCGGCGTCCAGCCGCTCCAGCGCCACCTGGGAAAGGTCCACAGCGGTCACCTTCCAGCCCCTGCGGGCGAGCCACAGGCTGTTTCGACCCTCGCCAGCCCCGAGGTCCAGCGCCCGGCCCGCTTGCAGCCCGGCGGCGAACTCGACGAGAGCCTCGTCGGGCTCCGCCGGGAAGAGACGGTCGGTACCGGCGTAGCGGAGGTCCCAGCTGTGTACTGGTCCGTGCGCGTAGGTCATAAGTCCTGCTCCTTGCTCGTTGTTGCGGGCTCGCCTCGAGGGCGAGCAACCCCGTGGAGCTCGGCGGCAAGCACGTCCTCCAGGCGCTGGAGCAGCCTCTGCAGCTGCTCGAGTTGTGCCGCTCCGAGCAACCTCGAAAGGCGGCGGTCCCACACCGCGGCTCGCTCGGCCACCTGCTTGGCGAGCGCGAGGCCAGCTTCGGTCGGGGCCAGGTCGCGCCGCTGGCGGTGCGAGGTGTCGTTCATCGAACGCACCAGGCCCACCTGCTCGAGGTGGTCGGCGAGGCGCTTGGCGTTCATGGGGTCGGTCCGTACCCGCCGCGCCAGCTCCCGGAGCCCCGACCCGGGCTGCTCGCAGATCGCCCTCAGCATCGCTGCCTGGGGAGGGCTCAGGCCCAAGTCGGCGATCCTTTCCCCCCAAGCCTCGCGAAGCGACCTGTGTGCTCGCCCCATGCGAAAGCCGAGCGCCGACTCGAGGGGCGCTACCGGCTGCCGCCGGCGATGACTGGCCTCGGCCGGCGTCATGGTACTCATCGTCCTCGCCTAGTCCCTGCTCGTCGTAGCCATAACTACAGTCCTACAACTGTAGACAGTGCTACAGTATTCCCCCGATCTGCTACGGCCTCGGCCACCCAGGAACTGATAGCGCCCGCTTGGCCCGGGCCCGTACCTCTTCGACGAGCTCTGGGGGCAAAGTCACGGTCAAGCGCGGCATGTTACGTTCCACGAGCTCAGCATGACACAAGTCCGACACGGAGCGTAGCCAACTCGTGGCAAGCCGAGTGCGAAGGTCCAAACCCCGTCTGCGGCGTGGGCCACCTAACCCGGCGGTTCCCGGTGACGGTCACACCCTTCTCATAGGCTTGTTCAAGTGCAGTACGAGGAGCTGGCGTACCTGCGGTCTCACCCGGCATGGAAGCTGCTCGCGGCGCGCCACGCCGAGCTCGTGCTGAGCTTCCTCGACCGGGCCTTCATCGAGCCCAACGCCTCGGGCATCCCCGCCCGGGCGCTCGCCGGCCTGCTCGACGACGAGCTGTTCGCCCTCAACCAGCGCCTGGGCGAGGGCACCTTCCCCCGCTCTGCCGCCGAGTACCTGGACGAGTGGTGCTCGGACGACCACGCCTGGCTGCGCAAGTACTACCCAGCAGGCTCCGACGAGGCCCACTACGACCTGGCCCCGGCCGTGGAGAAGGCACTGCTGTGGGTGAAGGAGCTCCGGCCCCGGGACTTCGTCGGCACCGAGTCTCGGCTCAACACCATCTTCGAGCTGCTGCGCCAGATGGTCTTCGGGGCCGAGGAGGACCCCCAGCTGCGCCTGGCTGAGCTGCGCCGGCGCCGGGCCGAGCTGGACGACGAGATCGGTCGGGCCGAGCGTGGCGAGGTCACCGTCCTCGACGCTGTCAGCCAGCGCGACCGCTACCAGCAGTTCGTGAAGACTGCCCGCGAGCTGCTGGCCGACTTCCG
The DNA here is from genome assembly GCA_021787365.1 of Actinomycetes bacterium. Lineage (GTDB taxonomy): Bacteria > Actinomycetota > Acidimicrobiia > Acidimicrobiales > Palsa-688 > JAJZYO01. The sequence continues at coordinate 62,178 of JAJYMB010000024.1, read as the reverse complement.
AGAAGTGGAGGAGAACTTCCGCCGCCTCGACCGCCAGCTGAGGGAGCGCATCGCGGGCTGGGAGGGCCCAAAGGGCGAGCTCCTGGAAGAGGCGGTCGGCAGCCGGGCCACCGTAGCGGAGTCGGACCAGGGCCGCAGCTTCCAGGCCTTTTACGATTTCCTCCTCTCCCACCAACGCCAGGCCGAGCTGACGGACCTCCTCCAGGGCCTCGCCAACGTGGAGCACCTGGCCCCTTACTACGACGAGAGGCTGGCGCGGGTCCACTTCGACTGGGTCGACGCCTGCGAGCGGACCCAGGCGACCGTCCGGCTCCTCTCCGAACAGCTGCGCCGGTTCCTCGACGACCAGGCTTGGCTTGAAAACCGGCGCGTCTTCGAGCTGTTGCGTTCGATCGAGGCACGGGCGCTCCGGGCCCGGGCAGGGGGCGAGCCCTCCATAACGATGGAACTGGAAGCGAGCCGGGTGGACTTCGTCCTCCCCATGGAGCGCCCGCTCCACCGGCCCGCGGCCGCCTCCGCCATCGACAGCTCCTCTGTCAGCGACGCCGAGGAGGACTTCGCCGCCGAGGGCCTGCTCGAGCAGGCCTATGTAGACCGCGAGGAGCTGCTCAGCCAGGTGCTCGCCTCGCTGCGCCAGCGCCAGGACCTCGGCCTTCGCGAAGTGCTGGAGCAACGCCCGCTCCAGCAGGGGTTGGCGGAGCTGGTCGGTTACATGTCCCTCTCGGGGCCTGGCCTGGAGGTGGTGATGGACGAAAGCCGGCGTGAACGGGCCGAGTGGGAGGCCGAGGGCGGAGAGGTGCTGAGAGTGGCGGAGTTACCGGCCGTGACGTTCCACCGAGGTTGCGAGCAACCACGATGAGCGACCTCGCCGCGCCCGCCCCCACCGAGGTAGCGGAGCTATCGCTCGTGGTGGTCAACCTGTGCCGCGGCCCCCTCTACCGCGACACCAGCGGACGCGCCTGGGAGGCCCTCGAGCGCCTGCGCGCGCAGGTCATCGACTATGTAGGGGTCCTCGGGCTCCAGCTCGTGGTGGACGAGGCCGAAGGCTACGCCTTCCTCCGCAGCCAGCCCCGCGACGACGGGCCAAACGCCCTCCCTCGCCTGGTCGCCCGCCGGCCCCTCTCCTTCCCGGTCAGCGTCCTTCTCGCCTTGCTCCGCAAGCGCCTGGCCGAGTCCGATGCCACCAGCGGAGAAACCCGGCTCGTGCTGAAACGCGAGCAGATAGCCGAAATGCTTCGCCTTTTCCTCGCAGAGTCCGCCAATGAGGCGCGCCTCGTCGATCAGGTGGACGCCCACATCAACAAGGTCGTCGAGCTCGGTTTCCTCCAGCGCCTGCGCGCCACCCCCGACGCGTTCGAGGTGAGGCGGATCCTGAAGGCCTACGTCGATGGCCAGTGGCTCGCCGATTTCGACCGGCGCCTGGCCGAGTACCTCGGTGAAATAGACGATGACGGCAATGAGGTGGCTACGACGGTGTACGAGGATGGTCCGGCGTCCGCGACGGAGGAAATGTAATGGCCCTTTTCAGCCTCGTCGACCTCGAGGAGGACTTAGCCGGTCGGCTCCCGGGCGGCCGGCTCCACCGGCTCGAGGTCTACAACTGGGGCACCTTCGACTCCCGGGTTTGGAGCCTGGAGGTCGGCGGGCGCAACTCGCTCGTCACGGGCGAGATCGGTTCGGGTAAGTCGACGCTCGTCGACGCGATAACGACATTGCTGTTGCCGGCGCACAAGATCTCCTACAACAAGGCCGCCGGCGCCGCCACCAAGGAACGGGACTTGCGGTCCTACGTGCTCGGCTATTTCAAGGCGGAGCGCAACGAGGTCACGGGCGCGACGCGGCCCGTGGCCCTGCGCGACACGCGCCACTTCTCGGTAGTGCTCGGCGTCTTCAAGAACGCCGACTTCGACATCACCGTGACCCTCGCCCAGGTCTTTCACGCGCGCGACCTCAACGCGGGCCAGCCTGAGCGGTTTTTCCTGGTGGCAGATGACGTCCTGTCGATCTCACGCGACTTCTCCGGTTTCGGCACGGAGCTGGCCGGCTTGAAACGCCACCTGAAGGAGCGGGGAGCCCGCGTGTACGACGCGTTCCCTGAGTACGGCAAGGACTTCCGCCGTCGTCTCGGGATCGAGTCCGAGCAGGCGATGGACCTGTTCCACCAGACCGTGTCCATGAAGGCGGTCGACAACCTCAACGACTTCGTGCGCAACCACATGCTCGAGCCCTTCGATGCCCAAGAACAAGTGACTACCCTCATAGAGCACTTCGACAACCTCACCCGGGCGCACGACGCGGTCGTAAAAGCGCGTGCCCAGCTCGAGCAGCTCGGCCCCATAATGGCCGACCTCGACCGCTACGAGGCCAACGAATCGGCGCTCCTCGAGATCTCCCGCCAACGCGAGGCGCTCCCCTACTTTTTCGCCGACCACGAGCGCTCCATGGTCACAGACGAGCTCGCGCAGCTCGAAGGCGCAGAGCGGCGGTTTGGAGAGGGGCTCGAGGCCCTGGGGGCCCACCTGGGCGCGCTGCGGGGGCAGCTCCAGCTGGTGAGCACCGACATCGCCCGCAACGGGGGCGACCGCCTGGCAACGATCGACGAGCAGGTCCGCCTCTGCGAGCAGGAGGTGCCCAAACGCCGGGAGAGGGCGCGCCAGTTCGCGAGCGCATTGGAGGCGGCGGGTCTCCCCCCGGTGCAGGCGGCTGAGCAGTTCGAGGCCACCCGAGCCCGAGCCTCTCTGGCCAGCGCGGAAGTCGACCAAGAGCGCGCCGAGGCCCAAAACGAGCTCACCGAGCTACGCGTCAGCGCTCGCCAGGTGGAAGAGGAGGCCAAGCGGCTCAACGAGGAGCTCCTCAGCTTGCGCTCCCGCCAGAGCAACCTCCCCGGGGAAAGCGTCAAGCTCCGCGAGCTCATGTGCGCCGACTTGGGGCTGGACATGGAGCACCTGCCTTTTGCCGGCGAACTGCTCCAGGTGAGCCCCGAGGCGCACGAGTGGGAGGGCGCGGCAGAGCGGGTCCTGCACAACTTTGCCCTCTCGCTCCTCGTCCCTGACCGCCACTACGAAAAGGTGGCAGCGTGGGTCGACGGCCGGCACTTGGGGACGCGGGTGGTGTACTTCCGAGTGCCAGCGACCGTCGCGAGGGCCCCGGAGCCCGAGAGGTTCATGAGCGCGCCACTGCTCATGGATCTCGTTGACGTGAAGCCGGGCTCGGCCTTTGCCTCATGGCTTGGGGCCGAGCTCGCTCGCCGAGCCGACCACGTGTGCGTCGACAGCGTGGGCGAGCTCCGGCGCTACCCCAAGGCCGTGACCCGGGCAGGCCAGGTAAAAGAGCGGGACCGGCACGAAAAGGACGACCGCCGCCAGGTGGGCGACCGCCGCCACTACGTCCTCGGGTGGTCCAACGCAGCCAAGGTCGAAGCGCTCGTCGCAGAGGCTGCTCGCCTCCAGGACCGCATCCTGCACGCCAACAAGGCAGAAGGGGCGGCCAGGGCAAAGCTCGAGAGGCTGGACAAGCGGCTCGTGGCGTTGTCGGGGATCGACCTGTTCAGTTCGTGGGAGGACCTCGACTGGCAGGAGCTCGTCAACCGGGCCGGCGCACTGCGCGAAGAACGGCACCAAATCGAGACCTCTTCCGACGTCCTCCAACAGCTGAACGCCGAGCACCGCCGCCTCTCCGAGGAGGTAGAGCTGGCGGAACGGCGACGGAGCGACTTGCAGCAAGAGCTCGGGGGGACACGGGAAAAACTGGCGCAGGGGCGGGCCCGGTTGGCCACCCTCGAGGCGGTCCTCTCCGATGCCGAGGCGTTGGCACGCGCCGAGCCGCATTTCCCCGCCATCCTCAAGTTGCTCGCCGACCAAGGTACGGCATTCGCCAGCGGTCGCGCCGCTTTGGAGGGCGCTCAACGAGACGCCCGGGAAGCCCTCACCCAAAAAGCCGAGCGGGCTCAGCAGCGCCTCCGGGAGCTGGGGCTCCGCATCGTGAAGGCAATGGGCTCGTTCAGGGCCAGTTACCCGGCCGAGACGGCCGAGACAGACACCAGCATCGAAGCCGCCGCCGAGTACCGCGAGCTTCACCGCCGCCTCGCGGAGGACGACCTCCCCCGCTTCGAGCGCGACTTCAAGGACTACCTCAACCAGAACACGATCCGGGACATCGCCGGCTTCTCCGCCCAGCTCAACAAGCAAGAGGCCATGATCAGGCAGCGGGTGGACAAGATCAACAACTCGCTCCAGTCCATCGACTACAACGAGGGACGCTACATAGTCCTGGTCGCCGACCCGACCCCCAACGTAGACGTGCGCGAGTTCCGGTCCGACCTGAGAGCCTGCACCGACAACGTCGTGGGCTCGGGGGGAGAGCAGTACTCGGAAGAAAAGTTCCTCCAGGTAAAGGCGCTCATCGACAGGTTCCGGGGCCGCGAGGGGTCAGCCGAACAGGACCGGGCCTGGACCAAGCGGGTCACCGACGTTCGGCAGTGGTTTGTGTTCTCGGCCTCGGAGCGCTGGAAGTCCGACGGCTCCGAGCACGAGAGCTACTCGGACTCCGCGGGCAAGTCCGGGGGTCAAAAGGAAAAGCTCGCGTACACCATCCTGGCCGCGTCCTTGGCCTACCAGTTCAAGCTGGACTGGGGCGCCGCGCGGTCCAAGGCGTTCCGCTTCGTCGTGATCGACGAGGCCTTCGGGCGCGGCTCCGAGCAGTCCACCCGTTACGCCCTCCACCTGTTCACTCGGCTCGGGCTCCAGCTCCTCATCGTCACGCCACTCCAGAAGATCCACGTGATAGAGCCCCACGTTTCCTCCATAGGCGTCGTCGACAACGTCAACGGCAATTACTCCCGCCTGATGGGGCTCACTGTTGAGGAGTTCCGCCGGCGCCGCCAAGGAAATGGCCCCGCCGGCGCGCAAGTGGCGGCCGTAAGCATCCACTGATGGGCCATGACTGGGCCCAGGTGGCCGACATCGCCGGCACACTGCGCAAGCGGTGGGACCGGGGCCGGTACGTCTCCACTTTGGCCGTCGGCGACCCGTGGGAGCCCATCTCGCTCCCCGTTCGTTCTCCCAAGGCGGCCGACATCCTGGCCCACCTCGACGACGTGAGACGCTGGCTGGCCAAGTGGGAGCGCGACAGCCGCGGGCCCGGGGGGCGGCCCCGCCTACGGACCGAGTACCGGACGGTCACCAGCCGGGCCGTCGGCGCGAACCAGCTACCGGCCCGGGCCTGGGTGGACACGCCGGAGCAGCTGTGCGACCTCATAGGCACGACCGAGGACCGTCGCGCCCTCGACGAGGTGGTGGCGCTCACCAACCGTTCCCTCCCCGGGCTCGGGGACTGGGTCGTGCAGCACCCCCTGGTCGCGATCGCGAACAGGGGGATATGGGAGCAGGTGCTGGCCACCCTCGACTGGGCCACCACCCATGACACTGCGTCGCTTTACCTCCGCCAGCTTGACGTGGACGGCGTGGACACCAAGTTCGTCGAACGAAATTCCAAACTGCTCGAACGGCTCTTGGCCGTGCTTGCACCGGAAAGAGCCGACCTTTCCGCGTTAGACGTCGCCAAGCGCCTCGGGTTCCGGGCGCGCCCTGACTTCGTACGGCTGCGGTTCCTCGGCCCCCAGCCAGAGTGGCCGTCCGCCGTCACGGAAGCCCGCTTGAGGGCTGACGAGCTGCCGGAGGCGGGGATCGTGGCCACCACCGTGTTCATCGTCGAAAACGAGGTCAGCTACCTCGCCTTCCCCGCAGTCCCCGCCAGCATCGTCATGTTCGGGTCGGGGTACGCGCTCGAACCTACCCATGCCGGCGAGTGGCTCGAGGACAAGGAGCTCGTGTACTGGGGCGACATCGACACCCACGGCTTCGCCATATTAAACAACCTGCGCCAGCGCTACCCCAAGGTGGCCTCGATCCTCATGGACACCTCCACCTTGCTCGCCCACCCTCGCCAGTGGGCCGAGGAACCCGCCCCGACGAGCCGGGCCCTCCCCCACTTGAGCCCTTCCGAGGCCGTCTTCTACCAGGACTTGGTCGAAGACCGTTATGGCCACGGTGTGCGCCTAGAACAAGAACGCGTCAGGTTCTCGCTGGTACGAGAAGCCCTGCAGCCCTGGACGGGTCGAGAACGGCCAGAAATGGACGATAGGCCCTAGTTCACAAGCCTTCGCCCCACTAGGAGCGGGGGGTGTATGCCCACCTCGCTGGGCACTTACTTGGCCGTGCTGGACGTGTTGCGCACCCGGCGGGCGGGAGCGGAGCTGATCGCCAGTCGCCAGCAGCAACGGCTGAACGGCCTGATCGAGTATGCCCGCTGGCGCTCGCCGTCGTTTGATCACAGATCGCGGCCTATTACCACGGCGACCTACGCTCGCCGGCGAGCGACGAAGACAGGGATCTGGCGCGGTAGCCCGGTGTCGCGCAGCGTATTGGCGCGCTGGCCGCCGGAGCGCTCGTACTCCTCTACCTGGTCCCTCACCCATTGCTCCGGGCTCGGTCCGTAATCTCCTTGAAGGGGCATGACCCGCATGGTAGTGGCGCAGCCTCTCCGCCTCAATCGGCTGCGACGAGGATCTTCACTTCCCGGCCCGAATTTATAGCTGAGAATGCTTCTTTGGCCCGGGACAGCGGGAAGGTGGCGGTCACGAAGTTGCTGGCGTCAAAGTCGCTCGCGGCTATGATCCGTGCGGCCTCCTCGAAGTCCTCCCGACGGTAGGTGGTGGCCCCTTGTATGCGCACCTGGTACTCCTGCACCAAGGGCAGGTCGATCGTGACCGGCCTCCGCGCTCCCCCCATCACGACCACAGTCCCCCCCTTCAGTGCGATCTTGATGGCCTCGGGCAATGTTTTTTGGTTGGCCACGCAGTCGAACACGACGTCCCCGCTCTCTCCGAGCTCTCCTCTCACCGCGCCTGCCAGGTCAGGGGCGCTAGCGTCCACCGCTGCGTCTGCACCCAACTCGAGTGCGAGCTCACGTTTCTTCACGAGCACGTCTGTGCTGACCACGCGCCGCGCTCCCGCCTGGCGCGCCGCCAAGAGCGTCAACAGGCCGATCGTGCCCGAACCGAGGATGGCCACCGCCTTGCCCCGGAGGTCGCCCGCCAAGCGTACGGCGTGGACAGGCGTGGCCAGGGGCTCGATAAGTGCCGCCTCGTGATCGGTAAACTCCTGGGGGAACCTGTACAACCGCTGCGCAGGCACGGTGAAAACGTCTGCCATACCTCCCTCCCGGTAGCCGCAACCGAAGAACTGCAAGTTCTCGCACAGGTTCTCTACTTTGTTGAGGCAGGGCTTGCAACGCCCGCACGGCAATGTCGGTTCGACGGTGACCCGGTCGCAGACGCGCACGCCGCTCACTCCCTCTGCGACTGCCTCCACGACTCCGACCACTTCATGCCCGGGATAATAGGGGGGTTTCATGAAGACGTGCTCCCCGTGGACGCCAGCCTTGTCCGAGCCGCACACCCCCGAGACCGAGAGCTTGACCAGTGCCTCACCCGGCTCTAACCCAGGTACTGGCTCGTCTACGACTTCAACGACGTCGACGGCACTGGCGACAACCCGCCTACGGCCCTGGCCGTCACCCATTTTGCGTACCTACTAGGACAGTCATCGTGCAATTCTCCCGTCGAGGTCCCAGAGGTCCCTTGACCCAGCGCGCCTCTTGACTTATTGGACTTTCGCGGCCTATTGAGGTCGAGAAATCGTTACTTTGCCTGACGGTACTATGCCGCTAACGTTGTGTCAAGGAGAGGGGCAGGCCGGGTCAGTGCGCAGCGGCAGAAGCGAGCGTCGACGCAAAGATCTGCCACGCCAGCAGGCTCTTGGCCACGAGCGACAGTGTCACGTACACGCGCTCGCCTACTAGGTACTCGCTCCAACGCCCCACCTGCTTGTACTGGAGCCACTGGTTCACGGCGAAGCAGTTGAAGGCCACGAACAGCGAGGCGAAGATGGCATACACGAACGCTGGAGGGTGGAGATCGGCGCCAGGGCCACCCAGGTAGACACCGATGGCCACCCACGGGACTACGCCCGCAAGGCTGCAGAGCCAGAACGGGCCGAGGCTCCCGCCGGGATCCTCATAACGCTCTTGGAGCCACCCGAAGCCGATCATCGCGGCATTGACGCCCACGAGTGCGATAAGGGCGGCGACATCGTCGATGCCCACGAGCATGGCGATGAGCACGATCATGATCGACGCGCTGAGCGAGTACTCGAGCCAGCGGTAGGGGTTGCGGTGCTTCGCCAACAGCACCTGGTACGAGCGCCACGCCGGTCCGGCGACAATCAGGTGCGCCACAGCCGACAGCGCAAAGAAAGCGGCAATGGCCCACGCAAACCGGAGGTCGAACAACGTGACCGTCCGCGTACCGACCCCGGGGCCCGGGGGCCCGGTCATATACGACGCGCGTACCGGCAACGAGAACGCGTTGGCGAAGACCAAAACGGCGGCCGCCTGCGCGGCGTGCAGCAACGCTGCCACCAGGTTGTAAGGGCGCAACTGCTCGACCGACCCCAAACCTCTGGCCATCTTCCCAGTAGATGCCTCCAGCCGCGCCTACGGTTAGGGCCGAACGTCCTTTTGCTGCGCCGGCCCCGTCCTGGTGTGGCGCCGACCGCCTACACGACCATCGCGGGCGCCGGCGGTGGCGGTGATACCAGGGGTCGGCTCGATCACCGCCAGCTTTGACCTGACCGTGGGGATCACGTTCGTGATCGAGGACCGGGTCACGGTGGCTGGCACCTCGCTAGCCTCGTTGGTGCCATGACGCTGTAGTTCGGCCCTGACACCAGACGGGAGGTCTGTCATGCACACTGAGGGCGGTTCGATCGAGACGGTAGCGGTACACGGGGGGGAGCGCAGGCCGGGGCCGGAGGGGTCCGCGGTCTTCCCGATCTACCAGAGCACGGTGTACTCGATGGGCCCGGGCACCGCTTACCATGACATCCCCTACATACGGCTGAACTCAACGCCCTCCCAGAGGTACCTGCACGACAAGCTCGCCGCGCTGGAGGGCGCCGAGGCCGCGCTGGCGACCTCCTCCGGCATGGCGGCGGTCACGACCACCCTTCTCAGCACCCTGCGCGCGGGGGACCATTTGCTGGCGGGCGACTCCCTCTACGGCGGCACCCACGACTTCCTCACAGAGCACAGCGAAGACCTCGGCTGGCGCTACACCTTCGTCGATGTCAACCGGCCGGAGACCTGGGCAGCCGCGCGCACCCGGCAGACCAAGGTCTTCCTGGTGGAGACGATCACCAACCCCATGGTCCGAGTCGGCCTGCTCGACGAGATCGCCGCCTTCGGGCGGAGGGAGGGCTTACTCACGGTCATCGACAACACCTTCGCCACCCCGGTGAACTTCCGCCCTCTCGCGGCCGGCTTCGACCTTTGCTTCCACAGCGCCACCAAGTACCTGGGCGGCCACTCCGACCTCGTGGCTGGCTGTGTCATGGGCAGCGCCGGGCTGGTCGAGCGGGTGCGCAGGACCCTCAACCACTTCGGGGGCAGCCTCGACCCCCACACCGGGTTCTTGCTCGCCCGGGGGGTCAAGACCCTCGCGCTACGGGTCCGGGCACAAAACGAAAACGCCCTGGCACTGGCCCGTTTCCTCGCCGGCCACCCTGCGGTCGCTGCCGTCCACTACCCTGGGCTACCCTCCCACCCCGACCACGCGCACGCTGCGAAGCTGCTCTCGGGGTTCGGAGGCATGCTGAGCCTGCGGTTGCGCGGAGGTGAGGGGGCTGCCGAAGCCCTGCTCGGCGCGGTGCAGTTGGCATACCCGGCGGTGAGCCTCGGCGGTGTCGAGACGCTCATCACCCGGCCCGCGACCAGCACTCACGCGGGTATGCGCCCCGAGAACCGAGAACGCCTTGGCATCACCTCCGACCTGGTCCGGGTGAGCTGCGGCATCGAAGCCCAGCAAGACCTCATCGCGGACTTCAGCCAGGCCTTGGCGAACTAACAGCCCCGCACTTATGATGGCCACCATGACCGAGTTTCGATGTGGTGAGGAACAAATTACCAGCCGGTCCTTCATGTCAAAGGCTGAGTACGATGTTTACGCCGCTACTCATGCCGAACTACATTTCCACGGGTTGCGGCACCCTCATGACGACCCGACGATCTTCCCGGCGCCGGCAGCATTTTGTGTTCCAAAACAGCATTCTTACGAGGCCATGCCTGCCGACGACGCACTGTGACAACCCGGGGCGGGCCATAAGCCGGAGACAGCCGTTCTACGGCTCGCCAGCCGTAGGCAACCGCCCCAACTGCGACCACCCGAGAGGGGCACGGTCGAGCGGGTGAGGAGCCTCTTCATATGCCACGGGCCGGCGCACATGACGGTGCCGACCAGAGCGGTCATGACTGCCGCGCCCCCTCCCTGAGCCTTCCGATGGTTCACCGGCCGCCGGGAGGTGTCGACGAGGCCACCGCAGAGATGCACGCCCTTTGGGCGCAGGCCCACTCGCTCTCCGCAGTGGTGCACGAACTTGCCGCCCTACATGACCAGGTAGGTGCGGAGCGCACGAGGACCGCTGCCGAGGTCGCCGAGCACCGCGCCCGGGCGGCCGCCTACCGGCTGGAGGCACTACGCCGCCGGGCCGACGCCGACACCGCCCGCGAGCAAGGCGGCCTCCCCACAGGAGAAGAGGAAGTGGAAAGGGTGCCCGAGACGCGGAGGCCCAGCAGCCTCGAAAAGGAACGAGCCCGCATCGAAGCCAGGATGCGACGCAGGCGCGAGCGCGAAACCGGCTTTCGGCGTTACCGGCTCGGCCCCGGCCGTCTCGGCGCAGTTCCGGGCTCTATCGTGGCCCCGACTCCTCCCGAACAAGCGCTCGACCGGGAGATCCTCGCAATCGAACGGGCGCTCCAAGAGCACGGGCCGACCGAGGAGGGCGAGCTTGCCCGGATGGTCGGGAGCCGCTACTGGGGCCCTGCCGTGTTCTCCGAGGCGCTCCGCCAGGCCGTCGCGGAGGGCGGCGCCAAGCGGCTTTCACGCCGTATCTACGGGCCCGGAGAGGAAATGCCAGAAGGAAGCGGCGGGGGCGGTGGCGACACGAGCGACACCCCCGAGCGCCGAGGGGCCTGAGCAAGTCGGCACCGGAGAAGCCCGGGCAAAGTGCTCTGTGTGCTTCGACCACGGAGCGGCGGGTCACCATCACAAGGCGCTCCTCGGCCTGCACGGCCTCGGCGTTTACGGGGCCGGCATCGCCTCGATGACCTGGGCGAGCACGACGGCGCCCGAGTGCTCGACGTCCTTGGTGGCAGTTAGCAGCGTGAGCGGGGCCCTAGCGGAGATATCGGCCAGGTGCCGCACCTCGCTCTTGGCCGGCGGGCGAGCGAGCTCGGCCCGGTAGCGCCTGGCGAACTCCGAGAACTTGGTGGGGTCGTGGCCGTACCAGCGCCGCAGGTCAGCGCTGGGGGCGGCCTCTTTCGCCCACTCGTCGAACAGGTCTCGAGAGCCTTTTACACCCCGGGGCCAGAGCCGGTCGACGAGCACCAGGTAGCCCTCGGTGCCGGCCGGCGGTTCGTAGATGCGACGGACCTTCACAGCCCGGACCTTGCTAGTCATCGCGCCTCGCCCTCGGGACCAAAGCTAGACAGGTTCGACCACGTCGGCCAGGGCCACCCGTCCGGGTTGGACGACTCCACCCCAAACTCCGAACGGGAGCTTTTCACCCGTCTCTGGCTGGCGGCGGTACGAGCGCAACGCCCCCAGGGTGTCCGTGTCCACCGTCCCGGTGTCAGGGTCTTGGCTGGTGACCAAACAGCGCCCGACCAGGCCCCCGATGGCTACCACCGCCTCGCCGAGACGGACCCGCCGGCCGACCCACCCGTCCTCGGCGTGGGCGGCCACCCCGCTCACCCCGAACAACATGCGGAACCGCCGGCGGTCGAGGCTCGCTCCGCCACCCAATGCCGCGGCCAGGCGAGCGACAGAGGCGGTAGACAGTAGGGACACGGCGGCCTTCGAGCCCCGGTCGACCCCGTCGCCCTCGTGGGCGACCTTCACGAGGGCGAGGGGACGCTCGAAGTAGGCGCTGAGGGCCTCGCTCCAAGGACCGTCCACGACGTGGCCAGAGACCGGTCGCCCAAAAAACGACGTCGTCACCTCTTGCGCGCCAACCACATGCCCTGCAACTTCGGTCCCGTCGGGGAACGCCAGGGTTAGGGTCTCCAGCGCCGGGTCGTAGGCAGGAGTGACCCTAACCAAGCCACCAAGTCGCTTTCCATTGACCATCTGCCCGTCCTCATCCACGAGGTAGAAGGCACGGTTCGCGGCCACTCCCCCCGTACCGAGCTCCACGGCCGCGGGGTGGACCAAACCCAAGCCTTTGACCGGCGCGATCGAGATCCAAGCCACCCGTGCTCCCATCCGTCCCTTTTAGTCCAACGGGAGGCCCCGCTGCGCTCACGTCGGTTGCCCGCTCTGCGGGCGGAGGGGCGGGCGGTGCTCGTGGTGCGAAGATACGCGCATGCCCTTGTACCACCACGTACCCCATCCCCGCATCCAGCAGCGTAAGGCCGAGGGACCCTCCCGGACCATCGACCAGCGCCGCCTCCACCACCCCAACCCGTTCATCCGGTTTAACGCTCGGCTCGCCCTGGGCATCACCTTTGTGGTCGGCACCATGTGGTGCGCGTACCTCTTCACCGTCATCGCCTTGTTGAGCGCGCCTTCAGCTTTCCGCTCCGGCAACATGACCATCATCATCGCTTGGGTGTCCTCGAACTTCTTGCAGTTGGTATTGCTGCCCATCATTATCGTGGGGCAGAACATCCAGGCGAAGGCAGCTGACAAACGTGCCGAGGACACCTACAACGACGCTGACGCCATTCTTCACGAAGCAATCCAGATACAGGAGCACTTGGCGGCACAAGACGACGAGATCGAGCGGATCCTCCAGATGGTCGCCTCAACCCCATAAATATGCCTCGAGGTCGCTCGCCTGCGCCGAGGGCGCTCGCCCACCGATGGCAGGCAGCCGACTCCGAGGGGTCACCCGGCCTCGGGCCTTTCGCGGGAGGAGGGCCAGGTGGTCCTGAGGGCCGGAAAGCGACCTCCAGCTTATTTCCAGCGCCGGCGCACGCCGAACAACTCCTGCGCGTAACCGGCCACCGACACGGGGGACATGAGCATCTGGTAAAAGAGCACGTAGCAGGCCAGCCCCCTCAGGTTGCGCCGGATCTTGAGGTCGAAGGGCACGAACACTCGTTTGTGCTGGTACTCGTAAAGGAGCACGTTGATCAGCAGGGTGAGCGGTAGCACGGCTACGGTGTATATGCCGACGAACCAGAACAGCCCGAAACAGGCAAGCACGATCCCGGGCATCCAGAGGAACGTGTAGGCGAGGTCGATGAAAGGCAGCAGCAGGTCTATCCCGGCCAGCATTGCGGTCATGGGGCGCGGCTGCCCCCACGGTTTGACCGAGCGGATGCCTTCGATCATCCCGCGGGCCCACCGGGCCCGTTGCCTGCAGAAGTGGCCAATATGCGAAGGGACCTCGGTGAAGGCAATGGCGGTCGGCTCGAAGTAGACGCGCCGGCCGCCCTCCATCAGTCTCCAGGTCAGCACAATGTCCTCGCCGATGGCGTCGGGCCACCCGCCTACCCGGCGGACAGCTTCAGTCTCGTAGAGGCTGAACGCCCCCTGTGCTACCAAGGTGCCCTGGTAGAGCCCCTGCATCCTTTTGACCGAGGCGATCCCCAAGAAGTAGTCCCATTCCTGCATGCGGGTCCAGATGTTGTCGCGGCTGTTACGAGCGAGCACCGCCCCTGCTACCGCGGTCACGTCGGAGGGCGAGCATTGGTAACGGGCGACCAGGTTGCGGACGGCGCTCGGGTGAAGGGCGGTGTCCGCGTCGAGGGTGATGACGATGTCGGTCTCCACGTACCGAAGCGCCGTGTTGAGGGCGTGGCTCTTGCCCGGGTTGGGCGCGGATATGGCCCGGGCAGACAAGCCGAGCTCCGAGGCGGCTCTGCGAGCAGTCGCGAGCGTGCCGTCGCTAGAGGCGTTGTCGATGACGATGACGTGCATAGGCCCCTCGTAGTCCTGGCGGGCGAGGTACTGGAGCGTGTCGGCTATGCGCTCCGCTTCATTGTGCGCTGGCAGGAGAACGGTGACCGGTGCCTGTGGGCTCGACCGTCGCAGTGGCGGCTGTCGGTCCAGCACCAGGCTCGCGGCCAAGAAAGCGACCAGCCAGCCGGGAGCATACGCGAGCACCGCTATGGCAAGGACTGCGACAGGCCAGGTGATGTCCTTGGCGAGCGAGTGGAGCCACGGCAGGGAGAGCCAAACCGACAACCCCAACCAAGCGAACGCGAGCACGGAGGCCAACGCGAACTTGGCGCGTACGGGAACGTACCGGCGCCGGTGGCCGAGTGTGTGCGCAGGACGCGAGGCCGGTTCGCGAACGGGGAGCCGCAGGTCGGGTCCCTCGTCCTGCCTCTGGCAGGCGGGCAGCGACTCTTCGCGCAGATAGGCCACTCGTTAGTACTCGGCTCCCAGGTCTCGCTCTTGAGCGAGTAGCGAACCCGTTGAACCCGGCGTTCTTCTCGGCCTCGGGGTCGGCTGGCCGACCCACAAGGCGTGACGGCGCTCCGCATGACTGGCATTTGACCCCAATAGAGGTGGGGAAAATTGGGGCCTGGGCAGCGCGACACGCTTTTACTCAACTTCTCCCTGAAGGTGCCGAACTAATTGGCCATAGGATCTATTGGGTACTGAGGGTTGCCGTGTCGCTCGAAGGTACGTTCGAAACAGTTGCCCTGCCGGACGTCCTCTCGCTGCTTTCTGTAACGTGCCAGACCGGCGAGTTGCGGGTAGAGGCGGGGGGACAGGTCATCAGTGTCTGGTTGGAGCGAGGCCGGCTCGCCGGCTTCGACGCCGGCGCGCACAAGACGGCCGTCGACGCTCTTTTCGCGCTCCTCCGTCTGAAAGACGCCAGTTTCCTGTTCCATACCGGCACAGAGCCCGTCAACCCCATGGCGCCGGCGGACCTCATTCCCTTGCTGGAAGAGGTCGACAGGCGCCTCGCCGAGTGGCCGTCCATCGTGGCGACCGTCCCGTCGCAGTCCTGCCGGCTCGAACTCGAAGCCTCGTTCGACGGTCCCGTGATGCTCCGCGCAAACCAGTGGCAAGTAGTGGCCACGATCGGCGGCGGGCGCCCTGTCGGAGCGGTGTTGACAGAGCGGGGCCTCGGCGAGTTCAACGGGTGCAAAGCGGTGAAGGAGCTGGTCGACCTCGGCCTTGTAAAGGTCTGCCAAACCGCTGGCGAGGCGACCGAGGGCTCGACCGTCCACCCGGCCAAACGGCGGGCTCGGGGACGCGCTCGCGCCAAGGTTATCGACGTTGGCACGAAGTCCACCGTGTCCGCCGCTGTGTGCTTCGAGGACGACGAACCTCTTCCGGTCGCGCTGGCAGTGCCAGTGACCGTCTCCCGGGACCAGGACGGCGCGCAGTCCCTAGTAGGGCCCCGCCCAGGGCAGGCGGACCATGAAAACGACGTGGGGAGCCCTGGCGACCAGCTAGTGGACCAGCGGCTGCTGCTCGAGTTTCTCGCCTCCGCGCGCGACTGATGTGGGCGGAGAGCAGCCGCAACCCAGGAGCCGGACTTCTCCAGCAACGAGCGCACGCCCACGCCACCATTGAAGTCAGCCTGCGTCGACCCGCGTCGCGGTGACCACCACAGCGGTGTAACCCATGGTCAAGCTGCCGCCCGCCGCGTCGATCACATCTCCGATCCCCGTGAGCAACTCCGCGAGCTTCGCCGGCCGAACCTGACTGTGGCCCCCGAACGTGGGAACGGTGTCCAGCCACTCGTCGCGTGTGTAAGGCCGCTCCCAGTCGAACTGCCATTGCTCCGGCTCGCTGAACTTCCCGGTCAGGCGGATGCCGTCGATGGCCTTATCGAACAGCGGGGCGTAGGACGACGTGCCACTGGGTGCGCCACCCCGGAAGAAGGGGAACTCGGGGAGCACCCGCTGGTAGACAGCAGCGAACCCTTTGGCGAAGTCCGGCGGCAACGACATGACGTTCCAAAACAGCGCGCAGCGGCCGCCCGGCCGAAGCACGTCGGCCGCCTTGGATGCCCCGAGGACGGGATCTACCCAGTGCCAGGTCTGTCCCGCGATCACGACGTCGAAGGTGCGCCCCGCGGGGTCCCAGTCCTCGAACTTTGCGATCTCGACTTCGAGACCGCTGCGACGGGCGAACTCGGGCATCTTCTCGTCTGGCTCGACGCCGAGCACTCGGCACCCCTCCTGCAGGAACGGCCGGGCGGAGATGCCCGTGCCGGTCCCGACGTCGAGGAAGTCGCGCCCTGGGCTTGCCGCGAGGATCGCATCGACCATGGCTTTCGGGTAGGTGGGACGCGTCCGCTCGTAGCGCTCGGCTTCGCTCCCGAACGATTCAGCGATCTGGCGGGCGTGATGCGGTTCCCTCGCAGAGAAGGGGCCAGGCTCCGGCGGTATAGTGGTCATGCGCCCACTATAGTGGGCGCATGACCACTTAGGTCAAACGTCCAAGAGAAAGAAAAGCAGTGCCAACCGGGGTCCACCTCAAAAATGCGCGAGAGCTGCTCTTCAACGCTGCCGAACGGGTGCTGCGCCGAGACGGTGTGAGTGGGCTGACGAGCCGCGCTGTCACCACGGAAGCGGGCGTGGCAAAGGGCGTGATGCATCGCCACTTCGTCGACTTCGATTCCTTCCTTGCCGAGCTCGTACTCGATCGGGTCGCCCAGCTCGACGGTCCGATGGCCGCGATTCGCGAAGCCGCCGGCACAGGCACCGTTGCCGACAACCTCGTCGACGCGTTGACAGCGGTGTTCAGCCCGCTCGCCGTGGCGATCGTGGCGCTGGTAGTCACCCGCGAGGGCCTGCGCGCCCGCTTACGTGAGGCGGGGGCCGCCCGCTTCCCGCTGATCGCGGAAGGGTCCGCGGCGATCACCGCCTACCTGGCCGCGGAACAGGCACTCGGTCGCGTCGCTGACTCTGCCGATATTGCAACGCTCTCTCCCACGCTGATCGGGGCGACCCACCTCCTCTTCACCGACCGGGAAGGCGGCCCGCCGGGCGCTGAGGCGCTCCACAAGCTCGTCATAGGCGTCTTGCATGGCGCCGCGTAGCTAGAGCTTCGCAGTCGACGCACAGCCCCGCGCTGCCAAGGCCGTCGTTCAGCGATCGTCCCGGCCAGTAGCTCGGGAGCTCCGCGGTGGTGCTGGCCGCGCTGCGCCAGGGCATCGTCGTCGACCCGGACCGTGGCCCCTTCGGCGGCCTCCCCGAACGCCTGCGCCCCGACAACGGCCTCGAGTTCGCTGCGAAGGCGATCGAGCGCTCGTGCGCGGCGCTCGGCATCGAGTGCAGCGAAAAGAGCCCAAGCAGGCTCGGCTGGGTCCTGCGTGGTCAGGGAGGTGGGGTAGCCGACAAGCGTAGGGTGACCTCTGGCCTGTAGCGGGAAGGGCGATGTCACAACTTGAGGCCAGGATCGCAACTAGAGGACATGAGCATAGAGACAACAGCACTTGCGGTGCCGGTGCGAGAGCGACCGATTGCCGCAAGGGCACGATCGCGTGGCATGCCGCCGAGCTCGCTGCTCGAGCCCGTCTTTTGCGGCGTCCGCGGTTCATCGCCGGCAGCACCCTCGGGCTGGCGGGCGCCGGCACGGCGCTCGTGCTTGCCCTTGGCGTCGCAAGCAGCCCGCCGGCGTTCGCCGTCACGACAAACAGCAATGGCTCAGTCACCGTACAGATCAGCCAGACCTCTTCGCTTCCCCAGGCCAACGCAAAGCTCCTGGCGATGGGGATCAATGAACAGGTCACCGTCTATATGGCGACCGGGCCGGCAGCCGCCAGTGGCGCAGTTGCGTGTACGCCGGCTCCGGGTGCCAGCGTTTCGGGACCACCAATCGCGGTCCTGGTCGGTACGGACGGCACTGAGGTCATCAACGCTGGCCAGACGGCCGACAACACGGGCGAAGGCACCTGGCACCTGGCCCGTTGCACCTTCGCGCCTGAGGCCGGCACGGGCCCCCGCACTGGTTCCGGCACGGGCAATACGGGCAATACGGGCGCCGGTTGACACAGTGACGGCCATCGCCACTCGCCCAGCCCGGGCGTCGGCGATGGCGCGCTTGTCGGTCCGGCTCCGAGGTGAGGGCCGGACCGCTGCGTGGTGGCCGTGGTCGCTCGTCGCCGCGGCGGTTGGCTGGAACCTAGCGGACCTGCGGGCACTCACGCTCGGGGTCGCGTACCTGAACGACAGCTCGATGCACGAGCAGATGGTGCGCTTCGCTACGGCTCAGTTGCGCGCTGGGCACCTGCCGCTCACGAGTTGGTTCCCGTTCCTTGGTGAGGGGTCGCCGCAGTTCCTTCACTACCAGAGCCTTCCCGCGATCTTGACTGGGCTAGTCGGGCTGGCGACCGGCCCTGACGTGGCATTTCGCTGGTCCCTATACCTGTTGTTGTCGCTCTGGCCGATCAGCGTTTACCTGTCCGCCCGTGCCTTCGGGGCGAGCAGGCCGGCGGCGGCCGCCTCGGCTGCGATGGCGCCGTTCCTGGTGAGCGCCACGGGGGTCGGTTACGAGCAGCATGCCTACGTGTGGACAGGCTTCGGCGTCTGGACGCAGCTATGGGCGATGTGGTGCGGTGCTTTTGGGCGGCTCGTTACTTGCGGCTGCGTGGGTGATCGTCCCTCTCCTGGACGAGCGGCCGTGGTCGGCAATCAACGAGCCGCTGCAGGGCACGGGTCTCGTCAATGGCTGCGGCGCCCGCCAAGTCCTCTACTGGCTCGCCTCGGGGCAACTCCTCGACCACGGCCGGCTGCCTGTCGTGACAGTGTTCATGGCGCTCGGGTTGGGTTTGGCGTGGCTTGCATGGTCTTCGGACGCCAACGCGCGCGCCCTACTGGTGGCGCTCGGGGTATGCCTGCTGCTGTCCTTCGGCCGCACGACGTTCGGGTCGCTCGTCGACGTTGTCCCCGGTAGCGCCGACATCTTTTTCCGCCGATTCATGATGGGTGTCCAGCTCGCCGCGCTACTGTTTGCCGGCCGCGGGGCAGCGTGGGTGGCGGCGGGTTGCCCGCGGCTGCTCGAGGCGCGGGCTCGGCATTGGCGGCGTGGCTTCTCGAACGCGGCCGCCCTCTTCGCGGCGGTCGCTGTGCTTGCGCCCGCCTGGCTTCAGCTCGGCGCCTACGACCACCATGACGGTGCCGCGATCGCGGCACAGCGTAGGGCCGATGCCGCCGAGGGCGCCGAGCTCGACCGCCTCCTCGCGGTGATCAAGTGTGACGGCGCCGGGCGGACTTACGCGGGGATGCCCTCGAACTGGGGCCAGAGCTTCACTGTCGGCGCAGTACCCGTCTTCAAGTACCTCGAGAGCCAAGACATCGACGAGGTCGGTTACACGCTGCGGACGGCGTCGCTAATGACAGACCCGGAGTACTACTTCGACGACCGCGATCTATCTGACTACCGGCTGTTTGGGATCCGGTACCTCCTATTACCGGCGGGAAAAAAGCCGCCGGTGCCCGCCCGACTGGTTATGCGCTCCGGGCCCTATGTTCTGTGGACGATCGATGGTGATAGCTACGTCCAAGTCGGCCATATCGTCGGCGAGGTCGCCGCGAACCGGACGAACGTGGGTACGCGAAGCATCCAGCTGCTTCACTTCGGGTTTGGCGCCGCGGGCGCCTATCTCAGTGTCAAGTGGGGGCCCGGCAGCCGCGGCTATGGCCGGCTGCCGCCGGTGCCGCGCCGGTCCTCCGCCGCGCGCCAGGCGAGATCGGCGCGGTCCGCGGCGAGCGCGCTCACCTCGATTACGGCGAGGCCTCGGCGACGTTGGAGATGCGCCGTCGCGGAGTGGCAGTGCTCAGCGTTTCTTATGACCCTGGGTGGACCGCAACCGTGAACGGCCGGCGCCGACCGACCCGTATGGTGGCACCGGCGCTCGTCGCGGTCGATGTCCCCGCGGGTACCGACCACGTAGTTTTCCGCTTTCACGGCTACAGCGACTATCCAGAATTGTTTGCGCTAAGCGGCCTCGCCTTGGCCGTGTTCGCGCTGGTGCCGGCGGGCCTCTGGCCCAAGCGGCGGCCGCGCTCCAGGCCGGCGCCCGCTGGAGCACCGGGCCTGGCCGGTAGCTACGACGGCGTGCAGGTGAAACTTCGGGGGCAAAGGGCAGAGGGTGGACCAAGCAGAATTCGACCGGTTGGGCATGAAAGAGGCCATCGTCCAAGCGAGGCTCTCCCTGAGGAGGTCCCGGGCGACGGCGCAGCTGAAAAGGGCGTGCCAAGGTTCGCTGGAGCAGATCTCAGGGTCCCTGAAAGGGACGCGGGGAGCTAGGCAGGCAGCGAGTTCCAGGCTCGGAGCGCTACCCGAGATGTCAGCGGTTCACAGGAGCGCCCTGTGGTGTCCTTCGAACGGCACCTCGAGCGAACTGGCTACCGCTGCCGCTACATCGCGCACATCGACAAATGCCCCCCATTCCCAATACGGCTCCCATTCCGAGCGAGGGTCTAGCCTTCTTCGGCCCTCGATCCTGCGGTAGTACTCAGGCTGCCAGACCCACACGGGGCGGAAGGAGATACTCGGAATGCCCGACCTCGCGCTGAAAGTCTCGCACATGTCTTCGGAGAACCGCTTGGAGAGCCCATAAGGCCGCTTTGCGCGTCGGGGGTCATTGTCGTCCACGGGGAAGTAGTCCGGGAACCCTTCCCCCTCGGCGGGCCCGAACCCCAGTGCCGGGGCGGCGTGCCGGCGTGCAGGGCGCTTCGTTGTCCACGCGAGCCCGAGCCAAGGCGGCGTGGCACGGCTGCTTGCCGAGGTCCTCATGGCCCTCGGCAAGCACTGGGACCGGGCGTCCGAGCGCGGGGACGCCACCGGCGCCCAGCTGGTGAGCGCGTGGCTTCGCGCCGAGCAGGCGAAGGAGCTGACCGTGCTGCGGGCCCACCAGGTCCGCGGGGCGGCGCTGCGGTGGCTGTTGGGCCTAGCGGCTTCCGAAGGCCTCCTGGTCAGGCTGGTGAGCCCCGAGCCGCTCGGCGGCTCCGGCGCCTGGGGAGCAGCCCCTGTGCCCACTGCCATTTTCGCTGGGATCACGGCCATTTTCATCGGAGATCCCACTGCCATTTTCGTCGGGATCTACAGCTTGATAGAGCCGATTGGCCCTATCACTGGTCATCTATCTCGAGCAATGATCAGGTAGGTCAGTGGCCGGTTGCTATGAGTGATCCCGAACGCTTGTCGGTCGCGTGCTAGTGGACGCGATGTTCCCTCGGATGCGGTTTGGTGGCGTACGGCACACGGGCGCGGGGCAATCGGACGTCCCATTTGTTGGTCGATCGACGGAACTGCGTGAACTGAGCGCGCTCGCCTCCACGGTCGCACATGGAGGTCCCGTTGGAGCCGTGGTCGTCGGGGCACCCGGCCTGGGGAAGTCAAGGCTCCTCGCCGAAGCGCTTCGAGCGTTTGTGTGGCCTTATCTTACAGTACAGGGCTACCAGAATGCCCGCGATATCGCCCTCGGGGCGGCCGGAGGACTGCTGCGAGAATTGAGCCGGGTTCCTGGCGTCGGTGAGCGGCTCGACGCTCTTCTGGTCGGTAAGGCGGAAGGGCCAATGGCATCCGAGTTCGTCCGCCTGTTCGAGACGGCATTCCGTTGCGTGTTGGAGGTGGGCCCGCTGGGCATCGTCGCCGACGACCTGCAGTGGGCTGACCGGGAGACGCTCTCGCTACTGCACTATCTGGTCGTCGCAGCCAACAGCGCCCGGACGCCTCTGTTCGTGCTTTGCGCCAGCCGACCGGCACCAGAGTCAACGTCTTTCGCCGCTCAGTGCGCCGACGCCCTCCCGGCCGAACGCTTCACGCAGATCGAGCTCGGGCCGCTCGACGAGTCTGACGGCGTCCAGTTGCTGAACACCCTGGCGCCTGGGCTCGGGTTGAGCCGTGCCACGGAGTTGTGGCACCGGGCGTCGGGGTCGCCGTTCTGGATGGCCGCGCTTGTCGCTGACCACGCGTCTGGAGACGACACTCGCCGCTCCCCGCAACACGTCATCCACACACGCTCCGCCAACCTCGGCATGGATCCAGCAGCAGTATTCGCGCTTCTCTTGGTGGCAGCCCAACCACTCAACGCGGACGGCATCGGTGAGTTGTTGGAGTGGCCGGACGACCGAGTGAGGGGCGCAGCTTTGGAGCTCGTCAACCGGGCGCTGGTGCTTCAGGACGGCACGACGCTCTCAATCGCACACGATCTGATACGCGAGACGGCGTCGCTGGAGCTCGGGGAGGACGAGAGGGTGCGAATGCACAGGCGTTTGGCTCGGTGGCTCGAAGCCTCAGCGGGTGAGAATGTTCGTCAGCTGTCGCGCGCACTGGAGCATCGTGTCGCCGCGGGCCTCGACGGGTACGATCTCGCTCTTCGGATTGCCCGCTCACCCCAGCGGCGGCTGGTGGGCGACGAGGGACTGATGATGCTTGGCCAGATTGCCGACGCGGCGGGCGGTACCGAAGGACGAGTCCTGCAGAGAGCGGTGGCGGCCCTGGCTTTCGAGATCGGAAACTGGGTGACCGCGCTGGAGAGGTGGTCCGCCCTCGCCGACCGTGCTGCCTCCAGGGCGGAACGGGCTGAGGCGGCTCTCTCGGCGGCAGGGGCAGCTTTCAAGCTCGGGCGGTCCTTCGAAGTGCACGCCCATGCGGCCAGCGTCCGTGAACTGGCCGCTGGCGACCCGGTGCTGTCGATCGAAGCTGACTGCATGGACGCGCAGTCTCTGCTGTGGCTAGAAGGTCTGGCGGGAGACGCCCAGCCGCTCATCGAGCACGCTATGGCGGCATCAAGGAGTCTGGCCGAACGGGCGGGCGGGACCGCGGCTCTCGGGGACCGTGAGTGCGCGGCCTACGTCAGAGCTGTTCGCGGCAACCTCGACGCGGCGATACGCCGAGCGGATGCCAGGACGGTCCGGCACTGCGCAGAGTCGATCCAGCAGACAGCGCGAGACCCTGCCGAGGTTTTAGCCGCGGCTTCCGATGGGGTCTTCTCGATGCTGCAGTTCGAGGGGCTCCCGCGCTCCGCCGAGGCGCGGGCCAAACGGGCGCTAGAGGAATCCCGCCGGTTGACCATGCCCAGCCTCGAGATAGAAGCCACCCACTGGGTGGGCTGGATTGCCCACCACCTCGGCCGCCTTGACGAGGCATCGGACTTTCTGCGCCAGACGGTAGCGCTGGCCGAGCGGATTGGCGCCCCCCGCCGATTTACCGTGCCGCAGCTGAGAGCAGTGCTGCACGCGATTGAAGCCAGCCGCACGGACTTCCAGTCGAATATCGAGGCCCTCGAGCATCTGATCGAGACCGAAACGGGCCCCCACTTTCGCCTAGTCATCCGAACCCTCCATATCGGGCTAGTCGGCCGCTTCTCGGCCCGAAAGACAAGCGAGCTGGAATCCCTGACGGGCGCCATATCAGCCGACGCGGCGGTGGCGGGCTGCGGGCGGTGCCTTTGGGAATCGACCCTCCAAGGAGCGGAAGCCTCGGCTCGGATCGGTTCGGTCGCGGCTGCCGAAGATGCGGTAGGCCGCTGGGACGCCACCCACCCCGATCCGCGCCCTGGGGGGCCGGCCGCCCGGCGAGCCTACATCGAGGCCTTACTCACCGCCCGGCGGGACCCGGGGGCAAGCGCCACCCTGTTTGCGCGGGCCGCTCAAGCCGCCGAGCTGGTCGGCTACAGGCTTATGCGGCTGTGGATCGATCTCGATGCGGCCACCGCGGCCGCCCAGCTCGACCGCAAGGCTGCCGTCGACGCCTTCGAGCGGGCAGCCCGCGAAGCAGAGGAAATGGGCGCCCGGAGCGAGCTTCAGCTTGCCGAAGCGCGACTACGGGGCCTCGGCGTCCATACCTGGCGGAGGGGCCCGACCACCTCGTCGGCCACGCTCAGCCAGCGCGAACGAGACGTAGCCGAAGCGGTGGCCAGGGGGGCGACCAACCCGGAGATCGCCAGCTCGCTATTCCTATCCCGCAAAACCGTCGAGCGCCACGTTTCACACATCCTGGCCAAGCTCGGCGCCCGCAACCGCGCCGAACTGGCCGCGCTGATGGCGCGCAAAGATGAGGGACCTGCCGGATGATCCGCTCGAACCAGGTTCTTAGGCTGAGTTCTCGATGGGACAGTTGGTATCGCTTGTACCGGCAGATCGGGTCGGCGTGCCGATCGGTTCGATGGCCATCGAGGCGCTCGCTTGTCTCGGTGTAACGAGCGTCTCGCTGGCCGCGGACAGCCACACCACAGCCATCGTCTTTGAAGGCTGGGCGTTCGATCCTGCCAGGTCCGGCGCCGCCATTCCGGCTCTGGGCGGCTCACCGGATGACACACGAACGCTGCAGCGGGTCGTACAGATGGCGGTCTCGGCCGCCGCAAGCCAAGGAGGAACCATTCCATGAACCCGATCAAGGCTGTACTGGCCGCAATCCCCGCGCTCGCCCTCGCTGGCGCCGCGGTTCTCGTACCGGGCGTCGCGGCCGCGGCTCCCGCCCCCACACCCAACCAGCTGACCGGTGCCGCCAACATGGCCAACGCCAACGCCCTGCCCGGGATGGCCAACGCCATGTCGGTCAACAACGGCAACGGCAACACAGGCATGTGGTGCGCCGTCTACATCACCAACGGCCTGACCTCACCTGGGGCCTGTAGGTAAACGGCCAAGGGCGAGGGCGATGAGACACTTTGGATTACGTATGGGGTGGTCGATCCTTATTAGGAAACCTTGGACACCCGCAGGCGGGGCCTGCCTGACCTCCCAGCGGTCAAGAGGTGCCACGCGGGTGCCAGTTGGGGCTGCTGACGAGAGTGGTCGGTATGTCTGCGGACTTGGCTAGCGATGATTGGTGTCACCTCTGTGGCCGCCCGCTGGCCAATGGCACATGTCCGTACTGTGATCGTCCCAGGAAACGGTGGCCCAATCGAGCAGCCCCATGGGCCCGGCACCGACGTGCCCGCTGGTTCGGTGCGGTGAGCATGGTACTGGTCACGGGCGTGCTCGCAGTGTTCGGCTTCGGTTGGTTCCTGGCCGGCCGCTCGGTTCGCCCGTCGGCGGCTGTTGTCCCGACCACGTCGGCGCCCCCAACCAGTCCGGCCAGCCAGCCGGCGACAGCGATTCGAGCACCCTCGACGTTCGAGGTTCTCGGCAACGAAATGGACGTGTTCGGCAACCGCTCTCTACGCGGGTACGCGTTCGTGATCCATACAGGATCGCAGACGAGCGATCTTCTCACCGACTACTACCTGGTCGCACAGACCTACATGCAAGGAGTTGACACCGTCGACCTGCAACGGGGAGATCAGACCTTCACGGCCAAGGTCGTCGCCGTCGGCTCAGACTGCCATGTAGCGCTGTTGCGGATCAGCGGCACCTACCCATCTCTACCTATCTCGGTGGCGACGCCCAAGGCGGGCGACACCGTCACGGTAGGGGAAGCGACATCGATCACAGCGCGGCACGCTGCGGTAGTGGCATACTCCGGCACTGGCGAAGTGAGCCACCTGACATTCTCCGTGGAGGTTTCCAACGTCGATGATGGCCTTCCTGTACTCAACCCGGCCGGCCGAGTGGTCGGCATCGCGGAACCGACATCGCTATATCGCGTAAGCGGAGCAGGATTTGCCGTTCCCATACTCCAGGCATGCCGAGCGGTGGGCGCATGTTGATCTAGTAACAACCGCCTCCTCCCCCACGTGGACGCCTGGCTAGCCTGGATGTTCTGTCCTGAGCAGTTTGGCGAAACGGCCAGACAAGCCGTCGAGGCGAACGCAACCAGCAACCGCGAGGACCCGTCCAGCTCGCGAGCCAGGTGACAGAAGCGATTGCCGGCAACACAGGCCATTGCCTGCCACACAGGCCCGAGCCTCGGCACCAATGCCATTATTGTCACCGCGCCGAGCCGGG
The DNA here is from genome assembly GCA_021787365.1 of Actinomycetes bacterium. Lineage (GTDB taxonomy): Bacteria > Actinomycetota > Acidimicrobiia > Acidimicrobiales > Palsa-688 > JAJZYO01. Next base: position 36,252 of record JAJYMB010000024.1, on the reverse strand, counting down.
CGCCGCTCTGGCCTCGGCGCGGCCCAAATGGCGCGCCGGCCTTGCCAGGCCCGCCGTGCTCGTCGCCCGTGTACTCCCCAGGGGCAACGCCGTCGGCTTCCTCCCTCGCCCGAGCTGCGAAGACCTCTGGCTCCAGCCTGTCCCGGCCGATGACCGGCTGGGTGCAACCATCGGGGCAGTGATTGGGCTCTAGAAGTAGTAGAGGTCCAGATGAGACGCGAGCCAGGCATCGATTTCGAGCGGTACGTAGCCGGTTCGGGCCCGCGCCTGCTCAAGCTTGCCTACCTGCTAACAGGCAATGCCGCCGACGCCGAAGAGCTGGTGCAGGAGTGCCTGAGCAGGGTCTTCTTGGCCTGGCCGGCAGTAGCGGCGGCGGATAACCCCGACAGCTATGTGCGCTCTGTGATGGTCAACGCCAATCGCCGCCGGTTCCGCCGGCGCAGGGTGGGCGAACTGCTCGGACAGGTTCACGACGGGCAGGGCTCGGACGACCAGACGATGGTCGAAGACCGCGACGACATAGCCCACCTGCTCGCCCAGCTCCCCGAGCGCCAACGGATGGTCGTGGTGCTCCGTTACTGCGAGGACCTCCCAGAGGCCGCGGTGGCCGAACTGCTCGGGTGCAGTACGGGGACGGTGAAGAGCCAAGCCTCGAGGGCCCTGGCCAAGTTGAGGTCGAGCGCCAGTCCTCCCGCCCCGCCCGTTGCGCCGGTGGTGAAAGGAGTTGCGCCGGTGCTGAAAGGAGCGGCCCGTGCCTGAGCCTCTGAGCGGTCTCGTCGAGCAGCGGGTCCGTCGCGCAACAGCAGGTGTCAGCGTCTTCACCACCTGCGACCTCGCTGCCAGAGCTCGGCACAGGGCGCTCCGCACCCGTGCGCGTAGGCGAGCTGCGCGCGTGGGCGTCGCTGCGATGGCCCTGGCAGCTGGCATGGCCGGCGCCTTCCTCTACGTGCCGGCCATCGAGCGCGCCATGTCGGGGCTGCCCTCCTCGACGACCGCCCTGGCCACCACCACGAGCGCTACCGCCAGCGTGGTGCCCCGCACAGCGAGTGGCTTCGCTGGCGAGGCAGCCCTCCAGCTGCGGTACCCGTCCACCCCAGGGCTGTACCCGTCGCGTCGCCCAGTTGGGGCCACGGGGCCTCAGGCCCTACGGGGACAAGCGCGGACCGGCCGGTGATAACGGCGGCCATCACCCGGTGAGCTTGGGCGGCGCTACTGGCTCAATGGGCGCGGGCCAGGAGAGGGCGGGAGCCGACGGGCCAGTCGATGGCCGCCGTGGGGGCGGGCAGGCGGGCCTTCATAGCGGCGGGCACCGGGCCTCTCGACCTGGTCCAGGACGGCTGGCGGCATGGACGGCGGCGCGCGTCGCCCCCCTCGGCCAGCCCGAGCACCTGGTCACCTTCGTCGTCGTGCTGGCCTCAATGGTCTTCGTTTTCTGGCAGTTCGACCCCTCCAAGCTGTTCTCGGGCACCACGATCTCAGGCGGCGATACCGGCGCCCACATGCTCTTACCCTGGGTGGCGGCGCACCAGGTGCTCCCTGACCTCCGCCTCACCGGTTGGACATCGTCCAACTGGGACGGCTTCCCGGCGGTCACCTTTTACTTCCCTCTTCCTATCTACTCGGCGGTGGCCCTAAGCCAGGTCATCTCCTACGACGTGGCGTTCAAGCTCGTCACGGCGGCCCCGATGATCTTCGTGCCCTTGTCGGCATGGGCGATGGGCCGCTTCGCACGGGCGCCGTTCCCGGTGCCGGCGGTGCTCGCGGCGGCGACGTTGCCTTTCATGTTCGGCACCGAGTTCAGCATCTACGGCGGCAACATCCCTTCGACGCTCGCCGGGGAGTTCGCCTTCGCCTGGAGCCTCAACTTCGCCCTCATTTTCTTGGGGCTCATGATGGGGGGCCTCCAGAGCGGCCGGTACCGGGCCTGGGCGGCCGTCGTGTTCTGCTGCGTGTTCACGTCCCACATCGACCCGACGCTGTTTGTGGGGATGGGTGCGGTCGTGATCTTCGTCCTCTACGTGGCGCGCACCTACGACCTGCGGGGGGCGCTGCGCTGGGTGTTCCCGGTCTTCGCCGTGGGCGGGCTGCTCGCGGGCTGGTGGGCCTGGCCGTTCTATGAACGCTTCCCGTACCTCACCAACATGGGCTACCAGCGGATCACGACGTACATCACAACACTTTTCCCGACGAGCGACACGTGGCTTTTCATCCTCGCCGGCGTCGGGGCGGCGCTCAGCCTGTCGAGGAGGCTGCGGGTCGGGGAGTTCTTCTTCATCATTGCGGCGCTCTCTGCTTTCGCCTTCCGCTTCATGCCCCAGAGCATCCTCTGGAACGCGAGGGTCTTGCCGTTCTGGTTCCTCTCTCTCTACCTCCTGGGCGCCCTCGCTGTCGCGCAGCTCTATTTGCTCGTGGCTGAGCGCTTCACCAACTTCGCCGCGACACTCCGGGCGGCGTCGCTCCCAGGGCCGCTCGTGGTGCTGGTCGCGACGCTCATCTGGGTCGGCTTCCCGCTCCACATCCTCCCCGGCGAGCACGCGGGCACGAGCGGCGCCTACACGTGGCTCGGGGTGACGGACAAGACCAACAGCTACATCCCTGACTGGGTCAGCTGGAACTACAGCGGTTACCAGACCGGCTGCGGCACGACCGGCGTGGAGGTGCCTTCCGCGACGGCACACTGCGGGCCAGCGTTCCCTAATACGAGCAAGACCCGTTGGCCCGAGTACACCCAGATCGTGGCCGAGCTAGAGAAGCTTTCGAAGAGCTACGGGTGCGGCAACGTCATGTGGGAGTACCAGTCCCAGATGAACAACTACGGGACCCCCGACGCGCTCACGATCCTCCCGTACTGGACCAACGGCTGCATCGGCTCCATGGAAGGGCTCTACTACGAGGCCTCGGCGACCACGCCGTTCCACTTCATCAACCAGTCCGAGCTCTCGCTCCAGCCCTCCGACCCGATGGACTTCCCCCCGAACGTGACGGACCCTTATTCGAGCGCACCCAACGTCGCGCTCGGTGCCCAGCACCTCCAGATGCTCGGGGTCAAGTACTACATGGCGCTCAACACCCAGCTCCAGGCCCAAGCCGCAGTTGACCCGTCGCTCAAGCTCGTAGCCACGCTCGGCCCCTACTACATCGACTACTCGGGCAACACGGGGGTCGGCGTACCCACCGGTAACGCGGTGAAGCAGTACTGGAGGATCTACCTGATCGAGAACTCCCCACGCGTCCACCCTCTCGCCAACCAGCCGGTGGTGATGAAAGGGATGAACAACGTCTCGCAGCCCACGTGGCTGAAGCCGACGGTGACCTGGTACCTCGACCCGAGCGACTGGCACGTCTACCTTGCTGCCACCGGCCCCAAGAGCTGGGCACGGGTGCCGTACAACGACTTGAGCCTGCCGGTCAGGCCCGAGCCTTCGACGACGGTGAGCAACATCGACGAGCACAACGCCTCGATCAGCTTCGACGTGTCCAAGGTCGGCGTGCCGGTGGTCGTCACGGTCTCGTACTTCCCCAATTGGCAGGTCTCAGGGGCCAAGGGCGTCTACCGGGTGAGCCCCAACCTGATGGTGGTGGTCCCCACCTCGCACCACGTCCGCATGTGGTACGGCCAGACGCCCGTCAACTACGAGGGCTGGGGGCTGACGCTCATCGCGCTCGCCGGCCTCGTCTTCCTCGCCAGGCGTCCTCAGGCCCAACTAGCGTCGGTCCGCCGCCCTGGCCTCGGGGAAAGGGGCTCTGGCCCTGGCCCCCTCGAGGCTGCCCTCCGGGACCGACTGCGGCGGCTGTTCGGGCGCCACGAGAGCGTGCCCACTCATGCTGTTCATGACGGCTACGAGGGGAACGCGCCGAGCGGGGGGCAGTAGTCCACCGGCCCCAGCGCGAGGACTCCCGACGACGCCGCGAGTGACGCGCCCGGCCCGTGATCCGCGGTCCACATGTCCTGGGCCCCAGCGGAAGCGACGCTCGTCAGAGTGGTAGCGGCCAACTTGGGACCGAGCATCGGTGCCTCGCTAGCCGGCGGCTTGGCCACGCGCCCAAGCCAACTCGACCCGCTTGGCCTCGCTCGTCATCGCCAGGATGCCGAGGCGCGCCCGTTGGTGGACGAGGTCGTCCAGCTTGACGGCGGGGTGCACCCAGGCCCTCCTCTCCGAAAGAGAGAACCAGGCACCCCCCACCAACAAGGGCCCAGCCGCGGAGCAGGCGTCCGGGAACTCGCTGAGCGCTGCCGGCACGCTCGACCGGTTGGCAGTGCCCACGCGGCACCCGCTCGCCAGCGCGGCCGGGACGCAGTCGGGGCGGAGCGTCGGCAGTTGCCAGTTAGGTCGATCGTCCAAATGGTTACCCCGGTTGGGATCCCGAGGGCCGGCTTGGTGAGCTTGTTGCCCGTGACGGCCGCCTTGGCCACGACGCAGCTGCGGTGCCAGCTTGTACATTTACTACCGATCGTGGATGTGCCTTTTCCGTAATCCTTGACAACACATCCCGCTTCGGGGCTGCCCCCCAGGACTGGCACGCAGGAAAAGGCTACGGCTCCTCCGCGCGCCACACGGAGCGAACTCACTCAATGGTCCACGCGCAGGTTTAGGTTCCGCCGGCCGCCGAGGGGGCCGGCGTCACGGTGCTTATGACCGATGCCGTGAAGGCCACTGGCAACGGCCCCGAACCGACAAGGGCCGCAATCGTGGTGGCCTGTTCGCGCGTGAACGGACCGTTCTTAGGGCCAGAGATGACGGCCGAGCCGTCGAAGCGGGCCGCCATCACGGCCGGCACCGACTCCAGGGTGCCGTCGAGGTCGACCGCCTCGAAGGCACAATTGGGCGGCTCCTCCGGCCGTCGGGCGTAGCAGGCGTAATGGCGAGCGGCGTAGTAGTTGAACATGGTCGAACCGGCCGCGGTGAAGGCGAGCTGCACTTCCCACTGTCCGGTCTGGCTGTCGAGCACGGCGGCGGCCCCCTTCACGATGGACCCGGTCATCTCGGCAGGGCCGAGCACGTAGCGGCCGTAGTAGTAGCCGGTCGAGTAGGAGAGGACCACGGTCGCGCCCTTGGTGTCGTAGACCTCAGGGGTGTCCCCGTGGCGGTCCCCGTCGGGAGGCAGGTAGGCACCCTGGCGCCCCGGGCTCAGCCCGCAGGCGCGTTGCGCGGTGAAGGCGCCCGGGGCGGAGGCGTTGGCCGGCGTCAGAGCGGACGACTGGGCGGGCGCGTGGCGGGTGCCCGAGTAAGGCTTGACGGTGCACTCGACGGGGCGGAAGTACAGCCGGCCCGGTTGGCCGAGGACGGCAATGGCCTGGGTGTCCGCCGCCTGCATCGGCAGTTCCACCACTATGTCGTCGCCCCGAGCGCGAATCTTTGCCCCCCGCACGTCGAGCTCGCGAAGACGCCGGCCCATCACGCCCATGGAGTCGCGCAGTCCACCAGCCCCGAGGCTCCGGGCCGGGGCCTCAACCACCGTCACGTGCGCAGCGGCCGTCGCACCGTGGCCCGGGGAGACGGCAACACCTGGGGCGAGAGCAAGGCCGAGCGCGACCGTCGCCCGTGCCCGTCGGCGGGGAACCCGCCGGCGAGCCCGTGCCTGGGCGCGAGCAGCCATCAGCTCCGAACCTAGCGCTCTTCCTTCGCCGCCCTCGCGGCCCTCGGCACGTCGCGGTCGACGTCCGCGGTCCTGCCTCCCGAGGGTTGCTCACCGGGCTGTGAGGCACTCTCGGTCCTCGAGCTCAGGTGAACGCGAGAGAAAGGCCTAGCTCGGCAGGAAACTGAGCCAGCGGTTTGCCACCTCGCGGAAGAGCTGGCCGAGACCGGCGAGGCGACACCTTCGGGTAATGCTTTCAATGCTCTGTGGGCTCGCGACCAGCCCCTGCGAGTCCGCGGGTGCTGGAGGTCTACCCAGAACCTGAACCACGGCTTCAGCCAGGCGGGCTGGCCGTTGGCAATGCCCATGATCGTGGACATGTAGGTGGCCCGGAACCCCGGCAGCCACTTCAACGTGGCGTCTATGGACCAGATCGCCCCAAAGGCGACGCGAAGGGCGCTCATGGGCCAGGGCGACACGCAACGCGTGCTATTTCCTTCCTTGTCGGCTGGCATCGCGTTGCTCCTCTCCACCGTTCCCACCCTGCCGCTCACATACGGGTGGGGGGTAGGGCCATCGGGCCCTTTGGGGCCGTGACCTAAGGCCCTACCCCCTAGGGGTACCTTCACGTCATGCTGGATTTGACGCGTCCGGGTTTTACTGGGCGCACGTGGAGGTGGTCAGAAATGATGTTCTGGTACGGGAGCGGCTGGGGCTGGTGGCAGGGCGTGCTCAGTGTCCTGTTCATGCTCGCCTTTTGGGGCCTGGTCACCTGGGGGATCTACGCCCTCGCGAGGAGCTCCCGAGGGCCGGCCCGGCGGGGTGGCACCTATGACGCCCTCGCCATCTTGGACGAGCGCCTGGCGCGGGGCGAGATCGACCAGGTGCAGTACCGGGCCACACGCGACCTGATCAGGACAGGTGGGGCGACTGGACCGACGGCACCGACGGGAGGCGCGTGGTGACGCCCGCCAGCCTGCCCGAGGCCGGGCTTGGCGAGCGCGCGCATTGCGCCGGCGAAGCCCCGCCGGCAAAGGGGGGCCCCGGGAAGGTCCTGCGCCCTGTCCGGGGCTACACCTCGGGCAAGGACGACTACTTGAGCCGGCTCAAAAAGATCGAGGGCCAGGTGCGCGGCCTGCAACGGATGATCGAGGCCGACAAGTGGTGCCCAGACATCGTGACCCAGGTCGCCTCGGCCACCCGCGCCCTCCAGGAGGTGGCGGTCGTGCTGCTCGACGACCACCTCCACCACTGCGTGCTCGGGGCCGCCCGCTCCGAAAATGGCGATCCGGAGGTGCTCCTGGACGAGGTAGCGGGCACGATCCGCCAGGTGGTGCGGCTCTAGGGCCTGCGGGGGCGGGGAGCTGTGGACGACCTCGAGCTCAACAAGAGGGCCGTGGTGGTGGACGACGACCCCTCAGTCCGGGCGGTCGTGCGTGCCTACCTCGAGCGCGACGGCTTCTTGGTCTACGTGGCCGCCAACGGGGCCGAGGGCCTCGCTACGGCCGAGCGGGTGAAGCCGGCACTGGTAGTGCTCGACCTGATGCTCCCGGACCGCCCCGGCGAGGACGTTGCCCGCGAGATCAGGGCCCGTTCGGACGTGCCGATCATCATGCTCACGGCCAAGGCGGCCGAGGACGACCGGGTCGGTGGGCTTGGCCTTGGCGCAGACGACTACTTGACCAAGCCATTCAGCCCCCGCGAGCTGGCCGCCCGTGCCCGGGCCGTGCTCCGCCGGGCTCGGAGCAGCGATGTCCCCCTGGTCGAGGTGCTCCGCTTCGACGACGGGGCCCTGGAGGTCGACACGGTTAGCCACGGGGTCCGCGTCAAAGGCCGACCGGTCCAGCTCACCCGGGCGGAGTACCGCCTGCTCACCACCCTCGCGCGCTACCCGGGGAGGGTGTACACCCGGGCCGAGCTCGTCCACCACATAGCGGGCTACGACTACGAGGGCTACGAGCGCACCATGGACGCCCACGTGAAGAACCTCCGCAAGAAGATCGAGCCCGACCCCCGCCACCCCCGCTACATAGAAACCGTCTTCGGCACCGGCTACCGCCTGGCGCGATCGGTGGCCGCGACTTCCCCTTCAAAGAGATGAGCACTAGGCAGCTGGGCCTACGGGCGCGGCTGGCCGTTGCCCTGGTCGCCGTGGCCGTGGCGGCCGTGGGGCTCGCCGCCTTCATCGGCAACATGGGCCTCAGCTCACGCCTGGAGCGAGCCGCACGGGCGCGGCTCTCGACCGAAGCGGGGCACGTAGCCGGCGTCGCCGCCGCCGTCTACGAGGGTTCGGGGGGCTGGACGGCGGACGCCCGCACCGAGCTCACGCACCTGGCCGCCCTGGACGGCCTCCGCCTGTCGTTGCTCCTGCCCCACGGGCGAGTGCTGCCGGCTGGCCCGGCCCCCGCAGGGCGGGTAGCCGGCGCCCCCGTCCTCCTCCACGGGCGCCGCCTGGCCACTGTGTCGGTCTCCTACGCGAACGGGGTGCTCCTCTCCAACGAGGACCAACAACTTGAAGCTTCGCTCGACCGGCTCCACCTGGTGGCGGCGGCGGTGGCGGCGTTCGCTGCGCTCGTCGTCGGGCTGGTGCTCGCCGAAGCCCTCTCGAGGCCGCTCCGGCGTATCCGGGCCACGGCCGAGCGGCTCGAGCGGGGTGACCTCGAGGCGCGCCTCGAGGCCGGCGGCGAGCCGGAGGTCCGCGCCGTCGGCCGGGCCCTGGACCGGCTGGCCGAGACCCTCAGCCACGAGGAGGACCTGCGCAGGGAAAGCGTGGCCGACCTCGCCCACGAACTGCGCACACCGGTCAACGGCTTGCTGTCCCGCATCGAGGCCGCGGAGGACGGCCTCCTGCCCCCGCCGGAGAACCTGGCCGCCATGCACGACGAGGCCACCCGGCTGACGCGGCTCTTGGACGACCTCTCCCGACTCGCCGATGCCGAGCGGCCCGGCCTCCTCCTCGACAAGGCTCCCATCAACCTGGCCGAGGTGGCAGAGGCCATCGGCCAAGCCTTCGCCGCCCGGTTCACCAAGGCGGGCATTGCCTTCAGCTCGGGGTGCACGGCGGCCTGGGCCCTCGGGGACCCCGGGCGCCTGGAGCAAGTTGTCGCCAACTTGCTGTCCAATTCCCTCGCCTATACGGAGCCGGGCGGGAAGGTCTCGCTCACGGCAGGGCGCGACGGCCGGGAGACCTTCGTCGAAGTGGCCGACACCGGTGTCGGGATCGACCCCGAAGACCTGGGCCATATTTACACCCGCTTTTGGCGCGGCGACCGCTCACGGTCGAGGGCCACCGGCGGGAGCGGCATCGGCCTCGCCATCGTGAGAGAGCTGGTCCGCGCCCATGAGGGCCGTATCGATGTGGAGAGCTCGCCCGGGCGGGGCTCCCGCTTCCGGGTGGTGCTGCCGGCGCTCGGACAAGAGGCACTAGCCCGCCGGTAGTTGGGGCTCAGGCGCCCGGCCGTCCCATCCCGGCGGTCCCATGTGGTGGTGGGCAGGCGCCGGTCCCTCTTGGCCCGCCACCGGCCCGGGGGGCCCGCCCATCATGCGGAGCGGGGTGGCCGGCGAAGAACAGGTGGCGCCAAAAGCTGTCCGGCACCCAGGCGGCGAGGCAACCGGCGATGACGAGGGCGCCCGGGACGTCCACGATCACGCTCGCCCAGTTCATGACGTAGAGGTGGCTGGTCGAGGTGAACCCCCGCTTGGCTCCTCGGGCCGCGCCTCGCCCTGGCCCGGCTCGGCACGCTCACCAACAAGACGACGGCCCCAGCAGCCTTTTCTGCCCGCCACGAAGAAAGCAGAAGCCCTTCACGAGATCTTCGCACGGGCAGCCGACGCTTTGGGCATGGGCGAAAGGAGCCACAAATGTTGCGCAGCCCCATGAAGCGGAGCAGCGGTACTGGTGCGCCTGGCCAGGCCCGCGAGGTCCGGGTTCGGGTCAAGGGTGGCTACGACCCCGCCGTGGTCCGTTCGGAGGCGGGCGTACCTCTCCGCTTGGTGTTCCACCGCGAGGAGGCAGCCGCCTGCTCAGACCAGGTCGTGTTCCCCGCCTTCGGCCGGAGCGCGACCCTGCCCCAGGGCGAGGACGTGGCCGTCGAGGTGCTGCCGGAGGTCCCCGGGGAGTACGAGTTCACCTGCGGCATGGGGATGTTGCGGGGCCGGCTCCTGGTATCAGCCGGGCTCGGCTGGCCAGCAGCCCCCGCCGCTCGCAACAAGTCAAACCAACTGCAAAGGAGACGACGCCCAATGAGCACCACAACAGAGCCCGCGCACGCCCCCAGCATGGCGCCCGCCGGGGCGGGACCCCACTCGCGAGGGGGAGACGCAGCGGCACGCTGGGAAGGCCCTCGCGCTCGCCGCCTGCCCACGCGACCAAAGGTCAACATCACTGGCCAAGAAAGGTTGGCACGGGTGCTCCTCGGCGCTGTAGGCGTGGTCTGGAGCGCCTTCCTCCTGGCAGGGGCCACAAGTGCAGCAGCGGCCGTCCTCGAGGTGTTGCTCGTAGCCGCCGGGGCCGACCTCGTGGTGACCGGGGCCCTCGGCCACTGCCCCCTCTACGCCAAGATCGGCCACGTACCTCGCTCTCTTCGGGCCGGGGCTCCTCCGAAGGCGGAGTCATGAGCGCCCAGGCTGGCACCGGCCCGGGCCAGATCTGGCCCGAGGGCGAAGGTGCGTCGCCCGCCGAGTGGCCCGCCTCGGCACTTGGCCCACTTGAAGGTCCCCATGCCCAACCTCCCGCTGACCACCACCAGGCGCCAGCCCACGAGGGCCACCCGCCCATCGGGCGGCATGGCCACGGCTGGATGATGATCGCCTGCTGCATCCCGATGATCGCGATAGCTGTCGCCCTCGTAACCACCGGGGTGGCAGGGGCGGGGTTCATCCTGGTCGCCCTGGCCTGTACAGCGATGATGGCCGCCATGCACCTGGACATGGGCCACGGCGGCCACGGGGACGGGCATGGCCGGGGCGGGAGCTGAGCCATGCGCCGGCGCAACCCCGTATGCCAGGAGGCGTCTCTGCCTCACCAACCCGCCCGGCAGCGCCGGGCAGGACGCCTAGAGAAGGCCTAGCGGAGGGACGCGGGCAAAATGCCTCAACTATTGACGGGCACCACGGTGATCGCCGCCTTTTTTGCTGGCGTGGTGGCGCTTTTCGCCCCTTGCTGCATTTCTGTGATGTTGCCCGCCTATCTCGCCACCGGGGTGCAGCGCCGGAGCAGCCTCGTGGCGATGACGTTCATTTTCGCAGCCGGTGTGGCGACGGTGATCCTGCCGATCGCCTTCGGCGTCACCGCCCTCAGCCGTTTGATAAACGAGTACCACCCAATCCTGTACACGGTCATGGCCGTCGTCATGGGCGCCCTGGGGATCTTCATGCTGCTCGGCCATCGCGTCTCCATGCCGATGCCCGGGTTCCGGGCGCGACAGGGCCAAGGCGCGGGGCGCGCTTACGTGCTCGGCGTCTTCTCGGGGGTGGCCACGGCATGCTGCGCGCCCGTGCTGGCGGGCGCCGTCGTCCTGGCCGCCGCCAGCGCCAACTTCGTCCCCTCCCTCGGGGTGGGAGCGGCCTACGTGTTCGGCATGGTGGCCCCGTTGTTCGCGGTGGCACTCGCCTGGGACGGCCGCAAGCTCGGCCAGGCCCGCTGGCTGCGGGCCAAGGCGGTAAAGGTCTCGCTCTTCGGCCGGGCCCGCTACGTCCCTGTATCAAACCTGGCGGGTGGCCTGCTGCTCGTCGCCATAGCGGTCATTACCGGTATGACCGCAATCACCGGGCCGGCCAGCCCTACCAGCGGCTGGCAACTGCGGATGGTCACCACCCTGCAACACACGGCCCACGTCCTCACGACCGGGGCCGGCCACGTGCCCGGCTGGGCGACGGCCCTAGGCCTCTTGGCCGTCCTCGCCTTGCTGGCCCGCATGGCCGTGCACCAAGCCGCCGCTCGTGCGGCCCGGGACCAGAAGCCGACGAGAGAGCAGAAGCAGGCGACGAGCCCCCAGCCGGAGCCGCACCCCATCCGGTGGCGGGCCACGGCTGCTGTACCCAGGACGCTGGCACGACGGGCAGCACTGTTCTCGCTAGCGCTCCTTCCGGCACGCCCGTCTCGCCTCAATAAGGAGGACGACCGATGACCACCAAAGTCCCGCCCCGCCCCAAGCCCGGTGCGCCCAAGGCGCGCCGCCCTACGCGTCCTAGTGAAGGACGCCCGACCGGGGGCAGCGACTCCGTCCGCCGCCGAGCCGCGCCGGCCCGCCGCGCGCGGCAGCTAGAGATCTGGGCGACCAGCGCGGTGGCCGTGCTGGCGGCCGTGGTCGGCCTCTACATTGCTACCAACGGCGGAGCGAAAAAGGGCACCAGTTCGTACCCCTACGCGGTGGGCCAGCCCGGACCGGGACAAAAGGCACCTAACTTCACCCTGGCGTCCACGACCGGAGGTAGCTGGAGCCTCTCCGCCCAAAAGGGCAAGACGGTGCTTCTTTTCTTCCAGGAAGGCGTTGACTGCGAGCCGTGCTGGACGCAGATAAAGGACATGGAGTCCGACTGGAGGAGCTTCCGGGCTCTCGGCATAAACGAGATGGTCAGCATAACCACAGACCCGCTCTATGCCCTCAAGCAAAAGGTGGCAGACGAAGGCATAACCACCCCTCTCCTGGCCGACCCGAACGTGTCGGTATCCAACGCGTACGGCATGACTTCTTACGCGATGGCAGGGATGGCCAACCAGGACGGGCACAGTTTCGTGGTCGTCGGCCCCAATGGGCTGATCAAATGGCGGGCCGATTACGGTGGGGCGCCAGACTACACGATGTACGTCCCGGACTCAGATCTGGTCGCCCAGATGAAGGCTGGCGGCACCGGGGGCACGGCGTTGTGACGATTCAAGTCACCGTGCTCAGCGCGCCACATTGCGAGCTGTGCGAGCACGCGAAAAAGGTGCTCGCAAGAGTATCGGCCGATTACGACATCGAGATCTCGGTCATCTCCGACGAAAGCGAGGAAGGCCGCGCCCTCATGATGGAGCACCTGGTCGCTTTCCCGCCCGGCGTGCTGCTCGACGGCCATCTCTTTTCCTACGGGAGGCTCTCGGAGCGCAGGCTCCGCCGGCAGCTGGAGCGGTCCGGCGCCCCCAGGTTCCGGTGAAAGTCACGCGAGGTGGAGCCAAGGCAGGGGCTGGCCCGCCAGAGGTTCGAGTGGAGGACGAGCAAAAGCCGGCGCGCTTCGGCAATGCCTTCGTAGCTGGTGGCAATACCTCGCACCGCAGCCGTCAGGCTCATGTCCACACAACTTTGGAATAGCACAGCCGACGCCATGACTGGTTTACCTGACAAGACGGCCCATTTCCTTATGTAGGCGCCCACGGCCGGCCGATGGCTGGAACAACTGTCGTCGACACGTTCACCCACGGAGAACCCTGAAGCGCCAAGAGAACTATGCGCTGGATGACCGACAGCTTCGAGCAGGTAAGCGAGGCTTCGACCGTTACCGCTACCCCCCCTGGCGAGCTGAGCCACCAACCCCCAACGCAATCCTCGGCGCGGCCAGGTTCAGTTGCCTCCGAGCGATTGGGATCCTCGAGCTACGGGCTCGGCTGGGGATGCAGGTCGCGAGACCGGGAGCCGAGTCAGCGTTCGCCGACATGCCGGAAGCGCAGTGCGGTGCCGGCTACGCCGAGCAGGACGAGCGCGAGGATCCATGCGCACGCTTGGAAAACCGGCACGCCGGTCGGGCCTCCGAGGCAGAGCGCACGGAGCGCATCGGCAAACACCGTGACCGGGTTGACCTTGGCGAAGGCTTGGAGCCAGCCGGGCATCGTCGAGATCGGGACGAGGATCGAGCTCGTGAACATCAGGAGGATGAACGGGAACAGCCCGGCGAGACCGGCGGCCTCGGGCTCGGCGACGACAAGGCCGAGCCAGGAGTCGAGGGCGGAGAAGGCGAGACCGGTCCCGACGGCGAGGATGACCGCAGCGATCGCGGGAGCGGTCCCCGCGTGGAAGCGAAACCCGATGGCCGCTGCGACGCCGATCATGAGGAGGATGACGAAGAGGTTCCGCACGGCGTCGGCGGCCATCCTGCCGACCACGACGGCCGAGCTGGTCGTCGGCAGCGATCGGAACCGGTCGATCATGCCGTTGACGAGGTCGTCGGCCATGGCCACGCCGGTCTGGGACGACCCGAAGCCGATCGTCACGACGAAGAGCCCCGGCAGGAGGAAGTCGATGTAGCGAGCCACACCTGGGGGGTGGATGGCGCCGCCGAAGGCATAGTTGAACAGGATCACCAACATGACGGGCTGCACGGTTGCGAAGGCCAGCAAGGTGGGCACCCTCGCGAGGCGGCGCAGGTTGCGGCCGGTGATGGTGGCCACGTCCCTGACGAAAGAATTGGGGTGCGGGCGTTGCGCTGTCGTGGGCACGAGGGTCGTCATCGTGCTCCCTTCGTGGTCGGGGATACCGCGAAGTCGTCGGACTGCACGCCCCGATCGCGAGAGCGATCTGGGGTCGTTGGTCGCCCGGTCAAGGCTAGGAACACGTCGTCGAGGGTGAGGCGGCGCAAGGAGAGGTCGCTCACCGACAGCCCGGCGTCGGCCATTAGCGCGACGAGCCTCGGGAGGAGGGAGGGGTCGTCGCTCACCGGCAGGACCAGCCGACCTGCGGCCGCGTCAAGCATTGGGGGGCCCGAGCCCAAGGAGGCCAGCACATTGGCGAGCTGCTGAGCCTGTGGCCCCGGCGTGGTCCGCAACTCGAGGCGATCACCGCCGAGCTGCCTCTTCAGCTGCTCGGGGGTGCCCTCGGCGATGACCGAGCCGCGGTCGATGACCACGATGTCGTGGGCGAGGCGGTCCGCCTCCTCCAGGTACTGGGTCGTCAGGAGCACGCTCGTTCCCTGACCGGTGAGCTCTTCGAGCTGCGCCCAGAGCTCGAGCCGACCGTGAGGGTCGAGCCCGGTGGTGGGCTCGTCCAAGAACAGGACGGGCGGGGCGCCGACGACGCTGGCCGCGAGATCGAGACGCCGCCGCATGCCGCCCGAGTAGGTGCGAGCCTGGCGGCCGGCGACCTCGCCGAGGCCGAAGCGGCCGAGCAGCTCGTCGGCACGGGCATGTGCGGCCCGTCGGGTCATGCCGGTGAGCCGGCCGACCATCACTAGGTTCTCCCGACCTGACAGGTAGCTGTCGACAGCGGCGAACTGCCCCGAGAGCCCAACGTGGCGGCGGACGAGATCGCGTTCCTTACGCAGGTCGAACCCGGCGACACGCGCGTGGCCGGCGTCCGGACGCAGCAAGGTCGTGAGGATGCGCACGGCGGTGGTCTTGCCCGCCCCGTTCGGCCCGAGCAGTCCGAGGAGACGTCCCGTTGCGAGCTCCAGGTCGACACCGTCCAGTGCTCGCACGTGGCCGAAACGCTTCGTGAGCCCTTCGGCCCAGATGGCAGGTTGGTCGTCCAACAGCACCTCCTTGATAACTAGGAATCCTACGTATGCCTCGTCGTTGTAGCATACCTACCTATGAGGCACCAGGCACAAGTCCTGAAGGGGCACCTCGACATGCTCCTGCTGGCGACCCTTGCCGACGGCCCACGGCACGGCTACGCGATCAAGGAGGCGCTGCGCGAGGTCAGCGGGAGCCGCTTCGACCTCCCGACCGGCACCATCTACCCGGCCCTGCACCGACTGGAGGACGCGGGGCTGATCCGGGGCAGCTGGTCGACGGTCGACGGACGTCGACGACGCACCTACGAGCTGACTTCGCCCGGGCGCCGCAGGCTCAGCGGTGACCGCAAGGCCTGGCAGGAGTTCTCCTGCGCCGTGGCGTCTCTGCTCGGGGAAGAGCCATGGCCGGCGACGACCTGATCAGCAGTTATCTTGCTGACCTCGGTGCACGCCTGCCGTCGGGCATCGTCGAAGAGATCGCCGACGGGCTGATCGAGAGCTACGAACGCATCCGCCAGCAGGGGGTGGACGATGTTGCGGCTGCGGCGCTCGCCGTTCACGACTTCGGTGACGCAGATCACCTCGCGGCGGAGTTCGTGCGCCAGTCCGCCGGGCGGCGAACTGCCGGCCTGCTCCTCCTGTCCGGGCCCGCTGTCGGCCTCGTGTGGGGGATGTCGCTGGTGGTGACGCGGGCGTGGAGCTGGCCCATTCCCCTCGTCGCTCGGGTGGGGTTCGCCACGATCCTCGTCTCGACGATCCTTGCCTTGGCGATCGCCCGGGTGGCTCGAACGTGGCGGTACGCGTCGGTCGCGGCCTACGCGGCCATGGGATTGATCGTGCTGGACGTGGCGCTGGTCGGGGTGGCACTGACGGTCGCACCCTCGATGCCGTGGATCTTGTCCCTGGCGGTCGCCGTCAGCGTGTCTCGCAGCGGGTTCGCCGCTCGGTCCATCCCACGGATCCTGGTGCCTTGAGCGGACCGACCGCGCGACGCTCCGGCCACGGCTCGTCTTCCCAATCGACTCGTAGCGTCATCCATGGAGCTGCCGAGCCGACTGGTTGCACCGGTCAGCTGGATCAGCTCGGTGGGCTCGATCATCGGAGGGAAGCCCCTATTCCCCGCAGAGGATGCTCAGAAGCTTCGGGCCGCGACCGGCACGGCTACGCGGGACGCGGTCAAGCCCCCATGGGTGACCTCGCGGAGACGGCGCTGGCCACGTTGCGAGCGAAGGTCTACCAGACGCTGGTCGATGAAGGACGGCCACCTTCACCGGGCGAACTGGCGCGGCGTTTGGCGCTCCAGCCTCCCCGGGCGTCGTCGAGCCGCCCTGTTCGGACCACGACCTATCGCCTGCGCGCTGTGCCCGTCTCAGCCGTCGATCGTCACGATGTCCAATTGTTGGATGCGGTCGGGGTCGGCGACGAGGCTGATCTGAACGATCCTGCCGTTGGTCACCCTGAACGAGAAGACACCCCGCGGCTTCCCGCCTGGCGCCCACACCAACCCGGCGATCCCGTCGACAAGAGCGAGCTGCGCGCCCTGGGTATGTCCGGCGAAGTCGGTTGCCACGGCGCGGGCACCACGCTTGGCGTCGGGTACACCCGTCATCCGTCGGGCGGCATCATCGGCCCGGAACATGACGTCGGGATCGAGCAGGGCCAGCAGGGCGTCGAAGTCCCCATTGTGGGCGGCGGCCAGAAACGCGCTGACGACCCTGCGTTGACGAGGGAGGTCGATTTCCGGGGCAGCGGGATCCTGCTGCAGCCGTCGCCGTGCGCGGCTGGCCAGCTGACGACTCCCTTCCGTCGACCGCCCGATGGTCGGCCCGATCTCGTCAAAAGGCACGGCGAAGATGTCGTGCAACACGAACGCGACTCGCTCGGCAGGCGCGAGGCGGTCGAGCAAGACAAGCAGCGCGGACCCCACCGACTCCGCCATCAATACCTGTGCCTCTGGATCTTCCGCAGCAGCGCTCACAGGCTCAGCCGGAACCTGACCGCCGGAGGGTTCTTCCGGTCGAGACTGGCGCCACCGGAGTCGGTCCAAGCACACTCGCGCGACGATCGTGGTCAGCCAGCCGGAGAAGTTCTCGACACCGCGGGCGTCGGCTCGACTAAGTCGGATCCACGCTTCCTGTACCGCATCTTCGGCATCCGCCTCGGAGCCGAGCATTCGATAGGCGACGGCCCGGAGCCGGCCTTGGTTCGCCCCGAAGCTCTCGATCAGCCAAGCATCGTCGTTCACTGGTCACGTTCCTATGGCGGGAGACCGCCACTCCTGTGACGGATCTCGTATGGCGAACGTGACAGGACAGGGAGGTTCGTAGCCTGCGGCAAGCCTGGTCACCGCAGGTCCAGCTGTGGTGAGGGTACCCGCAGGAGGCGGGCCAGCGGCTGGGGGAGCCACCAGATGCGGCGCTGGTGACCAACCGTCCGGTCCGGCCGATCCCGGCCACCACGGCTGCCTCGGTCGAGCGGCTGTGGTCGTACTCTTCTCTCATACGGGTCAGGATGAACACCTCGTAGTCCATGGACAATCCAGCAGAGCGCCCAAACCGCCCACCACGCTCTCGGCCAGGAGGCTCAGTCCACCCTTTTGGCCAGACGAGGAGTTCAACGCTGCCGCCGCACTGCAGTATCTGCCGACTCCGAGTGTCAGCCGTGCGCCCATTGACCGGGAACTTGTCGGGTGGCGACGTTCACGCGGTTGAAGACGTTCACTTGGGCGATCCACAACACCAGCGCAGCCAGCTGCTTCTCGTCGTAATGCCGAGCTGCTTCGTCCCAGATCTCGTACGGCGCAGGGTCGGTCCGGTCGCTGAGCCGGGTGACGGCTTCGGTGAGCGCCAGAGCGGCCCGCTCCGCGTCGGTGAAGTAGGGGGTGCCCCTCCAGGCCAGGAGCGTAAACAGTCGCTCGTCCGTCTCGCCATCGGTTCGGGCCCTGGTCGCAGCGCCAAGACAGACACTGCATCCGTTGATCTGGCTGGCCCGCAGGTGAACCAAGTCGAGCGTTCGCTGCGGCACGCCACCTTGTTGCACGGCCTCGTTCAGCGCTCTGATCGCGCTCATCGCGTCGGGAATGATCACACCTGGGCTCTTCATTCGTGCTTGCATGACAACGCTCCTCCTCTACGTCACGGCTGAATACAGCGTGGTGATCGGTTGATGCAGCCCGCGAACTCCTCTGGGCAATCGTTCCGAAGCCATTGCCCGCCTACACCGAGCCTGCAGTCGCGCCAGCAGAGGTCTCCCGCAGTCGCGCCGACAGGAACTGGTCCCAGGTCTTGGTCCCGACGGTGTGCCCCTTGGATGGCAGCAGGGCACCGTCTCGCACGGCCTTGCTTCCTGGTACCCGCACGGGGACGACCCACCGGTGGCGATGGGTGGCGTTCAGGTAGCTGCGGAACAGGTCTACCCAACTCGATACTTGTGGTCCGGCCATGTCAGGGGCCCGGCCGAGCGGCTCGCCGAGGGCGAGTTCGACGAGACGGGCCGCCACCTCGTCGGGGTCGACCGGCTGGACAGTGAAGCCGGCCGGTACCGGCGCTAGCACCGGGAATCTCGACAACCTCCGCGAATTGTCGAAGCAGTAGTCGTAGAACTGCGTGACCCGCAAGATCGTCCATGGCAAGCCGCTGTCTTTTACGATTCGCTCGGCCTCGAGCTTGGCCTTCGTGTAGCCCCACGAGGCGAGACGGTCAATTGCCGACGATGGACGGGTACACCAAGTGCTGGGAACCGGCCTGGACTGCGGCCGTCACCAGGATCCTCGTTGCGTCCGCGTCGCCCTTCGTGCTGGTCGCGCAGTGGACGACCGTCCCGACACCGCTCATGGCAGCATCGATACCGTCGCCTCTTCGAAGGTCTCCCATGAAGAACCTGACCGCGGGCGCCATCTCGCGCTCGTGACGCGCCAGGACGCGCACGTCGCAACCTGAGTCGACCAGCCCATCGACTACCCGTCGTCCCAATCTCCCGGTGCCGCCCGTGACGAGGACGGGTGATGTCATGATCCCTCCCCCACCATCAAACCCTGCCAACCGCAAGAACGGGGACCGTCCAAGTCGATTCGGTTCATCACCCCTATGACGGATGGCAGCAGCGAAACGTGACACCGTCGAGCCAACACGAAGAGGCGGCCCTGGGATTCGTGGCCCGCTGACGCTCGGTTCCGGCCACCACGACGGCACGCGGTCGGGAGCCGGCGATGAGCTGACGGCTCGCTGGACGCGGTCGCGGCGCTCGGGTTGACCCACGCCAGACGGGACTTCATCGGCCGCTGAAGCCTCGCCAGAGGTTGACACGGAGGGCGAACGCCTCGACGCCGAGGTGCGGCGGATCTCTGCGCCGATCTGGTCTGGGCTCGACGCCGCAGACCTCGCTGCGGCCTATCGGATCCATAGCCTTGTCACCGAACGCGCCCATTCTCTGCTCGCCAGCTGACTGTCCACCCGCTCTGGCTGGCGGGCGGGAAGACGGCTTCCCACGGGCCAGCCCACGAGGACGGTCCTCGCCTCTCTCAGCTGTCCACTTCGCTCAGCTCGTAGTGGAGCGTCTTCGTGCGCATCACCTTGTGCGAGAACGGTACGAGCACACCGTGCAGGACGGGGTACTTGCGAGCGAGTAGCCGGGCCGCCCTCTGGGCCTCCTCGCCGTCCAAGAGGCGTGCCCGAGCGTGCAGCTCCTGGCCCGTCGGCTTGCCGCGGAAGGTGGAGGGCGCGAAACGTACCTCGGGGAAGTTGCGGAGCCGCTTGGCCTTCCAGGACTTGTCGTAGGTACGCACGTAGGCGCGGTCGTGCTCCACGACGATGCTCACGGGCGTGGCCACCCAGGTGCCGTCGCGCTTTTTCGTCTTGAGCAGGATCGTCTTCTGGCGCACGAAGCGCCCCAGGTCGGCTGGCTGGGCCCAAGGGGTCTCGTCGTCTTTCATGCTGTGGGACCCCCTGACCCGGCCAGGGCGCGCAACCGGGCGTAGGCACGGTCCTCGGCCGCCCTCGAGCGGAGCGCGTCGCGCACCAGGTTGAGGGCGATGCGGAACAACCAGGGAAGGGCGTTGGGCTGGCTCAGGTCATACGAGCCGCGGGCCTCGAACGCACGCCGGAACGTCTCCCCCGCCAGGTCCTCGGCCAGGTGGCGGCCGACCCGGCGCTCGCAGAACCGGTAGAGCGTGGCGAAGTGGCGATCGAACAGCGCGCCGAACGCGGCCGGCTCGCTCTGGGCTGCCCGGATCAGCGCCGCGTCCTCCTCGCCTGCCGCCCTCATCACCCCTGTCTTACGCATCACGTGCCCGCAAGTTCCCTCCCGCGTCTCTTACGCATCAGGTGCCCGAAGTTCCCCCCGCCCTGCACCCAGGTTGCCCAGGGCCTGGGGGCCAACTGACGGCAGGGTGTCGAGGTACCTGACCTCGTAGACGCGTTCGGAGAACTTCCACCCGGTCGGGGTCCGTCGGTACCGGTCGTGGTAGACGCCGTAATTGCTATGCGAGCTGCCGTCGCGAAGGCGACCGAGCTCGGCGATGTAGGCCCGTCCCGACGCGCTGTCGCCGTCGAGCTCGATCGAGCCGGGGTGGACGGTCTGGACGAAGCACTCCCACGCGCCCAGGAGGCGTCTCGCTGCGCTGCGAAGCGCGTCGCGGCCGACGACCTCGACCTTGGCGTGCGGCATCCGCACCACGCCGTCCTCGGTGAACAGCGAGGCAAGCCGCTCGGCGTCGCCCGACATGACGGCGTCGGTGAACTCGGCACGCAGCGCCTCGATGTGGACGCGGTCGGCGACGGCCTGAAGGTCACTCGCTTGTTCTTGGCTCACGCGGCGCCCTCCATCGGCTCGGCGTCGAGGCCGACCTCGCGGTCGTTGTCGCGGCTCGCCGTGGTGTCGAGCGACATTCGCTTGGACCGGCCACGCACGGACAGCGTCCCGGTCACGGTGACGCGGCCAGCAGAGGGCCGGATGGCATCTGCGGCGAAGGCTATGTCGGGATGGTTGTCGCTGTCGAAGAAGTCGGCTGAGCGCAGGTGCTGGTCGCGGCGGGTGTTCTTCGTGTCGACGGACGCGGTCTTCGCGGTGAGGGTGCCGCTGACCTGCCCGCCGGGAGCAACCGCTGCGCTCCCGGTGAGCTGGTGGAATACCCCCCTGAGGGGGACGAGGCCCCGGAGCGCCTTGGTCGTGAACTCGACGCTGGAGCGGCGTGGGTCGAGGTACCAGGTCCCCGGCCAGGTGCCGTCCTGCAGCGGCGCGGTCGATGTCGGTCGTTCCATGGGCGTCTCCCTGTCACAGTGAGCCATCGTGGGGTGTCGTACCTATGACACGTGAGGACCGAGGATTGTGACCGATGGCCGAGCCGAGCCCGCTGGTCGAGCGCTTCGAGCAGAACCGGGCACGCTTGCGGGCGATCGCCTACCGCATGCTCAGCTCGCTCGACGAGGCCGACGATGCCGTCCGACGGCGTCGAGAACCTCGACGCCTTCTCGACCACGATCGTCGTGCGGGTGTGCCTGAACGCCCTGCGGGCTCGCAGCACGCGACGGGAGGAGCCCATGGGGGCCCACGTGCCCGATCCGCTGATCAGCCGGGTGGACCAGGTCAGCCCCGAGGACGAGGTGCTCTTGGCCGACTCGGTCGGCTTGGCGCTGCAGGTGGTGCTCGAGAGCCCGGTTGCTCGTCTCGAAGCTGGTGCGCGAGGCACGGATCGCCTTGGAGAGGAAGGCGACGACCGGCCCTCGGTAGGTCTCGCTCTGCTCGAGATGCGTTCCCTGTCCGGATGGCCTGAGCACGAAGCGGTGCTCGCCGCTGAACAGACCGGGGACTCGGCCGACGAGCCGTAGCTCGACACCCGGCTCGGCGAAAACCACACGTGGCCGTATCGTGACGGCCCGCCCCTTCGGTGGGTGCATCCTGAGGGTCACCTTCTTGCCCACAACGACTTCTCCGTGGGCCCGGCGGATGTGGGGGTTCCACTCCTCGTAACGATCGAGATCGACAAGCACCCTCCACACCATCGCGGGATCGGCGTCGATGTGGATGTCGGACGTGACGGTTCGTGTCGGCGTGACGTTGCTCCTTGATAGCCAGGACCGTTCTATGTGCCTGGTGCCGTTGCAAGCGGGCGGCTCGCACATCAGCGGCTCCCATCGCCGGGACGAAGCCGGCGCGGCCTGCGACCGTACTTGTGATGAGCGGCCTGCTTGGACACCCCGAGCGCCGCGCCGATCTCCTGCCACGACCAGCCTTGCGCGCGGGCTCGCCCGATCTGTACGGCCTCGGCTTGTTCGGCAACCCGCCGCAGCTGGGCTATGGCGGCCAGCCCGGCGGCAACATCGGCGCCCTGGGCGACAGCCACCAAGTCCGGTTCGGAGCTCGCTGAAGCGCTCACCGCCGTCGAACGTAGTTGACCAGCCCGCGTCCTGTCAACAATGTTTGACCGACCTCTACTCCTCTTCGAGTTCTGCGGCTTCGTTCGGTTCGGGACGAACGCTTCCGTGGGCGACACCTGGAACGACACGTTGTTCATAGGCCGGATCGTGACAGAAGCCAATGATCTCTTCGTTGTAGCGGGACGCCTCGCTCGGGTAAAGGCCGTGGCCGGCTCCGTCGAAGACGACAAGGCGGCACGATGGGATTAGGGCGGCAGTGGGTCGGCCAGTCGCTTCGAGGGGAGCGGACCGGTCGGCGCTGCCGTGCAGGATCAGCGTCGGGACCTGCAAGGTGGTCAGTTTCCGTTCGCAGATCGGCGCGAGTGAAGGTCTTGTGCGTCTCGAGTTTCTCGTGCCGAAGTAGTCCGCCGAGGAGGTTGAGTCGACGAATGCACCGATGTCGGCCGCCATGGCGACCCGAGATGCCGCGACGACCGCTTCGTCGATGCCGGCCGCGTTGTCGTCACGAGCCGACCTGGCACGGGTGCGGTGCGACATCCAGTCGCTCCTCGAGGCCCACGACCCGTACCCGGGTGTAGCCGTGGACCGCTGTTGGGATGTGCGGCTGTCCAATCGGGCCGCCCGACGTCTCGTTGCCGGGATCCCCGAAGAGGTCCGGGGCACGCCGACGAACGTATTCCGGGCCGCGCTCCACCCTGACGGGTTCGCACCCCTCACTTCCAATTTCGACGTCTGGTCGGCTTACCTTCTCGGGCAGCTTCACTACCTGGCGAACCGGGACTCGCTCGCAGCGGAGCTGGCGCGAGAGATCGAGACCTGGCCCGGCCTGCCCCCCCGCTCGCAGTGGGCTCATTTCAATCGTGCCCAGGTCCGGGAGCCGGTCCTTAGGTGGGCGGTCGACCTCGACGGCGTCCCTGTGCGTATGTACACGGTGATGGCCCGCTTGGGAGCCACCAGTGACGTCACGCTCTCAGAGCTCACGGTCGAGCTGTTCTACCCGAGCGACCAGCTCAGCGAGGAATGGCTACGAACCCGAGGAAGTCTGTTCGGGGTTGAGGCATCTACTCGAGCGCTTTGCTCCGGAGACGGCGCCCGGGGGGAGTCTCACCTTCGTCTCTCGACTTGTCGAGACCGGCGCGCTCCTGATTGGCCCGGACGAGATCCAGCATCTCGTCGGTCATGCCCAGTCCGCAGGCCATGCCAGTCGGCCGCACTCGCCGGGCCGAGAGCAACACGTCGGTGCCGCCCCCGAACCCAGTCCCAAGACCACCTCCCCGTCGTGCAGGTCGGCCAGCCCGACCGGGTTGGGAGGGCCGATGGTCGCTGCTGCCCGTCTCGGGAGGAACATCGGCCAGAGCCGTCGAGTCGTAGCAGACGGCGCCGTACACGTCGCCGTCGGGACGAAACCTGTAGCAACGCCGCAACACGCTGAGCGGGCTGGCGCCCTCCAGCGTGAAGGGACCATCTCTCCGCCAATGGCATGGGACCGGGTCCGGGTGCCCAGCAACGTCCTCGCGCTCGAGCGCCCCGCACCGTGCCTGGCCAGTCGGGACGACGGTAACGCCTCGCATTGTCTCTATGAAATCAACCTTTTCGGCCTCAGGACGTGCAGGGCGCCACGGTCGCTAGATGGTCACCGCTAGCGTTGGCCGTCATGAGGCGGCTGGCGGTCGTGGCAGCAGTCGTGTCGCTCGTCACCGGGGCCCCGGTGAGGGGGGCTGGTGCAACGCGCACGGCACCCTGCCCAAGCGTGCTCGTCGGGAAGAGCGACCTCGGCCGGATGGCCTTTGTCGACCGTGGGCAGCTCCGGGTGCTCGCCGTCGCCGCGTGCCGCGCCCGGACGCTGGTGGCAAAGGGCGTGGTGCCGCCGGTGCGCTGGAGCGCCGACGGGCACTACATCGCCTACGGTGCAGGCGAGGTGGTCCCTGCAGGTGGCGGGGCCCCGACATCCCCATTGGGCCGCCTCTCGGTCGGCTGGGGCAGCGGCTCGCCGGGCTGGGTGTGGTCACCTGCCGGGCACCGCCTGGCCGGCGTCACGGCTGGCGGCGGGGTCGTCGTGGGCGGCCCGGGCGCCCCAACGAAGTGGCTCTTACGCGACGGTTGGGGCGCGACGAGCATCGCCTGGTCGCCGGACGGCCAGACGCTCGCCGTCTCGCGCTCGCTCTACCCGAAGGCCCCGCCTCCTTACCATCAGGAGATCTGGCTGATCGACCTGGGCACGGGCACCAAGAGGATGCTCTTCGGTCTCCCGAAGGCAAAACTCGCGCCGCCCTTGCTGTCAGGTTTCTCGCCCGATGGGAAGTGGCTCCTCGCCTGGGAAGACACCGAGAACTCAGCTTCGCTCGCTGCGGACGGCCTCCCCTTGGTCGCCATCGCGGCGAAGGGCGGCCAAGCCGTCCCTGTCGGGAAGGGGACGCTCGTCTACGGCGACTTCGTCTCCTGGTGCAGCGGCAACCTGCTCGCCTACGTGGAGAACAAGGGCGGCCGCCAGGTCACGCTCAACGACCGGGTCAACTTCGCAGGGCCAGCACCGAAGTGGCCCTCCGTCACCCCCGCCGGCCCGGGAGCGAAGGCACAGCTCAGCTTCGTTTCGCCCTCCTGTTCGCCACCCGGCCTCTTCATGGTGGCGGCAGCCGTCGGGCCCACCACGCAGGACGAAACCTTCGGCCACGAGCACCGCAGCATCTGGCTGCTCCCCTATACCGGCGGCAACTGGCGGCCGCTCGAAGCCGCGCCGCCGAAAGGGTCCAGCGACGAACTTCCTCTCTGGTCGAGCGACGGGCACTGGGTCGCCTTTGTCCGCACCACCTGGACCGGTACGGCCGGGGTGGGGCACCTCTACCTGCTCGACCTCGGCTCCCGCTTCAAGGGGCACGCCCGCCTCGTGGGGCCGATCGCCCCCCTCGGCACCACCAGCAACTACTACGGCCACTACAACTGGGCCACACAGGTCGCCTGGTACAGCCGATGAGCTGCCCGGGGGACGTGAAAAGCTGAAGTTGTGAGCCTGCAATTGGACCGAGCGGCCGCGCCGGTCCAGCTGGCCTGGCGCGCGCGGCGAGCGTCTGGCATCGGCTGGCGGCGCACGACGGGCACAACACCAGCGCCACTGGCCTACGTACGCCGCACCTGTCACCGAGGGAGTGAGGGCGCACGCGCGCGAACGCTATGGTCCGAGCGTGGCGAGACTGAACAACTTGCAAGTCTGGGCGACTGACCTCGCCGCGAGCGCGCGCTTTTATGGCGAATTCCTCGGGCTCGAGCTCCCCGACGAGCCTCACCGTCGCCCGGGGAACGAAGCGCCGCACTACGACTTGGTGTGGGGCGACATCGCGTCTGTCCGGCCAAAAATCACGTGACATTCAAGCCAAACGCGTCCATAGCGACTAGATTCTGCTCGCCCCCAGAGCCCGAGCGGCGACAGAGCGCTCCGACGATGCCCAGTACCTCTGGCGGCAACGGGCCACTTATACAAGCGAGGAAGATGCCGGTGCACCAGTTGGGTTTGACAAGTATCGTGAGGTCCTCGGCCCACCGGTCGTCACTGGCCGCGTTGGCGCTTATCGCCGGCCTATCGGTGACCGGCGCTCGGACCACCACCACAGGCCAAGCGGCCCAGGTCCCGTGGGCTCTCGCCAAGTCAGCGGACCAGTTCGCCGCCGAAGTGCTGGGGGCCGCGCCGCTCCCCCCTGGTGCCCGGCCCTGGCATGGCGCGCTCCCAAAGTTGTTGGCAAATCCGCCGGTCACGACTGCCGCCACGGTCGACCACCACCGCTCCTACGTCGTGACCGCCCTTTCTGCGTCAGGGCTGCGACAGTACGTGCCCGCTCACCTCGCCGGCGCCAAATGGGACGGAGGAGGGGTGGGCGGCCCTTCCTACACGGCCTGGGTGCAGTGGTCCTTGCCGGTGAGGGGGCCGCACGAGTACTCGGCCAGCCTCGAGTACTCGCTGGCGGGCAGCACTTGCCAGGGCTCTGGCTCCCCGGGGCCACCTTGCCTGCTCAGGGTAGATGCCCTCACCGTCTGGGAGCCAAGCCGGCCCGCCGACGAAGTGGCCCCGGCGACCGACAGGGGCACCCTCACCGCTTATGCCTCCGTCTCGCCCGCCGGGGTGCCGAGCCGCGCCACCACCGTCACGCTCACAGCCCGTCAAAGCGCCGAGCTCGTCCGCCAGTTCGATGCCCTGCCGTTGGGGCCGGCAGCGCTCTGCCATGGCGACGCGGTTGTCTACAAGCTCGCCCTCAGGCCCGCGACCCCCTCCGGCCCTGGCCTCACCGTAACGGGCCAAGCATGCGCTGCGGTGGTGCAGGTAAGCGTGGGCGGCCGCTCCCTCCACCCGCTGTACGACCGGGGCTGCGCCCTCCTGCATCTTGTCCGTCGTTTCGCCCCCGCGGGTGACAGTGCCAATGGGACCCGTGAGGCAGCCGTGGGCTGCGCCCAACCCTGAGAGCGGTCCTCACACCAGAATTGCCTCTTTATTCTGCCCGCCTAACCTTGGGATTTCAAGGAGGATCGCTCCATGGCGACGCTGTAGCGCTCGCTTTAGATGGCTTGAGCAGGTTCCCGTAAGCTGAGCCGTGTGAACAGCACGCCGAAAGGCGTCGGCCCGGGCCTCGCGTAGGTGACCGTCACCGGCTCCCAGTAGGCGAAGCCCTGTGGAGCGGCACGCCGGCTGGGAGCACGACGCGGGGCAGGGCCGTTGCCGAAGCGGACGGAGCGAAGCCGGCGCCAGTGAGGAAGACCAGGGTCGCCAAGAACAGTTTCCTCATTCCCACCTCCCGAACTTGCCACTATTGGTTGGACGGCCGCGCCATCTCCAGCTCGAGACCACGGCCCCAAGCTGGTCTCCTACTTCTTACCCTCGAGCAGGCGGCGGCAGTTGCCAGTTAGGTCGATAGCCCAGATGGTCACCCCCGCCGGGACCCCGAGCGTCGGCTTGGTGAGCTTGTTGCCCGTGACGGCCGCCTTGGTCACGACGCAGCCGGGGTTGGCCTTCGCAAAGCCGTGCGCCACCTGCTCTTCGAGGTAGCGGTGGGTCTCCTCGCTCCAGCGCCGCCATACCGACATGGGCGCATTTTCGGGGGGCTGTACCGGGGGCTGGCCCGGGCTCGCGGCTACCTTCGGCGCCACGCCCGAGCTGAGCGCGCCGAGGGCTTCGGCGGTGGTGGGGGAGGAGCAGATGGCCGGCTTTGTGCCTTGCACGACCTGGCACATGGCAGCTATCAGGTAGTTCGCGCTGCCGTCAACAGCTTTGGCGACCGGGCTCGAGGGGTTGGCAAGTGCATGGCCGATCTGGGCCAGACTGAGCCCCTCCAGCACCGAGGGCGACGAACTGGAGCCGACGTTGACGTAGCGGTCCCCAATGTCGACGAAGGGGAGGCTGCCTTGGGGGTCGTAGTGGCCGAAGGCGGCCCGCTCTGGTGGCGTCATCACCTGGAGGGCCTTGTAGCCACCCTTCCCATTGGGCGTGGACGAATAGAGCTCGGTCGCCCGGAAGCCGAAGTAGGGGCTCGAATAGCGGGCGCCGACGAAGCTCCAGCTCGCCAGGTGGGGGTAGACGTCGGTCGACGACGAGAACACGGCGTCGCTCAGGTGGCTGAAGGTGCCGAACTTGGAGAGGGCTACGAGCAGTGCCCAGCGCTCCAGCGCGCAGAACGGGCAGTACTCGGCCCCGACGTAGCTCACCGTGCCCTCCGACGAGGTGGTGGCGGGAACTGGGCCCACCCTGGCAGGCACCGATACCGAGGGGGGCAGGCCGACGGCGCTCAAAGTCGCGTCGGGCACGGCGACAGCTGCCTCGAAGTACGCGGCGAGGTGCGCCTGCCCGCCCCGCTCGCTGCCGGCCCCTGAGAGGCGGGCGACCCCCAGGGCAGACAACACGGCCAGGGCCAGGACAACGGACAGGGCACCGGCGCGCCGCTTGCGGCGCCGGCGGGCCCTGGCGCGGAGCGCCCCGACCTCGGGGGGCTCGACCAATGGCCGGTCGACAAGGGCCTGGGACAGCCGGGACAGCTCAGACATTGCTCTCCTCCTTGGGGTCAGCGTCATAACCGCCTGGGAAGGGGCCGAGGAGGTGGCCGAGGCACCTGTGGGCGTCGCGGAGCGTGCTCGACACGGTCGAGCGCGATATGCCGAGCGAGGCGGCTATCTCGGCCTCCTTCAGCCCGGCGACGTGGCGGAGCACGACCACTTGGCGTTGGCGCGGGGCCAGGCCCGCCACGAGGCCCCAGACCTCGCTCGCTTCGGGCGGCACGTTCGGCACCGGGGCGGTGCGGCGCACCAGGAGGCGCTCGAGGCTCCGGCGGCGGGCGATGCGCCGGGCGTGGTTCAGTGCGACGCTGTAGGCCCAGCCCGTCGGCTCCTCCATGGCCGAGACGCGCTCCCAGCGGACGAGGGCGCGCGCGCAAGCCTCGTCCACACCTTCGCTGGCCAGCTCGATGTCCCCCGTGGCCAACAGGAGCGTCGCCACCATCCTCGGGTGCTCCCGGCGGTACCAGTCCTCGAAAGGCTCCAAGCCAGCCCTCCTCAGTTAGCCACGCGCCGGAGCGCCGCCGAAGGTCTCATCACCACTACTACAAGTCACGAGAGGCGCGAAATGCCGGGCCACCGCCGGCACAACACGCACGCTCGCGGGCGGAGCGCAGTCACCGCCTGGTGGGCTCGAAAGCTTGATGGGCCCGGGAGCCAGGGGGCCACCGTCGCCCCTTGCCACCAAGCCTGCGATGGTTCCGCCGACAGCGCCTCTCCCCCCTGGCGACGGCCCCGAGCGTGGCCCGTACAGACAAGGCACCGGCACGGCTGTGGGCCTAGCACCTCATGTCGACGTGAGCAACGTAACTGCCCATTCCTCTCGTCGGTTCCCACCATGAACTCCTCTACTTGCCGCCATTCCTCGCTTGGGAGAGGCGGTGCTTGCCGAGGGTCGGCCGACTCGTGCAGCAACAAGCTGGCCTGCCGCCAGGCTTCGGCCCGACGAAGGACGCCACGATCGAGAACGGGACGCCCCCCGTGGCTCGGCGTTCCGCACCGCCGCTGCCGCGGGCCGTCGCGAATAGCCCGCCGGCACGAACACCTTGAAGGGGACCGCGCCGGGCAGGTCCTCGAGTGAGAGGGGGCGCATAGCCTGGAAGTACTCGAACTCTCACCTTCGGGCGCGACGGGCGTGAACAAGCCGGCGGGGACGTCCGCGTCGACTAGGACCTCGGTCAGCTCCAAGACCTTGAAAGGCCTGTCGTCGAACCTCGCTTCGGCCCGCAGCAGGAAACCCCGCTCGGCATCGACCATGAGTTCGTACTCGTGGGCACCCGCGCCGAGGGCATCCCAAAGGACCGTTCGTGACCGAGCTGGCAGACATAGTGGCCGAGATCGCCGCCGAGTTCGGGGTCTCCCGGCCCACCATCTACCGCCACCTCCAGGCACGGGCTACCGGCAACTTGGTGAGCGATCGCCACTGACAATTTCGTGCGTGGTCACACGAAAGGGCGGCCTAAGCCGCGACGGTGACAGCGAGCACCCGAGGCGGCGCCAGCTCCTCGGGCACGGGCTCGCCGCTCACCTCGAGGCCGGCAACGGTCACCCGGCCGCCTCGCTCCGGGTGACGGAGCTGCGCGTGGGAACCCTCTTGGACGACCAAGTGACGCCTAGCTCTGCGCGCAAGAGTCCCAACTGGCGATGAGCCTGGCTACGTCTGGCCGAGCAAGATGGGTTGTGGCCTTGCTGACAGCTGGTACTGCACGTGCCCTGGGCCCCGGCCAGGCGTCCGGCTCGAGCGCGCGGCGAAGCTTCTCCTCTGGTCGGCGTCGTTGGCGCCTAGGGCGGCGCTTCGTCTGCTCCGTCGCTCTGGCCACCTTGACACTGGGCCTGACCGCCCCCTTGCCCGCCTATGGGTCGGCTGCTGGGCCCCGCCTGTTCGGCGGCGCGTTCATCTCGGGCGAGTTCCAGCCGATCACTGGTACCCAGCTGTGGGCGACCAGCGGGCGCCGGGTATGGCGCTCGGACGACGGCGGGGGCCGGTGGTCCGACATCACTCCTCCGCACTTCTCCGGCCTAATAGGCTTCACGTCCCTCGGCAGCGACGACCTTTGGTTCGGCCTGGTGAACGGGCCGGAGGCCACGGTCGACCACAGCCGCGACGGCGGGCACAGCTGGGCTTCGAGCCGCTTGGGCGGTTGTGGCCACCCCACGTGCGAGCTGATGTCCCTCTCCTTCGCCACGCCGGAGCTCGGCTGGGCGCTCCTGTCCCAGGGCTCGAACACCAATGGCCGGCTCTTCCGGACCACGGACGGCGGGAGGAGCTGGCGACCGTTGCCGGCGGTGCCGTTCGGGAACGCTATCAACTTCGTGGGCACCTCGACCGGCTGGGCCACCTCAGCCGGTACCGGGAACGCCGCCCTGTACAAGACGGCCGACGGTGGCCGTTCCTGGCGCGGTGTCAAATTGCCACTGGTGGCCGACGCCAGACCGGGCTGGCTCGGCCGGCCCCATTTCTTCTCCGTGAGCAGCGGGCTCGTCCCGGCGCTTCTGGCGGACGGCTCGTTGGCCGTCTATGTGACCCACAACGGCGGCGGCAGCTGGCAAGTCGAGGTCGACGGGAAGGCAAAGGTGGAGGGAGCTGCCATGGCATGGGTAAACCCGCCTTCTTTCTACGTGGCGTCTGCCCATGTGTGGTCCGCACGGGCCGGGCTGGCCCTCTCCATGACCGACGACGCCGGGCGCACGTGGGAGAGGGTCCCTTCCCCACCCTTGTACGCGGACAGCCCACCCATCTCGGGCTTCGCCATGGCGAGCGCGACGTTCGGGTGGTTGGACGCTTTTACCCAGCGCTGCGTCCCTGGGTCGCCCGCTCGGCCTTGCGGTACTGGCCCCATCTTGTCGCGGACGACTGACGCCGGGCGTACCTGGGAGGCGCTGCGGGCACCCGCGGGGGGCACAGGTAACTAGGGCGGCCATGCGACCCGTCCCGCACACGGTGGCAGTCGCGATCGCTCTCGTCTCCTCAGCCCTAGCGGCGAGCGGTCGTGCAAGCCAGGAGCCAACGCCCCACTCGGCGGGTAACGACCGCGCAGCGGTGCTGGCCTCGGGGCCCGGGGCGGGCGTCCACGCCTCCATTGCGTTCGAGCGCCACGCAGGTGTCCTGCCCGGCGACGCCGCTCCCGAGATCAGACGAGCGCGCAAGGTCGCACAGGAGGCGCGGGCCAAGCTCGACCGCTACCTGGACGCGGTCGAAAAGGGGATGGGCCCGGCCCTTTACGTCGAACGCTCGAGAACCTCGACCTCCTCCGGCCCCATACCTGGGACCGTCTCGTCAAAGAAGGCTTCCGCGTCGGAGAGGCACGACAGATGCTGGAGCTCGCGGCACTGCCGCCCGACGAGGAGCTGCTGTCCCTCCGTTACAGGTACCTCGCCGTTGAGGCCTACTTGAAGGGGGACATCTCCGAAGGACAGTTTGCCCGGCTGCTCCGCACCGACCGCACCAATGCGCGCCGGCTCGCCCGGCAGCTCTCACATAGAGTCAGCCTCGACGAGAGCGGCACCCTTTCCGACGTCGCCCTTGGCCGGCTTGAAGTGGCCGACCTCGCCAACGGATGACGCTCGAGCCAGAAGTTGCCGTCGGACCTCCTTCTCGACGCCTGCGTAGAGCTCAACCTCGTCGCCTCCGGCGTCGAGCTCGCCGAGCTTGCCGGGACTGTCAACGCCAGGTTCGTTATGACGTCGGTCGTCGCCTCGGAGACCCCGTGGGTCAACCCCCTCGACGCGTCCCAACCGCGGGAGCGAATCGACAGCGACGGGCTCGCGGCGAGGGGCATCAGTTTCGTGATGCTCGACCCAGACGAGTCGGAACGGTTCGTCGAGCTTGCCCGTGACATCGAGGATGGCGAAGCGGCCACGCTTGCCGTGGCGGTACACCGAGGACTTCGCGTGGCGACCGACGACCGAAAGGCTATCCGGCTCGCCGCCAGCCTTTCCCCTCCAGTCAAAGTTCTAAGAACCAGCGACCTCCTGAAACGCTGGGCTGAAGACCCTCAGGTTGATGACGCCCCAGCTGGTCTAGCGGTCCGGTGGACCGAGGTCCGAGCCAGCTTCGTGCCCCCTAGCAACGACCCGAACCTCGAGTGGTGGAACGCGGTGATCGCCACTTGACCGAAAGTCCGGCACTTTATGCTCCTCGCCGAAGACCTCGCCAGCCGAGTTTGTCGACAACACCAGCCAACCTGGTCCGCAAGGTCAGCCAGGAAGGCGGACCACTCAACGCGTAGCGACGAGCGACAACGTCATGAACGTGTTGTGGGGGCTCGGCTTGTAGTCGCCGAACGGGCCACAAGGCAGGAAGCCGGCCCTCTCGTAGAGGCGGCGCGCCAGAGCAAACTCCCTCATCGTCCCGGTCTCCAGGCTCACCCGGCCAAAGACCACGCCGGCCTCCCGGACGCTGAAGAACGTCACGTCAAGACCCGCCAACCGCTCGGCTTCAAGCGGGTAAGCATGGCACAGCGGCCTCAGCGAGTGGCAAAACCGCAGGTGCGTTTTTGAGGAGCGCCCACACGTCCGACCGGCGCGGGTCGTCCAGCCCGCAACGTGGCCCACCGGCCCGTCAGATGGCCTCATCCGCGCAAGTATCGCGCCCACCCGGGCCTGGACCGGCATCGCGCTCTGTCAATAACACGGCTATCGAGCACGGAGCGGTGACCGACGAGCTGCTCGCTCGCCTGGACCTGCCCCCCAACGTCACCTTCGTCCGGTTGGTCGAGGACGACGATGACCAGCCGCCGGCGGGTTGCCCTTCGGCACGAAAAAATGGCTGCACCGGGACCCGGTAGACTACAACGATACCTTCATCGCCGTCGCAGACGACAGCGCCGCGACCGTGGGCACCGTCCCGCCGGCCAAGCCGGAGAGCCCATCGGTCGTGTCGCGCACCTTTGAGATGATCTGGCGGCACCCCTACAAGTACACCTCGGGCGAGTTGATCGAGCGATGGACGCTGCTCCCCGACGGTCTGGCTCGGACCGCCTGACGTTCCGCTAGATGCAGGCCTGGTCGTAAAGCGGTTGTCGGCACGATACCTGCCAGAAGCCGGCCAGCGCGCCGACGCGGAGCGCCGCGATCAGCAGTGTGGTGGCCAGTTGCCCAAGGTCGTTCCTCTCCCAGTCGTGCTGGTGCTCAGATGTCCGGTCAAAGGGGGCGCAGAAGTGACACAGAAGATGCGATGTGGAGACCCCCTGACGGCCAACTTAGGCGCTCAACCTGCAGGGTCGGGTGCGACAGGAACGGGGACGATGCGGAAGACCGGAACCTGCGGGGCAATCCGCTCGAACTCCTCGAGCGGGGCATGGCGATCGACGGGAATGTGGGGACGGGCTCCCGGGGCGAGTGCGAGGTACCGGCGTAGGATCGCCGGCCGCGCGTCGACAGGAACTTCCTCGAGACGCACGGTCTCGAGCCGGCCATGGCGCAGGATCGCCCGACCGTCAGCCGCCCGCACGTTGCGCACCCAGTTCGTCTCCTCACCGAGCATCGCGACGAGATAGCGGTCGCCGTCGTGGTCGGCAATCACCACCGGGACCGAGATGCTCCGGCCACTGCGCCGCCCCCGCACCTCGAGAGCCGCAGCACGCTTGGGCCATATCCCGGCCGCAGAGGCGATAGCCCAAGTCCGGTTCTGCAGCCGAGCGAAACGATTCGGGCGGCCACCCCGGTACAACCACCGTACGTAGTCATCGTAGCGTCTCACGAACTCCGTCCTTCCCGTGCCCGGGGCCTGTTACTTGACCCCGTCCGCCCGAAGCTAACCCAACCGCCCTCAGGCCTGTGCGCAGGCACGGCCAGCCCGGCGGTCAGCGCCTCACGGTTGAACGCCCGGAACTGACGGGCGGCGAGCCCGAGTGTTTGGGCCTGCAAGGTCATGTGGGCGACGGCCTGGCCGAGGTGCCGCCCCCTGACGTTGCGGCCGCCGCCAAATGGCTCCTAGCGGACCCTGGCTTTGCGGGCCGTGCCAAATGTGTGCCTAGTAAGGCGTACCGAAGCGTCATCCTTCTCCATCCCGCCTCCACCCTGCTTGCACACGGCCGGCACACGCGAAGCCGAAGCTGCGAGCATGGACGGGGCTGGCTAACCGTTTGCACCGCCAGTGCCAGCAGTGGCTTCGGGCACGCGCTGGCACCCTTCATGAAGGAGAGCCGGCCGGCGAGCTGATCCCTCGCCGGTCCGGCGTGCTTTGTACCCCAAGGAGCGGGTGATGGTGAATGGATGAGGCTGTCCACAACCAAGACGACTTCCTCCACGAGCTATTACCAGACTGGGTGCTTGGCCCATATTCGCCCCCCTTTCCGGTACGAGGGCCAACAGCTTCAATCCGCGGACAGAGCACGTATGAGAACCTGGAACTTCGATCCACCGAGGGAGTACCGGCCGGAGCCTCGCCCCGGATGCGAGACAGGTCGCTCGGCAAGGACCCGAAGGGTTCGGCGTCTCAGTCATAGATAAAGGCCTCTGGCCGCGCGTACCATACCTTGCTCGGTGGCTCTCTTGTGCTCACGCGACGTTCTGGTTTTTCCATGTGGCCTCCACCCGCGCTACAACGACTCTTCACACTGGGGGGGCAGGGTAACGATGGCTATGTAGCCTGAAGTGGGAGGTCGCTAGGCTCCTTGTTGCGTACAGCGCTCGAAAAGGATGGTGACGTAGCCGGGCTGGCGACTGCTCGTAGACAGTTCACCGGTTTGTGCGGCAGTTACTAAAATGAACTAACCTATTCAAGGAGGTTTTCTATGGATGCCGCAATCATAGTTAGCTGGAAACTACCCTTCCCCGGTCGAGAAAAAGAGGCTCTCGATTATGCTCGGGAGGTCCAAGAATACTGGGGCAAGCTCGCCGCTGAGCATAAGTGCTCACAGCCGGAGACGTTCTTCTTCGAGACTAGCGGTCGGGGTTTGTGGATAGTGACAGGTGATCGTGACACGCTCGAAACGCTCGTGATAGCGGAGGGCACGGAGCGCTTGATGGTTAAAGGCGAGCTACTTCTTCAAGATTTCTCGTCTGAGATTGTCAAGGCTGGCAAAGCTAGCGAAGAGCACCTGCTCCGGTACGCCGGTGTGGGCCAAGAGCTAGCGCTGGTCTGACAGCCGAGGGAACACCGGCGGGGGGCCTGCAGTCCCCCCGCCGGCTCTCTTCAAGTCGAAGGTTCACTGGTCAAGGAGGTGGCGCAGCGTTCCGGTCACCTCATGAGGGTTGCCTGTGATCCAGTGCCAGTGGCGTGACGTTCGTCCGGGTCAAGTTCTAACCCGCGCCGCGTGTCACGTGTTAGCAGGTGCTACAGGGCGAGTGGCTGCCCTGGCTCGTCCAGTTCCTCGGCGGAGACCCCGGTAAGGACCCTGAAACGCACGACGGGGCCTGAAACCGGCTCGCCTCACCAGCGGCCCAATGGATCGTGACCCGTTCCGGGTTGAAGCCGGCGCCGCCGACCTTTTTGCTTTGCCGACGGGTGCGACGTCAATGTGGTCGATGACCCGCTTGAGCGCTTCGTGCTTGGTGGCATCGTCGCCGCTCCACGTCTTTGCGACCTCGTACGACGCCCACCATCTCGGCGGTCGACGAGTAGGTCATGGCCCAGGGGCAAGGCCCGGCGAGGACGAGGGCCGTCACCAAGAGCTGGGGCAGGCGCCGGCCAGTGAACAAGTGCGCAGCCATCAGCCTCATGTTGGATAGGCGCTTAAAGACCTCCCAACGACAAAAGCTTGTGGATCGAGGGCAGGCTGTTGTCTATGCGGCTGTCGCGATCCCGAGGTGCTCGAAGAGATCCTCCATACCTGAGCGCAGTTTCTCGTAGTCGTGCTCTACGGGTGTCCAGTTCCTGCCGCGGGCGACGTGGCGTGGGCTGCGC
>JAJYMB010000080.1 GCA_021787365.1 Actinomycetes bacterium | reverse complement strand
AAGTCCCGCACGGACGTCCCATTCGCCTGCGGGGGCCCGCCCCGCACCCCCACTGACGCCCCTCCGCTTCGCTCCGGGTTGTCCTCCCAGCACTTATAACCCGGTGCAGCACAGAAGTCGGCTTCCCTCCGTTACGCCCCTAATTGATGACCTGAATGCTTACGAAGGATCTTGCTCCCTCGTAGGCGCCATCCCCGCCCCGTGGCGGCCGACGACCTTGGCGACCCTGGGCACCAGAGCCGGCGGCAGGAGCCGTCCAGTGTCGTGGAGATGGCGCACCGCAGCGATGTGTGGTCCTCCCCGTCTCAGGCTTTCGCTAAGTGGCGCAAGCCGAGGAGAGCGCTGACGCCCTCAACTTCAGCCGCTTGACGAAGGACTGACGGACGAGATCGAGTACGCCATGTTTGGCGTCTGAAGCCCCTTCCCTTCGGCCTTATTCGTGGAACTGCGTTGTCCGGGCCAACATTACGTCCCGCTGAGGCGGGGCTGCGGCGAGGGAGCGGATGAGCGCCGGTGTTCAGGGACGAGTGGCCCAGACCCTCTGCAGTTGGGATCTCGTTCAACACGAGCGCCCAAAGGTCAAGTGCCCAGCCCTGATGGGAACACCGCGGGAACAGGGTCCTTGTACCGTGCACCCCCGACCGCCCACTGAAGCGCAAGGCGACGTGAGCAGCCACATACGAGGGAGGTAGAGCATGTCTATCATTCGTTCCGTCCAAGTCGACCAGCCGGGAGGTCCCCTGCGGTTGGTGGACCGCGAGATTGGCGAACCCGGCTTCGGCCAGGCCCGGGTCGCCATCGAAGCCTGCGGGATGTGCCATACCGATGCGGGCTTCGTCAACAATATGTTCCCCGGGCTCAGGTTCCCGCTCACGCCCGGCCATGAGATCGCCGGCCGGGTCGAAGCGGTCGGGCAGGGCGTCGAGGCCTGGGCACCCGGTGACCGGGTAGCGGTGGGCTGGTTCGGCGGCCACTGCGGCTATTGCGCGTCTTGCCGCCACGGCGACTTCATTCATTGCCAGAGGGCGCAGGTGCCGGGCTGGGCATACCCAGGTGGTTATGCCGAGAAGATCATCGTCCCTGCCAACGCGCTGGCACGTGTCCCCGAGGGCCTTACTGCGGCTGAGGCTGCGCCGATGGGCTGCGCCGGCGTGTCGGTGTTCAACCCCCTCCGGCGCCACGCCCGTCCTGACGACCGCATAGCCATAGTGGGCTTCGGAGGCCTCGGCCACATGGCCTTACAGTTCGCCGTCCAGATGGGGTTGCGGACAGCTGTAGTGGCTCGGGGCAAGGAGAAGGAGGAGCTTGCGTACAAGCTCGGGGCCCGTCACTACATCGACTCGCTCTCGGAGGACGTGGCGCCGGCCCTGCAAAAGCTGGGTGGCGCCAGAGTCGCACTGGCTACGGCAGCCAATGCAGACGTCATGACGGCCACCATCGACGGTCTGCAAACGGGAGGAGTGCTGGTTGTGCTGGGCGCCGTGGCCGAGCCGGTCCGGGTGAGCCCGTTCCAGGTGATCCTGCAGTCGAGAACCGTCCAGGGCCACGGCGCTGGGACGGCCGTCGAGGTCGAAGAGGCGATGTCTTTCGCTGCTCTCACTGGGGTGCGGCCGCTGGTGGAAGAAGTCCCGTTGGAAGAAGCACAAACTGGTTACGAGCGGATGCTGGCCAACAAGGCCAGGTTCCGCATCGTGCTCACCACTGGGCGATAGGAAACTCCTAAAGGTAACCGAGCTTGCTTGCCAGTTGGACCGCCTCTGCCAGCCTGGCGGCCGCTGCCCGCGGGTGGCCCTGCTGCCAGGCGGAGCACGCTGCTGCCATCACCCGCTCGAGCTCGGCCGGCATCTGCTGCTGGTCGGGCTCAAGCATTTCCTTAATGGCGGCAACGGTTTCTCCAAGCTCCCCGACGCCCAGTTGTGCGGCGGCCAGTGGCCATAGGTGTAGCCACTTGAGGAAGACCTCGGTGCCGGCGTCCTCACGGTACAGACCAGCGGCCTCCCTTGCGATGGCGATGGCGTCAGCCCCGCGGTCCTCCTGCCAGGCCAACCAGGCAAGCGTTCCCTTTACCCCGCCTACCCATTCGGGGTAGGCGCCGCCGCTTTCACAGGCGGCGAGGCAAGTAGGAATTAGGGCATGGGCAGCCTCGGGGTCGCGCCGTAGCCGGGCGGCGAACACAAGGATCGCCAGGTCCGCAGCCCGCAAGGTGGCCGCGCCAGTCCGTTCTGCCATGGCCAGCGAAGCTTCGACGTGCTCCTGGCCCTCCGCCAATTCTCCCTTCAACAACAGGAACCAACCCAGCGCCATCGTGATCCACGCGTTCTCAAACTCGTCGCCGGCCTCCCTGGCAGCCGCCACAGCTTTGCGCATGTCGGCTATGTCCTCGTCGGTGATGCAGTAGCGGTTCTGGAACGCCCGCTGGGATGCCACCAGCCGGTAGAAGTCGACCATGCGGATGGGGTTCCTTGTCGCCTCCACCACAGGCCGTGCCTCTTCGAGGACAGCCAAGGCGGTTGCCCCCTCCTTTAGGTGGATGAGGAGATGAGCGAGGCCCTCCACCCTGGCCCTCAGCCAGATGTCAGCCGCCTCCGCCTCTTGGGTAGGAGCGTGCTCCCCCACCAATAGCTCCGCCACGATCCGGAACGCAGCCATCGCCGCGTCGTAGCGATGGTCGTCTTTTTCCACCAGGCCCAACAAGGCATGGAGCCGCGCGAGTTGGAGGACATCGCCGGGGCCGCAGGAGCGGATGGCGGCGTGCAACGCTTCGCTCGCTTCCGGCCGCCTGCCGGTGCGCCAGAGCACCTGAGCGAGTTTCCCCCAGAGCCTGGCGCCGCCCTCGTCGGGGCCGTTACCTAGAAGTGCTATAGCAGAACGGTACGAGGCGATGGACTCATCGGAGGCGAAGGCGGCTTCGGCGTGGTCGCCCGCCATTTCGAAATAACGCCGCGCGGCCTCCATTTCCCCTCCGGCGGCGAAGTGGCGCCCGAGGACCACGGCGACCTCCGTGAGCCGGCCCTGTGCCGTGGCTTCCAGGGCGAAGGCGGCCCGGGAGTGCATGCGCCGGCGCTCGCCCCGCACCACGCCCCCATAGATCGCCTGCTGGATCAACGCATGCCGGAAGCGGTAAGAGGCCTCCGCCGCCCCGGCCACTTCCTGTAGGAGGTCGCGATCGCTCAGTTCGCCGATGGCGGTCCGTACCTCCAACGTCGAGCCGTACACCGCAGACAGCAGGGAAAGGGGGAACTCGGTGCCGAGGACCGAGGCCGTTCTGACCAGCTCTTGGGCAGGCTCGCTCAGCCGGTCCACACGGCACTGGACAAGCCGCTCCAGCACCGGCGAAATCTCCCCTCCGGTGGCCTCCGCCAGGCGCCAGGCACCCCTTTCCCCGATCAAGGCCCCGGTCTCGACCAATGACGAGAACCTCTCCTCCAAGAAGAGGGGGTTGCCGTCGGCCCCTTGCCGCACGGTGTCCACGACTTTGTCTGCCCCAGAGCCGCCGACCAGAGAGCGGGCCAGTCCTCGTTCCTCCTCTTCGCTGAGGGGGTACAACTCGATGCGCTTAGCCGGGACGATGGGGGCCACGGAGGCTGCCAGACCGTCGAGTTCAGCTGCGCCCTCGGGGCGGGTGGTCGCCATGACGAGCAAGGGGCCTTCGGACGCGAGGCCGGCGAGTTCTGCCGTGAGGCGGAGGGACGTGGGGTCCGCCCAGTGGAGGTCTTCCAGGGCCAGCACGGTCGGCCCTGCCTGCATCAGCCGTGACACCACCGAACGCATGGCGGCAAATGTGGCTTGCTGGAGCTTTTCCGGGCCCATGTCCAGGAGCGCGGGGCCGCCAGGAAGGCCCATCATGCGGGCCAGGACCGCTAAGAGCTGGTCATTGCCCATCAGCGCCCGCAGGGCTCTCCCCAGAGCCCCGCGGACCAGCGGCTCGTCCTGGTCCGCCGCCACTCCAATCCAGCTGGCCATCATCTGCTGGTACAGGCCGTAGGGCGTGGAGGACGCGTACGAAGCTGACCGACCTTCGAGCCACAGGGGGAGCCGGCCCGTCCCGGCTCCCACCCAGGCCATGAAACGCCTGCGGCACTCCTGGACGAGGCGACTCTTGCCCAGGCCGGGCTCGCCCAGGATGAACACGGCCATGCCCCGGCCGGCCACGGTTTCGCGCAGGGCGGCCGCCAGTAATTCGAGCTCGTCATGGCGGCCAATGATCGGCCCGGCCAACCTCCCCCGGCGCGGGGAGCCTCGAGCACGGGCCTGCCCCAAGTACGAGGCCAACAGAGGCTTCTGCTCTTTGCCGACCGTGACCTCTTCGGTCGGCCCCCACGTGAACAGATCCTCTGTGGCGGCTCGCGTCGACGGCCCGACCAGGGCTGAGCCCGCTCGTGCCAGTGGCTCGAGTAAGGCGGCGATGCCGACCACCTCGCCGACGGCCGCGTAGTCCACCCGCGAACCGGCGCCAATGGGGCCAACAACGGCAGGGCCGGTCTCGACCCCGATGCGGAGGGTGGGGGCATTGTTGCCCGGAACGGTTGCCAGAGCCGAAAGGGCGCGCCACGCCGCCCTGAGCGCCCGCTCGGGGTCGTCCTCGTGGCTCTCAGGTGCTCCGAAGAGGGCTTGCACCCCGCCCCCGGAGACGGAGGTCACGGTGCCCCCTAAAGCCTCCACTTCGGCGGTTACCCGGGCGAGGGCTTCCCCCACCGCCTCGCGGATGTCTTCGGGGTCGGCCTGGCGCCCTTGGCCCGTGGGTAGGGCCAGACCGGCGAAGAGCACGGTCACGACTTTGCGTTCCTCCCTCAACCGTTTGGGCGAACTGGGGGCCGGGCCGAAGCGGGGAGGACCGGGCTGGAAGCTGCAACTGGCGAAGACCTGTTCCAGGGCAGGGGAGGGGAGCAGACCGAGCTCTCCCAGGGCGGTACGGCACCGCTCGTAGGCTCTAAGCACGTGGTGGCGGCGCCCCTGTGCTGAGTAAGCCCGCATCAAGGCGGTTGCTGCCTCCTCGGAGGTGGGGTCATGGCCGAGACACGATTCCCACGCCTCTACCACGTCTTCGGGCCTTGCCCGCCCGGCCCCGTTGGCACGGTCGCGGGCCAACGCCAGGCGGGCCTCCTGGCGGAGTGCCTCCAAATGCTCCCGCGGCTGGAGCGCCCACTCGCTGTACGGCTCGTCGGCAAGGAGCTCGCCGTCGTCGGCCAGGGCGGCCGTCAACAGCTCGTCACGTTGCTGGCCTGGGTGCACGCGGAGCGCTTGGCGCAGCGCTGCCGCGTGAGTGTCGAGGTCGGTGCTCGTCCCCGGCCTCGCCCAGATGTGATGAAGGTCCGCCTCGAGGAGGTTGGAAGCGGGCCCGAGCTGGGACAGGGCGCTCCGCGCCATCGACAATGCCTTGGAAATAGCCCGGGCGCCGGCGCGGGGGCCCAGGTCCCCGAAGAGCGCCTCGCAAGCGGCGTCCCGGCTCAGGCGGTGGCCTGGGCTCAGAAAGACAAGCTCGCACAGGCGCTTGGCCGACGGGCGTGGCCAGGGGCCCACGCTCCGGCTCTCCGAGGTGATGGTGAAGGGCCCAAGGAGCTGGACAGACACCTGCGGTTGGGGGCTCACGGCACCGGGCGCCATGGCCTATTGTCTCGCGTCCAGCCCCGGCGCGATAGGGGCACCCTAAAGCGTCACCTCGAGAGGGTAGTGCCTAGGGGCAACGGGGAACACCGCTGGAACAGGGCCGGTCTAGCTTTTGGCAGCAACCGGACCGTCTCGACGACCGTGAGCCAGCTCGTCGCAGCTCGACCTCTCATACGGATTACAGCATCGGAGCCGAGTATCTTCGCCACCAACGAATATCTCAAAGCCGTAGCCCGTATGAACGAGGTCCTCACCGAGGGCGGTGACCGTGATGTTGCCTTCGAGGAAGCGGCGACAGCCATGCAGATGGTCGAGATCATGGCCAGACGCGAAGCCGGAATGGAAGATTTACCCTATGAAAAGATGGCGCTAGATGGCCGCCAGTAGCGGACCGGGGTTCATCTACACTCAGACACGGTCTCTCCAGCGGGGTCCAGGACCAGCTGGGACCGATCGGTCGAGGCTCGGCCCGAACCTCGGACCGCAACGGAACGCCTACTGTTAGCGCCTAGCTGCTTTCGGGCCCTGCTGTCACCGGCCGTCGTGCCACCGGGGGGAATCGCCCATCGTGATCCCCGTTGCAAACACTTCAGGAACCTCACCACTGGGCCCGAGTCGGGTACTGCCTGGTGCCTGACCCGAGGTATCGGGGCGACATCATGCTATCGCGATGTATTACCTGGGGATTCTGCCATTATCCCATGTAATCTGCGCCACACTCCTTCCTGTTTAGCGCTGGGGACCGAAGGTCGGAACGCTGCAGCGCGGGCTCGCGAGAGAGGGCCTGGTGTCGCTCGTCGAAGCCCGAGCACGGCGAGGAGGGCCGCGTGCCGCGCCACCGCGAGGATTTTGGAGTCGGCGTCGTACTTGGGCCTGCCACGTGCACGACACCCCCGCGCCGGCGGAGCGGCCGCACCCGTAGTGCAGGACTGGCTCAACGAGCAGTTCCTACACGCGTCGCCGAAGTGTTGAAGCAGGCGATGCCAGCGCCCGCAGTGCCGAGGAAAACGGCTGATATGTTGCCGGGCGGGCAGGTGACGGTGCCAGCCGCCAGGT
Organism: Actinomycetes bacterium; assembly: GCA_021787365.1. Lineage (GTDB taxonomy): Bacteria > Actinomycetota > Acidimicrobiia > Acidimicrobiales > Palsa-688 > JAJZYO01. The sequence continues at coordinate 19,500 of JAJYMB010000080.1, read as the reverse complement.
CGATACCGAAACGGTCCTTGGCAAAAAGGCCCCCAGGCGCCACGGGTGGCTGCACTTTCACCCGGGAAACTACGCCATTGTCACCGAAGTAAGCCAACAGTTCGCCGGCTCCGTAAGCGGCGTCGGCGTACACGGCAGGGGTCCTCGCCGGACGATGGCTACCCGATCGGTCGCTTCGTCGCGAACCCCGAGGAGTCCGAGATCCTGGGCCGCCGGGGGGCCGGGCGGCGCCTTGAGATCAATATTGCATGCAACCGCGCACATCGGCACCTGCGGGAGGAGGAACCTTGTTACCCGGCCGAACACCCACTGGACCTCCGCTGGTCGTCGGCCCTGATTTGCTCGACTAGATCGCCGACCAGAAATCTCGCAGTGCCGACGCTCCTGCGTTGGGGTCTTGGAGCATCCACCAATGGCCCAGCCCCGAGAGTACGGCTACCTTGGCCCCTGCCCGTCGAGCAGCCCAGCGTGCCCGCTCCTCGCCGCCGGTGTACTGGTCTTCGGTGGGGATGATGACGAGGCCGGGCCGCTGAGAGGCCAGCCCCAGGTGCTCGCCGAGCTTGGCCAGCGCCGGTTGAGCGGCCGAGCGGTAGAGGGCAAGGATGCACCTGCCCATCCTCTCGTCGTAGGCCTCGGCCATGGCCCGCGCCGCTGACGCAGTTACGCCCAGGGACTCATAGCGCGACGCCCGCTCGGCTGGCGGCATCGACAGCATCCCGGCCACGGCATCCTCTCCTGTCCCCGGCGTCTGCCAGACCTGTGCCAGGGCGTGCCATTGGTAGTCGGGGGCGAAGCAGCCGGCGATATCTATCGACCAAGAACGGACCAGGTCCGGGCGCTCCATGGCCACCCTCATGACGTGGCCGCCGCCCCAGTCGTGGCCGACCAGGTCGACGGGGCCGCCCTCCCTCTCCAGTTCCCCAACCAGCCAGGCGGCGTACTCACCGGCGGTGGCCGTGAAGCCCTCGGGCACCGGGGCGCCGAACCCTGGCGGTGAAAGGGCCTCGATGTCATGGCCCGAAAGGGCTGCCACCAGAGGGCCCCAGATGTCCGCTGTCTCGGGGTTGCCGTGGACCAGCACCGCCCGGGTCACCAGGGGCACCTCGCCCCGGCGTCGGGCAGGGGGAGGCCGGGGCTCAGCCCGGTCACCGCCCGCCCGCGACTATTGAAGGAGCTCCGCACGGCCGGGCCCGGCCAATGGGTGGTCACGCCAGTCCGCTCCGAGGGCCATGACTTTGTCCATGAGCCCGGGCCGGGACAATACTTCACCCGCTGGTTCCAAGACCAGGGCGAGGGTGCTGATGGTGCCGATGGGGTTGAGCGCTGGCCCCAGGGCGGCAGGCACCGACCCGTCGGCGGAGCGGAAATGCCGGCTGTAGTACATGAAACCCGAGTCGTCTACCTCCTCGACCGGCGGCCGGGCGCCGATGCCGGCGAGCCAGCGGGGCAGGGCCGACCGGCCGGTCCGACACGTCGACTACGAGGTCAGAACGCAGTTCTTCGCCGTCGGCGGTGACGACACCGACCACATGGGGCGTCCCCACGTGGGCGCTCGGGCCGGTTGCCAGTCCAGTGACCGCCACCCCTCTTCTAAGCTCGACGCCCGGCGTCCTCTCGGCTACCGAGGCGAGCATAGCTTCGGCCACTGGCCGCCGGGCCGTCAGCACGGCATAGCGGTCGTCGTCGGGACGCCACTGGCCCCGGAGCTGTTCGGGGACGGCAGCGACGACGTTGTAGCGGAGCGCCCCAGCGTCTTCGAGGGCCTTGGCCACCTCTGGTAGCTCTGTCTCCAGCACGTGGCGGAAGCAGGCCAGGAAGTAGTGGGGCAGGCGGAACTGGGTTACGCCGCGGCGCTGCCAGCTCTCCCAGTTGTCGCCTGCTTCGTCGTACGGGGGGTCAGGGTCGCGCTCGAGCACAGTCACCTTGTGGCCGGCTTTGGCAAGCAACATCGCTGTCCCGAGACCTACAACGCCACCACCGACGATGGTCACGGTTGGCATAGCGCAGAAGGTAGCACTATAGGAACGTCACAGTCGGCCCATAACAGGTATCTTTCTTGGGCGCCGACATTCGTCTCAAGCAGTGCTGAGCCGACCGGCAAATGGGCACCTCGGGGTCAGTTGTTTCCGTGAACCCGAACCTCCGGGCTCGGATTGCAGCGGTCCCGAAGCCCGCTCCGAGTGGGCACGATCGCCTGAGCAGGGGTGCCGGGCACGCGCCTGGGGGACTCGACACCGACTGTCGACTCTCCAGGTGGTGGGTGCTCACCTTGATCGCGCTGTCTAGCTGATGGTCGTGCTTGATTACACAAGCAAGCGCAGTTACAACATACGAGACGCGGGTTGTGTCACCGGGTAGTGCTCTCCGAGAGCCAGTACTCGGCCGCCGGCGGGCTACCGTACGACCAGCTCCTCGGCGCCGTAGTCGATAGCGCAGGCGAAGGTCCGCTGGACCAACGTGGTGGCGAGCTCCTCGGCGCGACCGCCTGGCGCAACGTAAAGGGGGGCAAGCCCTTTCCTCGCGACCATGAAGAGGAGGCAGCGCCGGAAGTCGGCAAGGACCTGGTCGAAGCTGTAGGGGGACCCCGTCGCGGTGACGATTGCTCCGTGCCATTGGTGCAAGAGCTCGTCTTGTACTTGGCGCCGGAGGCCGGTGGGGACGCTGTTGGCGAGGAGGTAGGCGAGGTGTGTGTCCTGAAGCTGCAGTGGACTTGCCGGTGAGAGTCCGGTCCGGGTAATGGCCAAGCAGCCCGGTAGCTGGTGGCCGGCGGAAGGGGAGACCCGACCGTCGAAGCGTCACGACAAAGGCGCCATGGGCGTCAAGCAAGAGCGCGGTCCGTACGTTGAGGAATCCCGATCGAGCGTCGTCAATTTCCACCCCACGGAGACGTGGGGACAAGCGGGAGCCGAGCCTTTATCTCCTGGGCGAAGGCCATGGAAGGGGCGAAGAGCTTGGAAGTGCAGCCTGAGGAACCCGCCGGCGTCGGGGGAGCGGAACGTGCCCACAGCCTGCTGCGGAACAGGAGAGGTCCGTCTCGGCCCGGAAACGCAAGGGCCGCCGGCTGCCACCCGGCGGTGCCCGGAAGAGGCGACGCCTATAAGCAGAGGCCCTGCGAAGTGGCGGAGCGCCGAGCGGAAGTCGGAGGAGGCCATAGTAGTGAGGAGGGTCGGGACAACATAACCCGGCCGGAGCGAATGGCCTCTAGCCAGGTGGGCGTACCAGTCGACCAGGGGTGGCGGAATTGCCATCGTGCTAGTTACCCGCCCGGCGGGATTGCCTTTGGGCTATTCACCCGCCTTTGGATGCCCCGAGGGTCGACCCAGGCGCTTGGGCAATTGGCCAACCCGGTTGGCAGCGGGGAATGTCTATGGCCGACTGCCCGGGGGAGAGCCGTGTAAGGGAGAACCTTACGCACGGTTCGGGAAGGGGGCGCTGGAAACGGGGTTGCGAGCCGCAGGGTGATGGACTGAGCCCCGCTGGGAAACCACGGGGCATGGCGGCCGGGCCTACACGGCGAGCGCCACCGCGCCAGCGCCCTACTTCACCGAACACACCGGCACCCCTCGTTGCGAGGCCCCAGTCGATCGCAACCACGCGCCCGCGGCCGCCGCCGAAGAAGATGTTATCGGCGCGGAAGTCCCCGTGGGCAAGGGTTTGAGGCGCGGCACCAAGGGCTGCGCCCATCAGCTCGAGCGTCTCCACAAGAGGTGGGCGGAAGGCCTCGTAGCTAGCCGGGAGGCAATGCCCGTACTGGTCGACGAAGCTGTCCCAGCACCCGGCGTAGCCTTCGGCGACGCGGAGCGTGACCGCGCGGCCCCAGGTAAGGAGGAAGTCGCAACCCGAGAGGCGGGGTGACTGCCACCATTCGGCATGCATCGCGGCCAGCGCCTCGACGCAGTGCCCCAGCCACTCGGTCGAAAGCCCGCGGCGCTCGTCCCCTTGCTCGTAGCTCGTGAGGTCCTCGAGAAGCCGAGCGAGGCTCGTAGTCTTCCCTCTGCGATGCGAGGCGCCGCCGCTGTCCGCATAGCGCACCTCGGGCGAAGTCTGGTTGCCAGGACCACGGGCATCTGGTGCCTCCGCTGGCACCTCTCCGTCGAGCCGGTTTGCCGGATCGAGCGCGAACTGTCACCCACGGCGGCACGAGCACTGGACGTAAGGCGGTACGCAGCGGTTGAGGATCTTCAGGGCGACCTGGACGGCATATGCGGCTCGCCTTCATCGGCGCTTACCCAAAAGCTCCAAAGTTCGACGTCCCTGAACCCGAGGCGCCTGTAAAGGCTGTGGCCTGCTGGGCTGGACTGGAGCCAAGACCACCTTGCACCAGCCGCCAGGCCATCGGCGACGGCGCGGGCCGTGACCGCAGCGGCGTAGCCCCTGCCTCGGTGCGCGGGTGGGGTGGCGATGTCGAAGATGCCCACGAAAGGGCCGATCGTAATCCCCATCCCCGTAGTGACCGGCTCGCCGTCGACCTCTCCCAGGTAGCAGCGCACCCCAGGCAAAGCGAGCACGGCAGGCGTGATGAACTTCAGCAACGGCTCGTCTCGGACCTCGAAGCCGCTCGCCGCGGCTCTGGCATGCGAGCCGGCTTCCTCCGGCGTCAGCTCGCGTACGACAAGTCCCTCCACGTCGACCAAGCGGGCAATCGCACCCGTACCCTCCAGCAACATGAGCGGGACCGGCTGCTCTGGCACCATCCCCCTCCCGAGGGCGAGGTCCTCGAAGCTCGCGCTGGCCCTGGGGCGTAGCTGGAGGCAATGGGGCAACCCCGTCGCAGCCACCTCGCCGAGCAACTGGGAGACCGTGGCGGGGTCGGGGTCGGCACTCTCGGGCCACACCCCGTTGAAGAAGGCAAGGCCTACCCCCGTCACCCCGGCCACGACACCTCCCTGGCGCCGGGCCCAACCGGTCGGCAACGCCTGGAACACGTGCTCCCAGGTAATGGCTAGGGCGCGGGCCACCATGTCGGCTTCGACTGCCACAGGCGCAGCCTAGACAGGGACAAGCGCGTGCCGCACTCGCTAAAGGCCGGGCCTCACCGGGCTCCGCTCGGCACGACGTAGGACCTACCCAGGCACACCGATACGCGCGATTGTATATCCCTCAAATTCAAGAGAGTCTTTTCTCCTGCAAGGGGAAATTACATATCTCGTGCTCGCTCACTATGGACTGGTTCACGGGACGAGCCAGCACCTAACGGCCAACGAGGTTATCCTTGAGCCTCGGCACATTATGTCGTTAGAGGGCGATGGTGCCGACCCCGGGAAGCCTGACGGAGAGGAACTGTGAACGGCAGGAGTTCAAGGATGCTCCCGCCTGGCGTTCACTTCGCTCGAATGCCCGGCAGCCGTCTACCGCCTCGCCCCAGTTCAGGAACGGTCATAGCGTGCCAGCAGGGGTACGAGCACCGAGGCAATTGGTGTCCCCCAGTCCGTAACTGGGTCCCAGCCGGGCCCCCCTGGTAGCCCCCCACCGTCTTGCCAGCCACCACCATCGTGTTGCCCCCCTTCACGATGTCGTGAAAAGCGGCATGGTAATGGGCGCTCCGGGCGATGCGGTAAATGGCAGGGTTGACAGGGCCAAGGTCCGGCCGGCGTACTGGTCGGCCAGGGCCGCGAGACCGGCCCAAAAAGGTGTCCCGGCGCTCGTCCCCTCGAAAGCTTCCATTTCGTACCCGGCTATCAGTGCTAGCCCGGAGCGCCCGGCGTCGGCGGCGACGTCGGGCAGGCCCCGGTGAGCTCCGGTGCCTCGGACGCCGTCTTGGTAAGAGGGGCGCGCGAAGGCGCTGCTGAACCCGCCACCGGAGGCGTTCCCAGGCTGGTCCCAGGCTGTCTCGCCGATGTAGGCGCCAGTCTTTGCGTTGGCCACCAGCGTGGTCCCACCGACAGCCAGCACCAGCGGGTCCGAGGCGGGGTAGCCGACGCCCCTTTTCGCGACCCTCACCACGCTGTTCGCAGTGCAGCTCAGGTCCGCCACGCCTATGTCACCCGAGGCGGCGGTAACCGTTATGCGGCGGGCAGCCAGCTCGTTGATGAGCGAATGGGCCTCGGCCAACTGGGCTGAGGTCATACAGTCCTCGGTCGTCCCCCCGCTGAACGAGACGACGTCGGCTCCCCTCGACGCCGACACGACAGCCCTCAGCTGGCCACCTCTGTGCTCCCGAGTTGTTGGGGTCCTCCGCCAGCACGACCCTGAGGGCGGCGCCGGGGGCGACTGCGTGGACCATCTCTACGTCTAGCACCTCTTCGCCTCCGGCCAGGTCCGCTGAGGCCTTTGGCGTCGTCCCCGGCACGACCGTGAGCTCGACGGGGGGAAGGTGGAAATAGGTATCGAAAACAGACACGTCCCGGAAGATGTTGGTCGCCTTGGCGCCTGGCGGCCAGGCCTCGAAGAGGACAACACTGGCCCCGCCCGTCGATGCCTTTGGCCAAGAGCGGCGACATGCCATAAGCAGTACGGAAGGCTTGGGGGCTGTAACATCTCTGCCCCGGTGGTAGCGGGCAGCTAATGCCGCCGATGCTCTCGGCAACGGTGAGGATCCTATACGGCGCCGCCAGCCCAGCTGTCGTGTTGCTCGTCGTGTAGACCTCGAAGTCGCTGACCTTGCCTGCTCCTGGGTTGGTCGCCCCTGTGACCGAGACGGAGACGACGTCGCCAGCCTTGATGGCGTCTTTCAGCGAGACGCCCATGGCACCCGCAGCAGTTGGGCCAGCACCGCGCAACCCAAGGGGGCGGGTGGTGACGCCGGTCCCGAAGGCGACGCCCGAGGCATAGAAGCCCCAGGCTTGGGTCTCGTCTATTACCTGGACGAGCGTCTCGGTCGAAAAGTCCGTTGGACCAGCGGTCTCGCTCAAGAAGATACTGCCTCCGGCGGCGATGGCGGCTGTGGCCGTGAAGTTGACCGTGTACATCGTTCGTGCACCCGGGTAGGGTGACGACCGTGCTAACCCCGCTGAGGGCTTTGCCGGGGGCGCCGCTGCCAGCGCCAGACGGTGCCGGCAAGGAGACGCCAACCACGACGGCGACCGCGCACACCAGTGGTCGCGGACGACGTGTGACCTGTTGCGAAACGAGCACAAGTGGGAAGGTGTGGACAGAGCGCGCCGGTCCGACATTCTCGATGCCCATGAAGAGTGACGCCGGCGCTTTGCCATCCCGTTGCAGGCGGGTTGTCATCGCCGTCTAGGGGTATGTCGTGCTCGACGACGTTGCCGATGTCGTCGTTGTAGTCGTTGACGCGCTCGTAGTGGTGGGTACCGTCGTGGTCGTGGTGGGGGTGGTCGTAGTGAGGGGCGCTGTCGTGGTAGTAGTGGTGGTGGGGAAGCTCGGCGCCCACATGGCGTCGATGCGGTGGGCAAATTTGGAAGCGCATATCGGGGCAGAGGATGCTCCTGGGGCCAGGCACATGGCCGCCACGAGGTAGTTGGCGGCCCCGTCGACCGTGCGAGCTACAGCGCTGTTGGGCTGGCGCAGGTCGGCCGCCACCTGTGCTTGGCCCAGGTGCAAGAGGGGTGTGACGTTGGAGGGAGAGCCAATGACCAGGAAGCGGTCGCCGAGGTCGGTAAAGGGAATTCCTGTTGATTGCGTGTACGGGGCTCGGTCGTACTTCTTCATGAGCGTGCTCAGGGCCGCCGGCGCTGACAGGCTCTGCGGCGGCGTCTCAAAGGCGTCCAGTTTGAAGTACTTGCTCACATAGTGAGCCCCGGTGAAGCTCCAGCTCTTGAGGCCAGGGTAAACGTCGGTCCGGGACGACGACACAGGGCCGCCAAGCTGGGTAAAGGTCCCGAACTGGGACAGGGCAACCTGGAGTGGCCAGTTGCCCAGGGCGCAGTAGGGGCACCAGCCTCCTCCTACATAGGCCACCTCGACCTTGCCTTCGGCCGTGAGGACGGGCTGGCGGGGGAGGAGGACAGGGGGCGAGAACCGTGCCAAAGGCGGCCCCGTACGGCCGTCGGTAGCGCAGGCAGTGGTTGGCCGATGGGCACAAAGTGATGGTCCTTTCCTCGTGTGATGGCCCGACTACCGAGGCAAGGCCTGGGCCTCGCTCGAGGACCCGAACCTCGTTTTCCTGTAGATGGCCGTTGCCCGGGCCCTGTTCGTACGCCATGGCTTCTTTGCTGCTCGGAGCGCGAGACCTGCGACGAGGGCGCCAACGTTCGAGAAGCGCCTAAGGCCGTCGGAAGTGGCAGGTTGCTTGCCAGCCGCCGCCAAGAGGTCGTGCCGGTGCTCTTCTGCCAGGCGCATGGCAATGTCCGGCGGGGGGATCCTTAGCACAATTGCTCCTTTCCACAAATGCGCATATCCAGGGCGGAGGACCGGAGAACAAAAAAAGGTGGGTAGAGCCACTCCCAGCGATAGCTATAACGTTGGATAGGACTAAGGCGTACCGAACAACGAATCTAAGGCCTACCGAACAACGAATCTAAGGGCACGTCACCGTAGCCCACATCAGGTGGTAACCCTGATCTTTGACGCCCGTCTCAGGGGAAACCTCGGGGGCTACCACCTGATGTGAAGGATGCCTCGGAGCCGCCAACAGAATGGTGTGTGCGGTGCCGCGTACCACCTCTCAGGCCTGTTGGCGGTTTGCGCTCGTGACGGGTGCCGCTAGGTGGCCGGTGCCGTGGCCCGCTCGTTACGCATCGTGGTCGACGTCGACCCTCTTTCCGCTCCCCTCGAGGGCGTTCTCAGCAGTGGTTCACATGCCGGGCGGGAGTTCGTAGGCCTCGTCGAACTGCTCGCCGCGCTCGAAGAAGTCGTCCGAGAGGAGCGCCGGGACGATGAGCAAGCCCCTTGGCCCGGGCTTGGCCATTGAGGGCGATGGGGCTACATGTCTCAAGTAGCCTATGCCTGTGGCAAAGGCCGCAAGCCGGCTGCTCGAACGGGACCACGAGGTCGATGTCATCACGGGGGCCCTCAGGGCGGCCGCGGTTGGCTCCGGAGGGGTCTTGGTGGTGGAGGGGGAACCGGGGATCGGCAAGACATCGCTTCTCCACTTCGCCGTCGAGGAGGCCCGTCGGGCCGGCCTGACGGCCCTCTCGGCCGGTGGCGCGGAATGGGAGCAGGCTCTCGGCTACGGGCTCGTCAAGCAGCTGTTCGAACCCCTGCTGACCGGCCCGGTCGAGCTGGAAGGGCTCTGGGAAGGCCCAGCTGCGCTCGCTGCACCCGCGCTCGGTTTCGGCGGGACCTCACCTCGGCAAGCCACCTCAGCGCACGGCCTTTACTGGCTCGTCCGGCGCCTTGCGCTGCGGGCCCCCGTGCTGGTCTGCGTCGACGACGCTCAATGGGCGGACGTCGAGTCCCTCCAGTTCCTCCTCTACCTGGCCCGCCGGGTTGCCGAGTTGCCGGTCGCGGCTGTGGTCGGGTGGCGCTCTGGCGAGGCAGGCCCGGCCAGCGCCCTTTGCGCCGCGCTCGAGGCCGGGGAGGGGGCCACGGTACTAGCCCCGAGGGCCTTGAGCCCCGAGGCAGTCGCCGTTGTGGTCAGCGACGAGCTAGGTAGCCCAGCCGGCACCGCGCTCAGCGAAGCCTGTTTCGAGGCGACCGGCGGCAACCCGTTCCTTGCCCGGGAACTGGCTCGCACCGTGGCATGGGAGATGACCGGCCCCGGGGGCGCTCCGGTGGAGCGGGTCCGTCAACTGTCGCCTCTGGCGGTTTCTCGGAGCGTCCTGGCCCGACTGGCCCGCCTCCCTGAGACCGCCCGCCAGCTTGCCGCCACCCTCGCCGTGCTCGACGTCGATGCCACGACGGCCCGGGCGGCACGGCTGACAGGCACCGGCCTCTCTGCGGCCGAAGCCGGGTTGGGGCAATTGGTCGATGCCTATATCTGTGACCCCGCCCAGCCGCTCCCGCGTCTCCGTCACCGGCTCATCCGCACCGTCATCTACGACCAGGTGGCACCGAGCGTGCGAGCCGACCTGCACCGCCGGGCCGCCGAGCTGCTCGACTCCGAAGGGCTGCCCGATCGCGCCGTGGCCCACCTGTTGGTCTCCTCGCCGGCCGGCGCCAGCTGGGCGGTGGACCGCCTCGTCACTGCCGCCGCGGCCTTGCCCCCAGAGGCGGCGGTACCGCTCCTCGAGCGGGCGCTCGCCGAGCCTCCCTCGCCTTCCCAGCGGCCGGCGCTCCTGGCCGCCATCGGCGAGTCCATGTTGCGCGCCGGGCTCCCGGGCGCGCTCGGGTACTTGCAGGAGAGCTTCGCAACGGCCACGGGCCCCGACCTCCGCTACCGTGCCTTGCACTCGGTCGTGCGGGCACTGCTCCTTTCGGGCCGCGCTGAGGAGGCCGCGGAGCTGGTCGAGGCCGAGCTCTCCATGGTCGAGCCGGGCCAGGACGAACAACGGGTGCGCCTCGTGGCCGAGATGGCCGAGCTCGCCATGGTCTCAACGGCGCTCTCTGCCCGTGCCCGAGAGCTCCTGGAAAGGACCGCCGAGGGCCTGGGCGGACAGACCACGCATGAGCGAGCAGTCCTTTCGGCGCTCGTGGCACGGCGCTACGAACAGCTCGACACGCCGGTAGGACCGCTGGTCAGCCAAGCCAAGCGCGCCCTTGGTAACACCAAGCAATGTCTCGCCGACCGGCGGTCAGATTCTCTGTGGCCCTCGTTTGTGTCCAACATCCTCTGCCGGCTCGATGAGCAGCCGTATGTCCAAGACCTGGCTGGCGCGGCGCTGGCCGACGTGGGCGTCCGGCGCTCCGCCTTGGCCACGGCGCTCGCTGCCGGTGAGCGCGGGCAGGCCTACCTGCTAATGGGTGCCCTCGGGCCGGCCCGACAGGACCTAGGGCAGGCCCGCTACTTGGCCAAGCTGGCCGGCGAGCACGTGGCCTTGCATTTCTTCGTCGGCCTGCTGGTTTGGGCTCTCGTCGAAGCCGGTGAGCCGGCTGAAGCTGAGCTCGTACTGCAACACGACGGCCTCCTCACAACGACGGCCACGCCCGCCAGCCCGCTGCTGTTCGGGCGGGCAACGCTTCGCGCTGCCCAAGGGCGTTACGACGAAGCAGCCCGCGACATCCAAGAGCTCGAGGACGAGGTCGCCCGCCGCGGCGTCCCCCTGCCGGCGATCGGGTGCCGGTCCCTAAGAGCGCGCTGCCTCGCTGCTCGCGGTTCCACCCTCGAAGCCAGAGGCCTGCTCGAAGAAGAACTGCGCATCGCGCTTGGCTTTGGTGTCCCTAGCGAAATAGGGATGGCCCGGCGAGAGCATGCCCTTTTATGCGCCGGCGAAGGCCGCTTGACCGAGCTCGTGCAAGCCGAAGCCGACCTCGCCCCGACCCCCCGTCGCCTCGAGCACGCCAAGGCTCTGCTCGAGCTCGGTTCAGCCTTGAGGCGCTCGAGCAAACGGGCAGAGGCGCGCGGGCACCTCTTGTCGGCCCTCGAGGTTGCGGACAGCTGCGGGGCCGAGCCTGTACGCCAAAGGGCCCTTCAGGAACTGAGAGCACTGGGAGAGAGGCCGCGGCGCAGCCAGGCTCACGGGCCGGCGTCGCTGACGGCGACCGAGCGGAGGGTTGCCGAGCTCGCAGCCGACGGGCTCACCACCGCCGCCATCAGTCGGCTCCTAGTAGTCAGCCCCAAGACGGTCGAAACTCACCTCAACGCGGCGTTCCGCAAGCTCGGCGTCCACCGCCGTACAGAGCTCGCCAAGGCGCTCCGCTTCAACCCCTGACCTCAGGGGACCGAAGACCTGCCTCTTCGGTCGGACAGCGGGCCGGCCGATGAGGCGCGCGACAAGGTTGGCGGTTGCCCCGCAGGTGGGTGCATGCGAGCCCACAGGGGTGCAGCTCTTTTCGAGGGAAACCCCTACGCGGCGCCTGGGATCACGTTCTCTTGGTAGCGGGCTTCGTGGACTCGTTGGCGTTCGCGGGAGCGGTGCCAGGCCCAGTAGGCATCGAAGTCACCGTTGGACCTGAGCGCGCGTAACTTGAGCACCGCTTCTGCCCCGTCGACCGACCATCTGGCCCCAGTGACGTCCATTCGGTCCTTGCAAACATGTCTTACAGCCCCTTCAATTACGCCTGTGACGATGGGCCAGCCCGACGAAAGGGCCTTGGGGTAGTCGAGGTAGCCCGCTTTGTTGGCGAGGTAGGTCGCGCACTCGTCGGCGCCCTTTCGGCCCGATGCACGTAGGCCTTCGGTGCTCGCCCTCCGCCGGGTGCCGGCCGCAACGTCCCTCGCCTTGCCCTCGAGGACGGCCATGGCGCGGTCGCGCACCCAGGCCTCGGCCGCCGGGTCGCCCTCGGCGAAGAAGCTCCGAGCCGAGCCCCACAAGTACTCCATTACATGCACGAAGTCGACGACGACCGTGACCTCCAGGCCCCTTTCTCTGGCCTCGGCTTCGGTCCGGTCGATCTGGTGTTGTTGCCGTCCACCAGGGCGACCCAGGTGCGCTCGTGGACGGGGTCTCTTCGTTCTGCTTCGTCGAAGATGTCGGAGACCACCTGGGCGGCGGTACCGGCCACGCTCGCCGTCAACCACTTGTTCTTGGCCTCGGGAGCGGGGGTGGGCTGACCGGCAGGCCCAGCGGGGAACATGTCGCCCGCCGAGCGGGGACGGGGCTCTACCTCGTACACGGCCCCGATGGTCGCCATCCGCTTCCTCCCGCTCTTCTCGTCCTTGGAGAGGCGCGTCTTCGCCTTGGCCGAGCGGGCCTCGGCGGCACGCCGTGCCGGCTCGCGTAGCGAGCCGGGCCGCATGACGACCCCCTTGCCGTCGCAGCTGAGCACGACCACGTCGCCCTCCCCGGTCGGCTCGGCTTCGCACGAGGCGTAGAACTCTTCCACGTCCATTGCAGCGCGGCGCACCAGTTCCTCCAGCTGGCGCTTGGGGACCTTCTGGCCCGTGGCCCGCCAGACCGCCTCCACCGCCGAGTCGTAAGAGCCCCTGGCCGCCTCTATCGCAGCCAGGCGCCCGAGCCCGTGGCTGTAGCGCTCTTCGGGCAGGTTGAACCAGGCGTCGGCCGGGTGCAGGTTGGCCTCGCCCTTGGCCCGGTAGGCGAAACGGCTCACCTCGACTCCCCCGAAGACGACCCCGAGCGAGCGGGCATGGCCTGCCTCCGCGTAGGGGCGGGCCACCCCGGAGGCGTCCTTCACCTCCCCGAGGCGCTGCTCGCGCAGTGCTCGGAGGTCGAGGTGGCCCTGGTAGAGCCGGCGGAAGACCTCCCGGCTCTTCTCCTCCAGGCGTTCCTCCAGTTCCCCGTGGTCGAGGGAGGCTGCCTCGTCCCCTTCGAGGAACGACACGACCTCCGAGAAGCACTCCTCGGCCGAGGCGAAACAGGTGGCCCCTGCGCTCACTTGTCGCCCTCCCGCCGTGCGCGTGCCCCGGCCACGAAGCGCTCCAGCTCCGCGTAGGCCTCCGCCTGGAGGCCCTCGACAGCCTTGCGGTAACGGCCCACCGCCGCCCCGACGAGCTTCACTTCCTCGGGCCGCAGCGTCAGCATCTTCGAGCGGCCGCCCACGCTGTAGGACAGGGCCGGCGTCTCGTGCGGGGCCCCCCTGGCACAGCGGCAGGTCGGTTTGCCGCAGCGCCGCCGCAGGGTTATCAGCGTCCCGGGCAGCACCCTCGGGGTGTCACGTCTGGCCAACACCACCATGATGGCATCCTCCAATCTGTTATGGCCATCATAACAGAATTTAGCAAGAACACCCCGCCCAATGGCGGATGGTATTGAGCTTCCGGGCCTCTAGCGGCCGGTCACGGGGACTGTTTTCAGGCGTAAGCCCTGGTCAGACGTCCCTGGAAGGGATCCACACCCACGGACAGGTCAACCGGGGCGGGCGGTTCAATTAGGTTGCGAGCTAAAGGGCCCACCCGCCGCCAGAATTGGGCGCGAAGCGGTCGCCTCGGCGCTGCTCGAGCTCCGTCATGGTCGTGGTGTCACCGCCACCGCCGCGCTGCCAACACAAAGCGCGTCATCGGCAAGGCGCGCGAACTCGTGGTTCTACCACACGAATTCGCACGATCACCCCAACAAGCTTGCCAAGATCATCTAGGAGGTGCCTCAAGGAGCGCGCATGAAGACCGCCGAGCATGTGACGGCCGGACGCCTGATCGCGTCGAGGCCCTGATCGAAGAGGCACGGCGACGTCAACGCCGTCGCCGTTGGGTAACCGGCCTCGTTGTCGCAACTGCCGTTGTAGCTGGGGTCGCCATTGCCGTCGCGACATGGGGGCCAGGCCGAGCAGGGCCTTCACCGCCGAGGACGAGCTCGGTGCCCTCTCCTCCTGTCGCCGCCAAGGGGAACGGGCTCATCTACTTCTCACAGGGCGGGGGCGACGGGGCCACGTGGACCGATGCGCTCGAGCCCGATGGGTCGGGACGTCACCGCGTGCTTGCCAACTGCTACTACTGCGCCGACGTCGCGTGGTCGCCTGACGGGAGGAAGATCGCGTACGTCGGGATCGCACAGCAGGCGCGGCAGTTGGCCGACGGGCAGGTCCACTTCGGCATCTACGTAGCGGGTCCCAACGGGTCGCACGCCCACCTTCTCGCCGAGGGTCTGAACGATGCATGGCCCGCGTGGTCCCCGGACGGGAAGAGGATCGTCTTTGTGAGCACGCAGGACCGCCCCGGTGTGAAGAACTGCATGGCGGGCTGGGACGTATCGACTCCGTGCCCAACAGACATCTACGTAATGAACGCCGACGGGACGGGCACTAGGAGGCTCACGCACGACCCCGCGACGGAGTATGCTCCGGCCTGGTCCCCCAAGGGCCAGAGCATCGCTTTTGTCCGCAACGTGCGTAACCGGGCGGGACGTGTTGAGCAGGCGATCTACGTGATGAACGCCGACGGGACCGACATGAGGGAGGTCGCCACGGGTACGGGCGGCAACGGCCGTCCCTTTTCTTGGGCACCCGAGGGGCAGCAGATCGCGTTCGTGGCGGAAGGAAAGACCCGTTGGGCCATCGACGTCGTGAACCTTGATGGCAAGGGAGCCCGGACGGTCTTCTCCAGGGACGGCGTCTGGAGCAGCGACCCGGCGTGGTCCCCGGACGGGAGAGAGATCGCGTTCTCCTCGACGCTCCTTGCACACCCGTCCGTGTGCTGTGACCCCAATTACCTGTTCACCGTCCACCCCGACGGAGCCGCCATTACTAGGTTGACCCATGAAGGGTACGGCGTGTCCGACATCGCCTGGCAGCCTTTGCCCAGCCGACTCAGGGCCCCGACAGGGCTCAGCCAACAGGGCCACTGCGCGGGGCCGTGCGCCCGAACTGCTGCTGGCCACCTTGCGCGACGAGGAAAAAGCTAGCGCCTAACTTGCGGTACTGCACATCCGGGCGCAAGCAGGTCCTCGAGGTTGGTTACCACGCACCAACCAGCACAGGGCACTTGGTCATGGAGTACCGCTGGCGTAGTGCCCCAGCTCGCAACTCTCCTTGTCAATATGCGGTTGGTTGCGCCGCGTCCAATCCCAGATGCCAGAGCACGTAAAGATGGGTCGGAGCTCGGCAACGAGCGTTCGAATGTGGGGCAGAATGTTCAATGCGGACGACTCAACGGGCGGCTGGCTTCGTCTCTGGCTCCTTAGCGACGGACGAGGCCGTCTCCGGTGGTTGGGCTCCGGGCTACCGGCGAGCGACGATACGTTCAAGCAGCACGACGGGAACCGATGGCACCGCAGCCAAGTAGTGGGAGTGTGACAGTGCTGCAGTCGTTGGGGTCGCTGGCCATGGCGACGGCACTCGCCTCTTCGCTGCTCCTTGGCGCACCTTCCGCGCGCGACACTTGTGAGGGCGTGGTGAAGACCCCCAACGCCTTTGCCGCCTTGGCCTTCGCCCTCTTCGACGGAGGCGATGTCTGGGCCGGGAACGGCGGTGGCCTCTGGCGTACCAACGACGGCGGGGCGCACTGGCACGACATCACACCCTCCAACCTCGTGGGTGACGACGCCGCAGTCCGGCTTGCCGGTTTTGGCTGGTTCGGGAGCGAGGACCTTTGGTTCTCGGCGACCGAGGCGGGGGACGTGACGAAGCAAGGCCTCAGGGGCTTTGCCATCGAGCGGTCCAACGATCGGGGCCAGGTGTGGCACTGGACGGCTCTCCCGAGCTGCTCTGCGTGCGCCATGTCCTTCTCTTTCGTCGACGCCGCTCACGGCTTCGCCTTCGGGAGCAAAGCCACCCTCTACTCGACCGCCAACAGCGGGGCCAGCTGGGTGGTCGTCTCGGTGCAGCTCCCGAATTCGGAAGTGCCGGCGATAGATTTCGTGGACGCCAACTTTGGGTGGTTGAGCGCGGGCCACCTGCTCGAGCGGACGACCGACGCCGGGAGGACCTGGCAGCATGTAGTCCTCCCGGGCGGGAGCGCTGCCCCGGTGGCGCTTTCGGCACCACACTTCTTCTCGGCGGCCAATGGCGTCGTCGCAGCCACCTTGCCTGGCGGGAAAGGCGTCCTATATGCGACCGACGACGGTGGTAGCCGGTGGCGAGCCGAGCCGCTACCCGCCGCGCCGAACCCACCTTCTCCGGCCCCCGGGTGGTTCACAGAGCCCGCCTTAGAGGTCAACTCGCCAACCATTTGGGCGATGACCTCTGGCCGCAGGCTCTACGTCACCGGGGACGCCGGCCAGCATTGGGCCGAAGTGCCCGCTCCGCCAACGTACGGCAAGGGTGACCCCATCTGGGGCTTCGCCATGGCGAGCACCACGTCTGGATGGCTTGCCGCCGCAGCCACGCCCTGCGGCAAGACCCCTCAGGACCTCTGTGCCGTCCCGGTCTTGCTCCGGACGACCGACCAAGGCAAGAACTGGCGCATGGTGCCGAGCAACCCGGGCGCCTCACCAGTCGGTTTCTCAGCAGGAGAGGTCCGGTGCTGTCAGCCAAGCCGGTGCCGGTAGCGTACCTCGGTTATGGGGAAACCACGGCTGTCGTCCCGTTTGCTTGCCCCGTCGGGGGCCCAGCCGACGGCCTCGTAGAAACGGCGCGCTCGCTCGTTTGTGCCCAGCACCCAGAGCGTCGCCTCTGTGAACCCAAAACCCCGGAGTCTCTCGGAACCCGCACGCATGAGCGCTTTGCCGACCCCTTGGCCCCAGAAATCGGGGAGCAGGTAGATGGCCCACACTTCCCCCTGGCCGTTAGCGTCATCGTCTCGCGACGGCCCGACGCTCACGAAGCCGACCACTTCGTCGTCCGCTTCGGCGACGAGCACGGCCTGGCCTACTTGGTGCCCTTCGCTCAGTTGGCGCGCCCAGACTTGGACGCGCTGGACGGGGTCGAGCCCGTCGAGGTAGTGCTGGGGGACCAGACCCTTGTACGCCGCCTGCCACGAGCGGACGTGGGCCAAGCCGATGCCCATCGAGTCGCCCATGCCAGCCCGCCGGATGTTCATAGCTTCGATGGTGCCACCCGGGCAGGCACCCGGCAACCTGTTTGGCGAAGCGACAGGTCACTCGGGTACAGAACAACCGCTCACCATGGCCGGTCGCGACGAAGCGACGGAACTGGAGCCCAAAAGCAGGCTCACGGCCAACGAAAGGCGACGCCAGAAAGCAGCTCGCACATCCCAAGGGAGGACCAAGAGCTGCTTGTACGTGGTTAGCGGGCGGCCCGCCGGTTCCACTCGGCCCATAGTCGGCGCGTGAGGTCGCTTATGGACGCTGACCCCCTACATCGATGACGATGCAGACCAGGGACCGTCGTCTTCTCGACCTGGGCCCGGCTATGACTCGTGAGCGCTTCGTTGGCCAGGCCACGAAGGACCCCGGCAAGGAGCTCGATAACTCTCGACGCCTCGGGCAGGCTCACTGGGGTTGAGGCCGTGCAAATCGGGCCGCTCCAGTGGCTGAACACCACCGTTGATGTCGTTGGGTGCCAAGTGATTCGGAGGAACCGGTCCCCGCCGCGGCTGTCCAGGAGAACGAGTGTCCGGGTCCTGACCTCCTCCACTGCTTAAGTATGACTCGCGCAGCTCAGGGCTTCTACACCCACCTTGGGGGTTGAGAGGTTCGAGCAGCACGACGGGAACCGATGGCCCTCCGGCCACGTACTGGGAGTGTGACAGTGCTGCAGTCGTTGGGGCCGCTCGCCATGGCGACGGCAATCGCCTTGTCGCTGGTCTTTGGCGCACCTTCCGCGCTCGGCCGGCTTCAACAGTTGGTCGGTCTGGGCGGGCCGCCCGGGGTGGCGGAGCGGTGGCCGGTTCCCAGGCCTGGTCCGGGGGCCTTCGGGCACGGTGTACGTGCCGCGGTGCCCGCCGCGGCCCTCCTGCTCGGCCTTGGCCCGGGAGCAGCGGTACAGGCAGTGCCAAGTCCCCGCGTTGTCGTCTCCGTCCATGGCCTGGGCCCGGAAGAGCCGGTCACCATCGCCACTGCGCCTGGAGGCGGGCTTTACGTCGCGGACTGGGGCCGCCAGCAGATCCTGGAGCGCTTCGCAGCGGGGAGCTTCCGGGTCATAGCCGGCACCGGAAGGGCAGGCTATTCGGGCGACGGTGGCCCTGCCGTGGACGCCGAGGTCGAGTACCCGACAGCAATGGTCGTCAGCCCAACCGGGGCGCTCTACTTCGTCCAAGAGGTGGGGGCGGCTACGCCGGCGCTCAGGTGGGTCGTGCGGGAGGTCGCCCCGGACGGGAAGATCACCACGGTCGTCGGTGCTCGTCCCGACTGCCGGGCCCACCACTCGGCCAGCGGCTTTCCTGCCGAGGACGCCGCCTTTTACGGAGGCACACTGGCGATCGGGCCTGGCGGCCGCCTGTACATCTCCACGGTCGTTTGCCCGAACAGGTTGAACTTGGGGCCGCTCCTCGAGCTCACCCCCGCCGGTGAGCTCGTAGGCACCCGTTGGGACCCGGTCCTCACTAAGCAGGTGAACTGCTACGGGGCGGGCGTCGCCTTCGCTGGCGACGGCTCACTGTACGTGGCATGCGACAGCGGTGGCGGGCACCTGAAGGAGGTCTTCGTGGTCCACCCGAATGGCAGGACCACTGCCTACCAGGACGTGTACCCCTACGACGACTACTCGGGCCTCGCCACCACCCCGGGCGGGACGGTCGTCGGCATGGATTACCGGAAGCTCGTCCGCTTCACCGCTCGGGGGATGCAGACGGTCGTCAACCTGGGAAAGCCTGGGCACCTTGCCCCGGGCAAGACGATGGAGCCCAATGGGATCACGGTGGGCCCCGGGGGCAACATCCACGCGGCGTCCTCAGTCGGGTTGGGGAACGGCAACTTCACGGGCATCGTGGAGATCCACCCCAGCGGTCAAGTCCAGGTGCTGTGGCAGCGCCGAGCTGGCAGCGTGCCGGCTCGGAGATTTGACGCCCAGAATTCCCCTTATGCGTCGTGAGAAAATCGGGGCCTACGCATAGCGACCCGAGCAGCTCCGCGAGCATCGTGCGCAGCAGCTATGCAGCGCATAATGCTGCCGCCAACTCGTTGGTCGCTATCCACGGCAAGCAGGGAGTCGGTCAAAGTGACAAGGCTGTAGTTCGACACGGCAGGGCGAGGTACAGATCGCGGTGGCATTGCTGGCATTTTGGGGGCGTGGCGGCTCGATCGGTACCCGTTGCAACCGGTGTGGCGG